>CAYJLI010000007.1:0-20164 GCA_964371155.1 uncultured Oscillospiraceae bacterium | reverse complement strand
ACAGTCCAGTGGACTGTTTTGAGGTGCGTGGATAGGAGTCCGATCGTCTCCACCAGTCGAGAACCTCGACACGTATTTTGCGTGTTGAGATTTTCTTTTTTGTCCAAACACAGCGCTCGCGATTAAGATATCATAAATAAACACACCTAACAAAAAAGCAAGCAGATTTTTCTGCTTGCTTTTTATTCGTGGATGTATCAAAAATCCTTCACATTACTGTGAGGAATTTTTAAATACATATTTTTTAAAATAAGTAAAGCATTTATTTGGTATTCTTTTATTCCATAAATACTTCGATCAAATTGTATAGTGCTTGTTTTTGCTTTTCAGATAGTCCAAGCATATCAATAGTATCTCTTTTATCAATTCCCAACAAATAATCAGTCGTGACTTTAAATGTATATGCCAGTTTTATTAAAACATCATAACTTGGCAAACGAATAGATGTTTCATATGACGATACCATACTCTTCGTCACACCAATAATCTCAGCAAGCTGTGACTGAGTTAAATTACTTTTTTTCCTCAGAAATCTCACTTTCTCACCTAAATCGACCATAAACACACCCCTCATACTTTTAGTATTAGTATTAGCTTAGTAGTGTCAACAATTTCAGTAGTAAGAATTTTTGTATAATCCTCTCGGCTACGGAGAGTGGAATTACTTTAAGTTATTGACATTGATTGCCCCCAAGTAAAATACATAACACTAAATGTTACATGTTGTAATATAAATCTAAATACATTCTTTCTTTTACTTAAAAATAGTATAACTTTAATTAGATTTCTATTGGTTGATTAGTTTGCATATAGTTGACACAAATATTATTCTATGATAAGATTTTGTTACTAAATTTGTTCTTTTTTTATAATAATTTAAGTTTTATTAACTCTTTTTTAGCAAGTATATAATTAAAAGTAATTTGTTGAATTTAATTAAAAAATATTGTATAATTATATTAATTATATAGTATAGTTTTCACTTATAATTTTTAATCATTATAATTTCTATATTTTTATTGGAAATCTACTCGATTAGGAGGTGGATGAATGAAATCTCAAAGTATGACTTCAAAAATGCTTTCAACTATTGTTGTAATAGTATCCATAACATTTATGGGAACACTGATAAATTGGGGAAAAAGTGTTACTGATGATGCTATCATTAGCTCAACCATTGATGAAATGCAGCAAATAGGATTGCAATCAGAAATCCAATTTGAAAATAAATTAGAGCAAGCTTATAGCTCTCTTTCACTACTCGCAGAATATATTGTTAGATATGATATTGACGAAAATAATATTGCAGAATTTTTAGATTATCAGTCACAAACAGATGAATTTGATGTAGTATATTATATTAATTTAGATGGTAGAGGTATTTCTTCTAATAATTCTACTGCTGACTTTTCTGCTAACGACACATTCGTTAATGCACTTGAAAATGATTATTTTGTTAGCGAACCTACACTATCATCCGATAACAGTGCAATTTTATTTGATATTTCAACTCCCATTATTAAAAATGGTGAGGTTGTGGCTGTCTTGTTTGCCCAAACCTCAATAGAAAATTTCGTTGAATCAATCGATAAGGATCTTCGCAATGCCTGCGATATATTCGTAGTTGACAACAATTTAAATCTATTGATTTCAACAAGTGAAGATCATGTTGGCATAGATACAATATCCGAAGATGATATAAATACAATGGGAGCCGAAAATGTGGCAGAAGCGGCGAGTGACATAAGTAGTAGTATTAGCGGTGGTTTTCATTATGATCATTTTGGTATAGACAAAGTGATGGTTTATTATCCAATAGCTATGACTAAATGGACTCTTGCGATGAATGCCCAAGTTGAATCGCTCAGCAATGGGCTTATGATTGCTTCCAAACAATTTGAAATAATTAGCGATGCAGTGTATTGGCTCGTGATTTTTCTTGTAATTTATGTTTCGTACAAACAGCACCAATCGAGAAAACAATTAGTTAAAGCGGCGTATTTTGACCCACTTACACAGCTTCCCAATGTTACAAAATTTAAATTCGATGTAGCTTCTGTTTTAGAAAAAAATAAAATGAATTCTTATTCCATGCTTATATTTGATATTGATAATTTTAAAGCGATTAATCAGATGTTTGGATATGAGACAGGTGACCGTGTTTTAAAATCCGTTAAGCTATTTGCCGAAAGTCTTCATGAACCCACACTCATTGCCGCCAGAGTTGGTGATGATAAATTTGCCATGTTTGCGCAAAGGCCTTTCCTTGATGATGTGGACAGTTTGGGCATGAGTATTCATAATTTTTATGACTTAGTAATACCTGAGCTAACAGATTATGCCGGTACATTTAAAGTAGCCAGATACAATATCGCACAGGGTGAAACAAATGTGGATGAGATTTTCAGCCGTGTTCATCTTGCTCTTGCAAGAGTTAAATCGAGCAAAGGCGAATCATTTTGTGATTATGATGATACATTTGAAGAAAATCTTCGAATAGAAGCTCAAATTACCAATAATCAAAAAACTGCACTTTTAAATGAGGAGTTTAAAGTTTTTCTACAGCCTAAATTTAGCACTTCGGATGATAAATTAGTAGGTGCAGAAGCGCTTGTGCGCTGGATAAAACCAGATGGTTCCATGGTCTTCCCAAGTGATTTTATACCTTTATTTGAAACAAATGGTTTTATAGTAGAGCTTGACAGATACATTCTTGAAAGTGTATGCAAAACATTGAGACACTGGATTGACAGTGGATTTGGTGCACTTACAATATCCGTGAATTGCTCAAGACTTAATCTGCATAATCCCTTTTTCTTAGATGGTATTATTGCTATTGCAGATAAATATCTTGTGCCACATGAGTATATAGAAATTGAGCTTACCGAGTCAGCCACCATTGAGGGTGATTACGAAATTGAGCAACTCTTTACCGAGCTGCACAATAGCGGATTTAAGATTTCCATAGATGATTTCGGGGCTGGATATTCCTCCCTTGCTATGCTTAAAAATCTGCATGTTGATACGCTGAAAATGGATAGAAGCTTTTTCGTTGGCGGAAAAAATGCAAGGCGTGACGATATGCTTATTGATAGTATCGTAAAGATGTCCCATAATCTTGGTATGTATGTTGTGGCAGAAGGCATTGAATCTCCTGAACAGGTTGAGATGCTTAGGAGTATGAATTGTGATGCTGTACAGGGGTATGTGCATGCTAAACCTATGCCAATAACAGAATTTGAAAACAAATACAGAGATATGCTATTAAAGCAAGTTAGCACTGATACCATGCCTTTAATTGGCAGCATCAATGATGCTAAGTATGCCAACACTTTTGTGCCGTGCGGAATTGTTATTGTACATGCCAACGAAAATTTCACAATAGAAGAAGCAAATGATCGATATTTTGATATTTTAGGATACAGTCGTGAAGAGATTCGAGACATTTATAATAACACAAGCACAAATTTAATACATCCCGATGACAGGGAAATTATTACAAAGTATTTTGCTGATAAAATACAAAAAAATCCCGGTGCAAAGGTTGAACATGTTTGTAGAGTTGCCACTAAGCAAAATGGTTATATTACGGTACAGCTCAGTGGTGGTATGGCAATAAGCGAGATGGGACAACCCAGACTGTATTTTTCAATTGTTGATATAAATTCATATGTTGAAATGAATGATAATCTTCAAAAAGAACGCAGTTTTAATTCTATAATTGCCTCACTTACAAACAGTGTCTTTTTCGACTATGATGTAGATAGTGGCACAATAAGGTTTTCGAGAGATTTTGCGGAGAAATTGAATATTCCTTATACTATTGAAAAATTTACAGATTCAGAAATAGGGCAAACCCTCTTCCCTGCTTTCATAAATCTAATACAAAAGAGCTATGCTTCCGCTCCTTCTTCGGCAGTACTCGATGGAGAATTTTGTATTACTTTAAGCACGGGTGAGCTTGCTTGGTATATATTTAGCTGCCAAACAATTTTTAACGATAGTAAAAACGGATACCGCACAGTGGGTAAGCTCTCTGAAGCACAGGCTCATAAACTTGAGATAGATATTTTAAAGATTAAATCTGAATCCTACCCATCAACGAACATTTATGATAAGCATGCAACGGACAGATATATTCACAACTATCTAAGAATTTCCACCCCAGAAAACAACACAGGCGCATTTTATGTTGTTGAGCTAAGTAATTGGGAAAAGCTTATTGGCACATTTGATAATGATTTTGCAAGGGATTGTTTGAAGGATGTGGGCGACATTTTAAGGGCAATGTTTAGAAGCTCCGATATTATTGGTAGAATAGACATTGACCGATTCTATATATTTATTGGCAACTATAAAACGCTTGATTTTGTTGAGAAAAAAGCTTTAGAGCTTTGCGATTCGCTCAGTAAAACATATCAAAAAGATAATGTGAGTATAGATATTAAAGCGACTGTCGGCATTGCACTCTATCCAGAAAGTGGAGATGGCTTTGATGCTCTCTACGAAAAAGCAGTACTTGCTCTTTCCGATACTAAGGCGTCAAATAATAGCAGTTATGCTATATATACCGAATCTTAATTCAGATGATTTCATTTTCAAAGATTTAACTAATTTTATCTTTCCCATCGTCTTTGGCGGTGGGAAAGGTTTTTTTAGTTAATCATTTTCATCGTCTTTTTTACAATAATTGCATTTTTTGGTTGAAAATTAATCTTTTTAGTATATAATATCTTTAATGGAAAATTTCACTTTAGAATGATTATAATTGGCTTTTGTTAATTTAATATGAAATACTACTTTTAAAAGAAATTTAAGTAGCACACCTTTGGGTGCACCAGTAATTCTAACACATACTGTAAAAATTATATGGAGATTATATATGCTACCCTTAACTACTTATGATATTTAATTCATCTTAACTTATCACTGCCATAAAACTTAAAAGGAGTTTATTATGCCTGATTTTATTATTTCAATAGGAGAATTGCTTTCAAAGTATAATGTCACTGAAGAAAGCGGTCACACAGCTTCAAAGGCTGAGGAATTGCTCTTAGCTAATGGTGAAAATATACTACAAGGTAAGAAGCCACGCTCGATAATTCAGAAATTCTTTGACCAGCTAAAAGATTATATGGTAATAATTTTGCTTTTGGCGGCAGCAATATCATTTTTAGTTGCTCTTACCGAGCCAGAGGGCGAATTTATAGACTCGATAATCATCCTTGCCATTGTTATACTAAATGCAATTTTAGGTGTGCAACAGGAGAGCAAGGCGGAAAAGGCACTCGATGCGCTAAAGGATATGAGTGCTCCCACTGCTAAGGTGATTAGAGATAATATCGTGTCCGAGATACCTTCTTCTAAAATCGTAGTCGGTGACATTGTACTGCTTGAAGCAGGCGATTTCATTCCTGCGGATGGTCGTATAATAGAATCAGCAAGCTTGAAATGCGAAGAGTCCGCTCTAACTGGAGAGAGTGTCCCCGTGGAAAAAGATGCGGATGCGATAGTAAGTGAAAATGCAGGCATAGGCGACAGACTTAATATGGTGTATTCAGGCTGTAGTGTAACCTATGGTCGTGCAAAAATTATAATAACTTCCACCGGTATGAAAACCGAAATGGGTAAAATAGCGGAGCTTCTTGACAATGAGCTCGGCGAAACTACCCCACTGCAACAAAAACTAAATCAGCTCGGTAAATATTTAGGCATCTTAGCGGTACTGATATGTACTGTTATATTTGCAGTCGGTATGCTTCAAAATATACCTGCAATGGAGATGTTCATGACCTCAGTATCCCTCGCAGTCGCTTCAATACCCGAGGGTTTAACCGCTGTGGTTACAGTAGTGCTTGCCATTGGTGTACAGAATATGGTTAAAAAGAATGCGATTATCAGACGGCTTCCCGCTGTTGAAACACTTGGCAGTGCCTCTGTGATATGCTCGGATAAAACTGGCACCCTCACTCAGAATAGAATGACTGTTCAATCAGTGTGGTCGGTTGGCGAGGAAATTGCTCCAATAAATAACGAAATGCCTAAAACTTCAAGTGATGTAATTCGTTTTGGTACACTCTGCAATGATGGCCAGCTTGTAAAAGAAGGTGAAGAAATTCATCATATAGGAGATCCCACCGAAACTGCAATAGTTGCCGCCGCTTTAGAAATTGGAATGGAAAAGTCTGCACTTGATGGCGAGTATGAAAGAATTGCCGAAATCCCATTCGACTCAGACAGAAAGCTTATGAGCACAGTGCATAGGATGGATGGAAAGATTATTGTTGCGGTTAAGGGTGGATATGATGTCCTTTTAAAGCGTTGTGTAGGTGCGGATGTTGCAGCAGCCGATAGAGTGAATAATACCATGGCTGAAAAAGCTATGAGGGTACTTGCTGTTGCTTACAAAGAGATTTCAGAATGCCCGAGTGAAACAACTTCCGAAAATCTCGAGAATGGGCTTACATTTTTAGGCTTAATCGGGATGATTGACCCACCTCGTGAGGAGTCTAAGCAAGCAGTAGCAGTTTGTAAAGAAGCGGGTATTAAAACCGTTATGATAACGGGTGACCATATTATGACTGCGACCGCTATCGCAAAGGAAATTGGCATACTTTCTGAAAATGATAAAGCAATCACAGGACACGAGCTCAGCCTTATGAGTGAAGAAGAATTAATTAAGAACATTGAAGATTACAGGGTGTATGCAAGGGTATCTCCCGAAGATAAAATCCGCATTGTAAAAGCATGGCAAAAGCATGGTGCAGTTGTTGCAATGACGGGTGATGGCGTAAATGATGCCCCAGCACTTAAAGCTGCGGATATCGGCTGTGCAATGGGTATTACTGGCACCGATGTGGCAAAAGGAGCAGCAGACATGGTGCTCACCGATGATAATTTCTCCACAATAGTTGAAGCTGTGCGCTCGGGCAGAGGAATTTTTTCAAATATCACTAAGACAATACAGTTTTTACTCGGTTCAAATCTTGGCGAAGTTGTAACAGTATTTTTTGCCATGATTTTTGGTTGGGGCTCTCCTTTGCTTGCAATACATCTACTACTTGTAAATGTAATTACCGATGCTCTCCCTGCACTTGCACTTGGAATGGAAAGAGTCGATGATGATATTATGAAAAAATTACCCATTCCAAAAAATCAAGGAATATTTGCAAATGGACTTGGTTTTATAATCGGCTTATATGGATTTATGGTGGGGATTATTACACTTACAGGTTATTATATAGGTAGTTTTGTTGAGCTTTCTCCCCTCTTCCCTGCTTCAAGAGAAGTTGGCATGACTATGGCATTTTTAGTTTTAGCGCTATCCCAGCTGACAAATGCATATAACTGCCGCAGTACTCATTCAGTATTTAAAATCGGCGTTTTTTCAAATTCATCAATGAATAAAGCCTTTATTGGCTCATTTGTAATTGTTATGCTTATATACTTTGTACCGTTCTTAGCAGAAATATTTGAAATTGTACCTCTCTCAGGAATGCATTGGGGATTGGTTGCACTTCTTGCTTTCTCACCGCTTATCATCGTTGAGATAATCAAATTAGTTTTAGGTAAAAAAGCAAGCGTATAATCAAATGTCATTTTCGTATTTTATTTAATAGCATTATTTATTAATACTACAACTATTCCCTCCTGACGACAGCAGGAGGGAATTTAGATATATGAGAAAAGTGAAACCTCAAAATTCTTTGAATTTTGCTTACTGTGTCGCTTTAAACTTTCAAATTTTGCTCATATACCACTGTATTATTCGCTTATTTTAAAGTTTGGCTCCTTGTCTTTCATCTTTTCTCATAAATCTGCCGGATTGCAGACTCCCTCTGCAATCCGTATTCCCTCCTGACGACAACAGGAGGGAATTACAATATCTCAATTCTTATAAAAAAACTTAAAAAATCTGTATGACATAATTTGATATGTGATGCAGATTTGATTATTTTCTCACAAAAAGCAAAATTGATTGTGACTATTTACAAATTTTACTATTAAATGTTTGGCATATACATATAGCTGCTGATTTTAGCTAAATCACTTGTGTTTTTTACTTTAATTTGGTAAAATGTTATTAAATACCAGTAAGTGTTTTTTGATATCAACTAAATGGTTACTTTATGTAATTTCAAGGTTGCTGTTCTACTTTACACACATTATACATAAAGTATATATGTTGTGTGATTCTCGTGTTTTATAATATATATTAGAAGTGTAAATAATCATACTATTAAGTGAGGTGTATACCATGATGTATCCCCACAGATTTAGCGAACAATCTATTTCTGATTTTCTAAGTGGTCAAAATATTCGCTGTTATGATTTTTTAGGAGCTCATATGGCTAATTTTGACGGACTTGATGGCGTCAATTTTGTCGTGTGGGCTCCTTTTGTACGCTCTGTGAGAGTGGTAGGAGATTTCAATAATTGGCAGGGTGACGAGCATTATATGCAGCACATTTCCTCCGGTATTTGGAGTATTTTTATAGCTGGCGTATGTGAAGGGGCTAATTATAAATTTCTTATCGAAGCTGAAAATGGAAATTTGTTCTATAAGGCAGACCCATATGCATATTATTCCGAAGTACGTCCTGCTACCGCTTCAAGGGTATTTTCAAATGAAAATTATGTCTGGCACGATGAAAAGTGGATGAAAAAAAGAGCTAAAACTGACCATTTTAAGAAACCGCTCAATATATACGAAGTTCACCTTGGCTCATGGAAGCAAAAGCTCATTAATCACTCAGTCCATACAGATGCAAAAGATTTCTATACATATCGTGAGCTTGCGGATACACTTCTTCCCTATGTTTTAGAAATGGGATATACCCATATTGAAATTATGCCACTGATGGAGCATCCTTTTGATGGCTCATGGGGATATCAGGTCACAGGGTATTTCTCCCCCACCTCCCGTTATGGCACACCTGACGATTTAAAGTATTTTATAGACTCTTGCCATTCTAAGGGTATCGGCGTGATTTTTGATTGGGTTCCAGGGCATTTTTGCCCCGACGCTCATGGTCTTGCAAATTTTAATGGTGAAATGCTCTACGAAAATGATAAGCATCATGAATGGGGTACCTATAAATTCGATTTTGGTAGAGGCGAAGTGAGGAGTTTTCTTTTTAGCAGTGCAATGTATTGGTTTGATATATTCCACATTGATGGCATACGCATAGACGGTGTTACCAGTATGGTATATCTAAATTATGGCATTGAGGATGAAAGCAAGCACAAATACAATCCCCTCGGTGGAAATAAAGACCTTGAGGCGCTCTCTTTCCTATCGCAACTAAATCAAAAGCTTGCACTTTTATATCCTGGGAGTATGTCGATGGCTGAGGAAAGTACTGCACTACCGCTTGTTACTTACCCACCCCATGAAGGAGGACTTGGATTTCATTACAAATGGGATATGGGATGGATGAATGATACGCTTGAGTACTTTTCACTCGATTTCCCTTACAGACCCCACCATCACAATTTACTGACATTCTCGACAATGTATGCATATAATGAAAATTTCATACTTTCTCTTTCACATGACGAAGTTGTACATGGTAAGAAATCGCTTATTGACAGAATGCCTGGGGATTACTGGAGGCAGTTTGCAAATATGCGCCTACTCTATCTATATCAGATGACTCATACAGGTGCAAAACTTAATTTTATGGGAAATGAAATAGCGCAATTTATCGAGTGGAGGTATTATGAAGGCATAGAATGGCAACTTACTGAATATGATAAACATCGTCAGTATAATGAATGTGTTAAGTCTCTCAATAAGCTATACCTAAAGGAAAAAACACTTTGGGAGATTAATTACAGCCATGAAGGATTTGAGTGGCAAGAAGCGGATAACAATTCTCAAGGAGTTCTGATATACAAGCGAAAGAGCAAGGATGAAGAGGTAATAGTTGTTTTAAATTTTCAGCCAAATTGTTATTTTGACTATCGCATAGGTGTGCCCACCGACGGTAAATACAAGGAGATATTTAACAGCGATGAAATTTCTTTCGGCGGAAGCGGAAAGATAAATCCTAAGGCGATAAAGGCTGAAAAAATTCCAATGCATGGAAATAATTATTCAGTTAATATCACACTTCCACCACTTGGTGGGGTTATTCTTAAAAAAACTCGTGCTAAAAAGAGTACATCAAAATAAATGGATATTGGGAGGGTTTTATGTTTAGTAAGGAGAGTTCATTTGTAAGGGCTTATAAATCCAAATTTGAAACCGTTTTGGGGAAGCCTTTTGAAGAGGCGACGGGACTTGAAAAGTATGTAATTTTAGTTAATTTACTTTCGGGCAGAATAGCGAGACAGAAAACGGATACAAATAAGCAATATTTTGAAAACAAGCAAAAAACAGTGTACTATTTCTCAATGGAATTTCTCATTGGTAGACTGCTTGACAACTATTTAATCAATTTGGGAATAAGGGAGCTCGTGGATGATGGACTTGCATCCATTGGTGAAAATTTAGACGAGCTTTTGGAATATGAGCGTGACCCAGGTCTTGGCAATGGAGGTCTTGGAAGACTTGCTGCCTGTTTCCTCGATTCAATGGCATTTTTAGGAATAGAAGGTCATGGTACGGGACTTCGTTATAAATTTGGACTCTTTGAGCAAAAAATTAAAGACGGTATGCAGATAGAAGTTCCTGATAACTGGGCAATTGACGGATATCCTTGGGAGCGCAGAAAATCTGAAAGCTCCGTTGTGGTAAAATTCGGGGGCACTGTTGAGGGAAAATATATTGACGGGCATTGGAAGTATGATCATATAACCGATGATGTTGTTAAAGCGGTGCCATATGATGTGCCGATTGTTGGTTATACCGGTGAAACAGTGAATAATTTAAGGCTGTGGTCGGCAGAAACTACCGATGACAGATTCGATTTAGAGGCATTTAATCGTGGCGAATACAGCAATGCTGTTAGACATAGAAATAACTGCAAGGCACTTACATATATCCTCTACCCTAATGACAGCACCGAAGCTGGCAGAGCACTTAGGCTAAAGCAGGAATATCTGCTTGTTGCAGCAGGTATAGGCTCTATTATCAGAGATTATACGAAGAAATTCGGCAGAGATTTCCATAATTTCCACGAAAGAGTTTCAATCCATACAAATGATACTCACCCTGCAATGTGTGTGCCCGAACTTATGCGTATATTGATAGACCAAGAAGGGCTTAAATGGGACGAAGCTTGGGCGATTACCACAAAGACCATTTCATACACAAACCACACCGTACTACCCGAAGCAATGGAAAAATGGCCAATTGCTCTCTTTAGAGGACTTCTTCCAAGAATTTATATGATTATTGAAGAAATTGATAGGCGCTATAAAGCCGACTTCAATCGTGGTGGAGAACAGTGGGTTGAGAAACTTAAAAGCACTGCTGTACTTTGGGATGGTCAAGTTAAAATGGCAAATTTATCGATTATAGGTAGCCATTCGGTAAATGGTGTGGCAGCTCTTCATACAGAAATATTAAAAGAGCGCACATTAAAAGATTTTAATGACATCTACCCCGAAAAATTCAACAGCAAAACAAATGGTGTAAGCCATCGCCGTTTTCTCATGCAAGCAAATCCAAAACTCAGCGATTTAATCACTTCGACAATAGGAGAAGAATGGATTAAAGACCCTGCACTTTTGAAAGAACTTTTAAAATATCAAAATGACCCTGCATTTTTAGAAAAACTCATGCAGGTTAAATATGAAAATAAATGTCGCCTCGCTGACTATATCTTAAAGCATAATAAAATTGAAGTTGACCCAAATTCTGTGTTTGATGTGCAGGTTAAGCGCATACATGCTTATAAAAGACAACTTCTAAACATATTTAAGATAATGGCACTATACAATGAATTTAAGCTAAATCCTATGAAAATAATTGTTCCACATACATTTATTTTCTCCGGCAAGGCGGCTCAGAGCTATGTTTTTGCGAAGGATATTATTAGGCTGATTAACGCTGTTGCAGATATCGTAAATAATGATACATCCCTTAAAGGTGCACTGAAAGTTGTTTTCATTGAAAATTTCAATGTGAGTAAGGCTCAACTTATTTATCCAGCAACGGATATTAGCGAGCAGATTTCCACAGCAGGATTTGAGGCGAGCGGTACTGGCAATATGAAATTTATGTTTAATGGAGCGCTCACCCTTGGTACCCTTGATGGGGCAAATGTTGAAATTAATGAAATGGCGGGCTCGGATAATACATTTATATTTGGGCTAAACGCTGATGAAGTTAGCAAAATTAAAACAAGCGGCGAGTACTTTGCACATAATGAAGCAAAATCCAATCCCGCTCTTAACCAAATCACGCATCAGCTTATAGATGGTTTCCTCGGCTCTCCTAATAATTTTAGAGGAATATATGACACACTATTTCATTCTAATGATGAATATCTTGTGCTTAGAGATTTCAATTCATATATGCAATCTTGGTATGAAGTAAATGATTTGTATAAAAACAAATTGGAATGGGCTAAAAAATCTCTTGCAAACATTGCATCTTCAGGCTACTTCACCAGTGATCGCACTATATCAGAGTATGCAAAGGAAATCTGGGGTATAGATTTCACCTCTTAATTAAGGGTAACACCTGTAATCCACACATTATGTTATAAATCAAATTTATATTTAGTACAGAAGTAAAAAACAACACCGTATAACACAAGGAGGCTGTTAAATGAAAAAGAAAGAATGCATAGCAATGCTTTTAGCCGGTGGACAGGGTAGCCGATTAGGTGCACTCACCAGAAAAATTGCCAAACCAGCCGTTTCTTTTGGCGGTAAATACCGCATTATTGACTTTAGTCTGAGTAACTGCACAAATTCAGGAATCGACACTGTTGGTGTGCTCACTCAGTACAAACCATTGCTCCTTAACTCCTATATAGGCACAGGCTCCGCATGGGATCTTGACTTGGAAGATGGTGGTGTTCATGCACTGCCCCCCTATGCTACCGAGGTTGGTGGCAGATGGTATAAAGGCACAGCCGATGCGATATTTCAAAATATCGATTTTATAAATGATTATGACCCCGAATATGTACTAATTATATCGGGTGATCATCTGTACAAAATGGATTATAATGAAATGCTCAATGAGCATAAAGCAAAAAATGCCGACCTTACAATAGCCGTAATAGAAGTGCCCATCGAAGAAGCTGACCGCTTTGGAATACTCAGTGCTGACGAAAATGGCAGAATAACTAAATTCAGTGAAAAGCCCAAAAATCCTGAAAGCAATTTAGCTTCTATGGGTATCTATATCTTTAGCTGGGAAATCCTGCGAAAAGCACTTATCAAAGACAGCAACGACGAAAACTCTGAAAGTGATTTCGGCAAAAATGTAATTCCTACTCTTTTAAATGAAGGTGCAAAGCTTTATGTACATCGTTTTGAGGGCTATTGGAGGGATGTCGGCACAATTGAGAGCTATTACAACACTAATATGGAGCTTTTAGCTGAAGAGCCATTATTTGATGTTTTTTCTTCCGATATGCAGATATTTTCTAATTCAAATATATATCCACCCCATTATGTTGGCCCTACGGCAACAGTTAAAAATAGTTTGGTTGCAAATGGTTCGACTGTTTTAGGGAATATTACAAATTCGATAATTAGTGCCGAAGTTTATGTTGGCGAGGGTGCTGTTGTTGAGGACTCTATTCTACTTCCCGGCGCCAAAATTGAGGTCGGCGCAGTTGTAGTGCGCTCGATAGTGGGAGAACATGCCGTGGTGAAGGCAAACTCCACCCTTGGCAGCTATCAAAATGAAGAAATTACGCTAATAGGTGACAACTACCTTTTTAGGTCAGAAAATTTAACGGAGGTGGCACATTATGGTTAGAGCTATGGGACTTATTTCCGCAAACTTTTCCGATTCTTTGGGAAGTATCACGGACCAGCGTTCACTCGCTTCCCTCCCCTTTGGCGGACGATATCGCATGGTGGACTTTGCTCTTTCGAGTATGTCCAATTCGGGTATACACAATGTTTGCTTAATCACGCCTTTTATGTATCGTTCAATTATGGACCATGTTGGCGCTGGTAAGCAGTGGGGACTAAGCCGCAAGAGCGGAGGGCTTTTTATACTCCCCGGCGCAGTATATGGAATGAAAAACCCAGGTGGTAGCTTCTTAATGCGTGACCTTATTCAAAATCGCATATCTTTAGAGCGAACAAACGCTGATTTAGTTGTGATGACGAGCAGTAATAAGGTGTTTAACTATGATTTTAGAGATGCGATGAATGAGCATATAGAAGAAAAAAGAGATATCACCTTGTTTTATAAATCCACCGATAAAAGCGAGCAGTGCAAGGGAAATTTCCTTGTTTTAGATAAAGATAATAATCTAACAGGTATTACTCATAAATGCATCGGTAAGGGTAATCATTTTATGGATTGCATAATTATAAACCGAAAGCTTTTAATAGATATTATAAACTGGTATGTTGCGGCGGCACATGTCGATTTTGTTGATACAATTTCCGATAATATTGGCAAGCTGAATATTCATGCAAAAAGATTTACAAACTATATTAAGAATATTGATACGATTTCCGACTATATGAGTGCTAACAGAGATCTACTTGATGAAAAGGTGAACTCTGAACTCTTTAGAGCTGAGCAAAAAATATACACCAAAATACAGGACAGCCCACCCACAAGATATAGAAGTAGTGCAAATGTAGTTAATTCGATTGTTCCCGCTGGTTGTGAAATAGAGGGCACAGTGGAAAATTCCATACTTTTTAGAGGTGCAAAGGTTGCCAAAGGAGCTGTTGTAAAAAACAGTATCTTGCTTCAGAGAAGTGTTGTAGAAGCAGGTGCAGTGCTTGAAAACGCTATCTGTGACAAGGGTGTGGTAATCTCGGCAGGCACAAAGCTTTTTGGCACTGAAGGAAGCCCTTGCATAATGGCAAAATCTGAGATATTTTAATTTCTAATACAGAGGTAGTCAATGAAAAAAAATACAAATACTAAAACTGAGAAAAAAACTTCACCACAAAAAATAAAAGTCTTTTTTGCACTTTCAGAGGCCGATCCTTTTATAAAAACAGGCGGTCTTGGCGATGTGGGTGGAAGCTTGCCCTCTGCTCTGTCTAAATGCGGTGCTGATGTATCGGTAATACTTCCAAAGTTTTCCTCCATTGCTGAGGAATATCGCTCTTCTATGCAGTATCTTGGACACCTTACCGTGCCACTTAGTTGGCGCAATATATACTGCGGTGTATTTAAGCTTATACATAACAAAGTGACCTATTTCTTTTTAGACAATGAGCATTATTTCGCAAGGGAAATGCCCTATGGATATGATGATGATGCTGAGCGTATGGCTTTCTTTTCAAAGGCTGTGCTCGAATGCATACCGCTAATCGGAAAAGGATTTCCAAATATACTCCATTGCCACGACTGGCACACGGCACTTGTCCCAGTTTTTTTGAGGGAAGATTATACAAATCTCGAGGGATATAGGGATATAAAGACTGTATTTAGCGTGCACAACCTTAAATTCCAAGGTGTGTTCCCCCCTCAATTGCTCGGTGACTTATTAGGGCTTGACAGAATAACCTGTGCCCATCAGCTAATAAGGAATGGCGCACTAAATTATATGCAGGGGGCACTTCTTTACAGTGATTATCTCACAACAGTGAGCCCCTCCTACGCAGAAGAGATAAAAACTCCCTATTTCGGCGAAAACATAGAGAATATATTCAGTGAAAAAAGTGGCAGGCTTATAGGAATTTTAAATGGTATTGATAATAGTGTTTATACTCCTTGCAAAGATGATTTTATAAGCGAAAACTATGGCATTTCCACTATTTCTAAAAAAGCTGACAACAAAATCGCCTTGCAAAAAGAGCTTGGTTTACCTGAAAATAAAGATATTCCCCTTATTGTTATGGTGAGCAGGCTTACCGAGCAAAAGGGACTTGATCTAATTATTCACACCCTTGATGAGCTCCTCTCGACAAATGAAGTGCAATTTGCATTTTTAGGAACTGGGGATAAAAAATATGAGCATGATTTGAGTTATTTTGCGGGAAAATATCCTGAAAAATTAGCTCTATGCCTTAAGTTTGACACCCCTCTTTCACATAGGTTCTACGCAGGGGGCGACATGCTTATTATGCCCTCAAAATTTGAGCCCTGCGGTCTTTCGCAGATGATTGCTATGGCATATGGCACTGTGCCGATTGTTAGAGAAACAGGTGGTTTGCGTGATAGTGTGACTGCTTATAACAAATTCACCGGTGAGGGAAATGGTTTTTCCTTTGCAAATTATAATGCACATGAGCTACTCTTTACTGTTAAAGACGCACTTAATCTATATAAAAACGATCCAAAAGCATGGCTTAATATTTGCCTTAGTGCCATGCGTGCCGATTTTAAATGGAAGAGCTCGGCTGAAAAGTATAATGAGCTTTATAAAAATTTACTCGGCTAATCACTGTAAAATATAAAAAAGTTCAGCGACGCTCTTGTCATTTTTTTGCTTCGTAGGATAAGAGCAGAATATTTCACAATATTACTCCTCTCTGCGAAGCAAAGGAATGGAGCATTAATATGAAAATACTTCACAATTCACACAGCTCATACCACAGGGCTCCTTTTGGGGCTTCTGTGGTATGTTCTTATGTAAATTTATCCATAGAAATATCGCCTCCGCCCCTCTCTATTTCACTCCATGTTGTAGGTATTGATGGCAATGAAGAGGTGCATCCGGCCACTAAGAGTGAACTACTCGGTGAAATGACTACATACAGCTTTAGTATAACCTCGGATAAGCCCGACATTATTCGCTATTACTTCTCATTTGCATATGATTATCGCAAGCAGTATTATGGCAATAATTCCGATATGCTCGGCGGAGAGGGTGCTGTGTATGACACAATTCCCCCAACTTACCAAATCACATTTTACAAAGAAAATAAACTCCCCAAAGAATATACAAATGGAATTATTTATCAGATATACACCGATAGATTTTTCAGGGGCAGCGATAGTCGTGATAGAATTTGGGAGCTCTTTAGGGACGAAAACAGGCTTGGTGCACGCAGATTTTATCACATAGACTGGAATGATCGCCCTTTCTATCCAAAGGACGAAAAGGGACATGTTACTCGTTGGGGATTTTTTGGGGGAACACTTAAGGGCATTGAAGAAAAACTGAGTTATTTAAAAAGCCTTGGTGTAAGTACTATATATTTAAATCCTATTTTTGAAGCGGCAAGCAATCATAAATATGACACTGCCGACTATATGAAAATAGACCCAGGATATGGGGATGAAGCATCTTTTACTTCCCTTACATCTGCCGCTCATGAAATGGGCATTAGCATTATACTTGACGGTGTATTTAGTCATACTGGAGCCGATAGCATATATTTTAACAAACAGTCAAATTACCAAAGCGTTGGCGCTTTTGCTGATAAAAATTCTAAATATTATGACTGGTACAGATTTACCGACTATCCTAATAAATATGATTGTTGGTGGGGAGTAGAAGACCTTCCAAATGTGAATGAACTAAACCCCGATTACATGAACTTTCTCTTTGCTGAGGATGGAGTAATCCCTCACTGGATGAAACTCGGTGCAAAGGGATGGCGCCTTGATGTGGCGGATGAGCTCCCCGATGAATTTATAATATCGCTTAGAAAGTCGGTTAAAAACGCCGATAAGGACGGTATTGTACTCGGCGAGGTATGGGAAGATGCAAGCAATAAAATTAGCTATGATATAAAGCGGCAATATCTGCTCGGTGATGAGCTTGATTGCACTATGAACTACCCTTTCCGCACTAACATAATGGATTTTATTAATGGCAAAATCACTTCCGAAATGCTTGTGAAGAAGATGATGTCGCTTAAAGAGAACTATCCTCCATTCGCATTTTACGGTGCAATGAATATGATATCCACCCACGATACCGAGCGAATAATTACACTGCTTGGCAAAGAGTGGGACACTTTAGAAGGCGCTGATTTAACACTCACACCCGAGCAGTACTCAAAGGCAAAAAACAAGCTAAAAATGCTCTATGCAATACAGTTTGCTTCACCAGGAGTTCCCTCCATATACTATGGTGACGAAGTGGGTGTGCAGGGCATGAAAGACCCTTATAATCGTGCTACATATCCTTGGGGCAACGAAGATAAAGAAATCCTTGAGCATTGCCGCAATTTATCCCATCTCAGAAAGCTCTATCCCCTACTTTCTAAGGGAGATTTTATACCTGCGAGTTTCTCAGAGGAAACCTATGGGATATGGCGAGTTGGCGACGGAGAGAGTATACTCATGATTGCTAATAGGGAGAATTATCACACTAATGTGTCGATATATACTGCGCAAAAGAAAGAAGAAAGCTCATCTTTTTATGTACTTGATTTGCTCACTTCAAAGAGATATGAAATGGAAGAAGTAACCCCAACCGAAGAAAGCAGGGTGAATAAATCCGCCGAAGGACTGCCACCAATGGGTAAACTAACCCTTACTCTGCCCCCCCATGGCTATTCGCTAATATATCTGCGTGGCCAGACTCCGCACATATCCCAAAAACCAAAAGGCACTGGACTACTCTGCCATATTTCCTCATTACCAAATGCCGATCTTGGAATGGTGTCCGCCGCAAAGCAGTTTATAGATTTCTTAGTGCTCTCGGCACAAAAATACTGGCAGATACTGCCCTTAAACCCCGTAGACATTCACGGCTCACCCTATTCTACTTGCAGTGTCTTTGCTGGAAACGATAAGCTTTGTGCAAACTTAAACTCACCCCTCCTCTTAAAAGATAACGGATATTGGCAGTTTATAAACGAAGAAGCTTATTGGCTTGATGACTATGCCCTTTACACTGTGTTAAAACAGATAAATAACAGCTCTCCTTGGCAGGAATGGCAGGAAGAGCATAAAAATCCCACTGATAAAAAGATATTATCCGAAAGATATAGCACTTCAGTGGAAGAAGTTAAGCTGAGGCAGTATGAATTTTGGAAGCAGTGGAAAGAGATTAGATCTTATGCGACGCAGAAAGGAATTTCTATTATAGGCGATTTGCCTATTTATGTTTCCTGTGATAGCGCCGATGTTTGGGCAAATAAAGAGCTTTTTACTCTCGACGAAAGAGGCTATAATAAGCTCTCGGCAGGTGTCCCCCCCGATTATTTTTCTGAGGAAGGGCAGGACTGGGGAAATCCTCTTTACAATACCGAGCTTATGGCTGAAAATGGCTATAAATGGTGGAAAAAGAGAATATCCCACGCATTAAAGCAATATGATTATATAAGACTTGACCATTTTAGAAGCTTTGCCGCCTATTATGCAATACCAGCTGGCAAAAAAGCTACTGATGGCTATTGGATGAAAGGCATGGGGAAAGAGTTTTTCGACAGTTTATATGCCGAATTTGGCTCTCTCCCGATAATAGCGGAAGACCTTGGAATACTCGACAGCTCCGTATATGATCTCATCGACTACACCGATTTTCTCGGCATGGATATATTCCAGTTTACAGGTGAAGCTATGATTAATATGCCATCTACTGAAAGCTTAAAACGAGTATTTTACACTGGCACACACGACAATCAAACACTGAGAAGCTTTTTAGCAGACAGTGGCAAAGCAAATTCAAAGCAGGATGTGAGAGAAGTAATTGAAAAACTCTTTGCCTCTTCTGCATCTTTGGTAATACTGCCAATTCAAGATGTACTCTATCTGGATGACAGTGCGAGAATGAACATCCCAGGCACTACTCATGGGAACTGGAATTTTAAGCTCAGCAAAAACGATATACAAAAAGATGATATTGATTTTCTTTTTGACATAACAAAAAGATACCGCAGGCTTTAATTATTAGTGAATGATAATTGATCTGCAGGGCGATTACCGCCCTTATGCACTTGCTCTTATCATTCTTCTGCTTGCTTAGTAATAGCAAATTTTATTTTACGCCGATATAAGCGGCAGAATGGAGCGATAGTTTGAAATAAATTTCAAACTACATCCTCGCGGGGCGATGTGCAGGGCGATTACCGCCCTTATGCACTTGCTCTTATCATTCTTCTGCTTGCTTAGTAATTGCAAATTTTATTTTACGCCGATATAAGCGGCAGAATGGAG
>CAYJLI010000006.1:12933-66887 GCA_964371155.1 uncultured Oscillospiraceae bacterium | reverse complement strand
CTTGCTTAGTAATAGCAAATTTTATTTTACGCCGATATAAGCGGCAGAATGGAGCATTTTATATATGGAAAAACTAATCAGTGAGCAATATTTTGATAATAAAAGCGGACTCTGGCTTGATACTGCACATATGGATTTACCTAAAAATTATTTTAATTTACATGCCGATAAGGCTGCTCTTGCATTTAAAGCAATGGCAGACCTTGAAAAAGGCGGTATTGCAAACCCCGATGAAAATCGCATGGTTGGGCACTATTGGTTGAGAAGCTCTAAATTAGCCCCCACTCCAAAAATCTCAAAAGAAATCGATGATACTCTCAGTGATATACTTGGTTTTGCCACAAAAGTTCATTCGGGTGAAATTACAAGTTCTGAGGGAAAAGTATTTACAGATGCGATTGTAATAGGCATTGGCGGTTCAAATTTAGGGCCAAAATTCATATATCATGCGCTAAGTGGTAAAAATGATAAAATGAAACTGCACTTTATTGATAATACCGACCCCTCTGGAATATATGATACCCTTTCTAAGATTAAATCTGTAATTAAAAGTACCATGGTGATAGTTATAAGTAAAAGCGGTGGGACTATTGAAACAAGGAATGGTATGCTTGAAACCGAGCATTATTTTAAAGAGCATGGCATCGACTTTTTTTCAAACTCTGTCTGCATAACACAGCATGGCAGTAAACTTCACGATTTTGGCGGTGATAAATGGCTTCACATCTTCCCCATGTGGGATTGGGTTGGTGGTAGGACTTCGGTGCTATCCGCTGTGGGACTTCTCCCCCTAAGTCTTGCTGGTATCGAATGCACCGAGCTACTGAGAGGCGCTAAAAGTGCTGATATACTCACAAGGGATGAAGTCATAAATAAAAACCCTGCAATGATGCTCGCACTTTCATGGCTAAATTTCACCGAAGGAAAAGGTGGGAGCTCCATTGTCTTTTTGCCATATAGAGACCGTTTAGAGCTACTTTCAAAATATTTACAGCAGTTATTCATGGAGTCGCTTGGAAAAGAATTGGACCTTGATGGCAATACTGTAAAGCAAGGCATCGCTGTATATGGCAACAAGGGCAGTACTGATCAGCACTCCTATGTACAACAACTTGTGGCTGGGTCTGATAATATGTTCGTCACCTTTATTTCCGTCCTAAGTGATACCGAAACCAGTGGTATTACAGTCGGAGAAAATAGCAGTAGTGGCGACTATCTCAATGCATTCATGCTTGGCACCGAAAAAGCGCTTAAACTTAAAGGTAAGCGCAGTATGACAGTAACTGTTCCACATTTAAATGCTTTTTACATCGGTATGCTGATAGCTCTTTTTGAAAGAGCTGTGGGTTTTTATGCCACATTAGTAAATATAAATGCTTATCATCAGCCCGCTGTGGAGTATGGCAAAAAAGCGGCAAATGAGATTATAGAGCTTAAAAATCTTATACTCTCCTACCTGTCTGAAAACAGCGGTAAATCTTTCACCGCCTCAGAGCTTTGCTATAAATTGCATTGTGATAATTTTATGCATGTATTTAAAATTTTAATGCATCTTTCTGCTTCTAATAAAATAGTAAAAAAACAGGCTGAAAACGCATTTAACAGTGAATTTAAAATCAAATAGCTGATAGTAATTTTATTACTTGAAATTCGCTTTTGGATGTTGTATTATATGCCTAAATTAGCATTTAATTACAAATACTAAATAAATGAAAGTAGGTAAAATTATGCAAGTATATTTTTTCACAAGAACGGGACGCAGTAAGGAAATTGCAGAGAAAATAGCAACAGAGGTTGGTATAGTGGCAAATGAAATAACCGATGACCAAAACTGGAACGGAGCAGGTAATTATATCAAGGGTGGGTATATGTCCTCCACTAAGAAAACTGTCCCCATACACTGTGTTCCACCTGCTGAAGATGATGATATTATTTTAGTTTTCCCTATTTGGGCAGCTGGATTTCCCCCTGCAATACGTGCGTTTCTCGAGGGAATTGATAGAAGCAGAGTTATACTACTGCCCACCTCACTTGTAACTAAGCTCGGTGACAGGGAAGGTTTTAAAAAGATTATTGACCTTGTAGGCAAAGAGATTACTCCACTATCCATGGGAGAAATTACCGATTAACTTCGCAAAATATGGCATAATTTCTCATAAAAAAGCATAATTAGTTGAAATTTGTTTTAAAATAGTGTATTATTATATGAGTTGTCGCTACTAAGACGGATTTTGATGAGGTGTTTTTAAATGGGCTTACTCGATATATTAAAGAATAAAACAAATGACAATGAAGATTTTTCTTTTGTTAATGAAGAGAAAATTTTAAATGAATTAGTTGAGGAAGGTAAACTAAAACCTCTCTATCTGATACCACTCAGATTTAAAGGTGATGAAAGTGAAAAGAATAGAATTTTCATACCTGATTTTGCTGTTGAGCTGAAAGAACGCTATGACGACCAGGTGGAGGCTCTCCTCTTCTCCGAACGTGTGGACGGCTATGATTGCATTCCAAAGTTTGAAAAAGGTGGATTGATTCCAAGCTCACTACTATTAATCGCAAAAAAAGATGGCGAGATTGTGTTTACACAAGTGGTGGATATTTGGTAAGATTTTAGAAAATTTACAATAAAAAATAAAATCAGCGGTGCTACTCAGTTACCACTGATTTTGTTTTTTTAAGGGTATACTAATTTTGATGAAAATTATTTTTTAAAAAAGGAATGGTCACAAATATGAAAAAGATTTTAGTATTTATGTTATCACTCATGATAATCACCTTCACCGCTTGTACAGAAGAATCTTCTCCCGACTCATCCTCCTCCGATAGTGCTCCTTCGAGCTCTTCTGAAGAGAGTGTAATGGCTGAAGCTGTGCTCTATATCGGAATGGGTATAAATTTTACCGAGTACCGAGTGGATGTTAAAGACCCCACCGATGTATCCGAGCTTATAGCTGAAATGTCCGAGCTCACAGGATGGGATTTAACTCTTACCGAAGCACCTACTTCGGGCAAAGGTGGTGTGAGCATACTGTTTTCTGAGGAGTCAGCACTTTTTACAGGCCCTCCATCAGAGCAAAAAGAGCAGTTCCATGTGTATGACTCAGAACAGCTTATAATGACAATACTCGACAGTGTGCAAAAAACTGTTCAGATGAATTTAGTGGATGAAAATTTAGCTTTACCCGAAGAGCTTGGAATTTATTTTTCATTAGATGCGAGCACTCCCCTATACTTCCCCGAAATAAATTTGGAAATCCCTCTAACAGAGCCATATATCAACAGCGAATATTCTCAGTATCAGAGTATATCCGATACTGTTTTCTACATTAGCTTTTTAGGCTTTTTCTTTGATGAAGAGATAGCCAAGGCGGATGAAATAGTAGCTGATACTGTATCCACAGAAGACTTACTCTATCTTGCAAATGATGGTGGAGAGCATTATCTTATAGTTCCTGCAAACCCCAATACCTATGTTGAAGTATATACCGCAGCACTCGACGAGCAGGGCAATCTAAATAAAGTAGACCTCATTCATGTTAGCGATGATATGGGGCCACTACATATAAAATGCAATGCAAGTGATATTGTGTCAAACATAATTTTAGTATTTGGTGAAGGTGAAGATCAATTTGAATATTCACCGTTTATCAGCCTTAAAGACGGCTCACTTGTTGTTGGTGAACATGGTGAGGAAGTATTAATTGCCGGTGTTCAGTAAAATAGCCTTTTAAGTGATTCTACCATTTAAGGCAAAACATACAACAAAACTCATTAAATTTTTAAGCTCCTACTTTTGCTGTTTGCAGTGGTAGGAGCTTAATTATTTAGCTATTAGCTACTGCTTCATTCGCTTTTTTCTGGGTAAGTAGTACACCTGCACAAATCGCTGTGAGAGGTGCCACACTTACAAGCCCAAAACTACCCACAATTGTATCGAGTATTTCAGAGGCTACATATTTGTAGTTTAAAATATTGTCTATCGGTGTGCCCTGTGCCATGAACACCATTAGCAGTGATACATATCCACCTGAATAGGCAAGTAGTAATGTTGTAGTCATGGTGCCCATTGCCGCCCTACCAACATTCATGCCACTTTTTATTGCTTCTTTAGCCGATATATCGGGCTTTTTTTCCACCACTTCATTTATTGCCGAGGTAATATCCACCGCTAAATCCATTACAGCACCCGAAGAACCTATGAATATGCTTGCAACAAAAATCTGCGTTAAATCCAAATTAGGAAAGCCACTAAAAAGCAAACTCTCTGAATTTGGCATTACTGCACCGTGGATAATAAATAAATCTGTAAAGATAAGCCCTAAAATCATTGTTACGACAGTTCCCGAAAGTGAGCCTATTGTTGCAGAGAGCATCATTCTGTCAAACCCAAACACAAGCGAAATAATAATCACCGTGAGTACTGCGGTGATTAAAAATCCTACATATATCGGATTTACTCCCTGCAAATATAGAGGTATTAGCAGTTTCCATATCATGAGTATTGTAATAGCGAAGCTGAGCATTGCTCTTATTCCTGTTGGCCCTGCCACTATTACTAAGAACACTGCGAAGATTGCCACAAGGATAATTTCGGTGTCTATTCGGTAGTGGTCTACCATTGAAACGGAATTAATACTGTTGTCACTGTGGCTAATAAGAAGCAGTGCTTCGTCGCCTACTTCAAATATCTTGTCCGATTCGAGTGAGCCTGTGAGCATATTATATCCTTCGATTACTTCGCCCTTGAAAATACCGTCAAGCACTTCTACTTTACATGTCTGATCCCCCGTCATAACAACGCCTACACCAAGTATATTATCATTATTTACCTCTATTACTTTGCCTACTGCCCTTTCCCTATCCTGATATATCACGGCATCTTCAAATCCTGTTGGCAGTACAAGAAGTGTGGCAAGAATTATTATGCTTATCAGCACGGCTAAATTATTTCTTAAAAATGATTTCATTAATTTCCCCCAAAATATATACCCATATTAACACTTAGCTGACTGCCCTGCATTTAGGGTGACTTCCCTCAAACGAACCGTTTTTTATTTAGCCAAAAGCCCTACGCCTGTGTCATCCCACCTTGTAAGGCGGAAAGCATTACTGCGGTGTGCTTTCTTGCCGCAGTGCTTTTGGTGTTATAAAAAATTATTCTAACCCTACATGTGCAAATTTTTTTGAAGATATAAGTATTTTTTAAGTATTACATGGTCTCGTATACATGTTATACATGGTACTTAGCAAAATTTGCACATGTAGGGCGTGTTCGTCTTAGGGAAGCCACCCTATGAAATAATCCTTTGCAGAACAGTCAGTTTAAATTTGTTTGAAGTTTTTTAGGCTGTAAATTTTTATCTTACATTAAGTACATCAGCTAAGAAGTGGTACACGTCTGTGTTGTCATAGAAGCCACCGAACATTTCAGATCCTACACCGTGTGCATATGTGCCTACTGTTGTGCCTGTGTGTGAGTATGAGGTAAAGTCAACACCTGATTTATTGTTTAGAATGTGTGTGATTGTAACTGTGAGTGGGTCGTATCCGCCGTAGTTAATTGCATGCTCAGCTTCTGAAACTGTTGTTCCAAGTACCGATACATTGTAAGCTGTTTGTAGTTTCCCAAGTTCATAGCTTGTGAGTACAAGATTGCTATTGCTTGCATTTGTGTTAGTCGTTAGTCCAAAGTATGCTTCGATGTCTTTTAGCACTGTTGCAAAAGGTGTTTTATTAGCTATGTAGGTATCAACATAATCCGCTTCAAACTGCTCATAGGAACCTTTTTGGTAAGCAAGGAGTGTTAGGAATGTGTCGTACTCAGTGCCTGCATATCCGATTGTTAAACCACCAGTTTCATGGTCACCTGTTACAATGATTAGAGTTTCGTCTGGATGTTGTTTGTAGAAAGAATATGCCTCTTCTATTGCTTCATCAAAAGCTAATGTATCTGCAATGGAGGATTTAGCATCGTTGGCATGACATGACCAGTCGATTTTACCTGATTCAACCATCATGAAGAACCCTTCGTCATTGTCAAGCACTTCAATGCCTTTATCAACATAGTCTGCAAGTGACCACATATCATCTTCACGGTCGTTCTCATATGGAAGTGCACCGCCGTTTGTGTCTTCACCAATTATAATTACTTTGCCTGTTTCATCATTTACTTTTTCAGCCGCATCTTGATCTTCAAGAATAACTGTATATCCTGCTTCTTCTGCTAAGTCGTATAAGCTTTCCTGATCTCCGTCACTGCCTGTGGGTTTATTGAGCGCTCCGCCTGCAAAGTAATCAAATTCGGATTCTATTAGCTCTAAGCCTATTTCGTAGTAGTTGTTTCTTGATTCGTTATGTGCGTAGTAAGCAGCGGGTGTAGCATGGTTTAATGTAACGCTTGATACGATGCCCACTTTGTAACCAAGCTGGCTTTTTACCTGCTCTGCTATTGTCTCATATGCTACTGTGAAGCTTTCGTTCATATTGATTGTACCGCTGTATGTTTTTTCGCCTGTTGCGAGTGAAGTTGCGGTGGAAGCGGAGTCGGGAGCGAATGAAGTTGAGTCAAATGTTGTATTCATAGCAACTACATCAAAATCCATAAAAGAAAGTCTTTCTTTACTTGTGAGTATATCTGTGTTTGCACCCTGATTTAATGAATCAACATAGTAGTTAGCAAGCTGTGTTTGTGCATGGCTCATACCATCTCCGATAAACATAAACACATACTTTGGTACATCGCCTGAATAGCTGTTTACCACTGTTGCATTTGTTTTGATCGAAGCGTTTGCAGTTTGTGCAGTAAGTGCAGTGCCCGCTCCTACTGTGATAGCTGCTGCCATTGCCACTGAGATAGTTTTTTGTATTGATTTCTTGTTCATTAACGAAATCCTCCTAAGTTTTTTTATTAATTGTTTGAACAAGTAATATCTTACTTTTATTGAGCATTGCTTCAAATAAAAATGCTGTTAAAAAAAAGTTAAATTATTTCCTTAATATTAAAAATATATTAAATAGTTTGTGTAAATCCTATTTGCTTGTAAAAAGTATTAGCATAAAATAAAAAACAGACATATCGACTTTTTAAAATCGATATGTCCGTGTCTTGTGATGATTTGTGTTTTATGTGCGGTACATAAAATAGTGAAAGTGGTAGAAAATTAAAAGTTTTTAATTTAAGATAGTCGCTTTGCTACACCTTAACTATTCGTTTTTCACTATTACCTTTTCACTTAGAAATAATGCGAAGCATTATTTATTTTAAGGATGCTGATGATATAATGTTGCTCTCGCTTCGGGGTAGTCATCATCTTCCCACTGGTGATCGGTAGTGCTCATAAAGCGACTTGTTACATTAAAAAACTCATATTGAGGGTTGTTTCCACCGAGTGCTATTGTAGGGTCGTCCCATGTAAGGTCAACACAATACCATTCGCCATCGTCAAGGCGCACCATATTCCATGCGTGTTCTGCAGTTCCACCATGTGATGTGCCATCAACACTTATGCACTCCACCCCAACCATATCCATAAACAGCTGAAAAGTATCAGTATAGCCACTGCATATGGATTTGCCATGCACTAAAAGCCCATATGGATTATCATTATTCGGGGTGGGGGCGGCATCGGGAGATTGGTTATTTACTTCGTTATCATAGGATGTCCTATTTATAATCCACTCATGAAGCACAAATTCTTTTTCAAAATCGCTCATTTCCTCGGTAATTAA
Organism: uncultured Oscillospiraceae bacterium; assembly: GCA_964371155.1. Taxonomy (GTDB): domain Bacteria; phylum Bacillota; class Clostridia; order Oscillospirales; family Ruminococcaceae; genus CAYJEQ01. Next base: position 59,156 of record CAYJLI010000006.1, on the reverse strand, counting down.
TTCGTCGATTGCTACAGCTGCAATATTTAGTATCTCTAAATTTTGGGGAGTTAATGCAGAAGTGTCACCTGTTTCCCACGCAAGCAGTATCGCCTCGGGTGTGTACTCAAAATCTTCATCCATATCTATTTCGGCAACATTTTCTTGCTCATTTACTAAAAGCGAAATCTCTTCGGGTAATTCGGGTGGATTATCGCTAAAGCATGCAAGAAATGCATCCCGTGCAAGATCCGGCTCTTCGCAAACTATTAGTGCTAAAAAGGTGCCCTCTCTGGTTATATATCCTGCTTCAAGCATCGCTTCTTGGGCGGGTAGGTAGCCTGTAAAACTGCCTGTTCGTGCCTCTTTGTAGTCTGAAAGTGCTGTTTCTGCTGCTACTGCACCCTCTTCTGTTTCGTAGGAAAGCACTGCTATTTCACTTGCATTGGTTCCTACTTCGCTGTAATAAATGGCTCCATCAGTAAGTCCCTCTGTATCTATCTGATAGTATACCGTGGCATATTCAGTGAAGAAATCTTCCTCGAGGCTCATTTTGGCAAGTGTAGGTGTTTCGGATTGACTATTTATAATAACTGCGCTTATTTCATCGGCCGTGTAATTTGTGGTAGTTGGTGCAGTACTTCCACAAGCCGCAAGCAAGGTTATCGAAAGAGTGGTTATGCATAATACTTTTGAAAAATTTTTTACAATCATATTCTAAACTCCCCTTTTAAAAGACTATTTGTCATTCTAATTTAGTATACAAAGCTTTTGTGATGGATTTATGAATTAATTATGTATTTGACAATTTTTTATCCGCATTGCATTTAAATTTAACTGCAAAAATAAGTGTAATTATCTCGGCAAACGCTACTGTGAGCCACACCCCATTTATTCCTAACATTGGAACTAAAATTAGCATTCCAAGTATCACAAATACTATGCCTTGCAGCACAGAAATCACAGTGGAGTATTTCGAGCTTTCAACCGATTGGCAATAATACATTATAAGTGTATTTACCCCTGTGAATATAAAGGACGAATAATATAATCGTAATGCGAGCACTGCAGCAGTTATTACTTTGGTATCATTATTGACAAAAAATCCTGCGATTTCGCTTGGAAACATAAGCACAAATAAATAATATACCGCCGAAAATATTAGTGATGTAATTAGTGCTGTTTTCCACACTTCCTTTAATCGAGTATTCTTTCCGGCACCGTAATTTTCACTTAAAATCGGTTGCATTGCTTGCCCGATACCATTAAATATTGCCCTGCCAACAAATTGTACATTTGATATAATTGAATAAACAGCCACTGCTATCGCACCACCTAAATATAAAAGCACATTATTAAATAGGTATATGATAATTCCAGCTGAAAACTCAAGTACAAATATCCCTAAGCCATTTTTCACTATTCTCTTAAAAATAGCAAAATCAAAAGCCTTTTTCACAAGTGATAGACTGCTCATTCCCTTAGAAAAATGCAGGCTTATTATAATTAATGTAATGATGGGAGAAATAGCGGTTGCAATTGATGCCCCCATTATCCCCATTTCAAATTTAGCCATCAAAATATAATCAAGGAAGATATTCATTACATTTGCAATTGTAGTGCCAACCATTACAAGCCTTGGATTTCCGTCACTGCGTATTATCACTTGTAGCATATTGGAAAGCATAAAAAATATTGTCGCCATAGATACGGGCATTAAATAATCCATTGCATGGGGAGTGAGTAGCTCATCAGCACCAAAAAACATTACGACTTCTTTGGTGAATATGGTATAAATAGCTGTTAATAGAATGCCTATTACTATATTTGTTATTACCGCCATAGTAAATACTTTATTTACTTTGTCTGTTTCGCCCCTTCCACGCATTACTGAGATAGTTGTGGAGGTGCCCATTCCAAGTAAAAGAGCAATGGAATTATATATTGTGAAAAATGGAAGACACATACTAAGTGCTGCAAGTCCATTACTGCCTTCATAATATCCTACAAACATTACATCCACTATCACATAGCAGGAAAATGCAATCATACTTAGTACTGTGGGAAGAAGATAACTAAAAAAACATTTACTTGGGTTATCATGTAGTAAATCTACTGTCTTTGACATATAAACTCCTCTGTTAATTATTCCAAAGGATAGTTTACAGACTTTTCCTCTAATTTGCAATAGATTTTAATAATTATCGGTAAAATAATTAAACTGTGGTATCCCCCCTGCCCACAGCAAAGGAGGGATACCACAGTTTTAAAACACAGTTTCTATCAGCCGCTCGCAATATTCAGGTGAATACACCCAGTGATTTATTTTCTCACCCATTTCAAAATAATCATAGCTTCCCACCGAGTAATCGGCATCGAATGCCTCTACTACTATGAGCTTTACCTTCATTTTATCCGGTATGAGGTTTTTTATGTAGACACTTGCCTGCATTCCAGGGTATACCCCTTCTTTAGGCTCGGCAAGGCCTGCTAAATTAGGTGTGAGCTCTACAAAAATGCCGTAGTTTTCTACCGAGCGCACAATTCCCGAAACAGTTTCCCCCGGTGAAAACATCGCCGCATTTTGCTCCCATGTTCCCAAAAGCTCTTTGTGGGAAAGTACAAGCCTATTTGAAGCATCCCTTGATTTTACTACCGCTTTAATTATCTGTCCTGTGTAAAATCTATCCCTTGGGTGGGAAATTCTCGACACTGAAATAGCATCTATCGGCAGAAGTGATGGAAGACCTAATCCAACATCTACAAAAACTCCAAACGACTCCAAATGCGTAACTCTTCCGATGATAATATCGCCAGAGCTTAGATTATCAAGATAGTCCCTTTGGCAAAGCTGCTGCACTTTTCGCCTTGATAGTATTGGGTAAATATTCCCCGACACATCTTTTGTTATTTCACTTATTACAAATGCCACAGGTTTATTTACCTTTGATATCAGTGCAATATCTTTTACTATACCCTCTTTAATTCCCACTGCACCTTCTTCTCTCGGTATAACCCCTTTGCAAAAACCTAAATCTATAATTAAATTATGCTTACTATCACAAAGTGACACCCTGCTTTCAAGCACAATCTGCTTTTGCATTGCCTCTTCCATGTATGACGCCGTACTCAACCATTTTTTGTTTTCCGCTCTATCAATTAAACAGCCCTCAGGCAAAAACACACTCATTTTTCCCCCTCCAATTTTCACACATAATTTTTCGGTTTTTTATTACACTGCTTTATGTATATTCGTATTAGTTTTAAAAAATGCTTAAAGGAGGCGGAGGTTTTCAAATTTTTTTTTAATTTTCTGCTATACTTTTAAAAAAATAATTGATTATTACCCCCTTTTTTTGCTATAATAGAGTTTACTGGTAATATAGCTCTAAATTAGCTTATGCATTTCAGGAGTGGTGATAGATGTGAATATAAATGTAGGGGATTATTTAATAATGAAAAAGCCACATCCATGCGGATGTAATAAATTTTTAGTTTTACGCTCGGGTATGGATTTTCGCATACGCTGTACGGATTGTGCAAGGGAAGTTATGCTTCCGAGAGTCAAGCTTGAAAAGAATATAAAGAGCGTAATCTCTGAGGAAAAAACAGTATAAATAAAACCATTTTATGGAGGCAGAAATGTTTGACAAACTAAAAGAAGTGGAAGATCGTTTTGACAAAATTAATGAGGAACTCATGGACCCAAATGTTATTAACGACACCACAAGATACAAAAACCTAATGAAAGAATACAAAAACTTAACACCGCTTGTTGAAAAGTACCGTGAATACTCAGCTGCTAAAAAAGCTATGGAGGATGCGCGTGAGCTTTTGGATGAGGGTGGACTTGACAAAGACTTTAAAGAAATGGTAGAAGACGAATACAAGAGCAGTCAAGCACTGATTGAGCAGTATTCCGAAGAGCTTAAAATACTTCTACTTCCCAAAGACCCAAATGATGATAAGAATGTTATTGTGGAAATCAGAGGCGGTGCAGGCGGTGATGAAGCGGCGCTATTTGCAAATTCACTATTTAGAATGTATACAATGTATGCTGAAAACATGGGTTGGAAGTCGGAAGTGCTAAGCTCTAATCCCACTGAACTTGGTGGATATAAAGAAATCAGCTTCTCGATTGATGGCGACGGCGCATATTCCAAGCTAAAGTTTGAGAGTGGTGTTCATCGTGTACAGCGTGTACCTGAAACAGAAACACAGGGCAGAATACACACCTCAACTGTTACAGTGGCAGTGCTTCCCGAGGCTGAGGATGTTGAAATTGAAATTAACACCACCGATTTACAGATAGACACCTACCGTGCAGGCGGTGCCGGTGGACAGCATGTAAATAAAACAGAATCTGCTATCCGCATTACCCATATACCAACTGGCACTGTAGTTGAGTGCCAAGATGAGCGCAGTCAGCACAAAAACAAGGATAAGGCTATGAAAATTCTGCGTTCTCGTATATTTGAGAAAAAAATGCAGGAGCAAACCGATAAAATCGCCTCCGAGCGCAAGCTTCAGGTGGGCACGGGAGATCGCTCCGAGCGTATTAGAACATACAACTACCCACAAGGACGTGTTACCGACCACCGCATAGGTCTTACTCTTTATAAGCTTGAACAGGTATTAAACGGCGCACTCGTAGAGGTAGTTGACGCTCTCAATACATTTGACCAAGCAGAGAAATTAATGAGTAGTGAAGAAAATTAGAAAAGCTGATTTTTTGCTCGATAGGTGAAATAATTTGAAAAAAGTAGATACAAAGATAATTTATAATGCAAAAGACGGTGCTCCTTTGCCCGAAGAGCTTTTTGCCGCAGTTAAAAATGGTGAGCTTGCAGTTATACCCACCGAAACAGTTTATGGGCTTGCTGCAAACGGACTTGATGAAAATGCCGTGGCAAATATATTTGCAGCTAAGGGCAGACCAAGTGATAACCCACTTATACTCCATGTATCGGATATTTCAATGTGGGAAACTTTAGTGACTAACATACCCGATAGTGCAAGGAGCTTAGCCGAAAAATTCTGGCCGGGGCCTCTTACAATAATACTTCCAAAGTCGGACATTGTTCCACTTAAATCCTCTGGGGGGCTTTCTACCGTAGCGGTGAGAATGCCAATGCACCCGATAGCACAAGAAATTATAAAAGCTACTTCCCTCCCCCTTGCTGCCCCATCTGCAAATATCTCTGGAAAGCCAAGCCCCACAAAGCTTGAACACTGCATCTCAGATATGATGGGCAAGGTGAGTTATATTGTTGATGGAGGCGATTGTGCTTTAGGTGTGGAGTCCACTGTTATAGATATGTCGGGAGAAACGGCGGTAATTTTAAGGCCTGGAAGCATTTCACCCGAGCAGATAGCGGATGTAATTGGCGAGGTTATAGTTGATGAAGCGGTACTCTCCCCTCTATCAAATGGGGATGCACCACTTTCGCCCGGTATGAAATATATTCATTACTCACCTAATGCACAGGTTTATATCGTAAAGGGTAGCCTTGAAGCATTTTGCTCATATCTTAGGGGTGTAAGCGCTGAGGGTTCTTATGCGATGGTTTTTGATGGTGAAGAAGAAGCTGTACCCCTTCCCTCTGTAACCTATGGGGGCAAGGAGGATTACTCCTCGCAGGCAAATAAGCTCTTTGCTTCACTGAGAGAACTTGATAAACCTGAGATAAAATACATATATGTCCGCTCCCCAGCTAAAGACGGCATCGGGCTTGCAGTATATAACAGACTTATTAGAGCGGCAGGTTTTAATATAATAAATTTGGAGGTGTAAGCGATGTTTGTTTTGGGTCTGACAGGTCAGACAGGTGCAGGAAAATCGACCGTCGCCGAACTTTTTTCACAAAATGATGTTCCCGTCATTAATGCCGATATAGTTGCAAGAGAAGTGATAAGTGAGTCTAAGCAGTGCCTTGCAGACATTGCACTCGAATACGGCATTGAAGTGCTTGGAGCTAATGGTGATTTAAACAGAAAAAAGCTTTCCGAAATTGTATTTAACGACAGGGAAAAACTAAGGCGACTAAATATAATCACTTTCCCATATATCATTGCTAAACTAAATGTGATAGTTTCAGAGTACCGCAGTCTTAATACTTCTTTGGTGGTTTTAGATGCACCACTGCTTTTTGAAAGTGGTGCCAACAAGCTTTGCGATAAGGTAATAGCTATACTTTCCGATAAGGACATAAGGCTAAACCGCATACTGATAAGGGACAGGCTGAGTGATCAGCAGGCGAGAAGCAGAATAAATGCCCAACCTCCTGAGGATTTCTATGTAAATCAAGCCGATTTTGTGGTGAGAAATGATAAAACCCCAAATAGCCTTGCACTTGCGATAGCTAAAATAATGGAGCAATTAGAAATATAATGAAGATTAAAAAAGCATATAGATTAAGAGTGTTTATAGCCTTATTAGTGATAATGGCCATGGCAGTGATGTCGGTATATCTGCTAATGATAAGCTTATATCCACTAAAATATAGCGAAGAAGTTTATAGTGCATCGGAAAAATATGATATTGACCCCGCACTGATGTTTTCACTAATACATGCCGAGAGCAGTTTTAATCCAGAGGCGGTTTCATATGTAGGCGCAATAGGGCTTACACAGTTTACCGAGGACACTTTCGACTGGGTAAAATGGAAAAAAGGCGATGAGGAAGGCACCGAATACGAGGACATGTTCTCACCGGAGATAGCGATTGAGTATGGGGCATTTTTACTTTCATTCTATCTAAATGAATACACTGCCACTGAAAATGCTCTATCGGCTTATAATGCAGGAATGGGTACACTCGAAAACTGGCTCTCCAACGAAAAATATTCTGAGGAGATAAATGGGGTAAGAGTGGTTAATAATATACCATATGAAGAAACTGAGAATTATATAAATAAAATTAATAACTCAGTTAAAATTTATAAAATACTATATAATATGTAAAGGAGAACATTATGGAAAAATCAGCAGGACAGCTTTTACAGGAAAAACTTTGCTATAAGCCAAAACATGCATGCGAAGTGATCGACGACAAAGAACTATCCGCAGTGGACAGTTTTAACGAGGGATATAAAAACTACCTCGATAATGGTAAAACAGAGCGCGAATGCGTGGACTATACAATAGAAATGCTAAAGGAAAAGGGCTTTTCTGAGTTTGTACCCGGTAAGGCTTACAAGGCGGGGGATAAAATTTATCAAAACAACCGTGGCAAAGCTTTAGTATTTGCAGTTGTGGGCAGTAAGCCAATAACAGATGGGGTTAAGATACTTGCAAGCCATATAGACTCCCCAAGGCTTGATTTAAAACCAAACCCACTTTATGAAAATAAAGAAATCGCCTATCTAAAAACTCATTACTATGGTGGAATTAAAAAATACCAATGGGTGGCACTTCCCCTTTCACTCCATGGTGTAATCATGAAAAAAGATGGCAGTAAGGTAACTGTTGCAATCGGAGAGGGCGAAAATGACCCTGTATTTTGCATCACTGATTTGCTCCCACACTTAGGCAAAGACCAGATGGGAAAACCTATAAAGGATGCTATCAAAGGCGAAGACCTCAATGTGCTTATAGGCTCAAGACCTTTTAAAGACGATAAGGCAAGCGAAAAAGTTAAGCTTAATATACTAAATATGCTCTTTGAAAAATATGGCGTAATAGAAGCGGACTTTGTTTCTGCTGAGCTCTCGTTAGTACCTGTACAAAATGCCGCAGATGTAGGGCTTGACAGAAGTATGCTCGGTGCATATGGCCATGACGACAGAGTGTGTGCATACACTTCTATTATGGCATCACTGCAAAACCTATCCCCTGAATACACATGGGTAAATGTGCTTGCAGATAAAGAAGAAATCGGTTCAGCAGGTGCCACAGGACTCAGAGCTAATTATCTTGAGTATTTTATTGAAGATTTAGCAGAGGGCATGGGCGCTAAGGGCAGGGATATTTTCGCTAAATCAAAATGCTTATCGGCTGATGTAAGCTGTGCTTTCGACCCCACATTCCCAGAAGTTACTGAAGCTAATAACACCGCTTATTTTAATAAGGGTGTAGTTATCACTAAGTACACTGGTAGTGGCGGCAAGGGCGGTTCAAGCGATGCTTCCGCTGAATATATGCACTATGTGAGAACTTTCTTAGATAATGCATCCGTTGTATGGCAGACAGGACTTTTAGGCAAGGTTGACCAAGGCGGCGGCGGTACTGTTGCGGCGTTTATAGCTGAGTATGGCGTTGATACAGTTGACTTAGGCGTGCCAGTACTTTCCATGCATGCGCCTTTTGAAATAGTATCAAAAATTGACACTTATATGGCTTACAGGGCGTTTGATGCATTCATCAAAGCGGCACAGTAGTTATTGTCAGTAAAAATAGAGTTTTTTGGGAGTGGTGTATATTTATTGTGCCACTCCCATTTTTAAAAAAGTAGGAATAAGTAAATAGGTGATTAATATTTAGTTTTTCTTACAGCAACAAAAGGATGATTGGATTATGAAAGAATTAAACGACTTTTTAGATATATTTGCGAGTGGTAAAGCGATAAGTGGAATATTTAGCGACTCCCGAAATTCAGAGAAAAGCTATAAAAAGGGTAAAATCACTCTCATGTACATAGGTGGAGAAAGCAAATATCAAATTGAGCTTTTTACCACTACACAATCTTTCCACTATAATTATTCTATTTTAGAAGTAAAAGAATTCTTAGATGAGCTTTTGCATAAGGAATTTAGACAGTTTGCTTTTAGTGATGATAGTTATGATTACAGTGTAAAATTTACTAAAAAGGAAAAACTTCTTTCCAATCGGAAACTAAGAAAATCGTCTGCTGAAACTGCTATAAAAAACCACAACCGAGAAAAGGAATATCTAATAAAAGAGGGTGTTATGATACCTGCACTCTATGATTTAGGGATTTTTTCCGCTGAGGGAAAAGTAATAAATTCTATGTATGATAAATACAGGCAGATTAATAGATTTATAGAGTTTATCGAAGACATGATTAAGACTTCCCCACCCACGGCGCTTAATATCATTGATTTTGGCTGTGGAAAGAGCTACCTTACATTTATAGTTTATCACTACCTTAATTTCATAAAAAAAATACCGACAAGGATTGTCGGCATGGATTTAAAAGAGCAGGTAATATCTGACTGTAATGCTTTGGCTAAGAAATATAATTATGAAAATCTCGTCTTTCATCATGGGGACATAGCCGATTATAAGGACAGTGAAAAGGTGGATATGGTAATTACTCTACACGCCTGCGATACCGCTACTGATTACGCCCTATATCATGCAGTGAAGCTCTCTGCGGAGATGATTATATCCGTCCCCTGCTGCCAGCATGAAATAAATTCTGCTATAAAAGGCGATGTAAACACTATTTTTACAAGGTATGGACTGATTAAAGAGAGAATGTCTGCACTCGCTACCGACAGCATAAGGGCAAATTTGCTTGAAATATGCGGATATAATACACAGGTGCTCGAATTTGTTGATTTTGCACATTCGCCGAAAAATATCATGATTCGGGCTAAGCGTGGCAAAAAGAAGAATGATACTTCCAATCTTTTAACCGAAATAGAAGAGTTTTGCAGTGAGTACAAAGTGGAGCAAACCCTTAAAAAGCTACTAACTGACGATGGGATTATTTAAAAGCAAATAGGTTATAGTGAATAGCTGTGAAATTTCGCCTTTGGGTAACACCTAAGTCATTAGCCTATAATTTAATATTTGGAGGATTTATATGAAAAATTTATTTGAAGAGTTTAAAATCAGGGACATTACGGTTAAAAACCGAATTTGTCTTCCACCTCTTGTATGTTTTGGATATGCCAAAGAGGGTGGTTTTGTTGGTGAGAAGAATATTTCCCACTACACCGAAATGGCAAAGGGTGGATTTGGTGCAATAGTCGTAGAGGCTACAGCCATTTCTGCAAATGGTAGGCTCTCAAAAGACCAGCTTGGCATTTGGGATGATGCACATATTGACGGGCATAGGAGCATAGTAAATGTTATCCATGCGGAAAACACCCCTGCTTTTTTGCAAATTCACCACGCTGGCCTTATTGCGGTGGGTGAAGATGTTGTTTCAGCGTCCCCATGTACGGAAAAAAACAGAACAGCTCGAGGATTGAGCTTTGAGGAAGTAGTAGAAATCGAAGATGCATATGTATCCGCCGCTATTAGGGCTGAAAAAGCAGGATATGACGGTGTTGAGCTACATGGCGCCCACAATTACCTACTAACACAATTTTTAAACAAAAGGGTAAATCAAAGAGATGATGCTTACGGCGAGGATGAAACATTGATTGTAAAAAACATTCTCTCCAAAATCAGAGCGAAAGTTTCTGAAAAATTTGTAGTTGGTATCAGGATGGGATGCTTTGAACCCACCTTGGAAGATGGCATACGCCATGGCAAAATTTTCGAAGAAATTGGCATTGACTTTTTAAATGTATCTTCAGGATTTTCACTTAGAGCGGACGCCTTTGCACCGAGTGATTTCCCTTTTGCAGATGTTATCTATGGTGCAGGTGAGATAAAAAAAGGAGTAAATGTCCCTGTTTTTGCGGTGTATGGAATTAAAAGCCGTGATGATGCAGAGCGTGTTACAGAGCTTACAAATGTTGATATGGTATGTATAGGCAGGGGGGCTTTGGTAAATCCAAACTGGCCAAATGATGCTAAAGATGATAATAATGTAGGCAAATGTGTCCAGTGTCCAACTTGCTTTTGGCATGAGGGCAGAGGCAGTGACTGCCCTGGTAGAAAACTACTTAGCAGACAAAAGAATGCATAAAACTCTATAATATGATTAAAAACGGTCTATTTCCATCGCTATATGCGGTGAAAATAGACCGTTTTAGATTGTAAAAAGTACTGATAAGATTAAGACAAATATTCAAATAAACTATTGTCAATAGTTAGTACCATGCCTTCGTCATGGAGGATTTCAGTGCCGAATGGGAGGGGTACATTGTCAAAATACCACTGAGAATAATTTTCATCACTAAGCTTAAAACTAAAGCTCTCCATCGCAAAATCCTCTGGATAAATTATATGCACCATTCCACTGCTGCCATTCATATGCCATATATCATATGTGCCCACTGGATAATCAATCCCTGCAATTTCACCTTGGATGTAATATCTGTAATCGTAGATATCTTCATTTACCACGGTGAGTGTGGGAGGGGTGTGTGAGTGTGCGTATAGTTCAAATGATTCATCCCCAGTTATTACTAATACATCGCCCTCATAGAGTGGGAATTCGTAGAAATCTTCTATCATCACTTCTGCATTATTAACGGTTAGTGAGTAAAATGCATCATCATAATACTCTCCGCTGTATACACCTGAAGGTAAATCCACGCCAATAATATATACTCCTTGATTTAAATAGCGATAGTATTCATCTGTTTCGTAAAGTATAAAATCTTCATATTCGGGCATGGTTATATCTGAGCCGCTCTCAAAAAAATCGTCGTCATAGCCGATAACATATTCGTCACCATAGTAATCTTCTACATCGTCCACATACTCAACATCGCCATTACTTACTTCTACTTCTACCTCTGATAGAGCAAAATCGGAATAAATTTCAGGCATTGGTTCGGGTGTTGATCCAAAAAATGAAAAGGGCATTGTTATAGAAGTAAACATGCTTATTATTGGAATTAAAAAATTAAATAGCAAAAATGCTGCTATAAATAGTAAACAACCACAACCTTTTTTATTGGTAGTTTTTGGGGCGTTTTTTTGCCAATTACTATTATTTTTCCACTGCTCCTGTCCAAGTTGCTTAAATGAAGCAGAGGTCTTATTTTCGTTGCTCGAATTATTATTACCATCCTCTTTGTTATCAAATATGTATTCTTGTTTTGAGCTGTTAAATTCATATTCCTTGCTTGTGTCGGTATAATCTGCATTATTATCGTAATTTTTGTTGCTCACTTGACCGTAGTCCCTGAATTTGTGGCTGTCCACAAGCGGCTTTGATGTAGATTTAGAATGATTCATGCCGCAATTTGGGCAGATTTCACCTTTTAATGTGGTATCACATATTACACATTTTTTCACTGCTGTACCTCTTTCTATGAGTATCAATATAAATCACCCTTACAAGGGATATAATATATTTTACTACAAATCCCATTAAAATACAACTTAAATATAATTAATACTATATATTTAAAATGGACATAGCTATGCCATGTCCGTTTTAATTTATTGCTTAGTTTTATCAAGTTTTTTATTTGTGATAACTTATTGCCTCAGCAGGGCAGTTTAAATAACAGTCGCCACATTCATCGCAGCGGTGTTTATCAACTACATAGCTTTCGTCCTCGGTATAAATTGCCTTAAAAGTGCATTTCTCCTTACAGATACCGCAAGAAATGCATTTGTCTTTATCTATAATAAGACCACGGTATTTAGGCTTAGCTCCATTGTATGCAAAGTAAGTACGCTGAAGTTTATGGTCACGATTTTTCATGGCGAAATCGTAATCAAACACATCCCCCCTGCCAGATGTAATACAGAAAACTACCATTGCATTGTATTTCACTTGATCTTTTATACAGACATCAAATATTGGATTGTTTTTCGCCTTGATGTCTTCAATGGGTATTTCTTTGACCGTACCAGTCATGCGGATTGCATATCCTCCCTCAAATACAGGCATACCGTTTGCGTCATGAGCGACTGCAGTATTTGCACCAAGGCCACATATTGAAAGTTTTTTCTGCTCTTTAAGCTCTTTGTAAAAACCTTTTGTATACATAGTCATAAAATATATGCCATCTTCGTCATATCCCCTTAGATGTGCAATGCGTGATATAGGCTCGCCCTCGTCATTTATAGTGGTAAATGAAAGGCATCCGATTTTATCGAATTTCTCATAAATTTCTTTGATAGTCATTTTATATCCCTCCTATTTTAATTAAAGCTATTCAATGTCAACAACTTAAGAAAATTATCCCGTATATCTTTTCCCGACGTAGGCGGGGAAAGATATACAAAAAAATATTCTACAGCTTAAGTTGCTAACATTGTAAAGCTATTATGTTTATTATAATATAGCAGTGGAATATATTTGTAAAGTAAGCACTAAAAAGTACCATAGTTACCTTTGAGAAACTATAATAAAAAATTTCGGAGTATTCTACTGATTTTTCACAGTGAAATACTCCGAATTTTTCTTATTTTTATGCTGTTGCAAACATTTCATCGGTGATTAAAAACTTCATCTGCAAATCATCATGGAATACACTTGTTGCAATAAAATTTTTGTTAAATTCATTTGCTAAATCGCCCTCTGCAAAGAGATTGTACCCCTTACTTAGGAACGTATCGGCGAGTACTATTGCTTCTTGCAGATGGTCTTTGCTAATTTTAAACATTACATTATTATCACTCATGGTTTTAGTCCTCCTTATAGAGCTTAACCATTACGGCTTTTTGTGCGTGCAAGCGATTTTCTGCTTCGTCAAATATATATTTTGCATTTGCTTCAAATACTTCTGTTGAAATTTCTTCTTCCCTGTGCGCGGGTAAGCAGTGAAGTACCATTGCATCGTTATTTGCTATGCTCATTAATTCGTTGTTTATAATATAACCATCAAAGGCTATTTTGCGTTTTTGAGCCTCATCTTCCTGCCCCATGCTCGCCCATACATCGGTAACAAGCACATCCGCATCTTTTGCGGCTGTTTTGGGATCATCTGTCAGTGTAAAGTCTTTTCCCTTAGCAAATTCGAGTATTACCTCGTCGGGCTCATATCCCTTAGGGCATGCCACCGAAACTTTCATTCCCACTTTCAGTGCTCCAACTATCAGGCTGTTGCAAACATTGTTTCCATCGCCTATAAATGCGAGCTTTAGCCCCTCTAATTTGCCTTTATGCTCTTTGATTGTCATGAGGTCGGCAAGTATCTGGCAGGGGTGTGAAAAGTCCGTTAGTCCGTTTATTACTGGGAGCTTTGAGTATTCTGCAAGCTTTTCAACAGTTTCCTGCTTAAATGTTCTTATCATTATACCGTCAAGGTATCTTCCAAGCACTCTTGCGGTGTCTTCAATTGGCTCTCCCCTACCTATTTGCAAATCATTGCTGGATAGAAATAGTGGCACTCCACCAAGCTGTGATATACCAACTTCGAAAGAAACTCTCGTCCTTGTGGAGGATTTTTCAAATATCATTCCGATTGTTTTACCCTCTAAATGCCTGTGGGGGATTTTATTTTTTGTTTCTTCTTTTAGCTTATCTGCAAGCTCGAGTATTTCTATTATTTCTTCTTTTGTAAGGTCGAGCATTTTAAATAGATTTTTCATAATTTTGACCATTCCTTTCTGCTAAAAGCACACAATAGCCATATACAATGGTCATAAATGTGCCATGTTTTTCGGTTGTCTGACTCCTCAGACGAGAAAAACGGCTTTTAAATGAAGAAGTTTGAAATTTATTTTCAAACTTTCGCTTCTTCCATTAGAGTTTCTTTTATAATTTTCACAGCTGTGTCTATTTCATCATATCCAATAATCAGTGGGGGCAACATTCTCAGTGCATTATTACCTGCTGTGAGTATTAGCACACCTTTTTCGATAATTTTATTAGCTAAATCGGAGTTTAGTTTGGAGTCATCAATTCCAATTCCTATCATTAGCCCCATGCCTCTAACATCTGTTACAAATGGGATATTCATTTCCGAAAGCTTTGCCTTTAAATATTCGCCTTTTTTATTTATTTCGGATAGGAATGCTTCGTCAATAGTGTCAACCACTGCGTTGCCCACTGCGGTGCAAAGTGGATTGCCTCCGAATGTTGAGCCGTGGTCGGAGTAGACAAATGTCTTTTCGCATTTCTCCCCTGCTACAACCGCTCCTATCGGAATACCACCCCCAAGGCCTTTGGCTAAGGTAAATATATCGGGCTTTATTCCATACAACATAAATGCACAGAATGCTGCACATCTGCCGACACCTGTTTGAACTTCATCAATGATTAAAAGTATATCTTTTTCTTCGCATATTTTCGCTATATCGGACACAAAAGCTTTACTGAGTGGAACTACTCCACCCTCGCCCTGTATAATTTCTATCATGATCGCACAAGTTTTATCATTTATTTTGCTTTTTACATCTTCTATATCATCCGCATTTGCGTATTTAAATCCGTCTGGGAATGGTGAGAAATCTTTGTGGAATTTTTCTTGTCCCGTGGCTTTAAGTGTGGCTATTGTTCTGCCGTGGAAAGAGTTATTGAGTGTGATAATCTCGCATCTTTCGGCTGAGTATTTATTACTGCTGTATTTTCTTGCAAGCTTTATTGCGCCCTCGTTTGCTTCGGCGCCGCTATTTGCAAAAAATACATTTTTCATCCCTGTTGCTTTGCAAATTTTTTCTGCTAATTTTTCATCATTTTCGTTATAAAAAAGGTTTGACATATGCATTACCTTTTTCGACTGCTCTGAAATAGCATCTGTAATTTTGGGGTTATTATATCCGAGCGAGCTAACACCTATCCCACTTGTAAAATCTATATATTCATTGCCTTTATCATCCCACACTTTAGCACCCTCGCCTTTTACAATGCAGATGTTAAAACGCTTATATGTATTCATCAAATATCCCATTTGCTTTTCTCCTTTAGTAAAACATTGTTCCGCTTCCGCTGTCTGACAGAAGCTCGACGAGTATTGAATGCTCTTTCATTCCGTTTTGTATTGTGGTTTGCTTTACACCATTTTTAACCGCATATACACAGCAGTCAACCTTAGGTATCATGCCACCTTTGATTATGCCCTCTTCTATTAGTGTGGGGACTTCTTCGACATGTATTGCTGGTATTAGGCTCTGAGCATCTTTAAAATCTCTAAGCACTCCACATACATCGGTTAAAAGCATCAGTTTATCCGCTTTTAGCGCCACGCTCAGCCTTGAAGCAAATGTATCGGCATTGATATTGAGTGCTTCACCCTCACCTTCTAAATAACCCACTGTGGACACTACGGGTATATATCCCTTTACAAGCAAGTCTGTGAGTATATCCGTATTAAACTCTTTTATCTCGCCCACATTACCATATTTTTTATCGAGAATGTCGCATGCTGCCATGCCTGCATCAAGTCCTGAAAGTCCCACGGCGTTTCCACCCTTTTTGCATATTTCAGCAACAAGATTTTTATTGGTTTTGCCGCAGAGTACCATTTGGATGATTTCCATTGATTTATCGTCGGTATATCTTAGCCCGTCGATGAATTTGCTCTCTATTCCAAATGTGTTCATCGCTTCAGTTATTTCAGGACCGCCACCGTGCACAAGAACGATTTTTACTCCAATCATTGCAAGAAGCACTATATCCGATATAACCGAGTCTTTGAGTACGGGGTCTATCATTGCATTTCCACCGTATTTAATCACGATGGTTTTGCCTATGTATTTTTTAATATATGGAAGTGCTTCTGTGAGCACTGACGCTTTGTATGAATTAGAGTCCATTTTCTTTCCTCCAAGTTTTTTAAGTTCTGTAATCTCCATTGATTTTCACATAATCATATGTGAGGTCGCATCCATAAGCTTCCGCAGTGTGTTCACCGCTATTTAAGTTAATAACTATATCAATGCTGTCTTCACTGAGCAGTTCTTTTGCAAATTCTTCTGAAAACTCTATTCCATATCCGCCCTCGCAAACAGTGAGTGTGCCTTTGTTATTTTGAAAGCTAACATCCACCTTTAATGGATCAAAATCCGCTCCCGAATATCCCATTGCACATAGTATTCTTCCCCAGTTGGCATCTGCACCAAACATTGCTGTTTTAACTAAGCTTGAAGTAATTACGGATTTAGCTATTTTTCTCGCTTCCATCTCACAGTGTGCAGAGTGTACTTTCGCTGTGATTAGTTTTGTTGCTCCCTCGCCGTCACGAGCTATCTTTTTGGACATGCATTTATTAACTTCTGTAAGCATTTTTACGAAGATGTTGTAATCTTCGTTTTTCTCGGTGATTTCAGTGTTTTCCGCCATTCCATTTGCCATTATTGCAACCATGTCGTTTGTTGAGGTATCTCCGTCCACGCAAATCATATTGTATGTGCCACTTATACTATCCGTAAGTGCTTCTTTAAGCATTTGTGCTGAAATACTTACATCTGTGGTAATAAAGCCAAGCATTGTAGCCATATTGGGGTTTATCATGCCCGAGCCCTTAGCTATTGTGCCTATTATACATTTTTTGCCACTAAGCTCAAACTCTACTGCTGTGGTTTTTTCCACTAAATCGGTAGTGAGTATCCCCTCACTCGCTTCTTCACTGCCATCTTCTTTTAAAGTAATCTCTGAGATACCTTTTTCGATTTTTGTGATATCAAGTGGTTGCCCTATAACACCTGTGCTTGCCACTATTATATCTTTAGCGGATATTTTAAATTTTTCTCCAGCTTTAATGCACATTTTTTCGGCAATTTCTACGCCGTCTTTATTGCAGGTGTTTGCATTTCCGCTATTGCATATCATAAGCTGTGCTTTGCCATCTATAAGGTTTTCTTTTGTCACCGTAATCGGTGCACCAAAGACTTTATTTTGTGTATATACTGCCGCCGCTGTGCAAATTTTTTCTGAGTATATAGCCATTAAATCTTTTTTAGTAAGATTCTTTCTTATTCCACAGTGAACAGCTCCTGCTGAAAATCCTTTTGCAGCTGTTACGCCACCTGTAATTGTAATCATATATTTCTCCATTCCGCCAAGCTTTTATGGCATCTATTTTATAAACTTAGTCCTAAAGTTTCCTCATGTCCACTCATAATATTTAAGCATTGGAGTGCCGCTCCTGAGGCTCCCTTGCCTAAATTATCAAGCAGTGAAGTGAGCATCACTTGCTCTTCATTCCCCGATATGGATATGCTTAAATCATCCTTACCCGATTTATATGCAGGGTTTAAAACTCCGTTTTCCACTGCGGGATGAGCATTAAACTTCGCTACATCAATTAGCTTTTCGTCTTTATAATACTCGGCTATTATATTAGCTACATCACTTCCTGTGAATTTTCCCTTTTTAAGCCTTAGTGGTATGGACACCGCCATTCCGCTGTACATATCTGCAAGTATTGGGGAAAAGACTGGGGGATTATCCATTTTAGAATAATGTTTCATCTCTTTAAGATGTTTATGAGTAAGTCCAAGTGCATACTGTCTTGGATATTTAAACGCTTCGCTTCTGTTAGGGTTTTCGTATTCGGCTATCATTGCTTTTCCACCGCCGCTATACCCTGTTATCGAGTGGCATGTGATAAAGTCCTGAGCTTCAATAATGCCAGCTTTCATGAGTGGTACTGCCAATGTAAGATAGCCTGTGACATGGCATCCGGGAACTGCAAGTCTATTTGCAGTTTTTATCTCTTCTCTAAAGCCTATTTCCGGCAAACCGTATATAAATCCTGCTCCTACTCGGTGAGCTGTTGAAGTGTCGATTATTTTACTGCTTTTGATGTGCGGAACTATTTCCTTGGCACTGTCGTCAGGGAGGCACAGCACTGCAACATCTGCGGATTCGATAGCCTCTATTCGCTTTTTTAAGTCCTTGCTCTCTTCATATGGAAGAGTGAAAACTTTATATTCTTTTATACCCAATAGTCTTTCAGAAATTTTAAGCCCCGTTGTACCATGGCCACCATCTATAAATACATTTATCATAAACGCTCCGTTCCGCCGCTCAGTGTCGGCACAAAATAATAATTAAGCTTTAGGTTACTCCCTTACTCTTACCACATTGAGTGGAGAAATGATAAGAATATTCTTTAGCATATATATTCATTAAATTGTATATTTATTACTACTCATATTATATTAATTATTGCATAAAATTGCAAGTCTTTTTTAGTTTTTATTAATTTTTTGTACTTTTGCTTTAATATTCGCCATATACGCATAATTATTTATCACTTTTGTATAAATTTTCATTGCTTTTTCTTTATTAAATATCATTGAAGTTTGTTTATATGGGCTAAAAATCGTCTATAATCTCCTATGCATATTGTTTTAAAGATGGCATATTTACCTTTATTGATTTAAAAAATCAGTAACAATTAGGATTGTAACTCTATTTTTTTATTCCCATCATCGTATAAAGGTAGTATAAAAACACTAAATATCGCCAATGTACAGAAAGGAAAGGTCATAAACATGAGAAAACTTATAAACACTGCGCCATTTATGGGCGATATAGCAAAGAAAAATTATTTCGAGGGCTGGTTTTATAAATTAGTAACTCGGGACAGTAAAAGAGTTATCTCTATAATTTGTGGAATTGCAACAGGAGATAGCTTTAATACATCGGCATCCTTTATTCAGCTCAACTGCACAAAATGCGGCACACTCTGGCAGAAGTATCCCCTCTCCGCTTTCGATTATAACCCTGATAAATTTTGGGTGACTGTTGGAAAAAGTGAGTTTTCAGATAAAGAGCTTAGAATCTGTGATGTAATAGATGGTAGTACTGTTATGGGAAAAATTTTTTTTGAAAACACTAAGCCCTATCCTCAAACTTTTTATTCCCCAAGTATTATGGGGCCCTTTTCATATATTCCAAATATGCAGTGCAATCATGGTGTGGTGAGTATGGGGCACAGGCTTATGGGTAATTTGACTATTAACGGTGAAATAATCGATTTTACTGGGGGAGTTGGTTATATAGAAAAGGATTATGGCACTTCTTTTCCCTCAAGCTACCTTTGGATGCAATGCAATAGCTTTAATAAAATTGGAAGCTCTTTAATGCTTGCTATTGCCGACATTCCTTTTGGTGCATTTTCCTTTATGGGGATAATCTCCTTCTTTTATCACAAAGGTAAAATGCTTTCCATATCAACATACAATGGAGGGAAAATAAAAAAGCTCGAAATTTTGGACAAGCTGATAATATGCTCTATCACAAACGGTACATACTCAATGGACATTGAGTGTGAACAGCAAAACACTGGCAAACTTAAATCCCCTATAAAGGGAAGAATGATACACCATATAGAGGAGAGTCTTGACAGTTTATTGAAAGTGACTGTATATGAAGAAAGTGGAGAAATAGTTTACAGTGGATTTTCCGATTGCTGTGCATCTGAAGTGGGTGGGGATATGAATTTTGTAAGTATAAAAAAATTTAATAAATAGTAGTTGTATTACAATCCCTTTATTATATATAATTTGCGGCAAATTAGCTTAAATCTTGTTTAAGAAATTAAGTTAATTTGCCGCTTTAATAATTTACACAAAAAATTTACTAACTGCACTCTTTTTCTCTATACTTTTTAAGCAAAAAGTAATATAATAGTAATATGTATATTTGCGCCCTAATGATAAAGCTTGTGAAAAAGGAGGATTTGCTTGTTTAAAAAAATTTTACTAAGTTTATCTGTAATAATTCTTTCGGGCTGTTCCTCGGCTTCATTGGAACTTAATGCAGATGATTTAATGCGCCCACCAACGCTTTCCCCTGAACAAACACAGATTATGGACGAGCTCGAAAATTCACTCGGCAGTACCAATGTAGTTTTAAAATATCCAAGGTATGGTGAGCATCTTTCGGCGTTTGTTTTTGAAGATATAACCGGTGATGGAAACGATGAAGCAATAATATTCTATGAGGGGTATAATAATTATACCCGAATCCATGTAATGGAAAAAAACGAAGATAGTTGGCTCTCTGTCTATGACGCTCCTGGTTTGCAGGCGGATATTGAATTTGTCGATTTTGTCCCTCTATCCACCGATGTTAAAAATGACATATTGGTAGGATGGGACACTTCAAATCAGTATGATGAGCAAAATATTGTTGTATATAGCTATAGCGAAGGTGAAGTGGAAAGTATTTTTGATGAAGATTATAGCATGTATAAGCTTGTTTCAAGAAAAAATTCTGATTCCACTGAACTGATACTTCTAACATCTCCTCAAAAAAATTCTTCTGTTAGGCTAATTAGAGGAAACAGCAGTGGTGAAATGATTGTAATCGGAGTTACTTATCTCAATAGCCAAGTAAATCTCTATCATAACCTCATAGAAGGAAATGTAGACGATGAAACCCCTGCACTGTATGTTGATGAGCAGCTTTATGATGGCACCTATTCCACCGAGATTATTTCCCTTGAAAACTCAAGAATAGATAATTTAATGACCAGTGGTGATGAGCCAAATATCTTATTTGACTACACCATAAGATATGAACCCATTTTCAGCGAAGATATCGATGGCAATGGCCTAATGGATATACCCTCCCAAACTCCGATGCCGGGATATACTAACGAGGAGGACGGTGTCCCCTATCTGACAACATATAAGAACTTAGAGGGCAGGGGCTTTAGAGCAAGGCAATATAATTATATTAATCTTGATGAAAACTATCGTGTACAGTTGCCAGAAGAATGGGTGGACAATGTCACCGTAGTATTACAGCCTGAGAATGGAGTGGTGAGCTTTAGGGTGTTTAACGAGGATTTAGATAGCAGTACTACCGAACTCCTAAGGATACGCACATATGCCAAAAATGACTATCGTGACACGTTTGAGCTTGAGCAATACAAGGAGCTCCCCTCTTCGGGAATAATAGACTACTATGCATATATACCCGAAAATGTTGACAGCTCTTTAGCTATTGATTATGAAGACTTAGAAGATATGATTATATTTTTATAAATTAAATAACTTTTTAACATAATAGGAGGATTACTTATGAAGAGAATATTAGTAGCAGAAGATGAAGATGCAATAAGAGAATTTGTGGTTATAAATCTTAAGAGAAGCGGTTATGAAGTTACCGATGTAAGTGACGGCGACAAAGCTCTTGAAGTGTTTGAACGTGAGGGGGGCAATTTCGATATTGCACTACTCGATATTATGATGCCCGGCACCGATGGATTTAATGTTTGTAAAAAAATCAGGGAGAAGAATAGTTCAATAGGTATTATACTGCTCTCTGCTAAAACACAGGAAATGGATAAAGTAGGCGGTCTCCAACTTGGTGCAGACGATTATATCACAAAACCCTTTAGCCCCTCGGAGCTTGTGGCAAGGGTGGATGCAATTCATCGCCGTGTGACTATGTCCTCACAATCAAAGCCTTCAAATGAGCTTGTTTCAGGCCCATTTGTGCTAAATACAAAAAGTCGTACCCTAACTAAAGATGGCGAAATTATTGATTTGACACAGGTGGAATTTCAGATTATGGAATTTCTTTTAAATAATCAAAATGTTGCTCTTAATAGAGAACAAATACTCAATAATGTTTGGGGTGAAAACTATTATAGCGATGTCAAGATTATTGATGTAAATGTGAGAAGACTTAGGGTGAAAATCGAAGTTGATCCAAGCAATCCACAATATATAGTTACACAATGGGGATTTGGCTATATTTGGAATGGCTAACCAATGTCTACAACTTAAGCTATAGAATATTTTTTTGTATGTCTTTCCGCCGTAGGCGGGGAAAGATATATGGGATAATTTTCTTAAGTTGTTGGTATTGAATGGCTAACTAATATTTAGTGCTTTTTAAAGCTGTTGCAAATTTGATGGCTGTATTTTAACTTTTTCTAAAGGAGGGATGGGTTTTGGCAGTAAAAAGAATTACTAAGAGATGGCTATTTAACAGCTTTGGCGTTATAGTTTTTATTCTTGTGGTCCTATGCATCGCCTTTGCGGTAGCCGTAAGAACTTTCTACTACAACAGTGTAACACAGTCAATGCTCTCCACCGCCAACGCTATAAACACTCTCCTAATAAGCTATTCTGACGACATATCCATCGATTATTCGGTGCAGGTAAGATCCCTTGTTGAAAACTTTGATGAAAAAGATAAAATGGAGCTTATGGCTATAAGTAATGATGGAGAAGTAGCCCTCACCTCGAGTGGATTTCAGATATCGACCGAAATGGATATGCCCGACTTTACCGATGCTTTTGTTTCCCCGAACGGAATAGGTATTTATGAGGGATATCTCGGCTCAGAAAAAATTATGGCCGTGACTACCACTATCGCAAGCGGTAGCAGTGAGATAGTGGCAATGCGCCTTGTAACCTCACTTGAAGAGGTGGATAATCAAATAATAATTTTGATTATTGCTTCTGTAATACTTGGAATGGCAATTTTATTTTTTGTTGGGCTCTCTGGCTCATATTTCATTAGTTCAATTGTAAATCCCATAGGCGAGGTTGGTGTGACGGCAAGGAGAATTGCACAGGGTGATTTTAATGCAAGGCTTAATAAATCACGCAATGATGAAATAGGTGAGCTCTGTGATATAATTAACCATATGGCAGAGGAACTCTCACGGAGCGAAAGCATTAAAAACGATTTTATTTCCTCGGTATCCCATGAGCTTCGCACCCCACTCACAGCTATCAAAGGATGGGGCGAAACGCTTATGTACGACAACACTGATAAAAAGGACATGCAAAAAGGTATGCATGTAATTATGAGTGAAACCGAGCGACTTTCTTCAATGGTTGAAGAGCTCCTTGACTTTTCCCGTATGCAAAGCGGAAAGCTAAAGCTTATTATGGGGAAATTTGATTTGATAGCAGAGCTCAGCGATGCAGTGCTCATGTATACGCAAAAAGCCAAACGAGAAGAAAAATTCCTCATATACAATGAACCAGAAATATTTGAAAGCTATTACGGTGATAAAAACAGGCTCAGACAGGTATTTATAAATGTAATAGACAATGCACTTAAATATTCGGATAGCGGCGATAGTATAACTGTTTCTGCCGCTTTAAAAAGCAATGTGTATATTATATCAGTGGAAGATACGGGCTGTGGTATAAGCTCTAATGACCTACCAAAGATTAAAAACAAATTTTACAAGGCAAATCTTACACGTCGTGGCTCCGGCATAGGGCTTGCGGTAGCGGATGAGATTGTTTGCAGGCATGGGGGCAGTTTAAGCGTTGACTCCATCGAGGGCAGCGGCACAACGGTCGCCATACATCTACCAATTAAAAGAAAACATGATGAACTTACGGAAATTGATGCAAATGCATAATCAATAAATTTCATTGTCACCAATTTTTTCGATGGCAAAAAGGTAGATTACAAGGCGTTACTTCATAAATGTCTTCTGCCTTTATCAGAAAGGAATAATAGTAAATATGGAAAAATCTCAGAGCCGCCAAAGCGGTTTTAAAACCACAATCGGCGGTCAGGCACTTATTGAAGGTGTAATGATGAAAGGGCCAACCACCACTGCAATGGCGGTGCGTAAGCCCGATGGAGAAATCTTTACCGAAGAGTGGAGCAGTAATAAAAAAAGTATACCTTGGTATAAAAAAACTCCTTTTTTCAGGGGAAGTTTTAATTTTATTGACATGATGCTACTTGGTTATAAAACACTTATGAAATCCGCAGATATTGCTGGAATGGATATGGAGGATGAGTCTAAATTTGAAAAGTGGCTTAAGGAAAAGATGGGTGAAAAAGCCGCTACTGTCATCTCAGTGATTACACTTATTATCTCACTAATTATTTCGGTGGGGCTTTTTATAGTTCTTCCCACCTTCTTAACCTCACTGCTTAGGGGGGTTACCGACAGTATTTTATTACTTACTGCAACCGAAGCTATTGCAAAGATAGGGATTTTTGTGCTCTATCTCTTTGCGGTATCACGCCTTGAAGATATAAAGAGGGTATTTATGTACCATGGCGCCGAGCACAAAACAATCGCTTGCTATGAAGCTGGCGAAGAGCTCACAGTGGAAAATGTGAGAAAGTACCGAAGATTTCATCCAAGATGCGGAACAAGCTTTTTGCTTATAGTGCTTGTGGTCTCGGTGCTTGTCTTTTCGATTGTAACTTGGTCAAACCCATTTATTAGAATAGTATTAAAAGTTGCACTTCTTCCTAT
This sequence comes from uncultured Oscillospiraceae bacterium, assembly GCA_964371155.1. Classification (GTDB taxonomy): domain Bacteria; phylum Bacillota; class Clostridia; order Oscillospirales; family Ruminococcaceae; genus CAYJEQ01. The sequence goes on along the minus strand of CAYJLI010000006.1, from coordinate 34,263 downwards.
TGTTGTGGGGATAGCATATGAAATTATAAGATTTGCTGGCAAGCATGATAATGCCTTTACCCGAATTATTTCTGCCCCAGGGCTCTGGCTTCAAAATCTCACAACTTATGAACCACAGGATGAAATGATTGAAGTTGCAATAGCTTCAATGATACCCTGTATACCCGTGGAAAAGGGTGTGGATGAATGGAACTAAGAAAAACCGCTAAAGATATGTATGAACATGGGTGCAGACTGCTTAAAGAAAATGAACCAAATTGCTATGCTTTTGAAATTTCACAAATGCTTGAGCATGTTTGTGGTATTAGTAGGGCGTATCTCCCACTTAAAGGCGATACTTTACTTAGCACTGAGCAACAAAACCTTTTTAACGACATGCTAACTCGTAGGCTTGCTTTTGAGCCACTTCAGTACATTTTAGGAAGCTGGGAATTCTATGGCTTACCAATGAAGGTGGGCACAGGTGTGCTAATCCCACGCTCAGACACTGAAGTATTAGTAGAAACCGCCTTAGAGCTTATTGGGGCAAACCAATATAAACTATGTGCAGATTTATGCAGTGGTAGCGGTGCAATAGCCATTGCAATAAGCAAAAATAGTGATATAGAAAAAATGTATGCAGTGGAATTATCAAATGAGGCACTCCCCTATCTTAGCGAAAATGTTAAGCTGAATAATGTTTGCGAAGTAGTAGAAGTCATATCGGACGATGTGTTAAATTACAGTTTCGACAGCCCTCTTGATTTGATAGTATCTAATCCGCCATATATTCCTAAGCTTGATATTCCCACTCTTGAGCCCGAGGTTCTAAATGAGCCATATATTGCGCTTTGTGGTGGTGAGGACGGCCTTAATTTTTATAGGCAAATAGCTAAGTCCTATGCCAAACAGATAAGACATGGTGGAGCTATTGTATTTGAAGTGGGTATCCATCAGCATGGGGAAGTAATGGAGATATTAAAAGCAAATGGGTATAAAGACATTGCTTATAAATCAGATTTTTGTAATATACCAAGGGTAGTTTACGGATTTAAATAGTTTTAATAAATAAAAATGGTGTGTCCTCTGCTTAAAGCAGAGGACACACCATTTAATAATATCTTAATTATAATATATTCAGTATAAAAAACTAAATAATATAACTTCTAATCAGATTAATAAAATCACTGTACGGCATTGGTCTTGCATAAAAATATCCCTGACCAATATCACATCCGTATTCAGAAATCATTTGGTTTTGCTCCGATGTTTCAATTCCTTCAAAAACAATTTTAAAGCTTGCATTTTGCAATACAATAATCATTGAAGAGAGAAACGCTTTACCCCTTTGGGTAACCATAATATCTGTAAATGCTCTATCAAATTTTACTACATTTGCTTCTATTGCAAAAAGTGATGTCAGTGTGGAGTAATTGCTTCCAAAGTCATCAATCGCAATTAAAAATCCATCTTCTCTTAGTGAACTGATCTTTGTTGTCATGAAATCTACATTTCCAGCAAATGCAGATTCAGTAATTTCAAGCTCAATCATTCCTGGTTCTAATTGGTAGTAGGAAATAATTTTTAGCAGCTTTTCATTGAGGTCGGGACGCAGTAATGTAATCCTTGAAAGGTTTACGCTTAATGTTTCAACAGTTTGTATTTTGTTTTTTAAGAGCATCCTCCAAAGTTTACATGTTTCTTCAAACATATAAAAATCTAAAGTGCCAATAAAACCGTTTTCTTCCATCACAGGGATGAATTTACCTGGTGCAATCATCTCCGTATCGGACTGCCATCTCACAAGTATTTCGGCGCCTGTTATATTATTCGTCTTTAAATCTATTTTTGGCTGCAAATATGGTATAAATTGACGCTTTTGGAGTGCTTGTTGCATTTTTTTCGTAACATCGCTGACTTCAATTTGTTTTGTAAGCATATCTTCGGTAAACTCAGCTATAGTTGAGCCAAATATATGCTTTTTACTCGATTTAGCAATATCTGCATATTCCATAAATCGATAAAGGTGAGAACTAACTGACCAAATATAACAAACTCCAGCACTGATATTCATTGTTGTTTGCGGAAGTCTATTATCAACTAATATCTTATCTATTGACATTTTAGGAATATTATAAAAAACTTCCTCAAGTTTTGAATATTCGATTTTTTTGGCAAGCACAGCATAATGACTTCCCTCTAATCGACAAATAACCCCTTCATAAGGCATATTTGGAGGTGTTATACTGTCCGTTAATCGGGTGAGTATTTTTTCTATATTCGCTTTATCATAGCCTGCGATAATATCGGCAAAATGATCTATCTCGAATGTTATAAGCATATATTCATCTGCTTTTGCTTTTCTAAGAATTTCTTCCGCTTTTTTTTCAAATTCTTTAAATGTGAGTGCATTTGAGTATTCGTCACGTTCGTGGGTTGGATTAGTTTTTTTAAGATTTTTTTTAAATAAATACAAAACTAACATGACTGCTATAGCTATTACTAAATAAATTATATATTGCTGCATAATCCACCTCACATGATCATTTATCATATCTAATTGTATATTCTATATTATATGTGGAAATATGTCAATATTCGATTTGATTTTCGACATTTTACACTATTTATATTGCATTTTATGTGTATATTACATAATGTAACTTAAATATTATATATTAAATTTATTTTAAAAATAATAAAAATTAAGCCAAAGCTCAATTTTCATTGTGCTTTGGCTTAATAGATTTATATATTTACATTTAATTAGATAACGCCAAGTGCAAGCATAGCTGTAGCAACTTTATTAAAGCCTGCAATATTTGCACCAACTACTAAATTGTCCTTATGATCATATTCAGCAGCAGCTTCTACGGAAGCCTTGAATATATCTGCCATAATTCTCTTTAGTTTTTCATCAACTTCTTCAGGTGTCCATGATAGACGCTGTGAGTTTTGGCTCATTTCAAGACCGGAAACAGATACGCCGCCCGCATTGGAAGCTTTACCTGGAGCAAAGAATACACCATTTTCATGGAAGTGATGAACAGCTTCAGGTGTACAAGGCATGTTAGCGCCTTCAACTACATATTTAACGCCATTAGCAACAAGTGCTTTTGCTTCTTCAAAGTTAAGCTCATTCTGTGTTGCACAAGGGAATGCCATATCAGCTTTAACACCCCAAGGACGCTGATTTGGATAGAATTTTGCGCCGTATTTTTTAGCGTAATCTTCCATTGTAGTTTTGCCCGCTCTGATGCTTAGCATGTATTCAATTTTATCTGCATCAAGGCCTGCTTCGTCATGTACATAGCCTTCAATTCCTGAGAAAGCAATAACTTTTGCGCCGAGCTCTAAGCATTTTTGTGCTGTACCCCAAGCAACATTACCATAACCTGAGATAACAACTGTTTTGCCTTTGATTTCGTCGTTTTTATATTTAATCATTTCGTTAGCAAAGTAAACTGCACCATAACCGGTAGCTTCTGGACGGAAAAAGCTTCCGCCGTATGTTAGACCCTTACCAGTTAATACGCCGTTCTGCCAAGCGTTGCGAACACGCTTGTACTGACCGTACATATAACCGATTTCTCTTGCGCCTACACCGATATCTCCTGCTGGAACATCGAGGTCTGGGCCGATATGTCTTTGTAGCTCTGTCATGAATGCTTGGCAGAAACGCATAACTTCAGCGTCGCTCTTGCCTATTGGAGTAAAGTCGGAACCACCTTTACCGCCACCCATAGGTAGTGTGGTTAAGGAGTTTTTAAACACCTGCTCAAATCCTAAGAATTTGATGATGCTTGCATTTACTGTGGAGTCAAATCTTAAACCGCCTTTGTATGGGCCGATTGCAGAATTGTACTGAACTCTGTAACCTCTGTTAACCTGTACATCGCCATTGTCGTCAACCCAAGCTACTCTGAACTGGATAAAACGCTCTGGTTCAACTAAACGATCAATGATACCTGTTTTTTCTATTTCAGGTTTTTTTGCAACTACTGGCTCAAGGGACTCAAGAACTTCTCTAACCGCTTGTAAGAATTCTTCCTCACCTTTATTGCGGTCACAAACCTTGTCGTAGACTTTCTGTAAATATGCACTTTTAAAATTCATTGACATTTCCTCCTTGAACATAACTTTAGTTATGTCTATTACTCATTTTATTGTAGCAAAATGAAGCGTTTGCTACAATAAATTTTACTCTTGTTGTGAATATTTGTCAATATATTTTTGGATAATTCGTCATTTTTCCGTATTAATTTTATGCTTTATTTGACAAAGAGCCAATAATGCAATACAGATTAACTTACACTTGCAAAACAGCTGATTTCCGCACAAATTATTTATTTTTTTTGCAATTAAGATATTTTTTTCATCCGAAAACTTTAACCGACTAAAGCGAAATTACCACCCTATTCATCTATAAGTTGACACAGAAAATGCTTATAGAGAATAAAAACTGCCAACAGGCAATATTACTCACCTAATTAGCAGTTTATATTTTATAAGTCTGTCTGAATATACTGTGGTATGTCTTCCTCTTCTTGATTTATATTATCACCGTATATTATTTCTTCAGGATGCTCAGATTTCCATACCGAAATCATAACTCTACCATATAACGCAAGCCCTGTGCCATAGTATGGCATCGTATAAAATAGTGGGATTATTAATAGTGATGGAAGTAAGAGAGGTAGAAAGGACAGTTTAAATTTAAGTATTTGTTGCCTTTTCCCCTTTGTTATATTCGCCGAAAGTCGCACCGCTCTGTGCGGAGAAATATGCTTATTTTCTATTATAAGATAATGCGATAAAAAGTATTTTGAGTGCGCTAAGAATGTTGCAATTGCTGCAATCACATAGAGCACTAAGCAGCCCAAATTTGCCACCAAATACATGCTTTGTAGGAATGTTCCTAAATTTTCAGTAGAAAATCCGTTTATCAAATAACTAATTAATATCGGTACTGAAAAAAACAGTGCGCCCCATAATATCGTGCGAATAGCAATAATAATATTAATCACCCATGATTTAATCATGAATTCTATTCTATCAAAAAATATAAAAACTGATGCAATATCCATCTTTTTACCGCCTGTGAGCGAGTAAAACCAATTTGAAGTTCCAAGCATAAGCGGCGCAATGACTATAAAATAAGTAATTGATATAAATAATGTGTACAGCATTGCCTGTGGTGAGGTGTTTGGTAGATTGTCGAGGTAATTATTTGCTGTAACTCCTATATCCACAAATGCAGGTATCCCTAAAAGTGAAAACAGTACGGTATCAAGTATGGTAAATAAAATATTTATTCCAAGAAAAATAAACACTATCGCAGAAGCTGTAATCCAATTGTTTTTTAGTGCAATTTTTGAATTCTTTTTAATAACTACATGTAAATATTTAATTTTGCCACCTCCTCTAATACTGCTTTAGCACTTCTTTTAATATTCTATCCCTTTTCTCGCTCCTATTCCCTCTTGATAGGGATGTTTCTGCGCAGTCATCAGTGTGTGGTAATCAGCTATATCCACTATTTCCTGCTTTGGGTTTCTTCCCGTCATGACTACTTCGGTTTTATCAGACCTTTTAGAGACATATTCCACTAATTCTTCTTTTGTGAGCATATATGCATTCACAGCGTCCACTACTTCATCGAGCACTATTAAATCATACTCACCGCTTATTATATCTTCGGCAGCTTCGGAAAAACATGCCGAGCAGTCGTTTTTGCATTCTTCTTTTTCCGCTTCGCTCATCTGAAATGTAAATTTCTGCACTGCATCGGTCTGAACCACTTTAACGCCTAATTTATCGAGTGTGGTAAGCTCCGCACTGTGCTTTCCTTTTAAAAACTGATAAACTTTTACTTTGCCACCATTTCCTATACATCTTATAGCAAGTCCTATTGCAGCGGTTGTTTTTCCTTTGCCATCACCCACATAAAGGTGAACTAAACTTTGATTATCCATAATAAAAGTCTCCATTCTGTGCACTGCACAAATATTTTTTGAAATCTCCGAAAGAATGGAGATTGTTATCTCCCTTTCCCATCCTTGAGTGAGGGTTTTGATAAATAATTAGCTTAATTTTCTATGCTAATCTCCATATTAATTATTGACATTAAATTTAGGTTTAATCCTCTGCGTCCCTTCTTGGCTTAGGTACGATATCGTAAATTTCAAACACTCCATCCCTTGTCCACATCTGAGGTGTCATGAGCACGGTATATCCTTTGCCATTTTCGGTGACCCACTCCGAAATCTGCCTTTGTGGGAGCCCCAGTGCAGCAAATAAATTCATTATTACGCCTCCATGTGTAAAAACAGCGGCGTCAAAAATGCCTTCGGTCATCATATTATTAAATATATCGTTTAGTGCCTGCGTTGTCCTATTTAAAAAATCGGAGGCACTCTCTCCGAATGGCAAATCATTTTCGGCTGAATTTGCAATCCAATTTACAAATCTTTTATCATTTTTAAGCTCTTCATAACTTCTGCCTTCAAACTCTCCGAAGTCTATCTCAGTTAAGCCATCAACTATTATCTTTTCCCTATCTGGGTAGATAATATCCGCTGTTTGCCTACAACGAAGCAGTGGGCTTGTGTATATTCTCTCGACATATGGATAGTCCATTTCTTCATCGAGCATCTTAATCATTTGCATGCCTTCTTCTGTGACTGATACATCACTTCTTCCCACATACACGCCTTGTTTATTCCCCTCTGTAATACCATGCCTGATAAAATGCAGTTTATAACTTCTCATAAAATATATCATTTTCTCCAATTAGTAAAATTTGCCCTCTATAATCTTCATATTACGCATATTATCATATTTAGTCAATAGGATTTACACCTATTAGCAATATTATTTACATTTTATTAATTTACGGGGAAGGATTTTATTGTTTTTTAATGCAAAATTTGTCAATTTACACAATTTAATATAGAAAAAGCTGAAAAAAAGAAAGAAAAAAAAGATAAATATTACTTTTTGTATTTACAAATTAGGGCATTTATACTATAATTTCTTTACTTGACTATATACTATAAGATAGTTAAACAATCGGAGGAAACTAATAATGAACGGTGATTTTCCCAGAATACTCACCCTTTTGCGTAAAGAAAGGGGTGTTAGCCAAAAAAAAGTGGCGGGCGACCTTGGTATATCCCAGTCGCTACTATCCCATTATGAAAAGGGAATACGAGAATGTGGTCTTGATTTTTTAATTAAAACCTCCTCATACTATGGTGTATCCTGCGATTATTTGCTCGGACTTTCCCCCGACAAAAGCGGACATACAATATCAGTAAGTGATATCCCTGAACCCGATTCTCTCGGAAAAGAGAATTCCTCCGCAAACATTTTAACTATCTTAAATAAAAAGCTTATTGCAAATTCACTAAATGTCCTTTTTGATATAATGGCTAAGTATGAAAATGATGATTTAGTGGACGAGGTTTCATCCTATTTGATGCTTAATGTATACAAAATGTTCAGAACGGTATACACTGCCAATCCAAAAAATCAGGACAGTTTATTTTCATTACCCACACACACATATTCCTTTTACGCAAATGCTTCTGAGCACCTCTGTGAGGCAAATGCTATGGCAATATGCAGTGGTTCGCCCATTATGAATATGGATAAGCTTGAAAAGGCTCAGCTCATGCATATTACAACTCAGCTTTTAGAGCATGATTATCCTTTATTTTATTCTTCCCTACTCAATTTGATTAAAAATGCGGAATACCGCATACAGGATGATATTAATATGAATAAGCCAAGGGACTAAAATAACTGACTGTAATTTAAAGATAACTAATATCGGGGTATTCTGCATTATAATGTAGAATACCCCGATTTATATATTTAAGTTAAGATATATAGTGTGTTATATGCACTTATTTTTCATTCGGCTTTAGATTATATATCTCATCGGAAATTTTAGCAAAATCCTCCATTAAAAGTTCCTCCGCCCTTGCGTTTAGTTTTATTTCACAGCGTGCTAAAATCTCCTGCACTTCCGATTTGGGCAGAGAAAAATAAGAGGACAGGCAGTTTACCATTGTCTTTCTTCTTTGAGAAAACGAAGCTTTCACCACTGCAAAAAAGCTCATTTCACTTTTAACTTCTACCGACGGTTTTTTTAGTATATCAAGCCTTATTACAGCCGAATCCACATCTGGTGAAGGCATGAAAGAACCCCTTGATACCGCAAATAAATGCTTTGGTTCGGCGTAATATCTTATTGCTACTGTAATTGCACCTATTTCCCTTGTGGCAGGTTTTGCAGTAATTCTCTGGGCGGCTTCTTTTTGCACCATTACTGTAATTGCATTAATCGGAAGCTTACTTTCGAGAAGATGCATTATTATAGGCGAAGTAATATAGTATGGCAGATTGGCACATACCACAACTTCCATTCCCTCAAATTCTTCCGAGATTATTTTGTGCAAGTCCACCTTTAAGACATCGTCGTTTATTATTTTTATATTCTCATATTCGCCCAAGGTTTCATCGAGCACCGGCATCAGACGCTTGTCTATCTCAATGCAGATTACTTTATCAGCACGCTCTGCAAGCTCTTTGGTGAGCACACCCACCCCTGCACCTATCTCAATTACTCCCACACCTTTTTTTGCACCTGAAAGCTCCGCCATTTTAGGGCAAATTGAGGGGTTTGTAAGGAAGTTTTGACCAAGGGATTTAGAAAAAGTAAACCCGTGCCGTGTCATGACATCCTTTATTACCGATATATTTGATAGATTTTGCATAGTTTTCCTCCGATAGTTATATTTGCTACTGTTAGGGTGATTACCCTAAGCTGAGATGAATTAATCTACTTTAGCTCTTTTATCTCGGCGTAAAAATTAAATTCTTGGTATTTTTACATATAATAATTTCTTCTATTTTAAATAGTAACACAAAAAAACGAAGAAAGCCATTGCAAAATTTTAAAAAATATTATATTATTATTTATTATCATATATTTTTTGAAATGAGGAGCAGTTATGGATAGACAGGATAAAACAAGTTACTATCTCGACATAGCAGAAACAGTTGCAGGCAGGGGCACTTGCCTTAGACGCAATTATGGTGCTGTCATTGTGAAAAATGATCAAATAATCTCCACCGGTTATGTCGGTGCACCGAGAGGTCGAAAAAACTGCTGTGATTTAAATTACTGCACAAGAGAAAAATTAGGCATCCCACGTGGTGAACGCTATGAGCTATGTCGCTCGGTGCATGCTGAAGCCAATGCCATAATACATGCTGGCAGGGAAAATATGCTTGAAAGCTCACTCTACCTTGTAGGGAAAGAATATGCAAGTGGTGAGTACATTAGAAATGCCAACCCATGTGCAATGTGCAAAAGGATGATAATAAATGCAGGAATTGCAAAAATTTATATTAGAGATGCTGCTGATAAATATCATATGATAGATGTTTATGAAGATTATATTTTTACCGACGACTCCCTTTCGGGTGTCTTTGGATATTAAGAGAGGTGATATAAATGCCTAAAAATGATAAGGTTTCTATTTCGGTAATAAGGCGTTTGCCAAGGTATTATAGATATTTAGGAGAACTCTTGCAAAAAGAAGTTAATAGAATTTCTTCACGAGAGCTTGCACAACTTATGAATTTAACTGCTTCACAAATCAGACAGGATTTAAACTGTTTTGGTGGATTTGGGCAGCAGGGCTATGGGTATAATGTTGCTATGCTTCGTGATGAAATAGGCTCAATACTCGGAATTAACAACAATCATAAGACAATTATTATCGGTGTGGGTAATTTGGGAAAAGCTGTTGCCACATATGTTAATTTTGAGAAATTAGGTTTTGAGCTTATAGGTGCCTTTGATATTGATCCATCAATTCATGGTACTGCGGTGAGGGGTGTCACTGTTACTACACCTGATAATATAAAAGATTTCTGTGAAAAGAATTCTCCATCGGTAGCAATACTATGTATACCAAGACTTGCTGCTAAAGAAATAGTAAGTGATTTAATAGAATATGGAATAAAAGGATTTTGGAATTTCTCGCAATATGAAATCAGGCTGGAACACGAAGATGTAGTTGTTGAAAATGTGCATTTAGCGGACAGTATGATGACTCTTTCCTATCGTGTAAGCACTTTAAAGCAATCTTAAAATTACATATTGCTTTGTTGCTTGTTCCCTCTTAAGTTACAGTGGGAGCAAGCAATTTTATTTGCTTTAGCACTTTTTTATATTTACTGCATAAAAATATATTTTCAAAATTTTATTTTTTTACATAAATACAATATACATGACAAATTCACACAAAATTATTGATTTAAAGACACTGATTAGGTATAATTAGATATAAGTATAAATATTCAAAAGTGTAATAAAAATTTGCTCACATTATCAAATGCAGTATTTCTCTTTGATAGAGCATTAATTATTACACCAAGATTTAATATAAAGTTTTTCAAACTCAGAAAGGTGAATATAATGAATAACGATAAAAACAATACTGCGGACACTTCCGCAAAAGATAAAAAAGATTTTTCAGTCTTTACAATGCCACTTATATCACTGAGGGGGCTTGTTATTTTTCCTAAAATGGTGCTTCATTTTGATGTTGGCAGGGATAAATCAGTAACCGCTCTTCATCAAGCTATGAATGACAACCGCATGGTAATGCTTGCAACACAAAAGGATATTAAATCTGAAGATCCCTCTGCAGAGAATATATATAATGTTGGTGTAGTTGCTGAGATTAAGCAGGTTGTAAAGACTAATAATAATGTTCTGCGTGTTGTTGCTGAAGGGGTATATAGAGCAAAAATACTTGATATTACCGAGGATGACTCCCATATGTCCTGTATAGTTGAAAAATTCCCGCTCACGCCTGTGCGCAAGCATATGGAAATGCGCTGTACAGCACATCTACGCACAGTTCAGGAATTATTTGAAGAATATTGTGAGCTATCTCCTAAAATGCCGAGGGAGATTATTTCCAATGTTATTTTTGAGGATAATTATATTGAAGTTGCACAGTATATTGCAGGCAATCTTCCCGTCCCCATCGAGGACAAGCAGAGGATTTTAGCAGAGTCCTCCCCGATTAAGCGTCTTGCAATACTTGCGGCGATACTTGATAAAGAAAATGAACTGCTCACACTTGAGCGTGAGATATACGACAAAGTAAAAGAGCAGATTGATAAAAACCAGCGTGAGTACTACCTTAGGGAACAGCTAAAGGCGATTTCTTCCGAGCTTAACGATGGTGAAAGCCCGATGGATGAGTATTATGATTATGTGGATAAAATCACTGCATTAAAGCTCCCTGAAGAAAGCGAAGAAAAGCTACTTAAAGAGGCAAGTAGAATCACGAGGATGTCTTATACTTCCCCTGAAAGCGGTGTTATCAGAAATTATCTTGATACTTGTATTTCAATGCCTTGGAATAAATCTACAAAGGACAAAATTGATATACAAAAAGCTTTAGCACTTCTTGATAAAGAACATTATGGGATGAAAAAGGTTAAGGATAGAATATTAGAGCTTTTAGCGGTTCGTGCAATGTCTCCTGAAATAAAAGGTCAAATCATCTGCCTTGTTGGGCCTCCAGGTGTTGGTAAAACATCCATAGCAAAGAGCATTGCTAAAGCCATGGGTAGAAACTACACCAGAATGTCGCTCGGTGGTGTGCGTGATGAATCCGATATAAGGGGTCATAGGAAAACCTATATAGGTGCTATGCCGGGGAGAATTGTGAATTCTCTTCGCAGTGCTAAAAGCAATAATCCGCTTATTTTGCTCGATGAAATAGACAAGCTCGGCAGTGATTTTAGGGGCGACCCATCTTCTGCACTCCTTGAAGTACTTGACTCTGAGCAGAATGTAGCTTTTGTGGATCATTTTGTGGAAATCCCATTTGATTTATCCAATGTGCTTTTTATTGCTACCGCAAATAATCTCTCTTCAATACCTGCTCCACTTTTAGACCGTATGGAAGTTATTGATGTTGGTAGTTATACAAGGGATGAAAAATTTAATATAGCTAAAAATCATCTGATACCTAAACAGATGAAAAAGCATGGAGTAAAGGCTTCCCAGCTGAAATTTGATAAGTCGGCAATATATTCACTTATTGATTTTTACACAAGGGAATCAGGTGTCCGTAAGCTTGAAAGAGAAATAGCTGCACTTTGCCGCAAGTCTATAAAGACAATTATGGCAGGAGAGAAAAGCAAGGTTACTCTTAATGCTGCTTTGGTGGAAAGCTACCTCGGCGCAAAGAAATACCGTGTCGACCTCCTATCCGCAGCAAATTTAGTCGGCGTAGTTAACGGCCTGGCTTGGACTTCGGTGGGCGGTGAAATGCTACCTATTGAAATTGCTGTGCTCGAGGGAACTGGTAAAATTGAGCTCACTGGTAATTTAGGAAATGTAATGAAAGAATCTGCTTGCATAGCAGTGAGCTATGTGCGCAGTGCTCATAAAAAGTTTGGCATAGATGCTGATTTTTACAAGACAAAGGATATTCACATCCACGCACCCGAAGGCGCAGTGCCAAAAGACGGCCCTTCTGCTGGCGTTACTATTGCCACTGCACTTGTTTCCGCACTCACAAATACACCTACAAGGCGTGATGTAGCTATGACGGGTGAAATCTCGCTCAGAGGCAGGGTGCTTCCTATTGGCGGCTTAAGGGAAAAAGCAATGGCTGCACATCGTGTAGGAATACAAACAATTATTATCCCTAAAGAAAATGAAAAAGACCTTGAAAAGGTTGATGAAGTTATTAAGGATAGCATAAAATTTGTTATTGCCTCGGAAATAGACACTGTTTTAGAAACTGCTTTGCTTTATATCCCCGAAGTAAATAAGGCTTCCCATCTTGATTATTCTGTTGATGGGGATAGCTTAACTACGACATATATAAAGCAGTAGTAGATATATTGAAATATGTCTATAAAACCGTTTTTCTCCTCTGCTAAATCGGACAATCGAAAAACGCGGCACATATTTGACCATTTTTATGGCAAGTTCGTGCTTTTTACTGGAAGGAATGGTCATAAAAAATGAATTTTAACAATGTTGAGTTTGAGACATCTTATGGGCGATTTGAACAAATGCCTAAATCCTCCACAATTGAGATAGCCTTTTCTGGGCGCTCAAATGTGGGTAAATCCTCGATGATAAATAAGCTTTTTAATCGCAAGCATTTGGCGAGGGTTAGTTCAATGCCGGGTAAAACTACCACGATTAATTTTTTCAAGCTTGAAAATGTGCGATTTGTAGACCTCCCCGGCTATGGTTATGCAAAGGTTGCAAAAACCGAAAAGGCGAGATGGAGCAAGCTTATCGAGGGATATTTTGATGATGACAGGTTTTTAATGCTTGTTTTTCAGCTCATTGATATGCGCCATCCTCCCACAAAAGACGATTTGCATATGCTAAACTTCCTTGTTTCGAATGAAATTCCCTTTGTGGTAATTTTAACTAAGAAGGACAAGCTCTCAAAGCGTGAGCAGGCAGAAAGACTTTCTGCCTTTCTAACCGAAATCCCATATGGTGACGAAATTACCATGATACCATTTTCAGCAGAAACCGGTGAGGGTGTGGAGGAAATTAAGGCAATTGTAGAAGACATCGCCGCAGAGGATATTTCCGAATATCTAACCGATGATGAAGATGATGAAAATATTGAAGAAGATTTATTTGATTAAATAAACTATCGCTCACTCTTTCCACAAAATGACGAGAAAATGGGTATAAAATATTATAACATCAGTTTTTTACAAATCTCCTCCGCCTATGGCTGAGGAGATTTGTTTTGTGTTTTTTATATAAATTTTGATATACTTTCACTCATCTTAAAGTGGTAAAAAAATTGCTATAAAATATAATAAAACTACTCCCCCACATCTGCCTATCATGACAGATGTGGGGGAATTATTTGTGTTTATGGGTATTTAGTTTTAGATATTAAAGCCTACTAAGGCTTAATGCTTCTTTTGGACATGTGGAAACACACACACCGCATCCATAGCATTTTTCTCTATCAAGGAGAATACTTCCCCCTACTTTTTCAAAGACACCGAAGTGGCATCTTTTAATGCATTTACCGCATTTTATACATTTGCTTTCATCAAAATTGATTATTTTACTCTGCTGTGGCCAGATGCCTTTTAGCCCCATTGCTTTAGAAGCTGTTAATGGATAGCAACAATCGCCACAGCAATTGCACATTCCCTCCGCTTCAAGCGAATGCATCAGTCCCTCTTTTGCACATTCTTTTATGAGCTCTATCGCCTCTTCGTTTGTGAGGATAGTTCCAAGCCCTTTATCATGCACCGTATTAAGTCCACTTCCTACCATTATGCAGGTGTTTTTACTGTGCCCACATCCTCCCGCTTTTGAGCGACAATCGCAGGGGATTACTATGATGGGCTCTGTCACGCTTTTTAGATAGGCAATGGCTTCTTCGGTGGTTGAAATTCGGTTTTTATTTTGGGATAGCTCTTCGAGTGTCTGCCCTTGTTTCTTTTTAAGATAGTAGTCGAGATGGAAAAGTCTTAGTGCTTCCCTGCCCTCTTTTGGCATACTTCTATATGTTTCCTGCTCATATACTGCAAAATTATTTACCCTCGTAGTTATAGCATATAGATTGTATTTTAGTACACCGTCGATTATTTCTTTGCTTACAATGTCTTTTTTGTAAGCTGTTTTAATAAGCTCGGTGCAGTCGTATCCAATTTCCTTAGATATTTCCTCGGCAGTCAGCATTTTTTCATCAAGTACCTTTAGAAGCTTTTTTTCTTCTTCGGTGTAAAGGTAATCGAAATAGGGCTCTATCTCTTTAGGTAGGACAAATTTTTTAGTGGATGAATTTAGTGGTAGCATATTTTTTCCCTCCTTTATCTCTCACTCAAGCTCTCATGGATAGCCTTTGCAGCATCTTTACCAGAGCCCATTGCAAGTATTACAGTAGCAGCACCTGTTACTGCGTCACCGCCTGCATATACCTGCTTGCGTGAGGTTAGCCCCGTTGTTTCGTCCGCCACTAAGCATCCCCATTTGTTGATGTCGAGTCCCGGTGTTGTCGAGCTTATAAGTGGATTGGGTGAAGTGCCTATGCTCATAATTACTTCGTCCATTGGCAGGGTGAATTCACTGCCCTCTTTTACCATCGGGCGACGGCGTCCGCTTGCGTCGGGCTCTCCAAGCTCCATTTGCACGCATTTAATCGCTTTAACAAAGCCTTTTTCATCGCCAATTATTTCTATTGGATTGTGAAGTGTTTTAAATATAATTCCCTCTTCTTCGGCATGGTGAATTTCTTCAAGCCTTGCTGGCAATTCCTGCATACCTCTGCGATATATGATATACACTTCTTTTGCACCCATGCGTTTAGCGCTTCTTGCAGCGTCCATTGCCACATTCCCCCCACCCACTACGGCAACTCTGTCCGATTTCATGATTGGGGTGCGACTTCTATTTTCATATGCTTTCATCAAATTAATTCTGGTGAGATATTCATTTGCTGAGTATACACCTTTAAGGCTCTCGCCGGGTATTTTCATGAATGTTGGCAGTCCTGCACCGCTTCCGATAAATACTGCTTCAAATCCCATTTCAAAAAGCTCGTCTATGGTGAGGATTTTTCCTATTACCATATTTGTTTCTATCTTTACTCCGAGCTCTTTTAGATTGTTGATTTCATACTCCACAATGCTTTTTGGCAGTCTAAATTCAGGTATGCCATATACAAGCACTCCCCCAGAGGTATGCAGTGCTTCAAATACAGTAACTTCATAGCCATATTTAGCTAAATCACCTGCCGCTGTAAGTCCTGCAGGGCCTGCACCAACTACCGCAACTTTTTTGCCATTCTTCTCTATTTGCACTGCTTCTTTTTTGCCGTGCTCCCTGTGATAGTCGGCAACAAATCTCTCAAGCCTTCCTATTGCCACGGGCTCGCCTTTTATTCCTCGTACACATTTGCTCTCGCATTGTGTTTCTTGTGGGCAAACTCTACCGCATACCGCTGGCAGTGCAGAGGAAGCCGAGAGAATTTTATAGGCTTTATCAAAATCACCATTTGCTACTTCGGTGATAAATGCTGGGATATCTATCGCCACGGGACACATAGACACACATGGCTTATTTTTGCAGTTTATACAGCGTGTAGCCTCTTCCATCGCTTGCTCTTTTGTATAGCCGAGTGCAACTTCTTCAAAGTTTTTATTCCTCACATTTGGGTCTTGCTCCGGCATGGGACATTTTTTAGGTGACATATTAGGCATACTACTTTACCTCCTTATTTAGGAGATTGCAGTTTTCTTCTCTCTCCATAATTTCTTGCTCTTTGTATATGTTATTCCTGCTCATGGCTTCGTCAAAATCTACTAAATGGCCGTCGAAATCGGGGCCGTCAACGCAGGCAAATTTCACCTCTCCACCAACAGTAAGGCGGCAACATCCGCACATCCCAGTGCCGTCTATCATAATGGGATTCATGCTTACCATTGTCTTTATGCCGTGCTCTTTTGTTAATAGGCAGATAAATTTCATCATCGGTAATGGGCCTATGGTTATTACTTCGTCATAAACATTTCCCTCTTCTATAAGCTTTTTAAGAGCTTCGGTAACCAGACCCTTTTCGCCATAACTGCCATCATCCGTCATAATTATAAGCTTGTCCGAAACTTCTGAGAATTCTTTTTCGAGTATCACTAAATCTTTATTTCTAAACCCTGCTATCGAGTGAACTTCAGTGCCTTGTTGTGATAGTTTCTTTGCTACGGGGTATGCAATAGCAGTACCAACGCCTCCGCCTACTACCGCAACTTTTTTTAGTCCATCAGTATGGCTTGGCACACCTAAAGGCCCTACGAAATCTGTAATAAATTCGCCCTCTGCGAGTGCACCGAGTGCTTGTGTAGCCGCACCCACTAATTGGAATATTATTGTTACACTGCCTTCGTTTATATCAAAATCCGATATCGTAAGCGGAACTCTCTCACCATCCGCCGCCGCTCTGAATATTATAAATTGCCCTGGCTGTGCTTTTTTTGCAATGAGTGGTGCCTCCACCCTCATGCGTACAACAGTGTCGTTTAACTGCTCTCTACTAAGTATTTTAAACATCATTAAGACTCCATTCCCAATATATTTTCATACAATTTATACAATATTACAATATATACCTTTTGTCAAGCGAGCTACTGCTTATCCTTTAATTAAATCAACTTTTTCAGACATTTTCACAAAATGTGCTTTAGTTATAATTATTTTTCTATTTTCTTTTTTTATGTAACCCTCATTACTCAGTTTATTTAAATATCTATATAATGTTCGTAAATTGATGTTCAGTGCCCCTGCTATTTCCTCTCTCTCCTGTGTAAAAACAAATGGAAATTTTTGATTTAACACATGGGAATGGATATATATTATTAAGTTTTCCATGCTGCTGTACAATAGAGTATTTTGATTTCTATTTGCGGTTTTAGCGAGAAGTTTTGCAAGATATCCAGCTATTAATATGCTCAGTGCATTGTTTTCCTGCATTGATTTTTTTATATATTCGGCGGAAAATTCAATGGCAATTAGCTGCTCATCGGCAATTACACTCGCTTCGTATTTAGTTAAGCCTGCGAGCACTTCATATATGCCAAGTAGTTGCGCCGGCCTTAGCTCGTCTACTATCACAGCTTTGCCCTCCGCTGAGTATTTTACAATATTGCACCTACCACGAACGGTTAAAAATATTTTATCCGCCTCTTCGTCCGTTCTTAGAAGCGTTTCACCTTTTTTATAACTTTTAACAACTGCATTTATTGCTATAATTTCTTCTTTTATTTGCTCGACACTTTTATTATAAAACCCGCCTTCAAAAATACTGCTAAATACACTATATAAGCTCATCTTTTTCCTCCGTTTTGCACAAAAATAACTTTAGCTGACAAATGTCATTTTGCATAGTATTATTGTATGCTAAAATTAGGATAAATACAAGGGAAAAGTGTAAATTTCATTACTTTTTATGTCGACTAAGAGCGACGGAATGGAGCATTTTATGGATAAGCTTAAATTTTTAGAAGAACAGGCAATGGGTATTATAAAAGATCCTTCTCTTACTCATGAGCAAACTATGATGAAACTCGCAGGGCTCGGTATGAATATACTCGATACCCCAAATGTGCCGAATGGCTATTTTGAGCTAAAATCTAAGGGGATTATCTGTGATTTATTTGAGGGTAATGCACCATATGTGCCTCGCTACATACTTCCTGATTACGATGTTTTCATGAAAAATGGAAGTGAATTTTTAAGGCTCTCTCCTCCCAAAAATCTTTTAGATGCCACCACATCGCTACTCATTCTTTATAAACATGTGCCATCGGTTACTCATTTTCCCGTTTATATCGGTAGAATAGATAAACTCCTTGAGCCTTTTATCACGGGTGCAGAGCATGAAAAGCAGATTATTAAAAATTTCTTGCTTCAAATAGATAGAACTATTACCGACTCCTTCTGCCACGGCAATATAGGCCCTGAGGATAGCAAGGCGGGACGAATAATTTTAGAGTGCGAGCGTGAATTGCAAAACTCCACTCCAAATATTACTCTCCTATATGACCCAGAGCTTACTTCCAACGAATTTGCCACTTTCTGTGTAGAAGCTGCACTTGATTGTGCTAAGCCAAGCTTTGCAAACCATGCGATGTATAAAGCAGAGCTCGGTGATAATTATGGAATTTCAAGCTGTTATAATGGACTACCCGTAAACGGTGGTGCGTTCACTCTTACAAGAATAAAGCTATCCCATATAGCAGAAGAAAGCAAAGATGCTTCCGATTTCTTTAACAACACACTCCCCAATGCAATAGATACAATGCTTGCATTTATGGATGTTAAAATTGACTTTTTAGTGAATGAAACACCTTTCTTTAAGTCTAATTTCCTTGTTAAAGAGGGAATGCTTTCTGCCGATAGGTTTAATGGGCTGTTTGGCATGGTTGGGCTCAATGAATGTGTAAATACGCTGATGCAAAGAGAAGGCAAGGCTGATAAATTTGGATTCTCCAAAGAAGCCGACGCACTCGGTATTAAAGTGATGGACTTTATAGAAGACAGGGTTAATTCACATGAAAATAAGCACTGTCCGTATTGGAATAATCACTTTATGCTTCATGCACAGGTGGGAACTGATTTAGATGTGAATACCTCCCCAGGCACAAGAATTGCAATAGGTGACGAGCCGGAGGATTTATATGCACATATCAGGCAGGCGGCACCATTCCATAAATACTTCCCATCGGGCACCGGTGATATATTCCCATTTGACTCTACAACAATTAAAAATCCAGCGAGCGTAGTTGATATTATAAAGGGCTCTTTCAAGCTCGGCATGAGGTATTTCTCCACATATACACAGGACAGCGATGTTATCAGAATTACAGGCTATCTTGTTAAGCGTTCGGATATAGAGAAGCTTTCTAAGGGTGAAGCAGTGGTTAACGATACCGTAGTGCTTGGCATGGGCAATGTAAACAACAGCAAAACATATGAAAGAAAATTAACAAAGCTATGATTTATGCACCTGTAAATAAAATAATCCCACACAGTGTAGTTGACGGTGTGGGAAACCGAATGGCGGTATTTTTCCAAGGCTGTAATTTCCGTTGCAGTTACTGCCACAACCCTGAGACCATTAATGTCTGCAATAATTGCGGAGAGTGTGTAAAGGTCTGTCCTGCATCCGCTTTAGTGCGTACCGACAATAAAGTAATTTACGCTAAAGAGCTTTGCATAGATTGTGATGAATGCATTAAGACTTGCAAAAACCTATCTTCTCCAAAAATTAGCTTTTATACTCCCGCACAGCTTTCAGAGATTGCTAAAGAGCAAATTCCATTTATAAGTGGAGTTACCTGCTCAGGTGGGGAGTCCACATTGCAATCCGACTTCATGACGCAGTTTTTCAGGCTAAACAGAGCAAACGGGCTAACAAATTTAATCGATACCAACGGCGGTATAGATTTATCGGAAAAACCCGATTTAATGGCTGTTACCGATGGGGTTATGCTTGACATCAAGGCTTTTGAAAAAAATGATCATCAAAAACTTACCGGTACTGACAACAGCATTGTGCTAAAAAATGCTCAATACCTCGCCTGCGTCGGAAAGCTCACCGAACTGCGTACGGTTTGTCTTTCCGATGCAGATAATATAAAAATTGTTACAGGCATATTATCACTTCTTTCTGATACACCCGCCTTAAATGAGCTAACTTACAAAATTATTCGTTATAGGAGTTTTGGAGTGCGGGAAGAGTTTTCACATCTTTCTGCACCGCCCGAAGAAGAGATGCAAAGAATATTTGATATAGTAAAATCTTTTGGGGTGAAAAATGTAGTGCTAATATAAGATTATTTTAAATCATTAATTTGCATATAAAAAATTTAGGGGCTTTTATTCGCTTTTAGGCGAATAAAAGCCCCTAAATTTGTATCAATTAAATTTAAAAGCTCGTTTATTATAGTTTATTAATAACAAAGTGTAGCATTTCCTCTAACTGTTACTTGCCCGCAGCATTTACTCACTTTAGGACAATTTGGTAGATATAATGTATAATCGCTGCTCGCCCATTCTGGAACACATGTAAACACAACTGCACTTTGTTTACTCACTGTTGTTTCATATTGATCACATACCTTATAAGTGAGATACACTGTAAATGATGCAGTTACCCAACACATGCCACATTCACTGTGTTCTCTTATGCCATTTTGTGCTATTGTAGCACTTACAATGCAGCTGTCCGCAGGTATGTCAAACTCCACCTGATAGGTTTCATTTTTGCATTTGTGTTTGTTGCAGGGGTCTGTATTCTCACAGCACTGGTCTCCACATCTTCCATTTGTAAGTGGGCTCAGCAGAGCTGCAAGCACGCCTTGAATTAACTCTACTTGCTGACCATCGTCTTTACCATTTGGCTCAGATGTTTGATATAGACGCTGTGCAGTTTCTTCGACTGCTTTTAACACTTCACTAATTCTTTCATCAAAATTATCTCTCATAATAATATATCCTCCTCATGGAAACTTTTATTTTAGTATTTCGCATGGAATAATATTGCTCTTATTAACATGTTTAAACTAACACTACATTATATGCTCCATATCTATGGCATGACACAGGGATTTTAATTGGAAATAATGAATTTTACATCTTTTTTTAAGTAGATTATTTTTTCAAAAATTTAACTTAAATTGTCCGAATTTAAGTTAAATTATGATATAATAAACAAAGTAAATATTCACAAAAATCATTTATATCTATTTGTTTAT
>CAYJLI010000006.1:7340-12833 GCA_964371155.1 uncultured Oscillospiraceae bacterium | reverse complement strand
CCGAAAGAGATGGCAGATTATATCACAACGCTTCGCTTTTGTGATATAATAAACAAAGTAAATATTCACAAAAATCATTTATATCTATTTGTTTATTATATTTTATGCCCTCTTTCTCGCCCTTTTGTGGCAACCGAAAGAGATGGCAGATTATATCACAACGCTTCGCTTTTGTGATATAATAAACACAATCAAAAACAAGGAGGAATAATCTATGCCTGCATCTGCTGCACATTATGCTTTTGGCAAATCTGTAATCAAAGGTTTATCGGCAGAAATTTTACAACTTATTTCTGAAAATAAAAACTACTTTATCTTAGGCACGCAAGGCCCAGACCTGCTTTTTTATCACAAACCTCTTTCAAAGAGTGAAATTTCCAAATTGGGTCATGATATTCATTCTCGTTCGGCAGAAGACTTTCTTTCGAATTGCTTAAAAAAGGATTTAAAAAATAATCCACCTGCCTTTGCTTATTTATTAGGATTTTGTTGTCATTATGGTCTTGATCGTTCTTGCCATCCTTATGTCTATTCGGTGGTAGGCGATGATAATCCACTGCACATCTCACTTGAAACTGATTTTGATAAATTTATAATAAAGAAGCATAACCTTTCTTTAAATCGTCAGAAATATCTACCCATAGTATCAAATGTAAATCAAATTGCAATGCTCTATGATATTTCAGAAGCAGAGGCTAATTCGGCAATGGAAAATTTCCGTCGCCTTACAAAGCTACTTGATAATTATAAATTCGTAAAGCTTGCTGAAAAAGCATTTGGTAAAAATGGTCATTATTCAAATTTATCCATTAATAAGCCTATGCATTATCATTGTGAAGCCGAAGAGCTTTACAGACTCTTCGAGGGGGCACTACTTTCCACCTGTGATTTATTGAGCAATTTTTATACTGCAGTTATGGAAAATCTTATTATGCCCGATGATTTTAAGGAAAACTTCGATGGCATCATTATCTAATTTACCTTTAATTCAAACTAAAATTTTGGAGTATTTAAAATGAAAAAATTTACTAAAGAGGAATGGAGCTGGATTTTTTATGACTGGGCCAATTCCTCATATGCAACAATTATGCTTGCCGCAATATTCCCGATATACTTTAGTGGCACCGCCGCCGCATATGGCGTTGATGGTGATTATTGGTGGGGTATAGGCTCTTCTGTCGCAACATTTATTATCGCTGTATTTTCCCCTATTTTGGGTGCTTTCGGCGATTATAAAGGTGCAAAAAAGCGTTTGCTCGCACTATTTATTTCAATAGGACTTATATTCACACTCAGCTGTGCTTTAGCGGATAGCTGGCAGTTAATGCTTATTGGATATATTCTATCCTACATAGGATTTGCAGGCTCCTGTCTGTTTTATGACAGTTTTTTAACCGATATAACCACCCGTGACAGAATGGATATGATATCTGCCTGGGGGTATTCAATGGGTTATATAGGTGGGAGCACTATTCCATTCCTCCTATCAATTGCTATAATTTTATTTGGCCCTGCTTATGGTATTTCCGATGCTACTGGCACAAAGATTTCGCTCGTTATTGCCGTGATTTGGTGGGGGGTATTTTCGGTGCCGATACTTAAAAATTGCCACCAAAAATATGGAGTGGATATCCCTCGCACCGAGCTTATATCCACTACCTTTAAAAATCTCATCCACAGCATGAAAGAACTCCTTGCAAGCAAAGTTATTCTCCTATTCATTTTTGCCTACTTTTTTTATATCGACGGTGTAAATACTGTAATTAAAATGTCCACTGCATATGGTACAACCCTCGGGCTTGACAGCACCGGAATGATACTTGCGCTGCTCTTAACACAAATTATTGCATTCCCATGTGCTATTCTTTTTGGAAAGCTCGCAGGCAAATTTAGCTCGGTAAATATGCTAATTTCTTCGGTTTCAATTTATCTAATTATCTGCGTCTTAGGGTTTTATATGGGATTTGGGATTGAAGAAGAATTTCTAACACAGAGCCAAGCACTTAGTATTTTCTGGGTACTCTCCGTACTTGTAGGAATGGTACAAGGTGGAATTCAAGCACTTTCTCGTTCCTATTTTGGAAAGCTAATCCCCTCAGAAAAATCTAATGAATACTTCGGCGTATTTGATATATTCGGCAAATTCGCTGCCATGATGGGGCCTGCCATCTACTCGATAGTAAAAGGATTAACAGGTCGCAGCTCATTTGCTATTTTGGCTATCGTACTCCTATTTTTAGCAGGTGGTGGAATATTAATAGCCAATAGAAAACTTTTTTACAATGCTGAAATGAGCAGTGGGCAATAATTATTAAAATAGATAGAGCTTTAGGATGAAAATCGATACATATCCAATCCTTATGCACAAAAAATATAATGCCTATGAAAATATATAGCTACCTATAAATTGTGGTGTATTCCCTCGTCTTTAAGGAGGGAATACACCACAAAGAATTTCACCCAAACAATTGGTATAGAACCTAAAAAAACAAGCTGAAACAATGTGTCAGCTTGTTCTTTTTATATAGGGTATGCTCGTAGATTATGCTTTGTGAAAATCTGATTTCATATACAAAGAACTTCATTTTGCCATTGCCTATTTTTTTGCCTATATAATTTTGCCATCGGTGGATATTGTAACTATCTGCCAAGGTATTAATTTATCCTTTTCAATAACTGCTTTTTTAACAGCAGTTTTCACTGCATTTTCTATCCCACCGCAACAGGGCACTTCCATCCTTACCACTGTTACCGATT
Organism: uncultured Oscillospiraceae bacterium; assembly: GCA_964371155.1. Lineage (GTDB taxonomy): Bacteria > Bacillota > Clostridia > Oscillospirales > Ruminococcaceae > CAYJEQ01. The sequence goes on along the minus strand of CAYJLI010000006.1, from coordinate 10,076 downwards.
TAATATTGTTTTCAGATATTATTGTAGTGAGTTTTTCACTGTAATCTACTTCGTCGAGTTTTGGGCAGCCTATCAATGTTATTTTACCTTGCATAAAATCACGGTGGAAATTGCCATATGCAAATGCTGAGCAATCTGCTGCAATTAGTAAATCTGCATTATCGAAAAACTTAGCGTCTTCGAGTACGAGTTTTATCTGAACCGGCCACTGAGATAGTGCGCAATCATACTTGGCTACATGCTCTTCTTTTGCATCTTCCTTCTTTATCACTTTAACATTTGCACTCGGGCAGGTTGCTTTCTTCTCACTCTCACTAATTTGAGTGGTTTTAACATCCACATCCGAGAAGCTTATCGCATCCACAGGACAGACGGGTAAGCAGTTGCCTATACCGTCGCAAGCATTTTCTCGCACAACTGCCGCCTTACCATCCACCATTCCTATTGCGCTTTGCTGGCATGTGTTTGCACATATGCCGCAACCTATGCACGCATCTCTGTCTATTTTAATAATTTTCTTTTCCATTATAATTCTCCATCATGACATTTCTCATCATTATAAACATTTTAAAAGACTCGGCTCCCCCATAAATCAATGAGAAAAGCCGAGTGTTTAAAAATTCAAACTAATCCCACCAGAAAAACCATACTGAGGAATTCATTAGCTGTTTTGCAAGGTTTTCTTTAGTTCCCACACCTTGTGAAACTATATCATTACAATATAGATAATGCTCCTCTGCTACTTCTTTGGCAATTTCAGGGTCGGTGATTTCATTTACTAAAAACTCCAATGTATCACTGCTGATAACCGCTGGAATTGCGGCATATTTATCATTCCAATACTTTGCTATCGACATATGTTCTAAAGTTCCTGGGCATTCGTTCCATCCGCCAAATGGAAGATATGCAAACACTTCCCAAACAGCAATATTTGGTATCTTTACAAGTATTAATTCCTTCGTAGTGTCTGTTTCGAAATCGAATATTGATGTAAATCCATCCACTCCACCAAACTCGACATCTTCAAACTCGTCGGTATCTACTTCTTCCTCTTCATCTTCCCATTCTTCGTTATCGGCACGCCTTAAGTCGAAATATTCTTCTCCATCAATAAGGCTATCCATTAGCATTTGAGCTGTGTCTTCCTCTTCTAAGTTCATCTCTAAAGTTTCATGCAATGTATCGCTTGGCACCACTATTATCGGGATAAACTCTAAATCGCTCTCTTTCGCAATTTTAAGAAGTGTGTAATATTTTTCCTCGATTATATTCACGGGTGTACCCGCTGGTATAACATCGCATTCTAAATCAAGTTCGTCCGCTAAAATTTCTAACATATTCTGTGTTGCTTCGCTTATTATACTCATTTTTACCTCTTATTATAAATTTTAATATTGTGGATATGCTATTTTAATAGTTTCACCCTCGAGTGCTATACCATCACTGACTGTTATTTCCAGCTTTTCATCGACTGAAAATCCTATTGTTTCGCCATCATTTAGGGTGATGTCATTTTCAAGCAGATAGTCCACTATGGAAGAGGTAAAGTCCCTCACTTCATTTAAATCTACTTCCATATCATTTACATAAATTTCAAGTTCATTCTTACCAAACTTCTCCATGCCATATGTATAAATTCCGATTTTATCTTCATCATGGTATAACCCAAACCAAACCCAGTTAAATATAGGTAGATAATCGTCCTTCATCATTTCGGCAAAATTTTGGTAAAGGCTTTTCTCATGCACCGCACCATCGGTATAAACTGCAACTGCATTTTCTTGTGACAAAAGTGTTGAGATGGCTTTTGTCATCAATTTTGCTCTCTCAATTAATGTATTTTCACCCAGTACTGCAACAAGTATTTGAGCAGTGTGGGATTTTGTAACCTCTACTGCATCTTGCCACATATAGTTTGCAGCGGCATAATGCTCAGCTTCACCGTCGGGAACCGGTGCTGGAATAAAAGTGACTGCAAGTGTCATATCATCAATCTGTGCAACGATAATATTTTCATCTTCTGATTCTTCCGTCTCTGTTGGTATTGTGATTTCCCACTCTTCACTAAAATCTGTGATGAATTTTTCCTTATCCCACTCAGGTTTTGACAAAAGCACAAAACCAACAAAATTACCAATTCTTTTTTCATTATTAGACATATAAAAGTACCTCATATATTAAAAATAAATGTTAATAAGCTATCTATTTTGACCTTACTTGATTAGATTTTTTAAAAAAGATCATAAAATATAGCAAACTAAAATCAAAGGCTATCTTGCAACTAATTAGTAAGATTTATTATAACACATCTCCCCCTCATCTACAATTGTAAATCTTTAAAATATTTAATGAATTAACTGTTACATTCTTTATTAAAAAATGCTTCCCCCGCAAATAGCGAGGGAAGCACTTTTAAAATCTGCTATTGATTTAGTTTCCACAAAGTGTTGAGTAAGTGAGTGTGAAATATAATAACAGTAAATACTTTATATCATTTGTTTCGCTGTGTAAGTCTTTGACTTAAAAAATTATCTATTACATATCGCTTCCGCAGAATGGGCACTTGCCATTGCCATCCGGTGCTGTAGTTGCTTGGCAAATTCCACACGCACTACCCACTGGCATATTAGTACCCACGACTGTGTTTTGTGGCTGATATGTATTTTGTTGTGGTTGGTAACCTGCAGGTTGTTGCTGGTATCCACCTTGTTGTGGGTAGCCAGCTTGTTGCTGCTG
>CAYJLI010000006.1:4127-7240 GCA_964371155.1 uncultured Oscillospiraceae bacterium | reverse complement strand
TGTTGTGGGTAGCCAGCTTGTTGCTGTTGATACCCCTGTTGTGGGTAGCCAGCTTGTTGCTGTTGATATCCCTGTTGTGGGTAGCCAGTTTGTTGCTGTTGATATCCTTGTTGTGGGTAGCCCTGTTGCTGTTGATATCCTTGTTGTGGGTAGCCCTGTTGCTGTTGATATCCCTGTTGTGGGTAGCCCTGTTGCTGATAAGCACCCTGAGGCGCATATCCTGTCGGCTGAGCATATCCCACTCCTGCGCCCGCTGTCATTGGTTTCCCAAGCACGGCGCAAATTTCATATCCTATCTGCTCGTTTTGGCGGAAGAGTGGATGATATCTGTCGTCAATATCTTCCGAGCTATCGTCCAGTCTGAATTTAATATCGTCAAACCAAGGGCTGTCAAGCTGAATATCCATCCAAAACTCATAAAGTGTTCTGTATCTTGGTGGATTATAACTTTCTCGACCATCGCTCGTTTCACGGTATATCTCTTCTTCATCTTGTCTGATATCGAGAGTTGCGCTCATAACCTGTGAAATAGAAATTACATCAGGATTGTGGTCACGCCAGTTGTCTCTTTTTGAATAGATGAATGTTCCATTTCTTTCATCTACTCGGATTTCATTATCTTTTCCTAAAGCGCGGGTGGGTTGGAATGATTTTACTGCATTTTCATTTTGCTTGCGGTAGTCAAGCTGTGCCTTAATTTGATCAACTGTTGAAGAACGGCGTTCTTCAAAAAGAGGCGAGAGAAGTTTTGCACAATCTTTGCACATATCTCCGTCTTCGAGCTTACGATTGCCGAGCAGACCAATTTTTTCGCCGCAAATATCGCATTCTTTTTTGTCAAATAGTCCCATGATTAACATTCCTTCCTAAATTTATTATATTAGTATTTACCGCCTCCGCGGCCACCACTGCTGCTATTGCTTTTCTCTTTTGGCTTCGCTGTTCTAACTGTGTTTTCGTATAAGAATCTATCATAGCTTTGAGTTAAGCTAAATGAACCGGGTCTTACATAATTTGCTGCAAGTTTTTGTTTTCTTGCTGTATTCATTGCAGATATCATCGACTTGGTAACTATAAATGCAACTAATGCTCCTCCTATAATACCAATGCCCATATACATGGCATAATCGGTCATTGAGGTAGGCTCTCCTATATATGGGGTGCCTGTAGCTGCTGCATCTAAGAATACTACCATTAAATCAAGATATTCATCATATGCTGAGAAATAGTCGCCCTCTGTAAGATATGGCACTATGACTTCATCAATTCTATCGAGTGCGGCATCACTAATCACGCTCACACCAGTACCCCTGCCAATTGTATAATATTCACGCAAATAAGTATCCTGCGTAAATACAACACCATTTCGGCTTTGGTCAATTACAGGATGAAACTCTGCAAAATCTTCGAGTGACCCAGAGTAATTGCCATCGGTGGTTATGAATGTGATGTCGAAATCATATGTACCTCGAATATACTCGATTTCTTGGTTTAAGCTCTCCATCTCGGGCAAAGTGAATAGGTATGCATCATCAATTATCGAAGGGGAGTTTGATGCAAAGGCAGTCGTAGAAAGGGCAATCATCGTGAGAAAAACTGTGAACAGAGAAAATAATTTTCTTTTCATTTTATGCGCCCCCTATCCTAAAAACCATGCTGCGATGAGTGCTATCGGAAGCATCGAAGCTAAGGTAATGCCGAGTCTCCATTTAAGGAGCTTTCCTTTGTCAACAGGGAGCTCCCCTGCTACCTGACCTGTTTGACCATTTACTGCAAATTGATACATTTTCCCCTCATATTTGGTATTTAGCATCCAAACAGGGAGTAGGACATAATTTATATCCTCGCCATGCATCTGGACATATGAATTATTCTTAAAAATTGTTGTGTAGCCAGTAGCTGTTTGCCTGAATGCCTCTTCGAGTGAAGATATAACCCTCTCATTTGCTCTTTCAGAGCTTTCCTGTACGCCCACATCAAATTTATCTGCGAAATAACCTGCCATGTACATGGGTGAAAAATCAGCTAAATCCTTGTAATCGAATGGCTCGATACCATCCATATAATTATCATCCATTTTAGTGGAGGCATCAACGGGAATTTTATCAAATCCTATATTTCCCGAACGCAATACATCATATGTTTCTGTTTTGGTGTAGTTATAATTACTATCACTCCATCTTCTTACTTTTGTGGCGGTAAAATTTATGCTACCGCTACCTGTACAGCTAAAAAGCCAGAATGGAACATAGACACCGGATATTTTCGCTATGCGATTATTTTTAGTAAAGGCATCGGGAAGAAGAGGCTTTCCTTTATAGAAATTTTTAAGCATCTCTTCTGCTTGCTTTTTATCAATTTTAAATGGCAGTACCATATCGGGCTTAATTATTCCACTGATATTCTCGGACATAACTACGGGGTTTCCACAGTACATGCACTCTGTTGCCACGGTGTCCCCATCTGAAACGACTTCAGCACCACAAGAAGTGCAAGAAAATCCTGCTTGCTCTCCCACTGCTTCTTTCTCTCGTACATAACCCTCTATGTTCCAGTCGATTTTACCTGTATCACCCTGTGCTGGTTCCCCTACTCCATCTTGATCTGCTTTCTCTTTGATAAAATCTTCAGGATATTCACTGTCGCAAGAGTCACAAACAAGCATTTGTTTTTCAGCACTGAATCCAAGCGGCGCACCACATGCAGGGCACTGATATTTTAGCATAGTGTCGGACATCAAAATTGCCCCCTTTCTGTTTCACTGAATTTATGATTATATTTTATATATTGATATACTATTTATCATTATCATCGAATACATCACCGCATTCAGGGCAGAATTTAGGTGGATTTTTTGGATCTTCAGGTTGATATCCGCATTTATCACAACGATAAAGCGGTGCACCCTCAGGTTTTTTGCTTCCGCATTCGTTGCAGAATTTCCCTTTATTTGTATTCCCACAACTGCATGCCCAGCCTTCGGGCTGTTCAGGTTTTGGCGAACCGCATTCATTGCAGAATTTCCCTACATTGCCCGCATGTCCTTGTGGACAAGTCCATCCTGCCGCTGCCTGCTGTGCTGGCGGTTGATGCTGTGGCTGGCCCTGTGGTTG
>CAYJLI010000006.1:0-4027 GCA_964371155.1 uncultured Oscillospiraceae bacterium | reverse complement strand
CTGGCCCTGTGGTTGGGCGTATTGTTGCTGCTGTTGTTGCTGTTGTTGTCCCATCGCAAAGAGATTTTGAGCGTTCATTCCGCCTGCTCCCTGTGCCATGTTCATTCCCATGAAGCCCATCATTGCTCCGCCTGCACCTTGGTTTTCCGCCGCACTCTGCATCGCTGTTGCCTGTGCTCCAACCAAATGAGCCGCTGCCATTGTTGGGTTTCTGAATGCCGCATTTCTTTGAAGCTCTTTTATCATCGCTTCATCTTCTTCCGATGCTTTAACCGATGATACCCCAAACGAATGTATTTTTATTCCTCGAAGCTCTCCCCATTTCTTTGAAAGAACATCATTTAACGCATCCGCAAGCTCCATTGTGTGCCCTGGGAGTGCACTGTATCTTATTCCCATTGCCGATATTTTTGCAAATGCAGGTTGCAGTGCTGTCATTAATTCGCTTTTTAGCTGTCCATCAATTTCTTCTCTGTTGTAGTCATCAGATATATTTCCACAAACATTTGTGTAAAACAGCATTGGGTCAAATATCTTATATGAATATTCACCGTGGCATCTTATTGCTATGTCTATATCAAGGCCTACATTTGCATCCACTACCCTAAATGGTACAGGACTCGGTGTACCATACTTATTACCCATTATTTCCTTTGTATTAAAGTAGTATACTCTCTGATCTTTTGCTGCTTGGCCGCCAAATGTAAATCTCTGTCCGATATTTGCAAATGACGCTTTAATTCCCTCACCAAGTCCTCCATAAAATATTGAAGGCTCTGTCGAGGTATCATATGTAAATTCCCCTGGTTCTGCACATAATTCAGTTACTTTTCCATTGTCTACAATTATCATACACTGGCCGTCCGCTACTGCTATTACCGAACCATTTGTTATGATATTTTCTTCACCCTTTGTATTAGAGCTTCTTCCCGAAGTTCTCTTTTCACCTTTACTAACTATTACATCATTTGGCAAAGCTTCACAATAGAAAAACTCCCTCCATTGATCTGCCATTACTCCGCCTGCGGCACCTACTATTGCTTTAATTAATCCCATTGTTTTCCTCCTTTTTAAATTGAAAATTTTGTTTAAAGTCGTACTTTCTTAGTAATATTTTACCAGAAAAATATAATATTTCAAATGTGCCTTTCGGCACATTTAAAATAATGTCAAAATATTATATAATAAAAAATACATTATTGTATTTTTATGGGGTGGTTATTATGCGCAGAAGGGCATCTGAAGACAACGGGCTTTTTCTTGCATATATTATTAATATAATTTTTCAAAGCGAATGGGCTTTAATAGCTCTTATTTGCTTTATGCTCAATAAATGGTTTAATTTGCCCGAAGCTTTTTGGCAAGTTAGCTTAGCTATATGGTTTATATACCCTGCGATAATTACTTTTGTTTTAAGCTCATTAATAGATGGAAGTAAGCACACAAAAAAAACTGGTGCAAATAAAAATCCATACTCTTCTTCTAATAACACATATTTTACTTTTGATGAGCAAGATAACGAAGATTTCAAGTGAGATTTTCTTTAGAGCACAGTGAAATTTTGCAAAACTATACAAACACATCATAATTATGCTCTCCCTTTCGGTTGTATGAAACAGCTAAAAGTGGAAGCATTATTATTTTATTGATGGAAAAAAATTATTCGGGGTATTAAATCTGCATACATAGCAGATAATACCCCGAATATTAATTACCTTTATCAAAATTCAGTTGCTATAATATCACATTTTTTTATCTTCTTCTATCATATTTATAGTTTTGCTTATAAAATTCTGCCTTACTTGAATACATATTTTTCTCTGCGTAATTTATGCTATTTCTTAGCTCGGATGAAGAGCGGCTAAATGCAAATCCATGTGATATAAATACACTTTCTTCACTATTAAGCACTGATTTAAGCTGCACTACTTTTTTTTCAAATTCATCCTCACATGAACTTTCTTCAATAACAACAAATTCATCACCGCCTATACGATAAATGTTATTTTCAAAGATGGAGCGTAAAATACTTGCAGATTTTTTAATTAGCTCATCACCTGCATCGTGACCATAAAGGTCGTTTGTTTCTTTTAGTTTATTAATATCTGCAAAGAGTATCCCTACTAATTCTGGATGCTTATCCTCTAAATCTTGGAGGCGTTCAAAATAACTATATCTGTTATAAACATCCGTGAGTACATCTTTAGTACTAAGTGATACAAATTTATCCATTAAAAACTGATAGCAGTTGTTAACATGATTATCACCGTGTACCACAGCTTGCGCAAACTCCTTACAGCTACCATACCCACAGGCAAAGCAATTTACATTTTTATCCTCATCGGTAATTTTATTAAGCATTTTAAAAATCGGCTCAATATCCATATCCACTTCTTTTATATAATCACTACTTCTATCGGAGTATTTCCTTTGGAAATCGGAAAACTGAAGTGTTTCATCAAAATATGCCATAAGCTTTTCAGAGTCAACTTTTTTAACATTCTTTTTCCGCCGATTTATGCTATCATCAATAAAATTGTAATATGTATCTTTAGTAGTTCCTGTTCCTAAGTTACAACCATGCTCACAATTGAGTGCGTCAATAATAAGTGGAACTGGTCTATCTGCACTTATGTCTTCAATTAGCTGTTTAAAATAATCCTCTACTTTAAATATCCCCTCAACTTGTTTTGTCCATGTATCCTCACCGAGATGATACTTAACATTTTCACTCAGTCCGCCCGGTCTTGGAAAAGCAAAGCCAATTGATTTCTCTACAATATCAAAGTTAGCCATTGGATATTCATCAATATTTATATTGTATTTATCAATATAATTTAAAAGCTTCTCAAATGTGACATTGTATTTTAAAACACCATTGGTATTTTCATCGGTACATTCTCGTTTTTTTCCTATACATGGCGATAAAAATGCTATATCGTCTGCAAGATTTTCATATTTTTTTAGATAAATAGCAAGACATGCCACAGGGCTATGAACAGGTGATAAGTACTCAATTAAATCTGTGTGGAATTTTTCTATATAGCTCACCACTACTGGACATGGTTGCGCTATGACAGTTTTAGGGTTATTGGTTTTTATATGTTTTGCATATCCCCATGTACAAATATCCGCTCCATAGGAAACATCAAAGACCTTTTTAACACCTTTGCTTTTTAAAAAACCAATAAGATTATTGAGTTTTGTAAAATTGAGATGAGCCGCAGGTGCTATTACAACAGAAATATCTGCCCCATTTTTCAAATCTGTAAAAAAGCTTTCTGTATCATCAGTAAATCCTCTTGCATTATGATCGCAAATGGACATACATTCGCCACAGGAAATGCAAAATCCCTCTTTAATAGAGATAATATTATGGTTGTTGTCCCAATTGGCACTATTTGCCCTCGTTGGACATTTAAATATGCATTTATTACAGCCCCTGCACTGATTATGTAGAGTATATATGTAGTTAATTTTATTATTCATCATAACATTCACCAAAAATCCTTAATAAAACGTATTGTTTTCTTCCTAATTATCCACCAATTTTGATAGATTTTTCAAAAAAAAACCATATTTTATTGTATCATATTACAATAAAAATTGCAATGGAAAATGTAATTTTTCCCATTGCAACTGTAACCTACACTTGCTATCAGATTAGTTTGAAAATTTAATTTTTATTAAATGCCCTGTGGCTTTTCATTATTACATCTTGCTTTTAAAAATCTCATTAGGGATTTTAATGGAGAGCAATCATTAAATAGTGACAAAATAAAAATCCCTAAGTACTTAGGGATTTCTGGAGGCACCACCCGGATTTGAACCGGGGAATAAAGGTTTTGCAGACCTCTGCCTTACCACTTGGCTATGGCGCCTTATATTTAATACTCTTCAACTTTTCGTTTTCAGTGTATCTTTTATTTTAATAAAAAGGCACCTTTTGGCACCTTTCTTTTTTGGAGCGGGTTACGAGGCTCGAACTCGCTACCTCCACCTTGGCAAGGTGGCGCTCTACCAGATG
>CAYJLI010000005.1:0-67931 GCA_964371155.1 uncultured Oscillospiraceae bacterium | reverse complement strand
TAAAGTTTTACTTAATTTTTTACAAAAAATTATGGGGTATGGGGTAAAACCCCATAAATAGAAAGGCGAAGCCGAAAAAAGCGAAGCCAAGAAAAAAGAATGTAGCAAATTTTTAAAAGCAAAAGAGCGGAGATTGTGTAGCAAATTTTGCGAAGCAAAAGAGCGGAGATTGTGTAGCAAATTTTGCGAAGCAAAAGAGCGGAGAGTTTAGGAAATCCAAAACAATACAGAAACCCAATTGTAGGGGCGAACCTGTGTGTTCGCCCGAGGATTATGCAAAACCCAAACCAATGTGGAAAATCCACCCCACCACCGCAGACCATACACAATACAAAATAATACGAAATCCCATTGTAGGGGCATGCCCCCCCCTTAAAAATCCCTGCTATTTATTGTAGCTCATATTTGCTTCTCCTAATGCCCCCACCTTTTAAAAGGTGGATTTATGCTCCCATTGTTTTATCGTAGATTAATCACAATTATGAAAAATGCGAAAAAAGATAGAATGGGCGAGCACACAGGTTCAGCCATACAACACCACTGCAAATCACGCAAAAATCAACCCCCAATCAAACAGCAACCCCCCAAAAATCCGTTAAAAAGCGAAAATTAAATTTACTAATAAAAGGTGGTGTGGGATTGTCGATAAACTTTGAGAATTATAAGGTTTTTTACTATGTTGCTAAATATGGGAGCATATCTGCGGCGGCGAGGGAGCTATACATTTCACAGCCTGCGGCAAGCTCAGCCATAAAAGTGCTCGAGAGCAGTTTGGACACTGCGCTTTTCCTACGCACCACCAAGGGCGTTAAGCTCACCACCGAGGGGGAAGCGCTTTTTTCCTATGTGGCAAAAGGGTGCGATTACCTCTTTAAGGGTGAGGAAATTTTTAGCGAAATATCGGATCTTAAAACGGGCGAAATAAGAGTTGGTGCCTCTTCTGCGGTACTGCAATTTCTTTTGCTTCCGATTTTAGAGGAGTTTAACAAACAATATCCAAAGATAATAATTAGGATAATAAACGGCTCCACCAGCGAAACAATAGAAAAACTGCGGCAGGGCGAAATAGATTTTGGAATAGTGGTTTCTCCCATACCCAGCCATAATTTTATGCAGGTGAGGGAAATAGCGAGTTTTCAGAATGTGTTTGTGGCGGGGAAGAGGTTTCAGCATTTAAAATATCGCACCGTGCCTCTGGGCACCTTAAAACTGCACCCCCTTATAATGATGCAGTATGACCATCAAACAAGAAAATATATAGATGAATATATGGCGGATTACGAGATAAATTTAGAACCACAATTTGAGCTTGCTTCGGGCGAGCTGATATCTGAATTTGCGGCACGTGGGCTCGGCATTGGTTGCGTGCTCAAAAATTATGCACAGCCGATGATAGAAAAAGGACAGCTCTTTGAGCTAAGCCTCGAAAGACCACTGCCTGCTCGCAGTGTAGCCGTGGTAACGAATAATAAAATCCCACCCTCTACATCTGCACGCAGTCTTTTAGGTATGATTTTAGGATAATGCATTAAGTTTGCGATAAAACTAAATCTATAAAAGCCGCCTTTCTCGTCGGGCAAGAGCGAGGAATGAAAAACAGGGCACATTTTTAACCATCTCCATGGTTCTTTTGTGCCGTTTTAAGAAAGGAATGGTTATAAATATGGGAAAAAGAGTATTTTTAATAGTGCTTGATTCTTTTGGCATAGGCTATCTGCCCGATGCGGCAGAGTTTGGGGATTATGGTGCAAACACACTTGCTTCCTGCATGACGGCGGAAGGCTTTGCACTGCCCACCTTAAAGAAAATGGGACTCTTTAACATAGATGGAGTAAACGCCGAAAAAGAAGCTTCCCCAACCGCCGCATTTTGTCGTGCGGCAGAAAAAAGCCGTGGCAAAGATACCACGGTGGGGCATTGGGAAATAGGTGGGCTTATATCAAAAGACCCACTGCCAACATATCCCGAGGGTTTCCCCGAGGAGCTTATAAAAAAATACAGCGAGCTCACGGGCAGGAAAATTCTATGCAATGAGCCTTATTCAGGCACAAAACTGCTCGAGGACTATGGCAGGGAGCATGTGCAGAGTGGTGCACTGCTTGTTTATACCTCGGCGGACAGTGTATTCCAAGTGGCGGCACATGAAGAGGTAGTGCCTCTCTCCGAGCTTTATCGCTATTGCGAAATTGCAAGGGAAATGCTTGTGGGCGAGCATGGTGTCGGCAGGGTGATTGCAAGGCCGTTTGTGGGCGAATATCCAAATTTTAAACGCACAGCAAACCGCCACGACTACTCGCTGAAGCCACCTAAGAAAACCATGCTTGATCATATAAAAGCTTCGAGCAAAGAGGTTATCGGAGTGGGTAAAATTTCCGATATATTTGCCGATGTGGGCATTACTTCCACCCACAAAACTAAAAATAATATGGACGGCGTAAATAAACTCGTAGAAATAGCCAAGACAGACTTCGATGGACTGTGTTTTGTAAATTTAGTGGATTTCGACATGCTATACGGCCACAGAAATGATATAAAGGGTTATGCGAATGCACTAATGGAGTTCGACACTGCACTAACGAACTTTCTTCCACTGCTAAAGGCGGAGGATTTGCTAATTATTACCGCCGACCACGGTTGCGACCCTGGATATGATAGCACCGACCACACAAGGGAGTACATCCCAGTGATTTTCTACGGTGAAAATGTAAAAGCAGGGGCAAATTTAGGCACCCTCCCAACCTTTGCGGATATAGGGAGCACAGTGATGGAGTATCTCGATGTAAGTGGGGATATCGACGGAGAGTCAAGGGCGAAGGATTTACTTACAAAGAGTTAGTAGTGAAGAAATTAAGCAGTGCCTTTGCCATGCTTATAAATCGTCTCCATATGGCGAAACCTGAAATTCCAAACTCACCTCAAACCTCACCCGCATCAAACCACATTAAAAGGAGCAGTACAATGACTGAAACTAAAATAAAAGAGCTAATTAACACAGCACTCAAAGCAAGACAAAATGCCTATATACCCTATTCGGGATTTGCGGTGGGGGCGGCATTGCTTGCGAAAAATGGCACTGTCTACACCGGTTGTAATATAGAAAGCGCCTCCTACTCCCCCACAAACTGCGCCGAGCGCACCGCACTTTTTTCGGCGGTCAAGGAAGGGGAGCGTGAATTTGCTGCAATTGCAGTGGTTGGTGGGCTTGACAAAAGCAAAGACCCCGAGGACTTCGCCGCACCCTGCGGTGTTTGCAGACAAATGCTATATGAATTTAACGACGGCAGCATGGAAGTTATCATTGCAAAAAACGAAAATGATTACAAATTGTATAAATTGTGCGAATTATTACCGTTAGCATTTACGCCATCGTCCTTAGTGTAGATGCTTAGAGAAAACCTCCTGCCTTTTTAAACTTAGACCTCTGATATTAAAAAGCTAAAGAGCAGAGGTAAAACCTCTGCTCTTTAGTGTGTAGTAAGATTATTGTTAAGACGAAAAGTAGGACTATTGGTAGTGGTAAATGACTATAGGTATGCTATAAAATCTTCTACAACATAACCTATGGAAATTTCATCAACTTCTCCGTCTTCACAAAGACGGACGAATTCAGACACAATGTCTTTGTCGGCACTTAGGCTTTCAAACACAAAGCTCTCCACGCTCTCAGCAGATTTGCATGAGAACCCATACATAATTACTTGCGAATTTTCCTCTGTAAAGGATTGTGTCAGTAGTTCATAAGACATTCATCTTCACCTGCTTTCAGTTTAAAGGGGTGTTTACGGCGTATAGGATGGAATGTTTGCAAGATATATAAAAAATCGTAAAGATGATTTATTGGAAATATGTAATATTATGTATATTAATACGATATTGAAATCGGAGAGAAATCCACAGTAAAAATTTAGTCTATGGCATCATTATATTCTAATTCTTTGGTAATGTCAACAAAAATCGTTCGATTAAATTCGATAATTTATTGATAAAATTAACATATTTGCTAAAATTGCAATAAATTTACACGCAATTCACTATGGTTTTATACATTAAAATGCAATATTATACATAAAGCGTGAAAAACCATGGGGAATTATAACGAAAAGTAAATCCATATCCATTTTCAATTAAATTTTATTTTTTTTAAAAAAAGTATGATATAATGTGATTAGTATCCATATAAAGTAAATATATACTATTTAATTGCAATTTTTGAGGTGAAACATGAGGCAATTTGCAGATGTTCTTAATGAACTTCCCGAATATCGCACGGCGGTAAACTCCCTAAAAGAAAAAAATAACACCCTACTTATAGGTGGTCTTGCGTCGATACACAAGGCTCATTTCGCCTATAATTTTTTGCTCGATAAAAATATTTCCCAAATCATAATTACCCCCGATGAACAATCTGCGGCAAAGCTTGTCTTTGAGATAAATTCTCTTTGTGGTGAAGATTTTTCAGCACTTTATCCCACAAGGGATTTTATCTACACCGATGCACAAAGTATCTCAAGAGAGTATGAGCATATAAGGCTGGCTGTGCTAAATGATTTACGAGTGGGAAAACTAAAAATAGTGGTATCGAGTGCCGAAGCCGCACTTCAATACACCATCCCCCCCGAAGTTTTAAAGGAAAACACCTCGGTGATTAAAAGCGGCGAAAGCTACGACATGGATGAAATCTGCCTAAAGCTTATAAGAGCAGGCTATAAACACAGCGAGCAGGTGGATGGTATTTGCCAGTTTGCAAGGCGTGGCGGGATACTTGATTTATTCCCCTCACACAGCGAAGACCCCTACCGCATAGAGTTCTGGGGGGATGAGGTGGACAGCATTGCCCACTTTAAGGCGGACACTCAGCGCAGATACGACCTCTGCGACAGCGTTGACATAACCCCTGCAAAAGAGGTGCTCTACTCCGACGATAAGACATTTATTAAGCTTCTCGAGGACGCCGCCGAAAAGGCAAAGCATAAAAAGGCGTGCGAGCAGCTAAGTAGCCATATATTGGAGCTTCAAAACGGCATGGATATCGAAAATGCCGACAGATACCTCCCGATAATCTATAAAACCCCAGCCACATTATTTGATTATTGCAAAGAAAGTGCGCTGATAATAAGCGACCCAGTGGGGGTAAAAGAAGCACTGAGAGCAATATCCGCCACCTATAACGAGGATATTGTGGAGCTTTTGGATGAGGGTGTACTATTTAAAGGGTGCGACACTTTCTCGGCGGACTACACATATCTGCTTAAAAAAGTGGAAACCCATCCAAGCATAGCATTTGAGACTTTCATAAGAAATAGCTATGACTTTGAAATAACAAACACCCTAACCCCCGAAGCGATACAGCTCTCCCCATGGAGTGGTGAATATAGGGTGATATGTGACGAAGTGCAGGAGCTTATAGCGCACAAATACTGCTGTGTGATAGCCGCAGGCACCGAGAGGGGTGCAAAGGCTTTAGTGAGCGATTTTTTAAGGGATGACATCCCAGCGGTGTATGTAAGCGATATCCCAAAAATCGTTGGTGGACAGGTGTTTGTAATAGGTATACCACTTCCCTCAGGATTTGAATACCCTGCACTAAAGCTGACAGTAAAGGCACATGGAAAAACAGGCTCCCCACTCTCAAAACGCAAAAAAACCCCAAAAATGGGGGACAAAATAAAAGCACTCTCCGACCTCACACAGGGGGATTATGTAGTGCATACCGCACATGGAATAGGTGTGTTTAACGGAATTGTAAAAAGGGAAGTGCATGGAGTTACCAAGGATTATATAAAAATTGGATATGCAGGCACCGACACTCTTTTTGTACCCGTCACTCAGCTTGATTTAGTGAGCAAATACATCGGTGCGGCGGAAGATAAATCGGTAAGGCTCAATAAGCTTAATTCGGTAGAGTGGAGCAATACTCGAAAGAGGGTTAAAAAAGCGGTTGCCGAGATGGCGAAAGAGCTTATCGAGCTCTATTCAAAGCGACTTAAAGCGGTGGGTCACTCCTTTGGGGAGGACGACGATTGGCAAAGAGAGTTTGAAGCGAGGTTCCCATACGAGGAAACGGATGATCAGCTCCGCTGTATAGATGAAATTAAAGGCGATATGCACCGCCCCTCCCCGATGGACAGACTTCTCTGTGGGGATGTTGGCTTTGGTAAAACAGAGGTGGCTATAAGGGGTGCGTTTAAATGCGTGATGGGGGGAAAGCAATGCGCCGTGCTCGTCCCCACCACAATACTCGCATGGCAACATTTTAAAACATTCACCCAAAGGATGGAGGGCTACCCGATAAAGGTTGAGCTTCTCTCACGCTTCCGCACGCCAAAACAGCAGGAAGAGGTAATAAAACGCCTTAAAAAAGGTGAAGTGGATATTGTTATAGGCACACATCGCATTATCCAAAAAGATGTGGAGTTTAAGGATTTGGGGCTTTGCGTAATAGATGAAGAACAGCGTTTCGGCGTAACACATAAGGAGCGCTTTAAAGAGCTTAGAAATTCGGTGGATGTGCTCACTCTCTCCGCTACTCCGATACCGAGGACGCTAAATATGGCGATGAGCGGAATAAGGGATATGTCGCTAATAGAAGAAGCACCGCAGGACAGACACCCTGTTCAGACCTATGTTGTAGAGCATGACATGGGGGTAATTGAGCAGGCAATTCGCAAGGAGCTAAGGCGTGGAGGGCAGATTTTCTATCTTCACAACAGAGTGGAAACAATTGATAGCTGTGCCAAAAGACTCGCCGACCTTCTCCCCGAAGCGAGGATAGTCACCGCACATGGCAGAATGGGCGAGGAAAAACTCTCCTCAATATGGCAGAGCCTTGTGGAGGGTGAAATAGACATACTCATCTGCACTACAATTATAGAAACAGGGGTGGATGTGCCAAATTGCAACACCCTGATAATAGAAGATGCCGACAAAATGGGGCTTTCACAGCTCTATCAGCTCAGGGGGAGAGTTGGCAGAAGCTCAAGGCGTGCCTTTGCCTACCTCACATTCACAAGGGGCAAATCCCTCACCGACATTGCCACAAAAAGGCTCTCAGCCATTAAGGAGTTCACCTCTTTTGGTTCAGGATTTAGGATTGCAATGCGTGACCTTGAAATAAGGGGTGCGGGCAGTATTTTAGGTGCAAAGCAACATGGGCATATGGAAGCAGTGGGATATGATATGTATCTCAAACTGCTCTCCGAGGCAATATCGGAAGAAAAAGGGGAAGTAAAGGTGAAAACTTCCACCGAATGTATGATAGATATCAGCATAGAGGCGCACATCCCCGAAGACTATATAGAAAATCTCACCCAGAGAATAGATATATACAAAAAAATAGCCACAGTGTCAAACAATGAAGACGCCATGGATATTTTAGATGAGCTGATAGACCGCTTTGGAGATCCACCCGACTCGGTAAAAGGCCTTGTGGATGTGGCACTTATAAGGGGAGCCGCCGCCGCAATGGGGATGGAGGAAATTTCCCAAAGGGAGGACAAAGTGCTATTTTTCCCAACCGAGTTTAACATGCAAATAGCTTCAAAAATAGCCTCACAGCTCAGCGGTAGAGCAATGGTGAGCATGGGCAATAAGCCATATATTGCGGTGAGGATTAAAAAAGGCGAAAAACCTCTTGAAACAATAAGGGAAGTGCTTGAAATAACAAAGGATAAATAGCGGCTTTAATAAATTTATCCAACTAAATAAGCCGCCACAAAACATCGAAAATTAATAAACAGCCACTATCAAGAAATTGATAGTGGCTGTTTTGGTTTGTAGGGGGTGGGGGGTATTTTGCTACTTGAATGCATTCCACAAAAAGATAAACACAAAAACACTTCCCCAAGCATTACCAGTTCGCTCTTTAACAATTAGCATTCCATAAATAAAGAATATAATTGTAAACATTTCAATCAGTGCATCGGAGGTGACACCCACCATTCCGTGAATTAAAATACACAGAATACTACAACTTATAGCCCCCCAATTAACCCAATGATTTCTGCTTGGATACAATTTATTTATTTTATCACTTATAACAACATAGTTAAAACCTTCAAAAAAACCCCACGAAAATATTGTAATCAAAATACCTAAAACATTTATAGGAAAAGCGGCCCCGAGTACTTCATTTGTTGTTATTACTTGCTGAAAAGGTAGATAACTTGTTATTGCTCCAGTTGTAAATGAAAATATTAAATATGGAATATAGCAAAGGGCTGTGAGTAAAATTGATATAAGAGCATTATCTTTTTTTAGCCCATAAGAGCAGAAGTTTTCTTTTCGTATTATTGCAACTGTAGTTATACCAAATCCTGCTACTCCAAACTGCAATGCCGCAAACAACAATACTCGCAATAAAATAGGATTTGTATTATCTTTTGCGATGCTCATAATTTGCGAGTTAAAAACAATATAAACTCCCAGTGAAAGTAATGATAATATTACAATAATCCATAAATCATTATCTAATTGCTTTTTTAAATTTTTTTCCATATAATCTCCGTTCTTTTGCTTCGCAAAAATTGCTACATTGTTTTTTGGCTTCGCCATTCTATTTATGGGGTTTCACCCCATACCCCACGATTTTTTTCAAAAAATCGAGTAAAACTTCATTTTTCACTTTTCACTAAATAATCCCACTCCGATGATTTACACTCCTCGCAGAAAAAACTATTCCCCCTCAACCAAATCAAGCTTTTTATACTTCCCCTTACTCTTCGCCCAACCCTCAATATTTTTCTGGGTAGCTCTTTCCACTGCAAGGCTGTATTCGGGCACATCTTTTGTTATTGTGCTCCCTGCCGCCACATTTGAGCCTTTTTCTAAAGTAACAGGTGCTATTAAATTAGTGTTGCATCCTATAAACACGCCATCACCAACCACAGTTTTATGCTTTTTAGCTCCGTCGTAGTTTGCAGTTACAACCCCACAACCCACATTTACATATTTGCCAACTTCGCTGTCGCCAAAATATGATAGATGTGCAATTGAGGTGTGCTCTCCTATGCTACTGCTCTTCACTTCAACAAAATTGCCTATCTTGGCATTGTCGGCTATATCGCTTTTCGGGCGAATTCTCGCAAAAGGCCCTATCCGCACCGCACTCGCTATTTTGCTTTCTTCCACCTGTGAAGAAATTACCTTGGTATAGTCGCCTATGATACTTTCTTCTATCACGGTGTTTGGCCCTATTTCACAGCCCTCACCGATAACACTTGCACCCTTTATTATACTGCCGGGGAGTATCACTGTATCCCTGCCTATCACAGCATCTGGGGAGATTATTACACCGTCAGTAATTGGAATGTCCACCCCTTTGGCATAGAGCTCCTCAAAAACACGCTGTCTTGCGATTTCGTTTAGCTCGGCGAGAGCCTTTCTATTGTTTGCGCCAAGCACCGCACTTTCATCCTCTGCAACATGCACCCCAACAAAAAGCCCTGCCGAAACTGCTACTGAGACAGTGTCGGTCAGATAGTATTCGCCCTTTGAGTTTTTGTTTTCCACGCCCTCTAAAAGCTTGCTTAAAAGCTCCCCTTTAAACCAATATACCCCCGAATTAATCTCGTCTATTTTGGCGGTGGCTTCGTCACATTCGCTCTGCTCCACAATCGAGGTAAACTTTCTCCCCTCACGCACTATCCTGCCATAGCCATATGGGTTTTTAACCCTCGCCGAAACAATGGTTATCGCATTGCCCTCGCTTTGGTGGGTGGTGTGGGCGGCGTTTATCGCATGGGCGTCAATGAATGGTGCGTCGCCATTGAGTATCAGTATATCCGCTTCTTTATTAGCTACAATAAAATCATGGGCACACCCTACCGCATGGGCAGTGCCAAGCCTCTCAGCCTGCACCGCAAGTGTGATATCTTCCTTTAGATGCTCTGCCACATCGCTATTTAAATCTGCAACTACGGCACATATTTCATCGAGCTCTGCATTTTGACAAGCCGAGATAACCCAGTCCACCATCGGCTTAAAGAGCACTTTGCAAAGCACCTTTGAGCCCTTTGAATTCATCCTTGTTCCATCCCCAGCTGCGAGCAGTATCGCTACCTTTTTATCCATAAATATGACCATTCCTTTCTCTAAAAAGCACAAACATAACTATAAAACTGCCATGTTTGTGCCATGTTTTTCTCATCATCTTTGGGTGGGGAGAAAAACTGCTTTTTAATAGACTTAAGTATTATTTTGGACATGGGTTGCCATGTCAGAAGATTTTGCGAAATTTAAAAATGATTATAATTATTGCCCTCGCCTTGCCATGCAGGGTAATCATAATAAAAACCTACCTGCTCACTTCAAAAAGAGCCTTTCTATTATGCGAATATACGCTGAGCACCAGCCCAATTCCTATGTAGGACACCGCCACGGATGTCCCCCCTGCGGAAACAAACGGCAGTGTAATCCCGATAACCGGAAGCACACTAAGGCACATCCCCACATTGAGTATTGTCTGTGAAGCAAACATTGCAAACACTCCTATGCAGATGAATTTGCCCATGTCGTCCTTTATTTTAAAGCCAGTGTAAAGCATTCTTCCACAAAGGCTTCCTATGAGCAAAATTAGCGCAAAGCATCCTATAAACCCCATTGCTTCGCCTACAAAAGTGAATATAAAGTCGTTGTATATCATCGGCACGGGGTGATGATCTTCTCTAAAAAGCCCCTTGCCCCAAAGCTGTCCTGAGCCGAGTGCAAGCAGTCCATTTAGCTGCTGCCATCCAATCCCCTGTGGGTCAAGCTCTGGGTTTAGCACGGTGAGTACCCTCAGCTTTTGATAGTCGCTAAGTATGAAATACCAGAGTATCGGCAGTGATGCCGCCGCCGCTCCAACTCCAGCCGCTATGTATTTAAAGCTAAGCCCTGCACCAAAGAGCATACAGGCAAATATGCTTGTGAAAATAAGCGCCGTGCCATCGTCCCCTTGAAGCACTACAAGCATTATTGGAACTGCCCCATGTGCACAGAGTACAAGGAGGGTTTTGGGTCGGTTTATAGCCGCACTCACCCTTTGAAGATGTAGTGCAAAGGTGAGTATAAATGCCGCTTTTAGTATCTCTGAGGGCTGTAATGTAAGCCCGAATGGAAGCTGAAGCCATGCTCTGTCGTCAACCACATCGCCCACCCTGATGCCTATCACAAATGTGAGCAGTACAAGGGCGTATGCTATACCACAGATGGGTTTCCAAAATTTCGCCATGAAATTATAGTCTATCTTAGACATAATAAGTGCACCAACTATGCCGAGTGCTGTGGCTAAAATCTGCACTAATACCTGCCTCTCGGTAGCAAGGCCGGACACCCTCATGCTCATCAGCGAAATCACCCCGAATGCCGAAATAATCAGCACTAAGAGGATTGTTATATAATCGCTTGTTTTAACGAAATTTGCCACTGCGGAAAAAAACTTTTTCATAATCAAGTCCTTTATTTTAACCATACAATCAAAAATGTGAAAGTAGATTTAATTTATCATTTATAACTATTAGAATTTTGCTTTTTGTAGGCTTTAAATTTGCGGTTGCCATATGAAGCTTATTATACAATTTATAGGCGTTTTTTTCAAGCTATATTACCCCATATCTAATAATTAACAATTTTGTAATTAAAAAGCCCTTATAAATTAAGCTTATCAGCCACATAAAAAATAATCTTGCACTATTATCACACCTTAAATCCAAATGCTGTTGTATTTTACATTATTTTGATATATAATAATCTTCATATTTACTACTACATCATAAAAAAAATCGAATACATGCAATAAAGTGCCACACATACTACACTAAATAGATGGCACCGAAAATGAGGTGGTTAAAATGAAAATCGATATCGAAAAAGTAAAACTTGCCAAAACAGGCGATAAAAATGCTTTTGCCGAGCTCTATGACAGTGTCTCGACGGATTTATACCGTATGGCACTGCACAATTTGGGCAATAGCTTTGACGCCGAAGACATAGTTAGCGAAACATTCATAGAAGCCTATAAGGGGATAAAAAATCTGAGGGAAGAAAGCAGTTTCAAGCCTTGGATTATGAGAATACTATACATACGCTGCAAGCGAAAAGTCGGGGATTATATAAAGGATCGAGCCACCGACGACATTGAGGAGCATTTAGACATATCGGATACTGCCTCCTCGGTAGAGCAGTCCACTTCGGTGAAGGTGACTGTGCAAACAGCGATGGAAAAATTAGGCGAAGATGAGCGCAGTATAATAATTTTATCGGTGCTAAATGGATATACCACAAAAGAAATAGGCGAAATACTCAGCATGCCGCACGGCACAGTAAGCTCAAAACTGCACAGAGCTTATTCAAAGCTGAGAGTCATAATCGGCGAAAGGCCGTAGAGAGGAGGAAAAGCGAATGGATATAAATGACATCAAAGATAAAGATTTTATCGACGAATTAATTACAAAAGAGCTTTCCTCAGTAGAATTGCCCGAAAAACTTATGGGCAAAAGCTTGCTCTCGCTAATTGAAAATGTAGAGCAGGACGCTTTAAAGGAAGAAAACAGCGAAATCGAAAATGAAAAAATAGAAGAACAGCCCAAGGTGGTAGAACTGAGCAAATCTGCAAAAACACCTTGGAAGAAATACGCCCCCTTTGCATATGCGGCGGCATTCGCAGCGGTTATTGGCAGTGCATATATGCTTGCCACAAATCCATTTGATATGGTGAGCGAGAGCGCTTCGGACGATAATCTAAGCTCTGCGGCAACAATGGAAGAAGCACCGCCACAGCTTGCAACTGATAGCCCAGAAATGGAGAAAGAAGCTGTGCCCACCGAAGAAGCCGAAACCAACGAAGAAGCAGGCGGTGAGCAAGAACCCCCACAGGCATATGCCGCTTCACCACGCATGAGTGTTCCGCCTGAAATAGTAGTTGCCGAAAGCTTTGAAGAGTTTATGGCACATATAGAGGAAAATAGCGAATATTCATATATGTATGAAGAGCCACTATTTGAAGGCACCGAGGGAGCGCCAAACCCAGGCACTGGCGGCGGTATGGATGACGGTGCTGTTATGGAAGACATAGTAACAGAAAGCAAACCCAACCCATCAATAGGCGGCGGTGCAACTGCCGAGGACTTCTCCACCACCAACAACCAAGAAGAAGCGGTTGACGAAGGGGATATAGTTAAGACCGACGGCAGATATATCTACCGTGTGGACTTCGAAGGCATGGTTGTGATAAGCGATCCTGATAGCATGCAGATGGTATCATGGATAGACCCATTTGAGCATGCCGCAGACCACAATCCATACACCATCGACATATTCGTAAACGGCGATAATTTAGCCCTTATATATAATGGGCATGTAGAAAATGAATATGATTATAATTCAGTAACTGGGGTGATGGTTTTTGATATAAGCGACATTACCACACCAAAACTAAAAAATCACCACTATATAAGCGGTGGTTACAACAATTCAAGGATGGTAGGCGACACTATTTATATGATAACCTCCGATTTTCTGCCTTGGATAGATGATTTTGGCACTATTTTACCAGAGGATATTCTGCCATACTTTGGTGGCAAAGATGGAGTAATGCCAATTTCACTCAGCGATATGTTCATACTGCCAGAGCAGTTTTTGGATGTGTTTACAAGTGTGACGGCTGTCTCACTCAGTAGCGGTGAAACTTCTGTAAAAGGATTTTTGGGAAGCTACTCTGAAATATATATGTCGGAAGATAATCTATATTTAGTTTCCGCCCGTTATAGTGATGAAGCGAATATCACAAAGGTATCACTTGATGGTGTTAATATAATGCCAGTGGCAAATGGTACAGTAGAGGGCTACACCGAAAGCCAGTTCTCAATGGATGAGCACGAGGGTAATTTTAGAATTGCCACCACCTCAAGGGATATGATGGGCAACACCTCGAATAATCTATATATACTCGATGAAACACTCACCACAATAGGTGAAATTGAGAATATGGCGAGGGGCGAGAGAATTTATTCGGTGCGATTTATGGGGGACATGGGATATATTGTCACCTTTAGGGAGACCGATCCACTCTTCGCAATAGATTTATCCGACCCTAAAAACCCACAGGTTTTAGGCGAGCTTAAAATCCCAGGATTTTCCGAGTATATGCACCCGATTGATGATGAAACCCTAATCGGCATAGGCGAGGAAACAATGGTGGATGTATACGGCAATGTGATAGGGCTTGGGCTCAAGCTTTCACTCTTTGATGTGAGCGACCCTGAAAACCCCACCGAAAGCCATAAATACCTATTCGGGGATAATACTTACAGCTACGCAATGTATGACCACAAGGCATTTTACTACAATGCCGATAAGGGAATAATAGCATTCCCATTTGAGGATTACAGCGTAGGGGATGATATAATAGCGACCACTACGGCGTCAAATATAGGGGAGGCAGTAGCGTCTACAATGGCTATGCCTGCAAAGGAAAACCCAAATACTGACGACCCCGAAGAGGACACTTTAGCTCCACGCACCGACGGCGAATATGCCGAAGAGGAACTAACTGTAAATCCTATACAGAGCGATGAAGAATTAGAGATAGCTCCTGTAAAACCTACACCGAGCGATGAAGCGACTGTACAAGTAAGCCCACCCACCTCAACTGCCCCAAACCCCAATCCAAGCGGCGGTAGCAATGAATACTTTATGGGATATGTGGTAGTAGCGTTTGATAAAGAGGGCGGATTTGAAGAAGTAGCGAGAATTAGCTCGCAAAACAGCTATATATCCCCCGACAGAGCACTGCATATAGGGGAGTATTTTTTCACCTCTTCACAGGAAGACCTACACAAATACAGCTTAGAGGATTTTGAGTATATAGCCTCACTTATTTATTAATGCTAATTTCTTAAACATTTTTTTTCAAAGCACCCCCGACATCGGCGAAAGCCTTTGTTGGGGGATGTTTTGTTTTTCGGGAAATGTTTTTATGTTGTTTTAAATTCTGCTTAATCCTCGGGCAACCCATGTCCCTACAATGGGATTTCCCACAGCATTTAAAATTCTATATAATCTCCGCTCTTTTGCTTTGCAAAAATCGCTATATTCTTTTCTCGGCTTCGCCTTTCCATTTATGGGGCTTTGCCCCACGCCCCACGATTTTTTGTAAAAAATCGAGTAAAACTTTATTTTGTTTCGCAGGCGGCGAAACCCCATAACTTTTCATTTTTCACTATTCACTTTTCACTATATTCTATGTTATAATCATAAAAAAAGGAGGATACTCATATGAACATAAAAGAATTTATAAAGGCAAACGAAGCAGGTTTTTTAGCAGATTTAAAATCACTGATAGCGATAGACAGCGTGGCAAGTGAAGCCACCGCTGATGCACCCTATGGAGAGGGCAATAAAAAAGCGATTGACTTCATGATGAAAAGGGCACAGGAAATGGGGCTCTCAGTGGGAAACTGCGATAATCGTGTTTGTTATGCATATATAGAGGGTGAAAGCGAAAAGGAAATAGCCACCATTACCCATTTGGATATAGTGCCCGTAGGCAATGGTTGGGACAATGACCCATTCCTCCTCACCGAAAGAGAGGGTTATCTCTTGGGCAGGGGTGTAATCGACAATAAAGGCCCCTCGATAATCTGCCTTTACCTGATGAAATATTTTAAAGAAAAAGGCGAAAAACTCCCCCACACATTAAAAGCACTCTTTGGTACCGACGAAGAGAGGGGAATGAGTGATATAGTGCATTATTTAAAAAATAATAAAGCGCCGGATTTCGCTTTTTCACCCGACTCAAGCTTCCCCGTCTGCTGTGGTGAAAAGGGGATTGCAGGATTTGATTTGATAGGAGAGCTCTCTCCAAACAGCAATATCATCAGCATAAACGCAGGCACAGCCGCAAATTTAGTGCCGGACAGAGCCGAGGCAGTAATAAAGGCGGAGGCAGAAAATCTTTTAGATACCGAGTATGTAAAAGTAAGCAAAACCGCCGACGGCATAAAACTTATGGCGAGCGGAAAGGGCGGACATGCGGCATTCCCCGATAATACTGTGAACGCCATTGCAAAACTTGTGGCATATTTAATAGATAATAAGCTGATAAAGAAAGAGGACGAAGCCTATTTTGACCTACTGGGCAGAATACATTCAGATACAAGCGGTAAACTCATTGGCATGGACTGCGTGGACGATGTATTTACACCACTTAGCTGTGTTGGTTGTATGATAAAAACCGATGGTAAAAAAATAAGCCAAAATGTAAATATCCGTTTCCCCGCAAAGGTAAACGGCGCATGGGTTGGAGAAAAAATAGAAAAAGCGGTGGCGGAAGTTGGTGCAAAATCTGCCTGCATCATGATGGACGAGCCATTTTATTTAGAGCCAACACTCCCCGAAATTGCAGCACTCACAAAAGCCTACACCGACATCACCGGCAAGGACGGCACCCCATATACAATTAGCGGCGGCACATATGCAAGGCATTTCCCAAAAGCGGTGGCATTTGGCCCCGATGTTAGGGATATAACCCATCCCGATTTTGTTGGTACAGCACATGGTGCAAATGAGGGTGTGAGAAAAGATACACTCCTTAATGGACTGGAAATTATAATTACTGCGGTAGAAAATTTAATGAAGATATAAGCGGTTTTTATTATATTTTCTAAAAAATTAATTTCCCTATTGAAAAGTATACGAAAAGAGTGTATAATATCAGTTGAAAAAGGGAAAATAACAAAAAATCTCTTGAGAATTAATAAAGCCATGCCAATATGGCGGAATGGAGTAAAAAAATGGATAAACTTGTTTACTTAGACAACTCAGCAACCACGAAAGTTTCTCAGTCAGTGCTAAATGCAATGTTGCCATTCTATGCTGAAGCGTATGGAAATGCGTCGAGCGTTTATAAATTAGGCAGAGAATCAAAAGTAGAGCTTGAAAAAGCAAGGGCTAAAGTTGCAAAAGCTTTGGGTGCACAGCCATCTGAAATATATTTTACAGGATGCGGAACAGAGTCGGACAACTGGGCGATTAAAGGCGGCGCATATGCGATGCGCAAAAAAGGCAAAACCCATCTCATCACCACAAATTTTGAGCACCATGCAGTGTCCCACACAATGGAAGCACTTGAAAAGCAGGGTTTTGAGGTAACATACCTGCCTGTAAACTCCGAGGGACTAATAACCGCTGAAGATGTGGCAAATGCAATAACGGATAAAACAGCACTTGTTTCTTTAATATATGCAAATAATGAAATAGGCACAGTGCTTCCAATTGCCGAAATAGGCAAGGTGTGCAGAGAAAAAGGCGTGCTATTTCACACCGATGCAGTACAGGCGATAGGCAATGTAAAAATCGATGTACAAGAGCAAAATATTGATATGCTTGCACTCACAGGCCATAAAATTCATGCACCAAAGGGCGTTGGGGCGCTCTACATCAGAAAAGGTGTGAGAATCGATACATTTATGGACGGTGGCGCACAGGAAATGAGCAAGCGTGCAGGCACTGAAAATGTGGCAAGTATCGTTGCACTTGGACAGGCTATGGAAGATGCGTATGAAAACTTTGAAGAGAGCTACGCAGCCAAAAAAGCCCTAACCGATAAGCTGATAGACTCGCTCACGCAAATCCCACACAGCTATTTAAACGGAAGCCGTGAACATAGATTACCCACAATTTGCAATCTATCCTTTGAGGGAGTTGAGGGAGAAGCACTTCTTCTAATGCTCGACATGAAGGGAATAGCAGCATCTTCCGGCTCTGCTTGCACCTCCGGCTCACTCGACCCAAGCCATGTACTCATGGCAATAGGTAGAACACACACCGTGGCGCATGGTTCACTCAGACTATCGGTGGGCAAATACAACACCGAAGAAGAAATTGACTATGTTATAAAAACACTTCCTGAGATAATAGAAAAGCTAAGATCTATGTCACCTATCTGGGAGAAGATAGTGGCAGGAGAGAGCTACGAATAAGATAAGATTAAATTAAAACCTCGAATTTATGCATTGCAATTAGTGCGTAAATTCGAGGTTTTTTGCTGTGGCTATGCAATAAAATTTGATGCTTTGGGATGGGGCAAGCCCATAGAATATCCTACACAAAGCGCAGAAAAATAGGAAGGGGCACTCGGCGTTTAAGTACCGAGCACCCCGAAGGAAGAAAGAAATAATCAAATTTAAGTGCTATGCAAGCTGTGTTTTTGCCATAGCAGATTTTAATATTGGTGCGCATAAAACTGCACCGAGTGTGGTGATAAAAATCTCAGGCCCCATGTAGCTCACATTGTATGTGAATGAGAATGCCACTGCGGCAAAGCCGTCGTTTGCAATAGAGCCCCAGAGTAAAAATCCAGAAAGAAAATGGCAAACAAATCTGCCAAGTCCGCCTATAAATGCACCTGCTGCAAATCCCAAAGCGCTGGGGTTTTTGCTATTTTTTGTGATGCCTGCAAGGCCTAAAGCGCCAAATGCAATGATATAATCGAGGAAAACCGCCGCAATAAATGTGGTGAGATCAATTCCTCTGAGGCCACCAATGCCTATTAGCATCTGCAAAAGTCCATGTGTCATACCGGTGAAAATTCCCCAAGTTACGCCATATTTATAGGCGACGAGGGCAATTGGTACCATCGAAAAGAGTGTTATTGAGCCACCATTAGCCCAAGGTGCGGCAAACTGCACAAAGCTTAGTACAGTTGCAAGTGCAATCATCATAGCACTTTCGGTGAGTCTTCTGTTTTTTGCTTTTTGTGTCATCTGTAAAATTCCTCCGTAAAATAAAAAAAGTTGTGTAGGCAATACACAACAGCAAAGAAAGATACACTAAATATTCTTCCTACGCCGGCATTACCCGGATCAGGTCTAAGGGTTACACCGATATTCACGGTGACTCTCAGCCAAGTTAAACTCAGCTCCCCATCTTTTATCCACTGCCATTATAATATTATTGGCTAAAATTGTCAAGCAGTTTTGATTGCCGAGTGTGGATAATGGCGCCCAATTCCATTGCGCCATTTTGGGACATTTCGATGTAATTAAATATACAAAAAGTAATATTTTTGCCGTGATATACAAAACGCTATTGAATATTAATGTAAATATACCCATTAAATGCATTAAATTAAATTTTACCTCTTTTAAAATTTAACCAAAGGTGGTATACTACTACTTAGAATTAAGAAGGCTATCTTGCCTTTAAGATGTTTGGCAGCCACCTTTTAAGGGTAAATGCTGTCAGGATAGGTCAAAACAGTGAGGTGAATGATGAAATTTGAAAAATCATGTGGGGCACTCATAGTGCGCAAAAGTGGCGAAGACTATGAAATGCTTCTATTAAAACATAAATATGGTGGGCATTGGTCATTTCCGAAAGGGCATGTTGAAGAAGGCGAAACCGAAGTGCAGACCGCACTGAGGGAAGTTAAGGAAGAAACAGGGCTTTCAATAGAGCTTTTTGACGGATTTAGGCAGAGCGTGGAATACTTCCCAAAGCCCAATGTGAGAAAACAAGTCGTATATTTTTTTGGATACACCCATGATGGAAATACAAAAATGCAAGAAGAAGAGATAAGCGAGATACGCTGGGTACCGTTTGTCGATGCACATAAAGTTGTTACTTTCAGAAACGATAAATTTCTAATCAACAAAGCAAGAACACATCTAAAGGCAATTGGTGGAATTTAATTTTTTGTGCTTTACAAATGATGGAAACAACGGAGAAAATTTATGCCGATTAAAAAGCAAGAAAACAAGGGCTTTCTATCTTTTCCTGCACGAATGATAGCCCTGAGTTTTATGATGGTTATTTTAGTGGGAACAATACTTCTCACTCTGCCGATATCTTCTAAAGACGGCAATTTTACAAATTTTTTAGACGCACTTTTTACCGCCACTTCAGCAACCTGCGTGACAGGGCTTGTGGTGTTTGACACTTATGCAAAATGGACGGTGTTCGGGCAGGTGGTTATCCTCGCCTTAATACAAATAGGAGGCCTCGGACTCGTAACATTAACTACATTCTTCTCAGTAGCAATGGGCAAGAAATTAGGGCTTCGTGGAATGAAGCTTGCACAGGAGTCGATAAACTCAATTTCGATAGCCGATGTGAGCAGAATTATACGATTTGTGGTTACCGCCTCAATATGCATAGAGCTTATAGGCGCTGTAATGCTGAGCTTTACCTTTGTGCCGATATATGGCAGAGAGGGAATATTTATTTCGATATTTTTAGCTATTTCCGCTTTCTGCAATGCAGGTTTTGATATACTGGGCAGGGAAACTGCATATATTTCCTTAGTAAATTACGCCGATAGCTTCAATGTGAATTTTACAATAAGCATGCTAATTATCATAGGTGGTTTGGGATTTGTGGTGTGGAATGATTTAATAAATTATCCAAAGAGAAAAAAGCTGCTCCTTCACACTAAAATAGTGCTGAGCGTAACAGCCTTTTTAATTATATCGGGCTTTTTAGGGATACTCATTTTAGAGTGGAATAATCCCTACACCCTTGGATCTCTCTCAACACCTTCAAAATTCGGTGCGGCAATGTTTCAGTCGATAACCACCCGTACAGCAGGGTTTAACACGGTGGACATCGCATCCTTTAATGGCTTTACAAAGGTGTTTTGCTCCATACTAATGTTTATAGGTGCGGCACCCGGCTCCACTGGGGGCGGTATAAAAATTACCACCGCAACAATTATTGTGATGACAATAGTCTCGGTAGTAAGAGGATATGACGACACCATCATTTTAAAAAGACAGGTGAATAAAAACCAAGTTTACAAAGCGCTTTCAGTGCTTGTTATAGGTATAGTAGCGGTATCGGTTTCGGCAGGGATTGTGAATGTAATGCTATCCTCTCAGGGTGTGAGCGGAATAGACAGCTTCTTTGAATCGGTGTCCGCCTTTGCAACGGTCGGGCTCTCAGTGGGGGTTACTTCCCTTGCAAATAGTCCTGCTAAGATAATATTTATACTACTTATGTTTTTAGGACGAGTAGGCCCTGTTTCATTTGCACTTTCGCTTGCTATGCGCAGTGTGAAAAACAAGATGGAAATTATACCCGATGCACAGATTATTGTGGGATAGTGGTGGAGTGCATTTTTTAAAATATGCCCCCATTTGAGTTAACTATTAAAATAAATATCAATTAAATAAGAAGCTCCAAACCCCATCGGGCTACGAGCTTCTGAACTCAATTTGCAGATGTATACATTATGTATATTAAATAAAAAAACAAAAAATTGAAAGGTAGAGAATATTATGAATTATCAGTTTTCCTCCCATTTTGACGAGCTAAAACCCTCCCTAATCCGTGAAATGCTAAAGCGTGCCAGCCAACCGGGCATCATCCCATTTGCTTCGGGAAATCCAGCAATAGACGCATTCCCAACAGATATGGTAAAAGGCGCAATGACTGAAATTATGGAAGAAAACCCAATTTCAATGCTTCAGTATTCTGCAACAGAGGGCTACGCACCTCTTAGGGAAACACTAAAAAAATATCTTAAAGAAAAAGAAAATATTGGTGGTGCAAATGATGAATTAATCACAGTTTCCGGTGCGCAGCAGGCTATACAGCTCGCTTGCCAAGTGTTCTGTGAGCCAGGCGACAGCATTATTTGCGATAGTGTGTCCTTCATCGGCTCGCTAAACTCCTTTAGAACCTATGGTGCAAACTTAATCGGCGTACCAATCGAAAATGACGGTATCTCCATTGAGGGTGTAAAAAAAGCTATTGCTGAAAATAAAAGAATTAAGCTAATCTATGTAATACCAAATTTCCAAAACCCAACAGGTATCACAATGAGCTTAGAAAAAAGAAAAGCACTATACGAAATCGCTAAAGAAAACAATATTATTATCATAGAAGACAACCCATACGGTGTACTTCGCTTTGCAGGCGAGCCACTTCCATGCATAAAGAGCTTCGACACAGAAGACATCGTAATCTATTGTGGAAGCTACTCTAAGATGGTATCCCCAGCGCTTAGAGTTGGTTTTGTTTGTGCGCACAATGAAATTATATCTAAAATTGTAGTTGCAAAGCAGTGCGGAGATGTACATACAAATACACTTGCACAGCATATCTGCCACAGCATAATGAGCAGTGACAGTTTTGATGATCATATAAGCCGCATCAGCAAAATCTACGGCAGAAAATGCAAACTGATGATGGACACAATAAAAGAGCATTTCCCAGAAGTGGAGTATACAAAGCCCGAGGGCGGTATGTTCATTTGGGTAACACTCCCCGAAGGTGCAGACATGCCAGCGCTCTGCGAAAAAATGCTTGATAATAAAGTGGCAACAGTGCCTGGAAGCACCTTCCTTGCAGACACAAAGATAAGCACACAATGCTTTAGAATGAACTATTCCACCCCAAGCGACGAGCAGATAGTAGAGGGTGTAAAAATAGTGGGCAAGATACTAAGAGAAAGCCTATAATAGTATTTTCACAATTTGAAATGGTTTCTTGTAGGGGCATGGCAACCCGTGACCCTATGAGAAACCAAGAAATTAAGGGCAATACAAAATAAGACGAAATTGAGTAGCCAGATGGCTCTGCCATTAGCTAACCTTAAATACACAAAAAAGGAATGATTACATTATGCAGGAAAATACACAGGTGAAAAAACCGATAGTTTTTTCAGGGATACAGCCCACGGGAAGCTTCACTCTCGGAAATTATCTTGGAGCACTTAAAAACTGGGTTAAAATGCAGGACGATTACCGCTGTGTATACTGCGTGGTGGATCAGCATGCAATAACTGTTCGCCAAGAGCCAGCACAACTCAGGCAAAAAACAATAGAAGCCTATGCAATGCTGCTTGCCTGCGGTGTTGACCCTGAAAAATCGGTGGTGTTTATCCAAAGCCATGTGCCGGCGCACGCTCAGGGTGCATGGGTGCTAAACTGCTACACCCAGTATGGCGAGCTCTCAAGGATGACCCAGTTTAAAGATAAGTCCGACAGGCACCCCGAAAACATCAACGCAGGGCTTTTCACCTACCCAACACTAATGGCGGCGGATATTTTGCTATATCAGGCAAATTTTGTACCCGTGGGCGACGACCAAAGACAGCATTTAGAGCTTTCAAGGGACATTGCAAACAGGTTTAACCACAACCACGGCAAGGTGTTCACCGTGCCCGAGGGTTATTATAATAAAGTTGGCGCAAGGGTGATGTCACTGCAAGAGCCTACGAAGAAGATGTCGAAATCCGATGAGAATAGCAATGCATATGTCACACTTACCGACACCGACGCCCAGATTATGAATAAGTTTAAAAGGGCAGTGACCGACTCCGACACAAAGGTGTGCTACGGTGAGGACAAAGCGGGGATAAATAATTTAATGTCGATACTCAGCGCCATTACTGGCGAGAGCTTTGAGGCGATAGAAAAGCGTTTTGAGGGCAAAGGCTACGGCGATTTTAAAATAGCTGTGGGCGAGGCTGTTATAGCGGAAATTGCCCCGATTAGGGATAAATATAATGCGATAATGGCTGATAAAGAATACCTAAAATCGCTATATCAAAGCGGTGCGCAAAAGGCTGGAAATATTGCAGGGCGCACAGTTGAGAAGATGTATAAAAAAGTTGGGTTTGTGCTGTAAAATAATCCCAATACACTTTAATGATATATCCCCCCGCTTATGGCGGGGGGATATATCATTATTTGTTTTATTATAAATTAATTTAAGTGGATGCCATATAAAAGCGTTTGTAAAATTTGCCTATTGATAGTCCCTGTATAAGAGTTGTAAATAGCACAACACCAGCGACTGATATAACCGCTGTATTAAAGCCATCTGTAGTAAAATACTCGATTGCACTTAATACAAGTGCTAAGCTAAGTGCCCCTTTTATACCGGAATATGTCATTAAATTAGTGAATTTTATAGGGGGTAGTTTTTCGGGCAACGGTCTTAATAAAGGTGTGGATATAAACACACTCAAATACCTTGCCAAAATACTTATTATAACAGTAAATACAATTGCTAAAATATTATGATTTATATAAACAAACAGATTTATAAATGTAAGTCCTAATATTATGTATAAAAGCCCATTTAAAAGGTTGTCCGCTATATTCCAAAAGACAAAATAGTTTGATAGGTGTGCTTGATCCTCTTCCATTGTGGTTTTGCTTGCAAAATACATTCCACAAATAACACTTGCAATGGCGCTTGAACAGCCGATTGCTTCGCATATAACATAACAAGTAGAAACAGCTAAAATGCTCGTGAATATTTGTAAATTACAATCATTTGTTTTGCTAAAGAGCTTAAATAGTGCAAAAGAAATTGCCAACGCAATCGCCACTGCAAAACATATTTCATAGGTTAGAGTCGAAAAAAACTCACCTATATTTATTTGGTTTGAGCCACTTTTTATCGCCGAACCAACAATGATAAACAAAGAAATCCCAACACCATCATTAAATAAAGATTCACCCTCAATTACTGTTTCGATTTCTTCGGATATTCCTATTTTTCGTAAAATACTCATAGCTGCTATTGGGTCGGTTGGTGAAATTATACAACCTATTAATAAATGATGTAAGAAATCGATCTCTACAAGTGGAATTAAACTAAAAACTAAATAGCTTAATGTTCCATAAAAAATTGCCGCTAAAAGAGTTGTCACTATCGACATTGTGAAAATTGTCTTCACAGATTTTTTTACCTTTTTAAAGCTAAAGGTGCAAGAGCCTGCAAATAAAATAAAGCAGAGTACACCCTTTACTAAAAAATCATCGAGAAAATGAGTCGGCAAAGGATTAGGTGGCAGAGCATCTGAGAAAGCGGATATCCCACTGTAAATAAGCGCTATCAAAATTGAAGCAATTAACAGTAATATTTCATTCGGCAATTTAAATAGCTTTTCATTTAAAAAGGATACACCTACCAATACCGTTAACAATAACACAAAATATTCTAACATAAATGATCCCCCAATCCTAAGTCCATGGTCTTTAAGTATTAGCATTTAAGTTATATATCCCCCCGCCAAAGGCGGGGGGATATAAAATTATTATTTCTTAAGCATCATAATGCCTTTTTCAAGTCTATCGAGTCCCTCGGATAAAATTTCCCTGCTCGTAGCAAAGCAAAGCCTTACAAAGCCTTCGGCGCCCTTGCCAAAGAACTGCTCACTGCCTGGTACAAGCGCAAGTTTTGCCTTTTCCATCATGAAGTCGGTAAACTCGGTGGAGGAAAGCCCTGTTTCTCTCACATCTATAAACACCACAAATGTAGCCTCAGGTCTTCTGCAAGAAAGCATCGGCATTGCATTTATTCTCTCGCAAACCATATCACGGTTTTTTGTGAGATGCTCCACATAGTTTTTAACCATGTAATCGGCTTTATTTAGGCAGGATATGCCCGCTATTTGTGAAATGGAGGCGATACCGCCTGCGGTTGTCATTACATCGGAAGCGGCTACGAGTTTATCAAAAATTTCTGCGTCGTGTGCGTAAATACAGCCAATTCTAAGCCCAGCCACACCGTAGCATTTTGAAAATCCGTACACCGAGAGCACTCTCTTATTAAGCTCGGGATTTACCGAAAGTATCGAGATGAAATCACGCTCTGGGTATACAATATCCGACCATATTTCGTCGTTCATTATATAGAGGTTATATTTTTCGGCAAGATTTAATATATGTAGTAAATCCTCTTTGCGGTAGAGTGTGCCGAGTGGGTTGTGAGGATTGCAAAGACCTATCATCTTTGTTTTTGGAGTGATGAGCGCTTCAAGTCCTGATAAGTCAATATAGCCCTCTTCGTCGAGCACCGATGGGAAGTATACGGGGGTAGCCTTAGCGGATAGTGCCGACTGCTTAAAGAGATAATCAACGGGGTCGAAGATAATCATTTCGTCGCCTTCAGCAAGCATAGCCTGTGCAATAATATACATTCCTCTTGCGGCGCTGTCTATCGGAAGCACAAATTCAGGGTTAATATGTTCATCTTTTCTGCGGTTAATGCTTTCTGCAATGCTTTCTCTAAACTCTTGCAAGCCGAGCTTAGGCGTATAAGAAAGGTAACCATCCTTAACATAATTGATAATATCCTCTATGATTTCCGGAGCTGCAGGGAAGTCTGAATCAGCGGCGGTAAGAGGAATAACACCCTCCGGTATCTCCGCCCATCTGTAATTAAAAGCTTTCTTTTTTAAGACATCAAAATTTACATTTTCATGGGAAAAATGGCTCATAAAGTTTTTTTCCTTTCGACTTATAAAATTTAGGCAAAATTATTTGCGATTTCGCCTAATATATGTTAATTATAGCTTTCATTGCGCACTTTGTAAAGAACATTTTAAGCGTATCATGAAATTTAAAATTAGGAAAGACATCCAATTTTATTAAACTATAATAAAAAAATGTATAAACATTGTTATATTATTCACAAAGATAGTTCAAAAATTAATATTTTACACACATTTTTAGTCATAAATTATGCATTTTCCCATTAAATTGTAAATATTACACATTTTAATTGATTTTTAATTCATTAAGTAGTAAAATACTGTCTATAAGTATGCCAAATTTACAACTATTTAAGAGAAAGGCGAAACTAAATGCACAAGTATATTTTTAAAAGACTCCTTATGATGATCCCCGTATTGCTTGGGGTATTGTTCATAGTGTTTTGCATCATTGAAATCACCCCAGGAAACCCTGCGGAAATAATGCTCGGAGAATCCGCAACCGCAGAGGCTGTTGCCACGATGGAAGAAGAGCTTGGGCTTAATGACCCATTTTTCGTGAGATTTTTTAATTATGTTATAGGCGTTGTAACAAGATTTGACTTCGGAATTTCTTTCCAATCAAAAGCCTCAGTAACAGAAGTTATTCTTGAGCGCTTCCCCACCACTTTCACACTTGCGGTGCTCAGTGCGAGTATATCGGTTACAATGGGTATACTGCTCGGAGTTATATCCGCCACAAGGCAGTACTCGATGTTTGATAAAATCTCCACAGGTGTTGCACTTGCTGGGGTGTCGATGCCAAACTTCTGGCAGGGACTAATGAGCATCATTGTATTTTCGGTATGGCTTGGATGGTTCCCCGCTTCAGGCTCCTATGGTTGGGAATATTGGGTGCTCCCTGCATTTACAACGGGCACAAGTGCGGCGGCATCAATAATGCGTATGACACGCTCAAGCATGCTTGAAGTTGTAAGGCAGGACTATATAAGAACAGCTCGTGCCAAAGGACAATCCGAAAGAGTTATAATACTGCATCACGCACTTAAAAATGCGCTCATGCCGATAATCACAGTAGTAGGTATGCAGTTTGGCGCAATGCTCGGCGGCTCGGTGCTTGTTGAATCAGTTTTCGCAATCCCAGGGCTTGGCAAATTCATGATCGACTCAATTAAAAATAGGGATTTCCCAGTAGTACAGGGCGGAGTATTATTCTTAGCACTTCTTTTCTGCTGTGTAAACCTACTCATAGATATTTTGTACAGCTATATCGATCCACGAATTAAATCCCAGTACAAAAATGATAGAGTGAAAAAAGTTGCAGTAGCGGAGGGTAAATAAATGGCGAAGAATAATCAACAAAACACATATAAAAGACGCAGTCTGTGGCTGGATGTATGGCGCAGACTAAATAAAAATAAAATGGCTATGTTCGGGTTTTATGTAATTGTTGCATTGGTTTTCATTGCAATTTTTGCAGATTTTATTGCACCATATCCCTATGACGAGCAAAATCTTCAAATAGTGCGCAATCCGCCAAGCTGGGAGCATCCATTTGGTACGGACAGCTCAGGGCGTGACATACTCAGCCGTGTTATATATGGAAGTAGAGTATCGCTGACTGTTGGATTTATCGCTGTTGGTGTAGCGGCTCTCATAGGCGGTACACTGGGAGCTATTGCGGCGTTCTATGGAAAAAGAACTGATAATATCATCATGCGTTTCATGGATATAATGCTTGCAATCCCAGGGATGCTTTTGGCAATAGCACTTGCTTCTGCACTCGGCCCAGGTCTTAATAATATGATGATTGCAATAGGATTTGGCTCTATTCCCTCCTATGCGAGAATTGTAAGGGCTTCAGTGCTCACCGTTAAAGAGCAGGAATACATAGAAGCGGCAAAGAGTATTGGTGTAAGCGATAGAAGAATTATCATAGAGCACATTCTGCCAAATGCAATGGCACCTATTATAGTACAGGCTACACTCGGTGTGGCGGGGGCTATTCTATCGGCGTCGGCGCTTAGCTTCTT
Source organism: uncultured Oscillospiraceae bacterium (assembly GCA_964371155.1). Classification (GTDB taxonomy): domain Bacteria; phylum Bacillota; class Clostridia; order Oscillospirales; family Ruminococcaceae; genus CAYJEQ01. The sequence goes on along the minus strand of CAYJLI010000005.1, from coordinate 39,695 downwards.
AGGTCTTGGTATCACACCTCCAGAGCCGGAATGGGGCGCAATGCTCTCCTCAGCGAGACAGTATCTGCGCAGTGATTGGTACATGGCTACCTTCCCAGGTCTTGCCATAATGCTTACAATTTACGCACTCAATATATTTGGCGACGGACTAAGGGATGCACTCGACCCAAGGCTTAAAGACTAAGCGATAATTTATAAACATTAATACTAAATAATAATCTCTAAGTAGCCGCTATACGGAGATTTTATCTAAAATATATCAGTAATACAAAGCGGTAGAATGGAGCTAACTGTGAGCGAAAAGATACTTGAAATTAAAGACTTAATCATCCATTATGTTACGGATGATGGAACTGTGAAAGCAGTTAATAATATAAGCCTTGAGGTAGCTAAAGGGGAAACACTCGGGCTTGTTGGCGAAACAGGTGCAGGAAAAACCACCACAGCACTCGGCATATTAAATCTTGTGCCAGACCCACCGGGGAAAATAATAAACGGCGAAATATTCTTCGAGGGAGAAGATGTTTTAAAGCTGGGTAAAAAAGATATCCGTGCAATTAGGGGTAATAAAATCAGCATGATTTTCCAAGACCCTATGACCTCCCTAAACCCTGTTGTAACAGTGGGAGATCAAATTGCCGAAGTTATAAGACTTCATGAGCAGCTTAGCAAAATGGATGCGAGCGCAAAAGCGGTGGAGCTTCTCCAATTGGTTGGTATACCTGGGGAGCGTTACAGCGAATACCCACATCAGTTCTCGGGCGGTATGAAGCAGAGGGTGGTTATTGCGATTGCACTTGCTTGTACCCCATCACTTATCATAGCGGATGAGCCTACAACTGCACTCGATGTTACCATACAGGCGCAGGTGCTCGATTTGATGAGCAATCTTAAAAGCGAGCTTAATACAGCGATGATACTGATAACTCATGACCTTGGCGTTGTGGCTGAGGTGTGCGATAAAGTGGCAATTATGTATGCTGGTGAAATAGTGGAGAGTGGAACACTTGAGGACATATACGAAAGAACAAAACACCCATATACAGTAGGCCTTTTTGGTTCAATACCAAACCTCGAAGAAGAGGTGAGCAGACTAACTCCTATCGAAGGACTTATGCCCGACCCAACAGCACTGCCAGAGGGATGTAATTTCGCACCGAGATGTCCACATGCAATCGAGAAATGTCACAATGAAATTCCAGCGCTTATTAATGCAAGCGAAACACATAAAATAAAATGCTTTTTGTTTGAAGAAGAGCTTAGCGGAGGTAAAGAGTGAGTACCTTATTAGAAATTAAAGACCTTAAAAAACATTTTTACACACCAAAGGGCACACTTCATGCCGTTGATGGTGTTAGCTTTAAACTTGAAGCAGGAAAAACCCTTGGCGTAGTAGGTGAGTCGGGTTGTGGTAAATCCACACTCGGAAAAGTAATACTCCATCTACTTGAGCCCACAGCAGGGAGCATTTATTTTGAGGGCAGGGATGTAACCAACCTTAAAAATGCCGAGCTAAAAGATTTAAGACGCAATATGCAGATGATATTCCAAGATCCCTTTTCTTCGCTCAATCCGAGAAAATCCATAAGCCAGATTATAGTGGAGCCACTAAAAACTTTTAACATTTGCAATAGCAAGGATGAATACAATCAAAAAGTTTCCGAAATAATGGAGACTGTTGGTCTTGCAAGAAGGCTTGAACATGTCTATCCACATGAGCTCGACGGTGGTCGTCGTCAGCGTGTAGGCATAGCTCGTGCGCTTGCGCTAAATCCGAAATTCATCGTTTGCGATGAGCCTGTTAGTGCGCTCGATGTTTCCATTCAGGCGCAGATACTAAACCTCATGCAGGATTTACAAGCGCAGAGAAATCTCACATTTGTATTTATCACCCACGACTTAAGCGTTGTTAAACATATTTCCGATGAAATCTGCGTTATGTATCTTGGGAATTTGGTGGAAAACTGCTCGTCGAGAGAGTTGTTTAAAAACCCAATTCACCCATATACAAAAGCACTTTTATCGGCTATTCCCGTGCCTAAAATTAAAAAAGAGAAAAATAGAATTATACTAAAAGGTGAAATTTCATCCCCGATAGATCCAAAGCCGGGATGTAGGTTTGCACCGAGATGCCCAATGACCACCGATATTTGCAGAAATGAGCAACCACAGCTCAAAGATATGGGCGAGGGGCATTTTGTGGCATGCCATAATGTGTAATTTAGGCATTATTTATTAGCTTTAAATATTGCTTAAAAGAGAGGAATAGAGAATGACAAGCTATAATTTTACCGCCTATTACGAGCGCAGTAAATCGGCAAATCCCTACTACACCCAAAACGAGGGGCTAAAAAATGCGACCGCAATTATAAAAAAGCTCAACAGTGAAAACAGCCCGATAGACGCCGAAGAGATTAAAATCACTTCATTTCGTGGTGGCAACCGCAGTGGACTCATAAATGAATGCGAATTCGATATTGAGGTAAACTCTGCATCCGAGGCAAAAGAAGAGCAAATACAGGAAGTTTTAGCAAATTATTTTAGCCCATATTCTGTGAAAATAATGATTAAGAGGTGATAGCTATGCAACTAAATAAATACGATATTCCAATGGAAAAAACGGCACAAGTAGTTAATTTACTAAAAGATAAAAATATCGATGCACTGCTGATTATGTCACGTGATAATACCGATGGCAATCTGCCCTTTATCACGGGCAACAGAAGTGAGAAAACCTGCGTGGCTATAATTGATGCAAATAATGACCATCTTGCGATAGTGCATGAGAGCGAAAAGCATCTTTTTGAGGATTCACCGCTGTTTAAAAGCAATATAGTTTCTTATGCTGAGGACATTCTCCCAGTGTTAAAAGAAGAACTCGCTAAAAGGAATATATCCAAATTAGCGCTCAATATATCGGTGGATGAAAATCTTTGCGACGGCTTAACACAGGGTCTTTACGAGACTTTAAAGCTTGCTGTCGGCGAAGAGAAACTCAGCGAAATCGAAACTTCCTCCGAGCCTATTTTAATGGAAATTAGAAGCCAAAAATCGGACACCGAAATTCTCTGCCTAAGAGAAGCGGTAAAATATACACAGATGATTTATGCAGATGTGTTCAGTAGCATTAAATGCGGTATGACCGAAATCGAGATTGCCGATTTATTTATAGATGGCCTTAAAAGATATAATGTAGTAAATGGCATCGGTGGCGATTACGACTATCCGATAGTTTGCTTAGTGCGTGCAGGACTTGCCCACAGAGGCCCTGGGGAAACAAAGTCGATACCGGGCGATATTCTCATTTGCGATTTCAGCGTGAGATACTGTGGATATGTTTCCGACATTGCAAGAACTGCCTACTTCCTAAAAGAGGGCGAAACAAAAGCGCCTGCGGATGTACAGCACGCATTTGAAACCGCACACAATGCTATCACCAAAGCAATCGAAGTGATAGGCACTTCACTGCGTGGATGCGATGTGGATTTAGCGGCAAGGACTGTTATCGAGCAGGGTGGATACCCCACAGTGCGCCACTCGGTAGGGCATCAAATAGGACTCGAATGCCACGAAACAGGCACAAGGCTCTCCCCCGAGCGTCCACAGTCGATAACATATATAAGAACAAGGGAAACCTATGCAATAGAGCCAACTGTAATACAGGACGGCGGCCTGCCTTGCATGTTAGTTGAAGAGGATGTTGTAATAAGAGAGCATGGCGCAGAGCTACTCAGCGTGCGTCAGGATGAGCTTGTGCTTATAGGGTAATCATATGAATAATATATGGAATAGCGAGATAGAACAGCTTACACTGGATATGCTCACAGACCTCATTAAAATCAAAACCATCACCGAGGATAAATGCGAAACTTTGGCTGTGGAGTATATTAAAGAAGTGCTTGCAAAAGAAGGCATCGAGAGCAGGATTATAGAATCAGCACCCGGTAGGGGCAATTTAATTGCAAAGATTGAGGGGCAGGGAAATGAGCCACCACTTGTCTACATATCGCATATTGATGTTGTAGCGGCTGACGAGAGCAAATGGGATTACCCACCCTTTGAAGCGCAAAATATTGATGGCACCATATATGGCAGGGGTACGCTCGATACAAAGCACCTCACCGTTATGCAGATGCTCACCCTAATTTTAGTAAAGCGAAACAATCTAAAATTAAATCGTGATTTAATTTTAATCGCAACTGCCGACGAAGAGATGGGCAGTAAATACGGCATGGAGTATTTAGCCGAAAATCACCCCGATTTAATACCTAAAGGATATGTGTTTAACGAGGGTGGGGGCTTTATAATAAATGCTGGGGATAAGCGTTTTCGCATCTGTGCCTCCGCCGAAAAAGGTGTTTGCGAGGCTGATATAAGCTTTATAAACCCCGATACGAATAAGGCTTTTATAGAGGCGTGCGAATTTATAAACAAAGTGGCTTCACATAGCTTTGGCAAAAGACTTTGCCGTGTGACCGAGCGTTTTGAGGAGCTAACAAAGGGATATACAGAGCTTGACGCAACCCTTAAAAACCTACTTGAATACTCGGCTAATAACACCATTACAGTGAATAAATTTGATTTAAACCCCAGTGAAACGCCAAAGCTAAAGCTAAACTTTAGATATATTCCAAATTACACCAAGGAAGAAGTGCTTAAAATTGTAGAAGAGATTTTGAGCGGATTTCAGATAGAGTATGAAATCACAAAGCTCACCTTGGGGTATGAAAGCGAAATAGACGATGATTTTGTAAAAGTATTAGCCGAAACCTCGGACGAATATGACGAGCCTGCAATACTTCTCCCAATGGTAGCCTTAGGCAATACCGATGGCAGATTTATAGCGCATAATGTCTATGGATATTCACCTACTTTAGGGGATATTCCCTTAAGCGAAGTGCTTAAAAAAGTGCATGGACACAATGAATGCATTACCGAAAACTCGCTCTATTACGGCGCAAAGGTAATACTTCACACCACACTCAAGCTCGCATGCGAGAGCAAATAGCCAAACAATTCGAGCGATTTAAAGAAATTTTCCCATATAATTTTCCCTGACTATTAAAGTTTTGACATTGCAAAATGAAATGGAGGCTATTATGGCTAAGAATAATAAAGAGAAAATGAATAAAGTAGCAAACTATCTTGTCGAGAATAATATCGATTTATGGCTAATATATTCAAGCGAGGGAAGCGATAAGGCAAACACTGCCATCACAGGCATTAGAACAATAGGGAAGACATTTTTTATAATTACAAAAGAGGGCAAAGCATTTGCGATTGCCAATAGAATAGACTCCTTAGAGAGCAAAAACAGCGGACTTTTTGATGAAGTTATAGAATATGGTGACGACGCAGGGGCTACCCTAAAAGAAACCCTTACAAAGCTTGCACCAAATAGCATAGCTGTAAACTATTCAAAGGACAGCGCTTTCTGCGATGGGCTTACAGTGGGCAGATTTAAATGGCTTAAAGAAGCTATTGGCGAAGAATTCACACAAAAGCTTGTATCATCCGAAGTTTTTCTTAAAAACTTTGCATAATAAAGATTTTGTCTTTATTATGTAGCATATAGAAAATGATGAAAGGCACGAAGCGGCAAATTGTAAATAAGGGCGCATACTTATTGTATGAAACCGAAATTTGCAGTTTGACAAGCGACACAGCAAACAAAATCAGCGAAGAAGATTTTGTGGTTTCATCTTTTTATATATGGTAAAGCAAGTTTTTCTTAAAAACTTCGCATAAATCTTTCACACAATTCTTGCGCATAACATTTTGTTGGATAACAGCTAAAGCTGTATTCATATATAATATTTTGGAGGTAGAAAATGAAAAAGTTAAGTTTACTATTGGCAGCAATAATGCTTGCCGGAACATTATCCGCATGCTCATCCAGTGATGAGCCAACAGCAGGTGGCGAAGAAGGTGCGGAATCAAGACCACTTATCGTTGCAATCAACAGCGAAGCTACATCCCTTGATGGAAACGGCAAAAATGACGTTGCATCCATCCAGTCGAGAGCACTTCTCTACGATAACCTCGTTGCGCTCGACGAAAATTTAGCACCAATTCCACACCTTGCTGAGAGCTGGGAATACGAAAATGAAACAACAATCAATTTCAAAATCCGTGAAGGCGTTATGTTCCACAACGGAACAGAGTTAAAAGCAAGCGATGTTGCATTCTCCCTAAAGAGAGCACATGACATCGGCTACGCTAAAAATGCACTTGGTATGATTGACTTTGAACAGTCCGTGGCAGTGGATGACTACAACTACAAAATGGTACTACTATACCCATTCGCACCTATCATCTCAAACCTTTCTGACGAAGCTGCTGCAATCGTTCCAGAAGCAGTAGTAGTAGAGCATGGCGAAGAATACCTATCCACAAACCCTGTTGGTACAGGCCCTTACACAGTTACAGAATGGGTAGCAGGCGACAGAATCGAATATCAGAGATTTGAAGATTTCTGGGGCGAAGAAACAGGCGTTGACCACATCATCATCCGTACAATCACTGAAACAGCTAACAGAGCTATCGAAGTTGAAGTTGACGGTGTTGACATTGCACTTTCCATCGCTACAAACGATGTTGAAAGACTCGAAACAACTGAAGGCGTTACAGTGCTTCGTGGCCCAAGCCTTTCCATCAGCTATGTTGGTATGAACTGCACAGATGAAGTTCTTTCCAACCAACTTGTAAGACAGGCTGTTGGTCATGCTATCGACTCACAAGCTATCGTAAACGCAGTTTATGGCGGTTTTGGTAAAGTTGCAAACAGCACAATACCATCTTCCACATGGGGCTATAGCGACGAAGTTGTAGCACTTGATTACAACCCAGAAAAATCCAAAGAGCTTCTTACAGAAGCAGGTTATGCTGATGGCCTAACAACAAACATCTGGGTAAGTGATAGCCAAGCAAATGTTGAAACAGCTGAAATCCTACAAGCTTTCCTAAGCGAAGTTGGCATCACTACTGAAATCAAGGTTTTAGAGTGGGGCGCATACCTCGAAGCTGTTGAAAACCAAGAGCTTGAAATCTACATCCTCGGTAAAGGTTCAAGTGCTGACGGCGACTCCCTATACGACAACTTCTACTCCACAAGCCACTTCTCAGGCAACACAGCATTCTTCCAGAACGCTGAAGTTGATGCGATGCTCGACGCTCAACGTGTAGAAATCGACACAGAAGCTCGTTTTGATATGCTTGTAGAAATCCAAAACAGAATGAACCAAGAAGCTGCTTGGGTACCTTTCTATGAAAAAGAAGAAATCGTTGCTGTTGGTAGCGATGTTGCAGGATTTGCACCAAACCCAACAAGCGTACAGGACTTCAGAACAGCTCACTTTGTAGAAGAGCCTGCTGCTTAATTTAGGGAGTGGCAATTTAGAGATGAAATTATCCGTAATAATTAGCTACTCTTCTCCACACCCTTAATTTAAAAAGTATTAACACTATCGGAAGATAGTATCTATCGACTATATCCATGCCATTTAGGCATGGATATAGTTACAGTTTAGAGAAAAATTATGGTGGAAAATAAAAGCCATATAGGGGTAAAATATTTTATATAAGCCTTATTTATCAGTTAATAAATAAGCTCGGCCAAATTTGATTTTAGGAGCCTTAAAATGAGTAATTACTGGAATTTAGATAATATATACAAGGGCTATGATGACAAGAAATTAAATGACGACATTAAATACTTACAGCGAGAAATAGACGCACTAAAATACTACATAGAAGAAAATACTAATAATATAAACAATGCAAAAGAAGTACTTGCTACTGCGATTGTAAAAATAAATGACTGTGAGCAGATAAGGCAGAAGCTAAATGTATATAATAAGCTTAGCATGTCGGTAAACACAAATGATACTGCGGCACATAGCTGCGACTACACTGTTAGCTGTATCGCAGGTGAACTGCAAGCGGCGGTGGCTACTTTACAAAAATACATAGGCAGGATAGCCGATATAAATGAGATTATTAAATCCGACCAACTCCTTAAAAAATATGAATTCATACTTAGCGAGATGGCGGAAAACGAAAAATATAAATGTGACGATAAAACAGAAAATGCCCTTGCACTAATGAGCATTACAGGCTCAAAAGCATGGCAAAATCTTCAAAATAGAGTGTCCTCCGAGCTTAGCGTGGATTTCGAGGGTGAAAGCTACCCGATGACAGTATTTAGAAATATGCAGCAGGGTAAAGATAGCGACGAAAAGCAAAAGCTCTTTGAAATCGAGCTTGAGGCATATAAAAAGCATGAAACCATCTCGGCGGCTTGCATAAACAATATAAAAGGCGAAGCGATAAGCATCGCAAAAATAAGGGGATACACTTCCCCAATGCACAAATCCCTTTCCGATTGCAGAATGGAGAGTGAAACAATAGAAGCACTTTTCTCTGCAATAGAAGAGTACGCCCCGAGTGTGAGGGAGTTTTTGCAGATTAAAGCGAAATCACTTGGCTACAATAAAGGACTGCCCTTCTATGAAATCCCCACCCAAATGGGGGAAAAGAGCGAAAAATACAGCATAGAAGAAGCAAAAGAGCTTGTAACAGCGGCATTTTATGGCTACAATAAAGAGCTTGGCGACCTCGCAAAAAAAGCTTTTGATGAAGACTGGATTGACTTTACACCAAGAGCCGGCAAGGTGTACGGTGGATTTTGTGCCTCGGTGCACAGCATAAAGGAAAGCCGCATACTTGTAAATTTTAATGGCAATTTTAACGATGTTATAACCATCGCCCATGAGCTTGGGCACGCATACCATAGCCATTTATCATGCAGGGAAGAGTATATAAACAGCAGATACCCAATCCCAGTAGCGGAAATAGCCTCTACATTTGCCGAGATGGTTTTAATGGACTACATATATAAAACACAGGATGAAAACACCAAAAAAATCGTCATGGGTAACGACATCACAAGGGCATCCCAGCTCACACTCGACATACTTTCGAGATATTATTTTGAAAGCTATGTGTTTGAAGCGAGGGAAGTAAGAGAGCTAAATGTCGATGAAATTAAGAAGTTCATGGTGGACGCACAAAAGAAAAGCTTTGGCGACTGCCTAAATGAAGAGCTCCTCCACCCCTACGCATGGCTTAATAAAGAGCATTACTACTATGTGGACAGAAGCTATTATAATTTCTCCTATGCCTTTGGATTTTTGCTTTCGGTGGGCTTTCACCGCATGTACAAGGAAAACAAAGAAAATTTCATAAAGGATTACTCCGCCTTCCTGCAAAATTCGGGCAAACTGCATGTAGGTGACCTCTGCGCACTCATGGGGATAAATCCTAATAATATAGAGTTTTGGCAAGGGGCAATGAAATCCCTAAAAGAGCAGATAGAAGAGTTTAAAGGGCTTATGGGGAGATAGTTTACCAGCTAAAGTGCTTGGCACTTGAAAGGAATGGTCATAAATATGGACAAGCTTTTAAAACTAAATAAAAAGATGCAAAAGCTTGGGGTGGACACTTTTTTAGTCCTCTCCGATGCAAACCGCCGATATTTAACAAATTTCACAGGAAGCAATGGCATAGTGATAATAAATGGCGACAGCCGTTATTTAATCACCGATTCAAGATATGTAGAGCAGGCGCAAATAGAGGCACCCGACTTTGAAGTGATAGTATATAATCTCTCTTCTTTTGACACTATAAAAGAATACCTTAAAAAGGTGGGTGCGAAGAAAGTTGGCTATGAAAGCAATTACCTCACCGATTTCACCCTGCGCAGTATTAAGGAAAAATGCGAAGATGCAGAGTTTATCCCTACCTGCGATGTTTTGCTCGACATCAGAAAGGTAAAGAGCGAAACCGAGCTTAACTACCTAAGAAAAGCAATAAACATATCCGACCAAGCGATAATAGAGCTCTCCAAAACACTTGTAGCAGGGATGACTGAGCGTGAAGTGGCAATAGAGCTTGAATACCTTATGAAGAAGCTTGGCAGTGAAAAAGAAGCGTTTGACACCATAGCGGTATCGGGTGTGCGAACCTCCCTCCCTCATGGAAGCCCTACGAGCAAGAAAATCGAGAAAGGCGATATGCTAACCCTCGATTTCGGTGCGAAACATAATGGCTATCATTCCGACATAACCCGAACACTTTGGTTTGGCGAGCCTGAGCGACGCATGCAAGAGATATTCGACATCGTAGTAAAAGCGCAGGAAGAAGCGGTAAAAGCGATAAAAGTAGGTGCGATTTGCAAGGATATAGATGCGGTGCATAGAAATGTCTTTTTAGAGCACGATTTGGAGCAGTACAGCCTTCGTGGCCTTGGGCATGGAGTGGGACTTGATATACACGAGTGGCCGAGAGTGGTAATGAACAACGAAGACGCCTTAGAGGAAAACATGATATTCACGATAGAGCCGGGGCTATACATTCCAAATTACGGCGGAGTGAGAACCGAGGATATAGTGATTTTGCATGGGGACAGCACTGAAGTAGTAACTTTGGCACCTAAAAAAATAATTATAGATTAGAGAGTGAATAAAATGATAAATATCAAAGATTTTTTAAATTACAAATCGATAAACAGCTTATCAGTGGATAAAAAAGGTGAAACACTTGCATTTAATGTGACATTACCCTCCCTCACTGAAAACTGCTATAAAAGCGAAGCATATCTGATGAATTTAGCGGATAATACCACTAAAAGGATTGCAGGCGCTGATAATACCTCATTTATATGGGACGAAAATGGTGATATGCTGCTAAAAGAAAAATGTGAGGATAAAACGCTTTTTTATAGACTTAATCCTTTAACGGGGGAGAAAAGCGAATGTTTTTCCACAGAATATGAGGCGAATAAATTTGCACTTTTAAAAAATGGTGAAATACTATTTACTGCCGAATCGAACTGCGAGAGTGAAGAATATCCCGAGGAGCTCAGCTTCTTAAAAGAGTCCGACGGAGAGTTTCACATACTCGAAGAAATCCCTTTTTGGAGCAATGGCAGGGGCTTTACAAATAGAAAGAGAAACTCCCTTTTCATAAAAGATGGAGAAAATGCCGTTAAAATTACAGGTGATTACAGCGAGGTGCTAAGCTTTGCCGCTGATGAAAAATCGGTGATTTACTCAGCAGTTACCTTTGAGGATAAAAGGACTACCCCTGGAATTTATCGCTATGACATCGCCACAAAAACCACCGAAGAAGTAGTAAAAGAGGGGCTTTACCGCATACTGAATGTGGATATTATCGAGGGCAAATGTGCTTTTGTAGGGGCGAAGATGAGTGAGAGCCTAATGACCGACAACAGCAGTCTTTACATAGTGGAAGAGGGCAAATGTAGCAAAATTAGCAAAGCGGACACAAGCTTTACAAACACAGTCCTCTACGACTTTAAATATGGCTCAAACCGTGAATACAAGGTGTTTGGCTCTGAGTTTTACTTTATTTCCACCGAGGGTGTGAGCTCGCAGATTAAAAAGATCGACTTAAATGGCAATATCACAGTGCTAACAAAACCAAATGGATGCGTGGAGGGGTATGATATCACCCCCGATGGCAAAATTTATTTTAACGGCGTGAGGGGCACTGCACTCACAGAGATTTACTGCATAGAAAACGGCGAAGAAATAAAAATAACCGAGATAAATGAAAACACATTAAAAGCTGAGGATGTGAGCACTCCCGAGCTTATGTATTTTAAAAATAACGGCTATGATGTTCAATATGTGGTGGTAAAACCTCTTGGATTTGAGGAAGAGAAAAAATATCCTGCAATACTCTACATCCACGGCGGAGCGAAAACACTTTACACAGATGTATTCTTCCATGAAATGCAGCTGCTTGCAAGCAGGGGATTTTTTGTGGTTTATGGCAACCCGAGGGGAAGCGATGGACAGGGCAGTGAGTTTGCAAAGCTGATGGGGCATTATGGCGAGCCAGATTACTCCGACCTAATGAAAGCTATCGACACTGCATGCGAAAGATACCCACAGATTGATAGGGAAAATCTCGGCGTGGCAGGTGGCTCATATGGTGGAATAATGACAAACTGGATCATCGGCCATACCGATAGATTTAAATGTGCATGTGTGCAAAGGGGTATTAGCAATATGTTCACCGCCTTTGGAGCTGCCGATAATGGGTATAATTTCGTGGCGGAGCAGATGGATTCCACCCCATGGGAAAACACCGAAAGACTTTGGGCGCAGTCCCCACTTAAATATGCAAACAATGTAAAGACACCTACATTATTCATCCATGCGAGGGAGGATTATCGTTGCCATTATATCGAGGCAATGCAGATGTTTACCGCCCTTAAGTTCCATGGTGTAGACTCGAGGGTGTGCCTAATAGACGGTGAAAACCATGATTTATCACGAAATGGCAGACCGATACAGAGGATAAAAAGGATGTATGAAATCGTGAAATGGTTTGAGAGCTATTTAAAATAATCCCCATCCCACAGTGGAGCCAAAACTAAAGTTTTACTTAATTTTTTTCAAAAAATTATGGGGTGTGGGGCAAAGCCCCATGAAAGAAAAAGCGAAGCTAAGAAAAAATGTAGCAAATTTTGCGAAGCAAAAGAGCGGAGATTTTTTTGAGTGAAAAATTAAAAATGAATAGTGAAAAGTTAATGAGTTTCGCATTAGGAGAAACAGATTTTAAATTGTAGGGGCATGGCGAGCTATGCCCGAGGGTTACGCATAATCTAAAATAAATCGAAATCCCATTGTAGGGGCATGGCTTGCCATGACCGCCAGTATGGCACACACTATCAAAAAAGATAGTTGTAGGGGCGACCTGTAATCGCCTGTTCAGAGGTTTTGCATTATTTAAAATTGCAGGTGATTTTCGGGCGAACACATAGGTTCGCCCCTACTTCATGCTCGTCGGGTACGCACAACCAAAACAATGAAAAGCAGGTAATAAATGAATATAGATTTTACAAAAGGCAGTATAGTAAAGCAGATTTGGATATTTACAATTCCACTTCTGATAGGCAATATGTTCCAGCAGATGTATCAGCTTGTAGATACGGCGGTGCTTGGAAAAATGGTGAGCTATCAAGCTCAGGCGGCGGCAGGCACTTCTACCCCCATATCATTTTTCCTCACAGCGATTTTAGCAGGGTTTATCATGGGATCATCGGTAATTATTTCGCAAAATTTCGGTGCTAAGGATGATAAGAACTTCCACAAGGGACTATCCACCTCCTTCATCGTGGTATTTGCTCTGGCATTTTTGATGACGGTCTGTGGTGTTTTTGGAGCGGAGTTCATCCTGAAAATGCTAAACACACCCGATAATATTCTCCCACTCGCTAAAATATATCTGCAAATTTTCTCCGCAAGTATACCCTTTCAGTGCCTTTATCAGTATTATGCAGGGGTGCTCAGAGCAATAGGCGATTCTAAAACACCACTTTACTTTTTAATAATGTCGAGCGTGCTAAACATTATACTCGATGTAGCTTTTGTTATGATGTTTGAAAATGGGGTGGTGGCAGTAGCAGTAGCCACATTCATCGCCCAAGCGGTAGCGGCTATTTGCTGTGTGATATACACATTTAGAAAATACGACATACTAAAGATTACACCTAAAAACATGGTCTTTGATAAGCCGCTATTTAGTTTAATAATAAAATACGGTGTACCCTCCTCGATACAGCAGATTGTAAATTCGCTTGGAATGATGTTTTTACAAGGGGTGGTAAATGGCTTTGGGGACTACGCTATAAGTGCTTATTCAGCCGCTTACAGAATAGATAATTTCATAGTGCTTCCGATTATGAGCCTAAGCCTTGCGCTTGCAAATTTCGTAGGGCAAAATATAGGTGCAAAGCAGGAAGAAAGGGCGAGCGAAGGGCTTTTTGCAGTGATGAAAGTTTCGGTAATTTTTTGTGCCATATCATCATTTTTAATATTTGTCTTTGCTGAATGGTTGATGGGTATATTTGTAGATGCTACCCAGCCCGAAATAATACGCCTTGGCTCGGATTGCCTGAGAGTGCTTGCAGTGCCTTTTGTAATGTCGGCAGTGCTAAATGCATATATCAGCTTTTTTAGGGGCTATGGCGATGTTAAGGGTGCAATGGCTATCACCACTTCGCAAATTATCATTCGTGTTGCTTTTGCATATCTGCTTGCACCGATACCTTTTATAGGGATTAATGCTGTTTGGTATTGTATGCCATTTACATGGATTGTTTGCTCGATAGCCGCATATTTTCGCTACAAAAGAGGAACATATAAAAAGTATAATAGATTTGCTCAAAAGGCATCTTAGGGAATATGAAAAGAGCACCAATAATCACTATTTCAAACTTACTCTACCGAGAAACATGGCGCATTAATGACCTTTTGTATGGTTGTTTTGTGCCGTTAACAGAAAGGAATGGACATCAATATGACCTTTATTTGTTATCCAAAATGCAGTACCTGCCAAAAGGCGAAACTTTTTTTAGAGGAAAATAATATCAGCTACACCGAAAGGCATATAAAGCAGGAAAAAGCAAGCTATGACGAGCTGAAAGTGTGGCATGAAAAAAGCGGACTGCCGATTAAAAAGTTTTACAGCACAAGTGGAATACTTTATAGAACAATGAAGCTCGCCGATAAACTCCCCACCATGACCGACGAAGAAAAAATAGAGCTCCTTGCGTCGGACGGTATGCTTGTAAGACGCCCTCTATTAATATCGGAGGACTTCGTACTCGCAGGATTTAATGAGGACGAGTGGAGAGAAAAGCTGTTAGATTAGATTAATTTAAACCATAATTTTAACATATTAAATACGCTAAATTAAGGCTAAACGTATATAAACTTTTAGAGATAACCAAAGCCATCATTTTAATATTTACCCCATATCACATGGGGGTGGAAAAGATAGAAAAATACATGGTATCCGCAATTAGTAAAGCAAATAAAATATAAAAGCTTGGCTTTGTCCATGGCTACTAAATTAAGAAATGGAGTGAGAAAATGTTTGAAAGAATTAACAAGCTTAAAGCGAAACTGAAAACCGAAGGTGCCGACGGAATGGTGATAGCCACAAGCGGCGCTATGCACTACCTACTTGAAGATAGCAAATACAGATGGCAGAGGACATCCCGCAGTGGGGGCCCAGAAAAAGCAGACCCAAACAGTGATGTGCATCTCCACAAATACCCCAACATGCTTTTATACATACCCACCGACGGCGAGCCAACACTTTATGTGACATATGCAGAAGAGAAAAATGTAGAGCATATTAAGATTAGAAAAGTAGTTTGTTTCTTTGAAGAATTTGCAAAGCGCCTTAATATGGATATAAGCGGAAACTTCATAGCCTATGGTGAAAGCTGTGGTGCGGCAATAGCTGAGATGTTAACCAGTATTAACAAAGGCGTAAAACTATTATTCGCCGAGGAACTAATCGATGAAATGCGAATGATAAAAGATGAAAAAGAAATAGAAATAATGCGCAGAGCGGCAAGCTTTACCGACGACGCACTAAAATTTGTTATACCGCATATAGTGCCCGGCACCACTGCAAGACAGATAGAGCATCTGCTCATTCAGTACGGTGTGGAGCGTGGAGTGCAGGATTTGGCTTTTAGCCCCACTGCACATACAGTGCATCCATCAATGGCGAGCGCAGGTGATATAAATGCAGTGTCCACAACTGAGCCCATCGTGGAAGGTACTGCCATAAGCTTCGACTTTGGATATGTTATAGACGGCTACTGCTCGGACTTTGGGCGTTCATTCTGCTGTGGCAAAGCTCCCGACGAAATGAAAAGGGCATATGTAGCACTCCAGTACGCACAGACCGAGATGCTAAAAATGATTAAACCCGGTGTGCCAATGGGCCCAACATTTGACTTCCTAAACGAACGCCTACAAGAGCATGGTTTTGGTAAAAACATGCGCAAATACGGCGATGGCGGCCATATAGGACACCAAATAGGCATAGAAGTGCATGAGCGTCCATGGCTGTTCTATGAATGCGATACCGATTTTACAAAAGGCATGATAATGTGCATAGAGCCAAAGGTGTGGTTGCCCGATTTAGCCTACCTACGAGTTGAAGACATGATACTGATAACCGAAAACGGCTGTGAATCGCTCACAAAATTCGATAGAGAGCTCTTTGAGCTATTTTAATAATGATTAGATAAAATTAAATGCCAATACCACCGCTGAAAGCGATGGTATTGGCATTTAAGTGTGTTCGAAAAAGCTCTTGCTTTTTTGAACACGCTGTTAGGCTATCAAAAAAATTTCTGGGGCAAGAAACAAAATGTGCAAATAAGTGAGTAATACGATGGTATATGAACATGTATTTTACAATAAAAAAATGTAGCAAATACAAAATCTGTGGGAACAGTATTGAAACAGCACTTGTACACCAAACAATTACAGATGTAGCGGATGAGTATATCACCGAAATACAAATTCCAATAATACCTTGAAAAAGTGGAGCTATTAATATATAATTAAATTTAGACTGGTTATTAAATTCGATGCTGCACTGACAAATAAAATATAAGGAGAGTTTATCTATGCCAATTACAAGAAACGAATACCAAAAATTTGTTGAGGTGCTAAAAGAAGAGCTTTTGCCTGCAATGGGCTGTACTGAACCAATTGCCATAGCCTATGTTTCTGCGGTTGCGAGGGAAACCTTAGGCGAGATGCCCGATAGAGTTTTAGTAGAAGCGAGTGGGAATATTATAAAAAATGTAAAGAGCGTGTTTGTGCCAAATACAGAACAGTTAAGGGGAATTCCAGCTTCTGTTGCTGTGGGTGTGGTGGCAGGAGATGCCTCTAAAAAATTAGAGGTTATATCGCTTGTGCCAAAGGAAAAACAGCAAGAGATAAAGGACTTTTTAAATAATAACGAAATCCAAATTGAAATTGCAAGCTCTCCCTATGTGCTTGATTTGGCTGTTAGTGTTTACAAAGGGGAAAATTACGCTAAAGTGCGTGTGGTGGGAAATCATACAAATATTGTGCTCATAGAGAAAAATGGCGAAGCCTTAAGCACAAAACAGCTTGATACAGTAGAGAGCGAGAATCTTACCGACCGCAGTTTTATTACGGTTGAAAAAATATATGAATTTGCCAATGTGGTTGATATAAGCGATGTAAAGGAACTTTTAGACCGCCAAATATCCTACAATATGGCAATCTCTCAAGAAGGTCTTGATGGGGAATACGGAGCAAATATAGGTAGCGTGCTTTTAGCAACGAGAAGCAATCCAGAGGACAGTAAAGAGACCACGGCGAAGCTCTACGCCCGTGCTATGGCGGCGGCTGGAAGCGATGCGAGAATGAATGGATGTGAGCTTCCCGTTGTGATAAACTCGGGCAGTGGAAACCAAGGCATCACTGTTTCGGTGCCTGTAATCACTTATGGCAGGCATATGGGACATAGCGAAGAGGAAATATACAGAGCACTTGTGTTCTCCAATTTACTCTCAATACACCAAAAAACACCGATAGGCAGGCTTTCGGCATTCTGTGGTGCTGTAAGTGCAGGAGCGGCGGCAGGTTGTGCAATAGCCTATCTAAAAGGTGCGGACCTTGAAGTTCTTTCCCATGCACTTGTAAATACACTTGCAATTGATTCAGGCGTTATATGCGATGGGGCAAAGGCGTCATGTGCTGGTAAAATAGCTGTTGCAGTTGACTGTGGTATTTTAGGATATGAAATGTATACACAGGGTCAGCAGTTCTACGGCGAAGATGGTATTGTTAAAAAAGGTGTAGAAAATACCATAGCGAGTGTTGGTCGTCTTGCAAGTCAGGGTATGAAGCAGACCGACAAAGAAATTCTTGCAATCATGCTCAGCAGCTGCGTGTAATAAGAATAATTTATAAATAGGGGCTCACCCTATGCAACTCTCCGAAGTCTTGGATTTTTCCAATGATTTCAGACAGTCACATAGGGTGAGCCCCTATAATATTTAGCAAAGAAGTAATTGCACATTCTACTCCTTAATTGTACCCACAATAAAAACAAACACAATAAAATGCGCCATCCAAATGGCACCGATTACAATCAAACCAACAACACTTTCCCTCATAAAAAAAGCGGCTATCGCAAAAAGCAAAGTAATTGTGCTTATCACCCTCAGCTTTGCAATTTTTGTCATGCCTTGCTTTTTTGCGAGGGTTTCTAAATTTTCTCTATAAATCTTTGTGCCCTTAAACCAATTATTTATTTTATCGGAAGACTTAGCAAAGCACAAAGCCGATAACAATAAAAAAGGTGTGGTGGGAAGCATTGGGACTATTATTCCCACACTCCCAACGGATAGCGAAATAAACCCCAACACAGTAAAGATATGCTTCATAATTAATCAATTCCTTAGATGGTTAGAATAAGGGTGATGCTTATAATATAATCAGCCATCGCTTTCGGTTGCCATGAAATGGCGAGAAAGTGGGCATAAAATATAATAAACACATATTTTACCAATAGCTTTTAGTACTCTTATATTGTGTTTATTATAGCACATCACCCACTTTTAGTAAACATATTCATGCTCATCACTACTAATAATCCACTCTTCTTTAAAGATATAATGTCTAAAGAACGCTGTGCTTTTAGGGGAATATAAGCATCAAAAATGAACTTTACATATATTTAACATAAAAAAGTGTTTATATTTTACTTTGCAGTTATAGAATACGACATGTAGCACAAATCAAAACACATTGCATTTACAAAATGCCTAAATCAAAAAACAAAATCGCTTTAATTTTAAGGAGAAGAAAAAAATGAAAAAAATACTTACAGCTATTTTAGCACTATCAATGATGGCAACTATCACAGGATGTTCTTCCGAACCAGCTTTCTCCGAAGCACCAGCTTCCGAAGAAACACCAGCAAGCAGTGAAGCACCAGCTTCCGAAGAAGCACCAGCTGAAGGCGTTTCTGGTACAATCAGCGTTATCACAAGAGAAGACGGCTCGGGCACAAGGGGTGCATTTGTAGAAATCACAGGCGTTATGGCTGACGATATCGACAACACATATGTAGAAGCTATTGTACATGACGGCACAGGTAAAGTTAAAACAGCTGTTGCAGAAGCACCTGCTTCAATCGGCTACATCTCAATGGGTTCAATGGACGAAACAGTTAAGGCTTTAAAAATTGACGGCGCAGAAGCTACTTCCGAAAATGTACTAAACGGTTCATACCCTGTTGCAAGACCATTTAACATCGCTACTTTAGAAGAGCCAACAGGCGTAGCAGCAGACCTTATCGGCTACATCCTAAGCCCAGAAGCACAGGCTATCGTAGAAGCTGAAGGATATATCCCTCTTGAAGGCGTAGCATTCACAAGCACAATGCCAGAAGGCGATTTAATCATCGGTGGTTCCACATCTGTAACACCTATCATGGAAAAACTTGTAGAAGCTTATGCTGCAATTAACCCAAATGCCAACATCTCCGTTGAAGGCAGTGGTTCAAGCGCAGGTATGACTGGCGCAATAAATGGCACATACGATATAGGTATGGCAAGCCGTAACCTAAAAGACTCCGAAATGGCTGAACTCGCTTACTACCTACCAATAGCTCAGGACGGTATCGCAGTAGTAGTAAATAATGCTAACGACCTTGCAGAGCTAACACTTGACCAAGTAAGAGATATCTACACAGGCGCTATCACAGATTGGTCCGAAGTTAAGTAAGATAAATAAAACTTCACGCAGAGCATAACAACATTCATCTTCCGAAATATATTTTTTGACAGTATTTATGATGCACATCAATGGGGTGTGCATCATGAATGTCAAAGTAAGAGGTTTAGATGAAATCGGCTCGGCGTTTTTTTTATAACATCAATGTAAAATGTAAGTTAAATCACAAATGGGAGCTTTTCTAATGAAATTAAAAGAAAAATTATTTGAAATACTCTTTTTGCTCACAGCGCTTTGCTCAATTTTTGCGGTAATAGTAATATGTCTATTCCTATTTATGCGTGGAGTGCCTGCAATGCAAGAAATAGGCTTTTTAAACTTTATATTCGGCACAGAATGGAGACCCTCAAACGGCGTGTTCGGCATACTTCCAATGATAGTGGGAAGTATCTATATCACAGGTGGTGCAATAGTGGTAGGTGTGCCAATAGGTATTATGACAGCGGTATTTATGTCTAAATTTTGCCCTAAAGCGGTTTACAAATACATAAAGCCGGGCATAAACCTACTCGCAGGCATACCCTCAATCATATACGGCTTCTTTGGAATGATGGCACTTATCCCGCTTATTAGGGACAATGTAGGAGGAGATGGAAACAGCATACTCACCGCTTCCCTACTCCTCGGGCTAATGATACTGCCCACCATTATAGGAATTAGCGAATCGGCGATAAACGCAGTGCCGGAGTCCTATTATGAGGGTTCACTTGCACTCGGTGCAACACATGAACGCACTGTCTTTGCAGTAGTGCTTCCAGCGGCACGCTCGGGCGTGCTTGCGGCGGTAGTGCTTGGCATAGGCAGGGCAATAGGCGAAACAATGGCGGTGGTAATGGTTGCAGGAAATCAGCCGAGAATTACAGGCGATATCCTCTCAGGCATACGCACAATGACCGCAAATGTGGTTATGGAGATGAAATATGCCGCCGACCTCCATGAAGACGCATTAATAGCCACCGGTGTGGTGCTATTTGTATTCATTTTGATAATTAATTTATGTTTCTCCATACTAAAACGAAGGATGGAAAAAGTGTAATGACGAATGTGAAATCTATCCCGACCGAAAAGGGAATTAATAATAAAAGCTTTAAGCGAAGAATGTCGGAATATAGGCAAAATCCTGCAAGCTTTTTAATCTATCTTGCAGTAATAATTTGCACGATAGCTACTATCGGAATGCTGCTCTATCTCTTAATATTCATCCTTGCACAGGGCATTCCCCATCTAATCACCGAAGTGAGCAAGCTTCTTTCAGGGCTTCCCTCACTTTTCGACTGGAAATATAATACCGACAATGTATCGCTTGTCCCCTCGATATTTAATACATTACTCCTTACAGCAAGCGCAGTGGGACTTTCCGCACTCTTTGGTATATTTACCGCTGTATATCTTGTGGAGTATGCAAAAAAAGACAATAAAGTGGTGGGAATAATAAGAATTACCGCCGAAACTCTCTCGGGGATACCCTCGATAGTATATGGGCTATTCGGGATGATATTCTTTGTGCAGTTTTTGGACATGGGGATATCGCTTATGTCGGGGATGTGGACTGTATCCATCATGATACTTCCACTAATAATGCGCTCGACCGAAGAGGCGCTTAAATCAGTGCCCGACAGTTATCGAGAAGCAAGCTTTGGGCTTGGAGCAGGGAAACTTCGCACAGTGTTCACCATAGTGCTTCCAGCGGCGGTGCCTGGGATACTTGCGGGCATTATCCTTGCAATAGGCAGGGTAATCGGCGAAACAGCCGCACTGCTATACACCTCGGGAACTTCCTCAAGGCTTGCCACAACGCTCGACAGTGCAGGGAGAACACTCTCGGTGCATATGTACATGCTAAGTGGAGAGGGACTGCACTTTAATCAAGCATATGCCACAGCGGTGGTACTGCTTGCAGTGGTGCTGTTTATCAACTGGATATCGGGTGTAATCGCTAAAAAGCTATTAAAGGCATAGGCGAAGTATAAAAAAATGGATGTTATTATCCACACTAAAATTTCCGCCGCATGGCGTTAGAGGGAGTAGAAAATGGAAAAATTTCAGCTGAGTAATGTCAATTTATATTACAGTGATTTTCATGCACTGAAAAACATAGACTTAAAAGTAAAGGAAAAGGAAATAACTGCATTTATAGGCCCATCGGGTTGTGGTAAATCCACTTTGCTAAAAAGCCTTAATAGAATGAACGACCTAATAGAGGGTTGTAAAATCACGGGGAATTTCCTGCTTGACGGCGAGGACATATACGGAAATATGGACACCAACCTCCTCAGAAAAAGAGTGGGCATGGTATTCCAAAAGCCAAACCCATTCCCAATGAGTATATACGACAATGTTGCATACGGCCCAAGAACACATGGAATTAAAAACAGAGCCGAACTTGATGAAATAGTTGAAAGAAGCCTTAAAGGTGCGGCAATTTGGGAAGAAACAAAGGATAGGCTTAAAAAATCCGCAATAGGCCTCTCAGGCGGACAACAGCAAAGGCTTTGCATTGCCAGAGCACTTGCAGTAGAGCCAGAAGTACTGCTCATGGATGAGCCAACCTCGGCGCTCGACCCGATTTCCACCGTGAAAATCGAAGAGCTTGCACTCGAGCTTAAAAAGGACTATACTATTGTTATCGTTACACATAATATGCAGCAAGCAGTGCGTATATCGGATAAAACAGCGTTTTTCCTACTCGGTGAAGTTGTTGAGATGAACACTACTGAAAACCTCTTCTCCACCCCGACTGATCAACGCACAGAAGATTATATAACAGGTAGATTTGGGTAAGATAGTTCCCATGCATATTTCTTCCCGATGAAGGAAAAAGCAGAGAAAAGAAGTCGCTGTTTAAAATAAGCTAAATATAGATTATAGTTTCAGTTATATATAATTAATGCAAAAGGAGCAGGGTGAATAATATGAGATCAAAGTTTGACATGCAACTAAAAGAGCTACATGACGAATTGCTCGAAATGGGTGCAATGGTGGAAACATCGATAAGCAATGCGACAAAAGCACTCATAGACAATGACATGGAAGCCGCCGAAAAAGCAATACAGGCTGATAAAAATGTAAACAGTATGGAGAGGAATATAGAAAAGCTCTGCCTAAAACTACTTTTGCAACAACAGCCAGTGGCAAAGGATTTAAGGCAGATATCCTCCGCACTTAAAATGATAACAGACCTTGAGAGAATAGGCGACCAAGCAAGGGATATAGCAAGAATTGTATCCGAAATAGACTTTAGCGACTGCAAGAGAAGGGTGAGCATAACTGGCATGGCGGATGCCACTAAAAAGATGCTTGCGCACAGTCTTAATGCCTATGTAAGCAATAATTTAGAGATGGCTCACGATGTTATTAAAGAGGATGACATTGTGGACGAATACTTCACAAATATTAAAAAAGAGCTTATAGACCTCATACAGGTAAACGAAAGCAAGGCGGAATCGGCAGTTTATCTATTAATGATTGCAAAGTATTTTGAAAGAATAGGCGACCATGCGGTAAATATTGCCGAGTGGGTAATATTCTCAATAACAGGAAAGCATGAGAATGAGGGGGAATAGCCGTGATATTTTGCGTAGAAGACGATAGCAGTATAAGGGAGCTAATAGTTTACACACTTAAATCGACTGGATTTGAGTCGGTTGGTGTGGGGGACGGGGATGAGCTCTTTGCAAAACTCCAAACCACAACTCCACAACTAATATTGCTCGACATAATGCTACCCGGACAGGACGGACTTCAAATACTCAAAAAGCTAAAATCCGCACCGAGCACCAAGCATGTGCCAGTTATACTTGTTACTGCAAAGGGCAGTGAATTCGATAAGGTAATAGGGCTTGACACAGGTGCTGACGACTATATTGCCAAACCCTTTGGAATGATGGAAATGGTATCAAGGGTTAAAGCGGTGCTTAGGAGAAGTGCGCCACAGGAGGAAAAAACACTCTTTCACTGTGGGGACATAGTGCTCGATGTAAAAAGGCATACAGTGCACACCGCTAATGAAGAGGTGCTGCTCACCTTTAAAGAGTTTGAGCTGCTTAGAATACTTATGCAAAACAGCGGTATAGTTCTCACTCGAGACCACCTATTAGAGCGCATTTGGGGCTATGATTTCGACGGCGAAACCCGTACCGTGGATGTTCATATAAGGACACTCAGGCAGAAGCTCGGTGTCCATGGCAATTTGATTTCCACAGTCAGGGGTGTGGGGTACAGAATAGGGGCGGAAGCATAATCCCTCTTCATAAACTATGCCCAAACTTTAAAGAGGGCGGATTTTTCATGGCACAAATATCGATTTTTCGCTCTGCTCGGAAAGGAATAATCGTAAATATATGAGAAAAAGAATACTTATAAGCGTGGGAACAGTGGCAGTACTTGCCACAATTCTCACCACAATCCTTATGTCTTTTGTGGCATATAATAGATTTTACCAAAACACAAAAGAAGACATGATATACAATATCCAGTATATCTCAAACATCCTAAATAACGCTGAAGACCCCATCAAGGAGGCGAGCACACTTCTCACTAAAGAAAGGGTAACGATAATCGACCCATCGGGTGTGGTGCTCTATGACAATATGGAGGATGCCTCGGCGATGGAAAACCATGGCGACCGCCCCGAAATACAAAATGCTCTAAGCTTTGGTAGGGGTGAATCCACCAGATTTTCCGACACAATAGGCCTTCAAACATACTACTACGCCACAAAACTACCCTCGGGGGATATACTTAGAATAGCTGTTACCGATGAAAGTGTAGTAGCTATTATACTTGGCATGGTATACCCATATATGGTGGTTGTAGTTTTAGTGGTGCTAATAATAGCATTTCTTGTGGCACGCTTAGCTACAAAAAGGATAGTAACACCGCTCAATACCATGGCACCGGAAGACTATAAAATCACTGACATTTATCCAGAGCTCTCCCCATTTGTTACCAAAATCAGAAAGCAAAACGAGCTTATTTCAAGCCAACTTGTGGATTTAAGTAAAAGCCAACAGCAGTTTTCTACCATTGTTGAAAACATGGGGGAAGGGCTTATACTCACAGATAAAAAGGGCGATATACTGTTTATGAATTCCTCTGCTACCGCCTTTTTAGGGCTATATTCAGAAGCGGATTATATAAATAAACCCGTCCTTGAGCTAAATCGTTCACTCGAGCTAAAAGAAGTGGTGGACAAAGCACTAAGCGGAGTAAAAAGCGAATACATCCTCGCACACAAAGGCAGGGAATATTCGGTGGCGGCAAATCCTGTAAGCCTTAATAACACAATAGACGGCGCAGTGCTAATTTTAGTGGATATAACCGAAAAAAGAGAGAGCGAACAGCTCAGACGAGAATTCTCAGCAAATGTTTCCCATGAACTTAAAACCCCACTCACCTCAATATCGGGCTATGCGGAAATTATGAAAAATGGCATGGTTTCCTCGGAGGATGTAGTTCCTTTTGCAGAAAAAATCTACACTGAATCCACAAGGCTAATTAATCTGATACAGGATATAATCTATATATCAAGACTTGACGAAGAAAAAATTACAGCCGAAACGGTGAAAATTAATTTAGCCGATGTGGCAAGCGATGTAGCAGAAAGATTTATGGCAGCGGCGGAGCAAGCAGGGGTAGAGCTTAAAACCGAGCTAAGTGAAGTCACTGTTGCGGTTTTCCCACAGATAATAGAGGAAATCATAAGCAATATAGTGGACAATGCCATAAAGTATAATAAGCCAAAAGGCAGTGTGATGGTTAAAACATCAAAGGAAAATGACCTCGCCGTACTCACCGTGAAAGACACGGGGATAGGCATACCTGTGGCAAGCCAAAAGCGTGTATTTGAAAGGTTTTACCGAGTGGACAAAAGCCATTCTAAAGAAACTGGCGGCACGGGTCTTGGCCTTTCAATAGTAAAGCATGGTGTGGAACGACTGGGTGGAAAAATACAGCTAAAAAGCAGTGAAAAAGGCACGGAGATAAAAATTTATCTGCCGATTAGTCGTTAGAAAATCACGCAAATTTAAATTAAATAATATCATTAGTGAAATTCACCCCAAAGGGGTGGCCTGCACAAAATTCACTAAAAATATGCTCTTATCTCCGCCTAAAGCGGTGATAAGAGCATATTTTGGTTATTAGGTTTTAAAGTATCTAATTAAGTGACTATTTCCTGTATAGCACTTACATCAATTTTATTCCGTTACCCTTGAAGTCATCCTCGACTGCTTGCTATTAATCTTATTATCATACATCTTTTTATCTACAATTTTAAAGAAATCATTATATTCAAGCAAAGATTTGCCTACAAAGCGGTCCACGCCTATGGCGAGCGAATATTTGTGCACGGCATTTTTGTTGGCTTTATTAATTTGAGCTACCGCTTCGGCTATCAGCAAATCAAGCTCTTCTTTTGTGCATCCTGAAAGAAGTGAAACAAATTCATCCCCACCAATTCTAAAAGTCTTGCCAAATTTGCCGAAATTGCCATTGAGTGCATAGTAGCAGTTTCTCAGAGCATTATCGCCCTCCATATGGCCTAAATGGTCGTTGATGAGCTTTAAATTGTTCATATCGGCAATCACACACCAAACCTCATGATCTTCGCTTTCGTTTTCAAAGAGATCATTTAGCTCTTCGTGGTATGCCTTTGCATTATAACCACCTGTGAGAGTATCATTAAATGAATATTCAAGCAGCATGGTTTTCATTTTATTTGCCACATTAGCTATTTTACCAACTTCGTCATCGGTATAAAGCTCTTTGGGTATTTCAATTTTCATATTGCCTGTTTCAGCGATGAGCGACATTGATTTTTCAAGCTTGATAAGGCTACCACTCATGCTTTTTGAGAAAAACCTTGTGAAAAATACAACGCCCGATATAACAGCCACACTAATAACCACCCCTACAATTAAGATGGAAAGCACCAACCTGTCATTCATTTCGAGGGCTTCATTCATTATCGCTTCTTCTGCCGCTGAATATTCGTCGATACTGCCGAAAAATTCAGTTGCTATCGGAGTTACCACTTGCAGGGCATATAGAGCATCGTCATAATCGCCGCCGTTAATCCAAATATCAGCGGAGAGAATCATGCTCTCTTTATATGTGTTTTTTTCCTCGATAATTTGTGTAAATTCTTCAAGTTGTGAGCCGGATAGATATTTTGCATACTCATCCATTTTGTAGTCGAGGGAGTCAAACGCTGCAACATAATCATCGTAATAATCGTTTTTAACATCCTCATCAACAGCGAAAAGAATATCCCTGCCAAGCACTCGGCAAACATACATATTTCTAATAATACTGCTCAGCTCTTCTTTGTGCCTTACATTGGTATCAATAATATTTTGCGAAGAACTATTTATCATTGAAATCGCAACAAAAGAAAATGAAGTGAGTATTAAAACATTTATAATCAAAACAAGCTGCAAAGGAAGGAACTTTTTCCTTATCGTGGCATTATTGAGCCAATTGACGAATTTTTTCATAACTAAGCTCCTCATATCAATAGGATACAGTACTTTCATCGCTATTTTTAGATGAAAAATACTGGTAAAATTTTAGATTTAATATTATTTAAGTAATATATATAAAGTATTAGTTTTATTAGTGAAAATAATATAATATTTTAAACTTATTATATCAAAATATGAACAATAAGTCAATTTTTAGCTGAGTTTTTTTAAAAGAAATTCACAACACTACGATTTTTCAAATGAACTTGACCTTTTTGCCATTTTGTGATATAATTTACCAGAAGTTAGCAGGTGCTAACTTTTTGTTTAGGGCATGGAATATCTAAGTGCTAGTCTTTTAAAAACGGCTTTATAGCTAATTTTTTAAGAGTATCACAGTAAATTTAGAACTGCTAAAAGTCTTTTTATCAGTTTGCGCCAAGAGCGAAAAAATGGAGGAAATATGAAAAAATTACTTATTTTAATGATGGTTTGCACAATGGGCTTATTCGGCTTTACAGGTTGTGCGAGTGAAACAGAGGGCGATACCTCATCTTCTGAGCCTATAAGCGAAGCAAGTGAGGCACCATCCGAAGAGCAACCACAATCAGAAGAGCCTATGGCAGAGCCAGTGGATGTGTCTGCGGTTGCGCTTAATGGGCCTACTGCAATGGGCATGGTTAAATTCATGAGCGACGCTGAAAGTGGCGCTATCACAAGCAATAACTACACTTTCTCGATTGAAACAGCCATTGATGTTGTTACACCGATGATTGTAAAGGGTGAAGTTGATATTGCGGCAGTACCTGCAAATGTAGCAAGTGTTTTGCACAACAATAGCGATGGCGGAGTAAAGGTGCTCGCTATCAACACACTTGGAGTGCTATATATCGCCGAGAGCGGTGACACAGTGCAGTCGATAGAAGATTTAGCAGGAAAAACTATTTATGCAAGCGGAAAAGGTGCAACTCCCGAGTATGCACTAACTAAAATTTTAGAGGCAAATGGACTCACTGATTCTGTTACAATAGAGTGGAAGAGTGAGCAAGCCGAGGTAGTTGCGGCGCTATCGGCTGAGGCAAATGCAATAGCAATGCTTCCACAACCTTTTGCAACAACTGCACAAACCCAAAACGAAAATATCCGCATTGCACTTGATTTAACAGAAGTTTGGGATAGTTCCGAAATAGATGGAACCCTTATCACTGGAGTTGTAGTAGCAAACACAGCTTTTGCTGAGGCAAACCCCGAAGCGGTAGCCGATTTTATGGCTAATTACGAGGAAAGTGTAAACTATGTAAACACAAATGTTGCTGAAGCGGCGGCTTTAGTTGGCGGATATGGAATTGTGCCCGAAGCAGTGGCGGCAAAAGCAATTCCTGAGTGCAATATAACATATGTGGACGGGGCTGAAATGAAAGATATGCTTTCAGGCTACCTTAATGTACTATTTGAACTAAATCCTGCGGCAATAGGTGGTGCTTTACCAAATGATGCCTTCTATTATGAATAAAAATGGCGACAATATAAAAAAACAATACCTGCCTATTTGGGTTATCCTGTTTTGGATAGCCCTTTGGCAGTTTTTTAGCATGATAGTGAATTCACGGATATTATTGCCGTCGCCGTTATTGGTGTTTGGTGAATTGTTTGCTCTGCTGGGGGAAGCTTATTTTTGGCAATCCCTCCTGCACTCCATGCTAAAAATAACTTTAGGCTTTTTGCTTGCTGTGTCCCTTGGGGTTCTCTCAGCGGCAATATCGCATAAATCAGAAATATTTAAGCAGATTATCAGCCCATTTATTTTGGTTTCAAAATCAGTACCGGTGGCTTCGATAATTATACTAATTTTAATATGGATTTCCGCCGATAATATTTCAGTTTTCATAAGCTTTATTATGGTAATGCCAATAGTCTACACAAATGTATTAATGGGCATTAATAGCCTTGATAGGCAACTAAATGAGATGGCAAGCATTTTTAATATATCGGCAAAAACAAAGATTAGATATATTATAATCCCACAGATAATGCCCTTTTTTAAATCTGCATCCACGGTGGGGCTTGGAATGTGTTTTAAAGCCGGAATTGCCGCAGAGGTAATTGGATTGCCCGATAATTCGATAGGGGAAAACCTTTACGAAGCGAAAATTTTCCTTGATACTCCCAGACTTTTCGCTTGGACTATTGTTATTATAATCATAAGCTTTGTATTTGAAAAAACATTTACAGCACTCATAGAAGCTATAAATAAAAGGCTTGGGAGGGTTAATATACAATGATTGTACTAAGTGATGTATCAAAAAAATATGGAGATGTAGTAGTTTTTGATAAGCTAAATTTATCCTTTCAAAAAAACAAACTCACCTGTATTATGGGGCAATCGGGGAGCGGGAAAACCACCTTGATAAGAATGCTAATGGGGCTTCAAATGCCCGACGAAGGTAGTATAACAGGGCTTGAAAATTTAAGGATAAGCGCAGTTTTCCAAGAAGACAGATTATGCGAGCACCTTGATGTGTATGCCAATCTATTATTGCCCCACCTTAGAAAAGACAGCCTTGAAGGCATGAGCAAAGCAAGGATGGACTACGGGCTTTCGGCGGTGGGATTATTAAGTTTTGGAGAGAAAAAAGCAGGCACGCTATCGGGTGGTATGAAAAGGCGCACAGCAATTTTGCGAGCGCTCTATGCAGAATATGATATTTTAATCTTGGACGAGCCATTTAAAGGGCTTGACGACGATATAAAGGCTAAAACAATTGATTTTGTGAGAAATGAGGCAAAGGGGAAAACTATTATATATATAACGCACGACAAAGCAGAGGCTGAAAATATCCGCCCCGACGCTTATGTGCAGCTGTAAAGAGGGGATAGCCGTGGGGTACGCAAAATAGCGAAAAATAAAGTTTTACTCGATTTTTTTCAAAAAATCGTGGGGTATGGGGCAAAGCCCCATAAATAAGTAAGCGGAGCCTGAAAAATGAATAGCATAAGACACATATAACCGCCCCCCAATACTTAGATTTAAGGTCTAAGCATTGGGGGGCGGTTTATACTTTGATTACCTGTTTAATAATAATTTAAGACTAATCTACCTTAGGTAGTTTTTTATGCTTGGAGTAGAAGAACGCTCCTGCCGCAGATATGGCAATGATTCCTATTGCAATGCTATTGATAATCAGCTGCATTCTGCTGTCAGACTGCTCCTCAAGTGCTATTATAGCATCCTGTGTGCCGATATATGCACTTGCTTCAAAGCCTGCTGTCGGAGGTGTTACTTCTTTTACTTCTTCGCTTGTGCCATTTTCACTTGCAGGCTGTGTTACTGGTGTGCTCACAGCGGCAACAATGTGATGTGCTCCTCCGCTTGGAAGTGTTCCACCCGTCTGTGGATTTACCTGCTCAGGTGCTTCCTCGGGCATTGCATCTTCGTCAATGCTTGCGCCTTCATAGAGCTCTACAAGTTTTGAAAGTGGCCAGTAAATTCTGCCATATACCTTTTCTTGAGCTTCACCGGCAGGGATTAATACATCTTCTCCGCCGTCCCACTGGATAATTAGATTTACATGGTATTCGTTTAGAAGCTCCATTGCTGTCCAAGGCATTCTGTCGTAATCTTCTGCCTTAACCGTGATTGTATCGCCTTCTTCAGCCTCTCTTATTGCTTCTTTCACAGCTTCCCAGAACTCATACTCTTCCATTACTGGGTCGTAGGAGCTTCCACCGCCCGAACTACTCGAAGTAGAATTTCTCTCAACTTCGTAAATCATAAATGGTGATAGGCTTGATACTTCAAACTTAATACCGTTTAGAAGTCTGGTTGGTGTGAGTGTTTCAAAGCTGCCATCATCTCTTAAATGAAGTACTCTGATGTTACTGCTCTGTGTTAAATCGGCTAAGTCTTCGTATGGGATGAATATTTCTATCATGCCATTTGGTTGCAGTTTATTTCCACTGCCGTCCACTAAGCTGATTTCAAGGAATACTGTTCTGATAGCATTTTCCGGTGCTTCTTCTGTGAGTTTGTCTTCCTGTACTGTGGAAACTCCCGAAGTAACCGAAAGTTTTGCTGTATCAGGAGCTACCTGATAGCCGTCTTCACGCTCGAGCACTACATCGGCTGGAACATGAAGCACTGGGTCTGGGACATCAATATCATCTGGAATTGGGTCTGGAAGTGTTGGGGAGGTAACCGGCGCAAGTACTTTTAGCTCACCATGTACTATGGTAATCGCATAGTTATTATTTGTGGTTGCTCCAGTTATTTCAATTACAAACTCTCCTGCTGTGCTTCCGTCTGCGACTGTGCTCGCTGTGTACGCATTTGCTCCGAGTACTGAGCTGTCCTCACCTGTAATAAATCCTGTGTAGGTTATTTCAAATGTGCTTGGTACACTATCGCCAAGGTAGATTGCAAGGCTTTCGGCTTTAAGCTCGAGTGGTACCTGCTCAACTGTAAGTGCATAGCTGTCGGTAGCTTCTGCGTAGTCAACAGTTGTGCTTGCGGTAGCTGTAATAGTTGTATTACCTGCTCCCTTGATGGTAACTTCTCCAGTTGTAGCATTTACTGTTGCTACATCCTGATTGCTACTTTCATAGCTCACGCTACTGCCCTCTACCTGACCGCTTGCGGTTTCGGTAAAGTTTGCATCCCCATAGCTTACAGTTTTATCGGCTACCACAAATGCAAAGTTTGTCTGAATGTCTTTTTCTACTATCGTTAGATTAATTGTAACCACTATATCTCGATAGTTCTCAGTTGTAATAGTTACTTTAAGTGTTGCTGTGTTGCCTACATTTGCTTCTGTTAGCGTTTCAAGTGTGAATTTAGCTTCTCTGTTGGTTATATCAGCGCTTAAAGTATTTACTATGTTCTGAGTATCTGTTTCCACTACATCCATGGCGGTTATAGTTCCTGCATTTGTAGGAATATATGGCATTAAATCAACTACTTGCTCATCCGTCATGCTGAATTTTACAAGTTTAGCTGTTTGTGCATTGGTATGTGCTGTTTTAGTAACCGAGAGTGTACCGTCATTAACGGTTACATTGTAGTTAGTCGCTCCCGAAACCGCTGTGATTGGATAAGTACCTACATTTGAAGTAGCTACTGCTGTGGTGGACGGGGTAACCGCTAAATCTGCTTCATCATCGCTTGCAACAAATAATGTGGGGTCATCCACTGTGAATGTAAAGGACGGATTTGCTTTTCCAAATTCACGTTCTGCATTATCCATTGTGATGGATATATCCTTTTCATTGACTGTGAGAGCGTAGTTTCCGCTACCTGCCACATATTCGCCGGGTACTGCCGATACATCTGCAGTGATTACCGTGCTACCTGCACCAACTATTGTAACTTCGCCACTGCTTGCATCAACAGTTGCCACGCTTGGAACAGAGCTTGTGTAGCGTGTTCTTGCAGAAGCGTTTACTGGGGCGTTATTTACCTTAACAGTTGCTGTGTTTGTAAATGCACCATCGCCGTATGTTTTAACTAAGCTTGTGTCAGCGAAAGTAACTATCTGTGGGTCACCGTCCACGATACTCATTACAAACGAGCCCTCTCTTGGGGTGGTATTGTAGTTTGCATTGATTGGAGAACTGCTCAGTGTATATGTCCAGTAGATAGTTTCGGTATCGCCTGCACGAACTGCCTGCATGAATGCATCATTTAGCACTGTTTCACGGCTTGCATCTGTGTAGTAAACAATGCTACCAATAGGTTCTTCACCATCAACACCCACTGTGGAAACAGTAATCGCATCTTTAACATCCTGCACATCACTACCAGCTTTTATGGATGGTGTTTGAGGTGAAATATTCACCTGATATGGTGCGGCTGTAATGATACCCACTGCAAGTGTAGTGCTTGCTTCGGTTAAATCGAGTGCGTAGTTTGCCGCTCCTGAGCCACCTAAAGTTGTAGGAGTTACTGTTAGAGTAATACCGCTTCCAACATTTGCTGAGTCATAGTTTCCTATTGTAAAGTTAACTATCACATCGTCCGTCGGTGTAGCTGCACCGCTTGCGCCATATGGAGTTAGTGCTCCTGTTGCCGCTCCTGCTGTGTTGGTTTTATCATATGTCTTGGTCACTTTAACTGTGCCTGCACCTACCGATTTAATTAGGTAAGGTGTAATCTCAGCCGGTAGAGTTAGGGTATTTGAGCTTATTTTGTAGTTTGAAGCCTTTTCCCCTGCTGGAACATTGATATCGCCAAATGTTAGGGTAATTTGGTTGTAATCATAATCCACATCGGCTCTCGTGTAATTGCTGAGTGAATCTACATCCACTGTACAGTCTGGGTTATTGGTATCTATTGTAGTGCCATAATTAGTCGGTGGATTTGTGGTGCCATCATACATTTTTGTTAGGGTTCCAT
The DNA here is from genome assembly GCA_964371155.1 of uncultured Oscillospiraceae bacterium. Taxonomy (GTDB): domain Bacteria; phylum Bacillota; class Clostridia; order Oscillospirales; family Ruminococcaceae; genus CAYJEQ01. Next base: position 6,165 of record CAYJLI010000005.1, on the reverse strand, counting down.
AGGAATCACTATCCACTGTGAGTAGCTGCTGATTTACTGTAACTAAATCAAATGTATGTGTACCAGTGTAAATGCCTTTACCTTTAAGGGTGATTTCATAGCTACCTGCATCGATTATACTGGAAAGATTTGTGGTAGCTCCTTTTAGGTGAATACTCTCCACTGTGTAGTGGGTATCTTTTGTGAGGAGTGCACCATTTGCGTATACTGCGTAGTCTATATTCTGCACAGTGCCATTATAGGTGTAGGTTTCTGTTACCCTTACATCTGCATCGGAAATATCCATTCCCCATACTGCGTATAAGTTTACCGCACTGCTTGTTAGTGGAACTTTCTCACCCTCAGCATATACATTTGTGGTATCGGTAGGGCTTGTGCTCCAACCTGAGAGTATTGCATTTGTTTTAGCGAGGTTACCGCTGTTTGCAAGAATTACATGCTCACCGCCTGTGTATTCCTGTGCCCCAGAGTATACCGGCACAGTACCACTTGTGGCACCATTTGCATGGTAGGTTACCGTGGCTGGGATTGCATATATTGGGTAGCCGCCTGCTGTCGGGTTATTTTGCCAGTTTGCAAGGGCACTCATGCTAATAAGTGAGTTGTTAAGCTCCACTATTTTATATTCATTCACCCAATCGTTTAACGCTATTTGCAGTGCTTCGGGTGTGGTTATAGCTTCATCATATGAAACAGTTTGTGCACTACCCAGTGCAGAAGTGAGATAGTAGTTTGTTGTAGGGAGCTCTGTATTGTCAGTTCCATAAACTATTCTTGCTCCGCTGTCGTTACTATTTTCTGTGCTTTCGTCAGGTCTGCTTATGATATACGCCGTAGCCGTGTTTTTCGATGTGGCTGTTACTGTGGAGGAGTTGTAGCTGTTGTATACTCTATCAAGAGCTATACCGTAAGCATAAGAGGTACCTGATGGTGATGTCGCAGTTACAGGTGCGGTATTTTTACTGTTAAATACTATGTTACCGCCTATACCATAAGCTTCTGCACCAAGCGAACCGCTTACATTTGTGTTATTAGCTGTTACAGCACCTTTATTTTCACAGTTTATACTCAGCACTTGGTTGGTAATTTCGTCGTCATCAAAACCGTATCTGTCATATACATATCCATATATACCACCTGCACCGTTTACACCTGTAACAGTGGCTTCGTTGACAAGATTTGTCATTCTCGCACCGCTTTCAGTGGTTTCGGAGGAGCCATCATGTGCCTGATATGAACTGCTCAAGTAGCCTAAGAAGCCACCTGCATAAGTACCACTTACACTGCCTTTCATGGTGGAGTCGGTGATATTAACAGAGTTAAGAACAGGGGTGGAACTGCTACCACCATATCCATTGTATGCATAAGCTCTTCCAGCAAATCCGCCTGCAGCACCGTTTGTAGCTGTTACAGTCGCATTTATTGAGGAATTTAGCACATTAACACTGTTCCTAATATATGAACTATATTGCGATAGCATACCTGCCATACCGCCAACGGCGTGCTCGCCTGTGAGTGTAGCCGAAGATACATTGACACTATCAATTTGAGTTTCTTTTACATAGCCTGCTAAAGTGCCTACATAATGGTTAGCTTCTATGTTTACATTTGTTAAATTGATATTTTTAATTTCGTTGTTTTTAATGCCATAACTTGCACTATTTATCGCAGAAGTATACCCAAATAAGCCTTGGTAATCGTCGTTACTGTCGATGGTAAGCCCTGTTATAGTGTTGCCCTTACCATCTAAATCGCCAGAGAATGGGTTTTCTTCTGTGCCTATCGGTGTCCAGTAATAATCACTTAAGTCTATGGTAGCACCGAGGGTATAGTTGTGCTCTGCTATATAATTATTATATGCAGTGTTCTCACTATAAGAAAACTCCGTAATATACTCCCCATCAAGTGCATATTTCGCAAGGGTTGCAAGCTGTCCTGCTGTGGTAATTACCTTGCTTTCTGGGATGGCTTCATATTTTAGCATTGTTACATTTTTTGTGCCTGTTGCATTTATAGGATATGAAATCCTTACAGGCATATGGCCATCTTTTGTTATTTCCAAGGTATAATTGCCTTGGATTACATCTGTGATGCTGTATTCACCGCCTGCATTAGCAATGGTATCCTGTACAACACCATTAGTGTGAGGATCTCTTAGACTTACAAGAGCACCCTCCGCTGGCATTGCATCACTGCTATATATAGTACCGCTCAGTGTAACAGGTTGTGCAAATACAGGGTAGCTGTCCGCTCCTGTGCCTGCTTCCCAAGGTCTTGCACCTGTGATAGTCATTGCATTTGCATTGAGTGCCTCAAGCAGTGTATTCGCCGAAATTGTGTGCCCCGCTACCGCAGTTAATGCACCATCCGAGACAAAGCTACCGCTTCCGCTGTACACTATATCGCCACTATGATGATATGCATTTCCAATACCTGCAAAGTCGTTTGCTCCCTCAAATGTATATGTCTGCGAGAAGAAGTATGAGTTTTTAACATAGTCGTTTAAAGACTCCACCGAGCCCATTAAGCCACCAACATTATTGTCTGAATTGCTTCCTGTTGAGTCGATGAATGGTATGGGTAGTTCGCCACTATTGTAGTTATTATTTAAGCTACCGCCCCTACCGCTTATACCTCCAAATGAAGCATTTTTGCCATAATCGTGGATGCTTGCGTTTACTAAATCGCCAGTATTGTAGTTATTATATACAAGTACTTCACCGTAGAAGCTCCATGCAAACCCGAGTATACCGCCGATTGCTTCATTTTCTTTTTCGCTGGAGTACTCAATATCGCCTGTGTTTACATTATTGTATATTTCCACAGGTGCTTTGTTTGAGCCACCCTCAGCCCTTGCCACTATACCGCCTATATTCTCCCCACTCGAAATAATGCTGCCCGAGTTTTCATTGTTATAAATTTTAGCACTTGCAGCGGCTTCTGCCACTATACCTGCGGCATAGCCATTTGGTGCGCTTATAATACCACTATTTGTATTACCAGAAATTATACTGCCCGCAGATGCGGCAATCCCAGATGCAGTGCCGCTACTTGCATCACCATCTATGGATGTAGAGGTAACGCTACCTGTGTTTATAGAGTTAGTTATCTTTTCTCTTGCACCTGCACCTGCTATACCCCCTGCATTACCTGCCGAGGTTACAGTGGAAGTATTTGTAGCATGGTCAATAGTTGTTACACTGCCACCTACTATACCGCCTGCAGCACCAGAGTACTCGTAAGGAATATTAGTAACACTTCCTCCTATTACTTCTACATTTCTCACTTCAATGTGATAAGTACCATTACCGACTATACCGCCAACTGCTCCAGTACCTTTCACATTTGGATTATTTACCGTGATATCGCTTATTCCAAGATTGTCCACGGCTACACCTATAAGGCTACCCACATAGGAGGAGCTCCTTGCATTACCTCTGATAACGGGGCTTTCAAGTGTTAAATCGTAGATAGCGTAGATTACAGCTTCGGGATTACTACTACTGCCAGCATTTCCTGCTTCGGCAAAAAGCCCTACATTTTCGCTTATGGAGCTGATATTTAGCCCAGTGATAGTTTTGTTGTTACCATCAAAATTACCTTGGAAGCGTCCACCCCATAAATCATAGGTCTCTCCATCTCCTATTGGGGTGAAATTATACCCTGTTAGGTCAAGGTTAGTAGTTAGGGTAATAGTTTCGTTCACATAGTTATCGCCTGTCTCAGCATAAGCATCATAGGTGCTTACCTGCTCTGAGAAATAGGCAAGCTCACCTATTGAGCTGATTTCATTGTCATCAAATGGTACTATTGTAATCATTTTGATGTTGCCCACATCGCTTCCTTCTGATACAGGGAAGTCAATGAGTTTAGTAGTTCTGAGTTTGCCCTCTTTTGCTACATGCAACTGGTATACGCCTGCGGTTTTTGTGCTGAAAGTATATTCACCACTCGCATTTGTCACAGCTTTGCCAACTACCGAGCCTCCAGCATCATAAAGAGTGACATACACTCCTGCAAGCACACCGCTTTCGTCGCTTACTACACCGCTAAGCCCTGTGGCAGGGGCGAAATTAGGTGCCGCTGCTGTGCCGCCCCATGTGGATAAGATTGGGTTTGCCTCGATATTTTGTGCTACATATTCGTTCAGTGCCGATAATAAATCGGTATGTCCGCCTATGATTGTATGGGTGTGTGTGCCATATGTATATGGGGTGAGGTTACCCTCTGCATTAAATGTAGCATGGCTTGTAATATCGTCTGCGATATTTACCGAGATATTATTATATGCCTTTAAATCTTCATTTATCCAGTAGTTTGAGGTGTTGTCATAATCCATTTCTTTGCTTATAGCGGACCAATAGACATCTGGATCCGCTCCAAAGCCTTCATGGGTAAGTGTGGTTTGATTGTATGTGTTTTTCACTTCACCACTCATACCAGCTATGCCACCCACAAATAAATATTTACTCGAGCCTGCAGGAGCTGTGGCTTCGTTATATGTGAGATTTACGGTTGTAGTGCTGTATGAGTTTGTGACAGTACCTCTCTCACCTACAATACCACCTATATATGACTCAATATAAGTATCGCTACTATCTTGGATGATATTTACATTGATTGTTCCTGTATTTACCGCATTTGTGATAGTAACAGAGTTCGCATCGCCTGCAATACCGCCGATATATCTGTCAGTGCTGATATTAGCAGTAATATCACCCTCATTCACAACAGAATTAAGAATAACTGATGAATTCTGTGGATTGCCGACTATACCGCCGACATTTCCGCTTGCGGTGATATTTATTTTATTTGTCACAGATGTTAGTCCAGTGGTATGGCTTGTTGCACCTGCTATACCACCTGTGTATATTGCATTGGAATTTATAGAGCCACTTTCGATTACAACATTTATAATCGAAGAGTTATACTCCATATATCCTGCCACTGTACCTACTGATTCAGTATTGCCGCCAGAGGTAGCAATGTCTATATCAACATTTTCAAAATTTAAATCTCTCACATCACCATACAGCGTACCAAATAGACCTATATGTGTTGTGGTTGCTATGGTAGAGTCATCGCTTGAGATAGTCATATTTTGAATGCTTTTCCCTGCACCATCGAGCTCGGCAATGTCCTGTGTCAGTGGTATCCAAGGTTTGCCCTCTAAGTTGATGTTATTCTTTAGTACATAGTACTCGCCATCATCGTAGAGGTCAATCGCTCCATAAATTTCAATATAAGCAAGTTGTTCTGGAGTTTCTATCTGCCATGGGTCGTTTAGCGTACCGCTACCGCCAGCAAAAGCAAATCCCTCTCCGAAAAGCGCAGGGTCCTGCCATGTGCCTGCAAGGGTGGACATATTCATAACTTCGCCCATCATCACATAAATTTCGGGCAGAGACACACCCTCAGCGGCAGTAAAGCCATCTGGGAGCACTGCTGTGTAGATATATGCGCCATATGAATTTTCTACAAATTCATAGTCGGCTGTCCATGTAACTGGAAGCATTACCGCTTCTTCCATTCCCTCTAAAACTACTTGGGCTTCTATCGGAAGCTCTGAAAGAATTTCTTCTTCGGCAGTGTCAAGGGAATAAACTTTATACATTTGCGCTTCTGTAAAAGGAGTAAAGGAAGCTACCACTCCGCTCTCTGGCAGATTGGAGACAACATTTACTGTAATTACTGGTAGCTCAATACCCGCTGCAAGCTCGTGCACAGCATCGGCAAGCTCTGCGGTGTATGTGTATGTAGCTACCTTGTCGGTGGAAAATACAGCTTCATCGGAAATAGTCCAAACTACTTCCAGCTCAACTTCCACAGCTTCTATATTAGCTTGGTATCCTGTATAGTCGCTATTATTTTCGGGAGCATCACCATTTTCACCATCACCACTTGGAGGTGTGGTTGGAGGGGTACTGCTTCCGTTATCCGCATCGGGGTCGCTCGGTGGGTCACTTGGCTGACTGCTACTTCCTTCGGAAGCATAAGCCTTTATGAAAAATGGCGAGAAAATAGCCGCTGCTATACCGCCATCATCTGCTGGTGGGTCGCTTGGTGGGTTAGTCGGCTGACTGCTGTTGCCATCACCATCGCCTGCGTCAGGGTCGCTTGGTGGGTTAGTCGGCTGACTGCTGTTGCCATCACCATCGCCTGCGT
>CAYJLI010000004.1:43016-82460 GCA_964371155.1 uncultured Oscillospiraceae bacterium | reverse complement strand
GAAAAAGATGGCGTACTTGAATGCATATCTGTTTCTAAGAATTTTAGCTAATTAGGGTTTTCTTATATTCCAATAATAAAATTAATATTATGATAAAACAAAAAAGGTGTGGCGAAACTCTCATTTCGCCACACCTTTTTTCACTATCTAATATGCTACAAATGAATAGTATAAGTAGCAGTAAGGCTTAATTCATAACAATAATTGCATAGATATTTTAATTATTGTTATAAAATAAATTTTATGATATGATTATTTTAATAAGGTAGTAAATGAAACTACCCGTTTAAAATCTAAATTTATTTTATAAAATTATCCAATTTCAATGGCTTAATGCAGTTCTCACATATATTTTTCATCACCGTAGATGTAAAGAAGTATATAAAATATCCCGCTACTAAAATTATCGCTACTGATGAGATGTTTTGATGATTTTAAATCCTGTTAAGAAAGGACTCTATAATGAATAAGCTAATTATAGTCACTATCAGTAAGGAAATAGGAGATACATACAGAGAAGATGTAAAAAGCTTTTTTGGTAATGATATAGATATTGAAAATATCACTTCAACATCTCCTCAAATCGCTAAATTATCGCAGTATGATTTAATACTGCTTTCTGATTTTGAAATTATTAAAGAATGTAAAGAGTATATACCACAAAATGCAAAAATATTAAAGGTTATAAAAGATATTCATCCAAGAGGTCTTATTAATTTAGAACAAGTCCCCTATAATTCTACGGCTTATATCGTAAATGTTGGGCCAAAGACGGCGCAAGAAAGCATGAACTTAGTATATAAGCATGGCAGAACTGATTTGATTTTATACCCTTATTATCCGCAGTTTAAAGGGGCGCTCAAAGAGGTTGACTTTATTATCACTCAAGGAGAAGAGGGCGCTTGCCCTAATATAGACTCCCCGATAATAAACATTTATGACACCATTATAGATGTACAGCTATATTGGGAGATTATCCTGCATTTCAAATTATCAGAAAAGAAATATGCTCAAAAAATTGCTGCTTATTGTGCTGATAATCACAGCTCAATCGAGAGCTTTTCCGATGTGGTTAATAAAAATGTAGTGCAGGATAATGTGATAAAGACATTATTTGAAAATCTTGATGAAGGCGTTATTATGACTGATAAAAGCGATAAAATCAAGGACTGCTCAAATACTTCGCTAAAATGGATCGGAAAAAGCTATGAGGATGTTATAAATAAATCCGTATATGAAATTTTATCCATCGACCCCTCTTCAGTAAAAACAGGTCATGAGCGTATAATCACCGTAAATGATCATGTGCTCATCTGCAATGTACTAAATAGACTTAAAACTGCAAATGATGATATGGGCATCATCATATTAAGAGAGCTTGAAACTGTTAGGAAAAAAATTAATAAACACAGTAAAGCTGCACTCGAGCTTGGGCATATAACTAAATATAGCATAAGTGATATTGTTGGTGAAAGCAAAGTGATGAAAGAGCTAAAAGAGCTTTGCTTAAAGATGGCGTTAAATGAATCCTCAGTTTTAATTCATGGGGAAAGCGGTACAGGAAAAGAGCTTTTTGCCCATGTAATACATTCTAATTCAATGCGCAAGGATAAACAATTCGTTGCTATAAACTGCGCTTCCGTTCCTGAAAACTTACTCGAGAGTGAATTTTTCGGCTATGAGGACGGTGCATTTACAGGTGCAAAAAAAGGCGGTAAAAAGGGATTGTTTGAAGTGGCGGACGGCGGAACCCTCTTTTTAGATGAAATTGGTGAAATACCGCTCCATCTGCAGAACAGACTGCTTAGAGTTTTGCAGGAAAAAGAAGTTTCAAGAGTTGGCGGCAATACGATTATAAAGGTTGATGTGAGGGTGGTTGCGGCAACAAATGTAGATTTAAAAAGACAGGTTGAAAAAGGTCTTTTTAGAAAAGATTTGTATTATAGGCTCTGTGTATTGCCACTTATTATTCCTCCCCTAAGATATAGGGAGAGGGATGTGATACAAATATTTGATAATTTTTGTCTTAAAACAGGGGTTCGTATAAATTTATCCGAGCAGGTAAGGGAGTTTTTTATAAACTATGATTGGGATGGAAACATAAGAGAGCTGAGAAACTGCTTTGAATACCTTAATTTTATTAACAAACCAATTATTACAATGGATGACCTTCCCTCAAGCATGAATATGAATTCTCCTAAACCACCCGATGCACAGAAAATATCTGTGAGCAAGGTAAATACGCAGGAAGAAATTGAAGAATATATAATGAAAATTATACTTACTGAAAGTCAACATAATAAAAAAGTAGGAAGAAAGAGTATTGCTCAAAAACTTTCCGAGCAAAATATATTTAAGGGTGAGCAGGAAGTGAGAAAGATACTTCTTAGTCTTGCAGAGAGGGACCTGCTTATAATATCCAAAGGGCGTGCAGGCACGAAGCTAACCCAGAAAGGTATGGATAAGCTTTCATAATAAATTATTCTATTGCCATATTTACCCGACATATGTCCGGTGAGTATGGCAATTAAATTTTCCTAATTGCTTAATGTTAATTGTACAATCTAAGTGTATAAACAGTATTAATTGTATCAATTGTATTATTTCGCCATCGCTTAACAATACATTAATATATTAATAATAATTAAAACAATATTTGATTTATTGTCACAATAAACAAAAATAGTGATTTTAAGCTCTAAAATCAACTTTGGCACGCTACTTGCTTATATGTTTTACAACAAACATTTTGCAATGAACGGGGTAAGCTTATGAAGACACGAGTTAAAGCAGTAGGGATAAATGCAGTCGTATCCACGGCAAGAATAGAGGCGTCGAAGATAGCGCTCGATATTCTACAATCCGGAGGTAACGCAGTCGATGCGGCGGTGGCGGCAGGATTTGCGCTTGGAGTTTGTGAACCAAGCACCTCAGGAGTGGGTGGCGGTGGCTTCATGCTCATAAAAACTAAGGACAGTGAAATACCTATTGTAATCGATTTCAGAGAAATAGCACCTAAAAACAGTAATGAAGATATCTGGAATTACGATATAGATGGCAAAGTAGTAAATAAGGAAAATCAAATCGGCGGCAAATCAGTGGCTACACCAGGGGAAGTAGCAGGTCTTTTATATGCCCTCGAGCAATTTGGCACAATGAGCAGAGAAGAAGTTATAGAGCCTGCCGCAGAGCTCAGCGAAAATGGCTTTGTAGTCACAAAACTGATGGAAAAGCATTTTTGTGATTATAAAAAATATATGGTGGACGACGCCGAAAGCATAAAAGTGTATTTTGAAAACAACTCAATTGAAGAAGGCAAAATTTGCAAAAATACAGACCTTGCAAAAACACTTAGAAAAATAGCCAAAGAAGGCAGGGATGCTTTTTATAAGGGCGAAATTGCTGATAAAATCATTGAATGTGTCCAAAACGATGGCGGAATACTTACAAAAGAAGATTTGAGTGAGTATGAAGTGAAAGTAAGGGAATGTGTGAGCGGAAGTTATAGAGGGCATGACATATACACAATGGGACTCCCAAGCTCGGGCGGTGTGCACATAGTGCAAACTCTCAACATTTTGGAAAATTTCGATATACCCTCACTCGAAATAAACAGTCCCGAATACCTTCATGTGTTTTCGGAAACATTTAAAAAGGTTTATGCCGACAGGGCAAAATATATGGCGGATGGTGATTTTTACAAAGTGCCCGTCAGCGGTCTTACAAGTAAAAGTTATGCCGAAGAGACAGCAAGAAGCATATCACAGCATAAATCACAGGCGGTTAAGCTTGTTGACCCATGGGACTATGAACATGCCGACACTACTCATTACTCCATTGGTGATGAAGAAGGCAATTTAGTCGCTGTGACAAAAACGATAAACCATTTCTGTGGTGCATGCAGAATTCCAAAAGGCACAGGATTTATACTAAATGACACCATGGCGGATTTTTCAGTGATAAAAGGAAATATAAATGCAGTGGAAAGTTGCAAAAAGCCACTCAGCACCATGGCACCCACAATAATATGCAAAGATAATAAGCCCTTTGCAATTTTAGGTTCACCAGGTGGCGAAAGAATTATTTGTAATGTAGCTCAGGTTATATCAAAACTTATTGACCATGAAATGAATATATATGATGCTATATCTTCCCCAAGAATTACTGAAAATGTAAAAGATAAAATAGTGTACGAGGGGCTTATCCCCGAAGAAACCGCAGAAAAGCTCCGAGAAATGGGGCACGAAACCGAAAAAGTGCTTGACTTAGATATGAAGATGGGTGGAGTACAGGGGGTTTTATACACAGAATGCGGTATAGAGGGTGCGGCAGACCCAAGGCGCGACGGTGTCGCAATAGCATATTAGGAGGAAATCTATGATAAGAGATACATATATAGAGGTTAATTTAGATAATCTCCGTTTTAATATGGAAAGCTTAAAGAAAAGACTCGGCAAAGACACTGAAATTGCAGCTGTTGTAAAGGCGGATGCATATGGTCATGGAATAATAAGATGTGCGAAAACACTCATGGAGTCGGGCGCAGGATATCTTGCAGTAGCCACTTTATCCGAAGCACTGCAAATCCGCAAAGCATATAGCGACTACCCGATATTTATCATGGGATACACAGCGGATGAATATTTACATCACATAGTGGAAAATGATATAACGCAGTGTATATTCACCTTAGAGCAAGCAAATATTTTAAATGAGCTCGGAGATAAATTAGGAAAGAAGCCAAAAGTCCATATAAAATATGACACTGGCTTTAACCGCATCGGCTTTAGCGACACTGAAAAAAGTATCGAAGCTATTAAGAAGATAGTTGAGCTTGAGCATTTAGAGGTTGAGGGGATATTTTCCCACTTAGCGCTTGCAGGTGATGAAGAAAACAAGCGACAAACCAAGGCATTTTTAGATGCTGTGGGCAAGGTGGAAAGCTCTAAAGGGTTTAAATTTAAATATAAGCATGTGGCGGACAGTATTGCCGCAATAGACTACCCTGAATTTTGCTTTGATATGGTTAGACCGGGGGCGCTCATATACGGAATGAAGTCTTTTAGGAAAAACGATATAGAGCTTAAGCAAGTGGTAAGTTTCAAAACAAAAATTTCATACATCAAAACGCTCAAAAATGGCGAAGGTATCAGCTACAACTACAAATACAAAACCAATAGGGATACCACACTCGCTACAATCCAAGTAGGATATGCCGATGGCTTCCCAAGAGACATGTACGATGTGGGAGAGGTTACTATCCACGGAAAGAGAGCAAAGGTAGTAGGTGTAATATGTATGGATCAGTGCATGGTGGATGTTACCGATATACCGTCTGTCAAAGTTGGTGATGAAGTAATAATCTATGGTGACGAAAGCCAAAATGCTGTGACAATACCCGAGGCGGCGGCAAAGGTGGGTAGCAATAAAAATGAAATCCTCTGCCGATTTACAGTGAGAACACCAAAAGTTTATATAGAAAATGGCAAAATAGAAAAAGTTGTAAACTATATACTCGATTAAAGGAGGGTAAGCGCAAGATGAATATTAAAAAGCTAATTTCTGACATTTTGCCCGAGGTAATTGAAAACAGGCGTACACTCCATCAAAACCCCGAGCTCAGCACACAGGAATTTGAAACCATGAAGACTATATGTACCTTTTTAGATAGGCATAATATAGAGTATCAAAGCGGAGTGGCGGACACGGGTGTTGTGGCAATAGTAAGGGGTAAAAAAGATGGCAAGACAGTTGGGATAAGGGCTGATATAGACGCTCTCCCCGTAACCGAAGAGAATGATTTAAGCTTTTGCTCAGTAAATAAAGGTGTTATGCATGCATGCGGACATGATGCACACACAGCTATTTTAATGGGGGCGGCTAAGGTTATAAAGGATATGGAAGAAGAGATTAATGGCAATGTGAAATTTTTCTTCCAACCCGCCGAAGAGCAAAAAGGCGGCGCCGATAGGATGATAAAAGAAGGATGCCTATTAAACCCAAATGTTTCCCATGCGATTGGCCTTCATGTAATGCCAAATGTCCCAATAGGAAAAATTGAGCTAAAAAGAAAACAGCTAAATGGCAACTCCGGTGGAGTAAAGATAATAGTAAAGGGAAAACAAGGCCATGCGGCATATCCCGACACTGCGGTGGATGCAGTTGTAGTTTCGGCATATATAATCACCGCACTTCAAACTATGGTTAGCAGAAACACCTCCCCCCTCACCTCGGTGGTGCTCACATTTGGAAAAATCACAGGTGGTGAAAAGGCAAACATTATCTCAAAAGAAGTTACACTTCTTGGCACACTCAGAACACTCAGCACACCAGCAAGGCAGAAAGCCAAAGACGAAATAAAGAGAATAGCCGAAAATGTAGCTCTCTCAATGGATGCCGAGGCAGAAGTAATATTTAATGATGGATATATTGCACTTATAAATGATGATAAGGTAATGGATATTGTAGAAGAAACCGCCATCGAGATAGTTGGCAAGGAGAATATTGTTTATAAAGAATTCCCCAGCATGGGAGGGGAGGATTTCTCCTACTTCACAGATGCGATTCCATCGGCATTCTTCCATTTAGGCGCTGGAAACGAAAGCAAGAGTAGTACGGCACCGCTACACAGTGATAAATTCATCTTAGATGAAGACTGTATGGCAACAGGCATAGAGATGGAAGTAAGAACTGTGCTTAAGCTTCTTAAGCGAGATGTCTATTAATAGGGGGCGGATGATGGAAATAAAAAATCAAAAAGTAGCCCAATCCAATAAATGCATGGTGGCAACCGCACACCCAGAGGCAACAAAAGTGGGTATTCGTATCCTCGAGATGGGCGGCAATGCCTTTGATGCAGCGGCAGCAGTCGGGTTTGCATTATCAGTCTGCGAACCGCATTGCTCAAGCCTTGGCGGTGGTGGGTTTATGACCGCACACAATGCAGAGTGTGATAAAAACATCTTTGTGGACTTCAGAGAGGTTGCCCCGAAAAGCGCAACGCCATCCATGTGGGAGCTCGATGAAGAGGGCGAAGTAATAGGCGATACAAAATCCGAGGGTGGAAAGTCGATATGCACACCCGGTGAGGTTGCAGGGCTTTGCTATATACAAAGAAAGTATGGCAAACTCACATTAAAAGAAGCTCTCTCCCCCGCCATAGAGCTTGCATATAACGGCTTTGAAATCGCACCTTCCTTTAAAAAAGAGCTTGATGACAACAAAGATAAATTCCTGAGATTTAAAGAAGATGGCAATCCATATTTAGTTGAGTATAGCACTGGAGACATTTTTAAAAATCCTCATTTGGGCGATACATTATCACAGATTGCAGAGCATGGTGAAAAAGCTTTTTACAGCGGTGACATCGCACAGAGAATTATAGACAGTGCAAATAAATTCGGTGCCCAGTTTACTATGGAAGACTTTAGCGAGTATAAAGTGAGCGAAATAGAACCACTTGCAGGAGATTACCGTGGTTATAATATCCTCACCTCTCCCCCACCAAGCTCGGGAGGGACACATGTAATCCAGATACTCAATCTTTTGGAAACCAAAGATTTGAGCAGTATAAAATATCACAGCGCAGAACATCTGCATTTGCTTTCAGAAGTATTTAAGATGATATTTGCAGACCGCAAAGAATACATGGGCGACCCAAACTTTGTAAAACTGCCACTTTTAGGATTAACATCTAAAGAATACGCAAAAAAGAGGATGCAGGAATATGAGTATGGCAAGGTATCCCCTGCAGTAAAAGGCGACCCATTTGAGTTTGAACCAACAAATACCACACACTATTCGATAGCCGATGAATACGGCAATATAATCTCACTCACCAAGACAATCAGCGCCTTTTTTGGCTCGGGTGTTGTACCGCCAAATACTGGTGTGGTGCTCAACTGCCAGATGCGTTGCTTTTCAGTGGGAGAATGCAAAACGAACAGTGTAGCAGGACTTAAAAAACCCCTCAGCTCGATGAGCCCCACTATAATGCTAAAGGACAAAAAGCCATTTGCAGTGGTGGGCACACCTGGAGGAAATAGGATTATAACCACAGTGGCACAGATTATCTCAAATTTAGTTGATTACAATATGGGTATAAAAGAGGCTATCGAAGCACCGAGGTGCTATAACGACAACCCGAATGTATTTAACTATGAGGGCAGAATTACCGAAGCTGAAAAACTGGAAGAGTTTGGGCAAAAGCTAAAAAAGACAGCCGACTTCGATAGATTTTTCGGTGGGGTACAGGGAATTTTGTATGAAGGCGATCATTGCATGGTGGGTTGTGCAGACCCAAGACGCTTAGGCACTGCAATGGGGCTTAATAAATAAAGTAATAAAAGGAGTTATTTAAAATGAAAAAGTTTTTATCAATTCTATTAGCATCAATAATGTTAGTAAGTTTCACAGCATGTGGGAGTGCTGAATCCGAGGCACCATCCACAGGAGACGCAGAAAGTGCTCCAACAGGCGAATTAGTTAAAAAAGACACCCTATCGGTTGTGCTCTCAAGTGAGCCAACAAACTTAAACCCACAGGTTATCAATATGCTTAACTCATACATCATTGAGTTTCTAATCTACGACACCCTTCTTGAAAAAGATGCGGATGGTAATATCATCCCAAATCTTGCAACAGAATGGGAAGTTATTGATGATACACATATCAGATTTAAACTCCGTGACGATGTATATTTCTCAAACGGAACACATATGACAGCGGAAGATGTTAGATTTACAATTGAGCGTGCGGCTACATATCCTACAACAACATCTACATTCTCATATTTTGACGCCGAAAACACAGTTGTAGAAGATGATTACACAATTGTTATTGCATTACACGAACCATTCTCAGGTATATACAACTTCTTAACTCATGCTTACAGCAGTGTAGTTTCTAAAGAATATATTGAAGAAGTGGGCGACGATGTAGCTGGTTTAGAACCAATTGGTACAGGTGCTTACACACTTGACGAATGGGTAACAGGCTCTACAATCACACTAAAAAGAAATGAAGAATACTGGGGCACAAAAGGCGAATCCGAATACATCCAGTTTAAAATTATCACAGAAATTGCAAGCCGTGCAATCGAGCTTGAAACAGGTGCGGCAGATATCGCTTTAGACCTTGCAACAAATGATGCTAAGAGGGTTTCTGAAACAGAGGGCTTAGTGCTTCAAACAGGCCCTTCATACAAAACAGCATTTATCGGACTAAACCAAAGTAAAGAAGAAATGCTTGATCCAAAAATCAGAGAAGCTATGGCTATTTCCCTTGACTACGAAGGAATTGCTTATGCTGTTTACGGCGAATACGGCACACTTGCACAGAGCATTATGTCCACAGCTATTATCGGACAGATGGATGTTAAAGATTACACCTATGATGTAGAGAGAGCTAAAGAGCTACTTGCAGAAGCAGGATATCCAGATGGCATTACACTTTCAGGCCGTTGCCAACAAAACTCCGACTTTAAAAAGACAGCTGAAATAGTTCAAAACATGTGGAAAGAAGCAGGCATCAATGTTGACATTCAAGTGCTTGACAAAGCTACATACTCCGAAGCAGGTAAAACTGATGGCGGTACACATGTAACAGTAACATCACAGACAGCTACAACAGGCGACCCATTCCAAGCAGTTGGTTCCCTATTCTCCACAGCTTCAAGAATCGGTATTGTTAACTCCGTTGATGAAAACTTAGATGCGCTTATCAACACAGCGGCAAGCCTATATGAAGATGAAGCAAGAAATGCAGCTTACGCTGAAGTACAGGATTATATCGTAAACAACTATATCGCACTTCCAATAGCTTATACAAATATACTAACAGGTACAAGCGATAATGTAGAAAACTTTGTAATAAGCCCAGCAAATACACCAAATCTATCACAGGTTTACGCTTACGCAGACTAATAGCAAGATAGTTTAAATGGCTGATATATAAAAGCTATATGTCAGCCATTATACATAATCGGAAAGGAATCCAACATGCTAAAATACGCAATAAAGCGACTGGTGATGTTAATACCGGTACTTTTAGGAGTAACTTTGATAATATTCACGCTACTCTACTTCACCCCTGGTAATCCGGCGGAAATGCTACTACCTGATGACGCAACAGAAGAGCAGATAGCGATGAAGGAAGAAGAGCTTGGGCTCAATGACCCATTCTTCGTAAGATACGGAACATATCTATTTAACCTACTAACAAAAGGCGACTTTGGAACCTCATATACAACTGGGAGACCTGTATTAGAAGAAATACTGATAAGATTCCCAAGAACAATGCAGCTTGCCACAGCGAGTATACTGATAGCGGTAACAATAGGTATATTTGCAGGGATAATCTCGGCAACAAAACAAAATTCGATGCTTGATAAGGTTGCAGTGGGTATATCAATGGTGGGTGTATCAATGCCAAACTTCTGGCAGGGGCTACTGCTGATACTACTCTTTGCAGTGCACTGGCGAATGTTGCCCGCATCAGGGCTTGGTGGATTTGAGTACTGGATACTGCCAGCACTCACAATCGGTACCTCCTCAGCGGCAAATATCATGAGGATGACCCGCTCAACAATGCTTGAAGTAATCAGACAGGACTATATCAGAACAGCTCGTTCAAAAGGACAGACTGAAAGAATAATAAAGTATAAACATGCACTTAGAAATGCCCTTATCCCAATTGTAACAGTAATAGGTAACTCCTTTGGCTCAATGCTATGTGGGGCGGTAGTTACAGAGCAGGTATTCTCCATCCCAGGTATTGGTAAACTGCTTGTAGATGCAATAGGTGTAAGAAACTTCCCAATGGTACAGGGCTGTGTGCTCTACTTAGCATTCATACATGCCATAGTAAACTTAGCGGTTGACCTGCTCTATGCGTTTATCGACCCAAGAATTAAATCGCAGTACGGCGGCAGTCATAAGAGAAAACTGGCTAAGATGCAAAAGGCTTTAGCAAAGGAGGCAGCTTAATATGACCGCAACAAATACAGGCACAGCTAATGTGAGTGCAGCAAAAAGAAAAAATAGCATGTGGGGCGATGTAATTAAGCGCCTTGTGAGAAATAAAATGGCGATGTTTGGGCTATTTCTACTTATGATAGTAATAGTTGGAGCGGCAATGGCTGGAGTAGTATCCCCCGAGGGATATGATGTGCAGGTACTAAGGGATGCAAATCAACCTCCAAGCTCGGAGCATATATTCGGTACCGATTCATTTGGTAGGGATATATTCGCAAGAATACTATACGGAGCAAGAATATCACTATTAGTAGGTGTGTCCGCGGTAATGGTATCCGTTACAGTGGGAACCATCATCGGAGCGGCAGCAGCTTACTATGGAGATAAAGTGGATAATGTCCTAATGAGATTTATCGACATCTGGATGTCGATACCAAATATCCTACTTGCAATTTCAATCATGGCGGCACTCGGTGGTAATATAACAAACTTAGTTATAGCGATAGCCATAGGTGCGATACCGGGACATGCAAGAATTGTAAGGGGCGCAGTGCTTACAGTAAAAAATCAGGAATACATAGAAGCGGCAATCTCAAATGGTGCAAGCGACTTTAGAAAAATCACAAAATACATACTACCAAACTGTATGGCACCAATTATTGTACAAGCGACAATGAGTATTGCAAGAGCGATACTATCAGCTTCAAGCCTTAGCTTCATCGGACTCGGCGTACAGCAACCCGTACCTGAATGGGGAGCAATGCTAAGTGCTGGTAGAGAATATATCAGGGACTACTGGTGGGTAATCACCTTCCCAGGTCTTGCAATAATGATAACAATTTACGGAATAAACCTATTTGGCGATGGTCTGCGTGATGCACTCGACCCACGACTAAAACAGAAAGGTGGTACTATTATGGAAAAACTATTAGAGATAAAAGATTTAACAGTTCACTATGTTGTTGAAGACGAAAAGGTTGAGGCTGTAAACGATGTTACGCTGACAATAAACAAGGGTGAAACTTTGGGTCTTGTAGGTGAAACAGGTGCAGGAAAAACAACTCTTGCACTGAGCATATTAAAGCTCGTGCCAAACCCACCGGGTAAAATCATCAGCGGTGAAGTGCTTATTGAAGGCGAAGACATAATGAAATTCTCCGACAAAGAGCTAAGGGAAATGCGTGGGGAAAAGATAAGCATGATATTCCAAGACCCCATGACAAGCCTTAACCCTGTTTTGACCGTTGGTGATCAGATATGCGAGGTAATCAAGCTTCACAACAATGTGAGCGCGGCAGAGGCTACAAAAAGAGCTGTGGACGCACTTGAGCAGGTGGGAATACCCGGCGAGAGATATGCTGAGTATCCACATCAGTTTTCAGGTGGTATGAAACAGCGTGTGCTGATAGCGATAGCTTTAGCATGTAAGCCAGAGCTACTCATAGCGGATGAACCTACTACCGCACTTGATGTAACCATACAATCACAGGTTTTAAGCCTTATGATGGAATTAAAGCAAAAGCTTGGCACATCAATGCTTTTAATCACCCATGACCTTGGTGTGGTTGCGGAAACATGCGATAGAGTGGCAATCATCTATGCGGGCGAGATAGTTGAATCAGGTACAAGGGAGCATATATTTAGAAACCCCTCCCACCCATATACAATAGGCTTATTTGGTTCAATACCGAGCTTATCGCAGGATGTAAACAGGCTTACGCCGATAAACGGCATGATGCCCGACCCTTCTAATCTGCCCGTGGGATGCAATTTCTACGACAGATGCGGCGATAGAATGGACATTTGCAAAGAAAAGAAATGCGCAAGCTTTGAAATAAATGAAGGGCATTTCGTAAAATGCTATAAATATATGGAGGTGAAATAGTTTGAGCACCTTACTTGAAGTAAAAAATCTAAAAAAATACTTTAACACACCAAAAGGCACACTTCACGCAGTTGACGGTGTTAGCTTTAAGCTTGAAAGAGGCCGTACACTTGGCGTAGTTGGTGAATCGGGATGTGGAAAGAGTACACTGGGCAGAACTATTATTCATCTCTTAGAGTCCACCGAAGGAAATATATTATTCGAGGGAAAAGACATTACAAACCCCTCAAAAGAAGAGCTAAAAGCACTTCGCAGAGAGATGCAGATGATATTCCAAGATCCATTCTCCTCACTTAATCCGAGAATGACTGTTGAGCAGTTAATCGCAGAACCACTGCTCATATACAAAGAATATCCAAGCAAGGAAGAAACATTCAGGCGTGTTAAAGAGCTTATGGACACTGTTGGTATTGCATCCCGTATTGCAAACAGCTATCCGCATGAGCTCGATGGCGGCAGAAGACAGAGAATAGGTGTAGCGAGAGCACTTGCACTACAACCAAAGCTCATTGTATGTGATGAGCCTGTATCGGCACTCGATGTATCAATTCAGGCGCAGATACTAAATCTAATGCAGGATTTACAAGAAGAGCTCGGCCTTACTTATATCTTCATCACCCATGATATGTCGGTTGTTAAGCATATATCCGATGACATTTTGGTTATGTACATGGGTACTCCTGTGGAATTTTCCGAAAGTAAAGAGCTTTTCGCTAAACAATATCATCCATACACTAAAGCGCTACTATCGGCTGTTCCTGTACCGTCAATCGACTATATTAAGCACCAAGAGATGCTCACTGGTGAGATTACTTCTCCAATTAATCCTCCTGCCGGTTGCCGTTTCGCTGCAAGATGTCCGAAGAAACAGGCTATTTGTACCACCGAGGTTTATAACCTTCAGGAGCTTACTCATAATCATTTCGTTTCCTGTGCGCTTGCAAAGGAGCTGAATGCGGAGTTTTTGGGGTAATATAAGCCCATGGTGCCATATAACACATATTTTACTGACTTTTTATATTAACCGATAAAAACAGCCTATGTTGATAGCATAGGCTGTTTTTACTATAAAGTAAAATACTTCTTGATATTGCATGATGGATGTATTAAAATATTTTAAACAGCTAACTCATTTTTTGATACTGCTGATGACATATTTTGAGGAAAGTTTTATAATAACCTCTTTTCAGGAATTAGAAGGGATGATAAAATGAAAAACTTTGCAGTTTATAAGACCCCAATGGGTAATTTTAAGATGGAATATGAAGATGGTTATATCACATTTTTCAAGAAATTGCATGAAGATGATATTTCCGATTACGGCACAAAAAATGCACTTAGCGATAAAGCATATAATCAACTTTTGGAATATTTTGAGGGCAAACGGAAAGAATTTGATTTACCGTATAAGCTATATGGCACCGAGTTTCAAAAGAAAGTTTGGGCAGCTCTTTGCAGTATTCCCTATGGTGAAACAAGAAGTTATAAAGATATTGCAACTTCCGTGGGAAATCCAAAGGCAAGCCGTGCTATCGGTATGGCAAACAATAAAAACCCAATAACCGTTATTGTCCCCTGCCACAGGGTGATAGGAGCTTCGGGAAAACTTGTTGGTTATGCCGGTGGACTTAGTATGAAAGAGTTTTTGCTTGATATGGAAAAGAAAAACAAATAGGCTTTGGATAAAAATGTGTCTATTTTTAGCTATTCTTCAGCGCAAACTCTATATGATGAATTTCATCTTTGTTAAAATAGTAGGCGAAAAGGGTTATATAAAAAATCAGACTATTTAGCCTCTATCATGCATTGTATAATTTAATTGAAATGCTCATGCCAAGCTATAAAGCGAGGTTTGAGCATTTTTTATTTTTATTTCTTTACATTGCTAAATTTTCGTCTGCAAATTTCCATTTTCTTATATCTTTTTCTCTTTTTACTTAACTGTAATTCATGTATTTCAGCTGCAAAATCTTCACTCAAATCAAATTGTTTACAAATTCAATTTTATACTTGACATTTACTTCGCTTTGTGATATTTTATACATATAATAAGAATATTTATACATATGGAGGAAACAAAATGAAAAAATACAATAAGATAGTTTTAGCATATTCTGGCGGGCTGGACACTTCGGTAATTATCCACTGGCTTAAAGCTAATTATGGATGTGAAGTTATTGCGGCGGTTGCCGACCTCGGGCAGGGCGACGAACTTGACGGCCTTGAAGAAAAGGCTATTAATACAGGTGCGAGCAAACTTTATGTAATGGATTTAGTGGACGAATTTGCAGACGATTTTATCCTTCCAAGCTTAAAGGCTAATGCTGTATATGAAGGCCAGTATCTACTTGGAACAAGTTTTGCACGCCCAATTATTGCAAAGCACCTTGTTGATATTGCTAAAAAAGAAGGCGCCGATGCTATTTGCCATGGTTGTACTGGCAAGGGTAATGACCAAGTGCGTTTTGAGCTTACAATTAAAGCATTTGCACCCGAATTAGATATTATTGCTCCTTGGCGTATTTGGGAGATAAAGAGCCGTGAAGACGCTATTGACTATGCGGAAAAATACAATATCCCACTAAAAATCAACAGAGAAACAAACTATTCTAAAGATAAAAACCTATGGCATCTTTCCCATGAAGGTCTCGACCTTGAAGATCCTGCAAACGAGCCTGATTATGATAAAATCCTTGAAATGTGCGTTTCTATGGAAAAGGCACCCGACACAGCTACATATGTAACTTTGGATTTTGAGCAAGGTAAACCAGTAGCTTTAAATGGCGAAAAGATGAAGTTCAGTGCACTTATTAAGCAGCTTAATGAAATAGGTGGCGCTAATGGTGTCGGTGTGATTGACATTGTGGAAAATCGTCTTGTGGGTATGAAAAGCCGTGGTGTATATGAAACTCCAGGTGGAAGTGTACTCAGCTTCGCACATAAGCAACTTGAAATGCTCTGCTTAGATAAAGAAACCTCCCATTACAAAGAGCAAATCGGGCTTAAGATGGCTGATTTAATCTATAATGGACAGTGGTACACACCTCTGTTTTTAGCCCTTAAGGCATTTGTTGAGGAAACACAGAAAACAGTTACAGGTACAGTTAAGCTCAAGCTTTACAAAGGCAATATCAAGCCTGCTTCAACCACTTCACCATATAGCCTATACAGCGAAGATATCGCTACATTCGGCGAAGATGATGTATATGACCAGATGGACAGCAAGGGCTTTATTAATCTATTTGGATTACCTATGAAAGTTCAGGCTCAGATGCTAAAGAAAAATAATCTTCCTGAAATTGGTAAATAAGAGTAAACATAAGATTTTTATCACAAACTCATTGAGTTGCAAATTGAGTAGTCTAAATAATTGTTTTAATTATTACATTTACTAAAATCATACAAAATTAGAACATAAGGGGCATTTATTCCATTTGGAATAAATACCCCTTATGTTATTTAAAAATATTTTAAGAAGTTTAAAAAATTAGTTCTCTAAAAATAATATATAAAGACTATTTATATATTTAATTATCTCTGCACATTACTTCAAGCCTTGTTAAAAGCACATTTGATTTATACGGCTTTCTAATCCAATCATCCGCGCCAGCTTTAAGTATTTCCACTTCATTATCGGTGGAGGATATTACTATATATTTGCTATGGTTTAGCCTTTTTTTATTTTCTGTTAAAAAGGGAGTTATTTCAGCTTTAAAACTATCCATGGACACTATAACAATATTTGGTGAATTCTCATCAATAATGCGCTGTGCATCAGATAAATTATAGCATGAAATAACTTTATACTCATTTCTAATGAGTATTCTTTTTACCATATCTGAAATCATCTCGTCATCATCTATTAAAAGCACTCGTATTTCATACAAGTTTCATACCCTCCTCCCAATATATTTTAGTGTCTTGTGCAAATTAATCACTAACTTCGGCAAGCTTTTTTCTTGCCTCTGCAAGTGCAATCTCAGGATCTATAAACTCTGTACTTGCTTTTGGTGCGGTATCAGAGATTACTGTTTTTGTGGCTTCGGATTTATTTTCGGTGTTTTCTTTATCGGAATTACCCTTTATTTTTTCCATTACTTTTTTGGCACCCATTGCGGCAGCAGCACCTACTGCGGCACCTCCTGCGCCCACAGCAGCGGTAGCTCCTGCACTCATCCCACCGCTTTCGGGTGTATTAACAAATATATTTGTAACATTCCCATCTGTTTGCCCCATTCCTGAGCCTGTGCTAAAATCGCCTGAGGACATTGTGCTCGCAGTAGCACCTTCGGTACCTGTGGACATATTTGTAGCAGTGGCAGTATAGGCTTCACCGCCACCACCGCTATATGCCGCCCCTGCTCCGCTATTATACCCCGTGCCTCCGCCGTAATTGGCTGAGGAGGCATAGCCTCCTGTGGAAGTGTCCGAGCCACTGTCATGCACTACAATGACAACAGGATTTTTATATACATCTCGTTGATATACTCTTGTTTCCTGTGCTCTTTTTACCACAGTAACTTCCGAGTTTTGGTAGGTTTCCCCTATTGTCCCAAGCAGTACGCCACAGGCATTAATGGTGGCAGAGATATTATCAAGCTGTGCGCCTAATTTTTTTAGATCGCCTTGCAGGTCTGCAAAAGCTGTATTTACCGATAGCTGTCCACTCACGCTTGTTAAATCTTCCCCATGTACATCAACCTTTTTAGCAAGGCTTTTCAGCGCTTCGGATTGCTGTCTAAGCAGGTCATAGGATACTTTAAAAGTACTCATATCTATTCCCCCTATACCATGGTATTAGTAGGTAGTGATGGTAATTTCTCCGCCGCAGATTCAATTGCAGCTTCACTCGCTTCATAAGTATCTGCAACTTCATATAACACACGCACAGTGTTGCTAAGTGTGGTCATAAAATCATTGCATTTGGTGTTTAGCGTATTGTATGAAATCAAAAAGGATGATGCCGCATCCCCCGTCCATGTATTGCGCAGTTTATCTGTTTCTTTATTAGCCAGAGATAGGCTGTTCATATAGGAATTGTATACTTTATTCATATCGGCGGCTAAATCTCTAAGCCTTGCCACATTAACCTTCATTGAGCCTTCATTTGCCATAAAAAATCAATCCTTTCGAGTGTATATTGTGTTAAGTTTTTATCCTTTAGCAAGTGCCGAATTTATAATATCACTGATTTGACTTTCGGATTTCATATAACTTGCCGCAATTGAATTTAGTGTCTGGCTGGTGGTGGTCATAAGCTTGCTCATCTGCTGTAATTCGGGCAGATGGTGCTCATAGCTTGTGAGATATTTTTGTGCCGCTTCGCCCTGCCAAACAGTGCTTAGCTCACTCATTAATTCGGATAATTTCTTTTCATTTGCAAAAAGTGTAGTCCCAATTTTTTCAAATTCAGCCGCTACCGCTTTCATTTGTTGCATATTAACATTGGTTGCCATAGGTTACCCTCCCATAGTTTAGTTTTATTTGTTCGGCTTTTTTATCAGTCCCATGTATAAAGCCTATATTTTTTGTATTGCACCCTCGACTGTGCTTTCTGCCTGTTGCATTTTTTTTGCAGAGGCACGGAGGTACTCCGCACACTGGGTGAGATATTTTGCTTGATTTTTCACATGTTCTGAAACATTGCTTAGATATGTGACAAATAATTTTTCACTGTCCCCCGACCATGAAGCTTCTATATTCTTTATTATTTCTTCAATTTCTTTGCAAGTTTGATTTTGCATAGCAGTGGCTATATTATCTAAATCCTTAGCTTTGTTTATAACATTGTTATAATCAAAAGAAATTTGTGCCATTTTTGTTTCATCTCCTTTAAGAAGTAGATTACATCATTGAGCTACTGTCGAAATTAAGTGACTTGCCTGTTTCTGCGAGCTGTTTTTCAGAAGTCACATATATTCCTGCCACTTCGCCGAGTGCTTTTGGATATGCACTGAGATGTGTCATCAAGAGCTCCATGCTGTTTAGCATTGATTGCGCCATTGCTTTGACATTATTAGAGCCATCCCCCTGCCACACGCTTCTTAGAGAATTTACTCCGCTGAGATAGGCATTTACACTTTGCTCTAAGTTTTTAGTCATTGCGCTTATTTCTTCACTCGCCGCCGTAAAGGCTTTGACATCGACCTTTAATTCGCTCTCAGCCATAAAATATCCATCCTTTCAAATGCACAAAATCATTAATAGGGATATATAAATTTTCTTTGCCATAGCTTAGAAAGCCTATTTTATGCCCTTATATTAAAGTTTTGGCAGTGCCTTAATTTTATCTGCAATATCTTTTTCTGATGAATCATATGAATTAGCCATATTTCTAAGCAAATCACAAAATTCGCTCATCTGCTCTGCAAGCTCATTCATAGCTTCCAAATCACTGTTAAACGACTGCATTAGAACAGTCTTGCTTTCGGAAATCCATTGTTTATCAAGGGTTAACATTGCATCGGAAAATTTCTGCGCACAGCTGTGTACAACTGAAATTTCCTTTTCCATAGAGGCGGCGGTAGAGATAATTTTATCCGAGTCTATATTGCTCGTATTCGCCATAGAATGTCATTCCTTTCTGTGTGAAACTTTTGCTAAATGAGTATGATTGTATCCCCACTTTTTATCTCCATATTTCCGAGGATTTCAGCATCATTTAAAAGTCCGCCTAAATTTTTCGAGCTAAAAAGCACCTGTGTTTCGTCTTCAAATATTTTTCTACCCTCCACAGCTTCAATCTGCTTTATGAAGTCCCTTTTTACTTTACCAACACTCATGCTGTCATCGAGTAAAAATTCGTAAGCTTTTGCAAGTGAGGGCAGCTGAACATCTACTTGTATTTTAGCCATATCCTGCATTTCCTTTCATATGGGTGTAGAAAGCGAAAATCTGCTTTCTACACCTAACAAATTTACTTAAACCCTATACTCTATTCTTCTTCCTTTGGGGTTTGTGGAGTGATAATTTTCACTACATTTTCCTTTTCATCCTGAGTATAGCCCTTGCCTGCTGAGTACTGTCTTACCCTATCAGCCATGCTCATTTCAAAATTCAGTGCACCCTGTTGGTCGAACATTCCGCCGAGGTGTATGCCAGTGTTTTGTGCCGCCCATGTGTTCATCAGTGCGTATCTTGCATTGTCGAAATAATCATCGGGGAGCATTGCGGCAAAGAGATTAATTTTGTGTTCCTTACCTTTATTTAGGGCAATTTCAAGGAATTCATTCATTTTAAAGCTCTTACTATAAACAGCTTTCATAAATAAATTCATATCGCCGATAAAGAGCACTATTCTCTTTTTATCTTTCATAGCTTCTTTAACACTTTTGCCATCATTTCTTGCGGTATTAACAATCTTATTTCTGCCCGAAAACTCTGGCACAAATACTTCATCCATAAGTCCAAACAGCTCTTCATCAGTGCTGTAAACCTTTTCGAATAATCCGCTTTCTGCAAGGCTTGAATCGGCTTTGTCGAATAGATAGAGTGTGGCATCCTTTGCCTTTGCTTGTTTTAAAATGGACATTGCAAGCTCTTTCTTGCCAGTGTTTTCAAAGCCACTTATTGTGTAGCAGAAGATATTATCTAAGTCGGTAGATATTACTGCACCGCTTTCGATATTGAGCCCGAGTGCAATGCTGTCTTTAGAAAGTTTTTTAACATCGTCATTTTCCATTAAGCTCTCATGGGTAACTCCGTCAACCACACCGCCTAATTTTTTAACTCCACTGCTTTTTTTCATGTTTGCAAACATTTTGCGAAGTGTCTGCACTTGGCTTGCACCTGCTTCTTCACGAACCGCATAAGCAACATGGAATTCAAGTGGAAGTGGTGCTTTGATAAGACCACGGCCGGGTGTTCTATCATCGGGAAGAATTTCACTGCGTCCGCCAACTGCCGCTTCATATTCAAATTTATCGCTCATTTGAAGCGCTATGCCGTTTATAAAGTTTTGGCGCATACGACTGCGTATTTCACCCGAATTATTCATTGTTAAGATTAGGTAGATACCATAGCTTGCCGCTTCTCGGCTGAGCTGTGTGAGTGTGTCTTCATATTGGCTGTATGAATCAGCAAAGGCAACATAGTTATCAATGAAGAAGAGTATTGCTGGGCAGTCATCGCTCTGCTGTACATAGTCACGGTATGAGCCTATGCCTGCTTCACTGAATTTGCTCTTTCTTTCTGCCAAAGTGTTTTTAAGTAGAGCAAATACTTCTTCTATCTTGTCGTCCTCGCCCTCAAACATAACTCCGCCCACATGCGGTAGATTTGCAAATACTGGCATTGTTCTGCTCGAGAAGTCTGCAATATAGATATTTACCTGTTCTTTTGTGTATTGTGTTACTGCTGAGTAAATTAATGTTTGTAAAAGTGTGGTTTTACCACTGCCGCCTGTACCGCATACGAGCAGATGTCCATCCCTTAAGAAATCAACTGCAACGGGGAACTGGCTCTGTGTTTCTGGGCTGTCCGCTAAGCCGACTGGTAGGAGCAGTGAAAATCCTTTTGGCTTTTGTATTTTCGCAAGGTCTTCGAGGTAGAGCGACTTTGGAAGTGGATCAAGCCAGATTTTGCGAAGTGGAGCAACGCTATTTTCATCCGCAACATCATGCAAATGCTTAACCACTGCATCAAGCTGTGTGAGCTTTGCAATATTATCGCTCTTTTTCTTTTTCTTCTGTTTTGGAACGCCGTTTTTACCGATTAGATTGATAAGCTCAACCTTTGCATTTTTATCATCTGTAAAAGGTATATTGGGCTGATATTCCGCACCCGACCAACCACTTTGGAATTCGTCGAAAATTTCATCGTTACCTACTTGGAAGTAACCACGACCAGTACCTGTGATAAATGCGGCTTCGGTGCGTTTTAGCATTTCATTTGAGTCCTGCTTATCGGCAACTCTTAAGCAGAGCCTAAAGCGTGTATTGGACCAAATTTCTTCATCTACCACACCGCTTGGTTTCTGTGTAGCAAGAATTAGGTTTACACCTAAAGAACGACCTACACGAGCGGCGGAAACAAGCGCCCTTACAAATTCGGGTTGCTCTTTTTTAAGCTCGGCAAATTCGTCGGCAATTATAAGCAGATGCGGCATTGGCTCGCTCGCTACACCTGAACGGTAAAGCTCTATGTATGCGTCGATATGCTTAACCTTGTATTCGTTAAACACCTTCTGCCTGTGCTTAATCTCGGCATTAATAGAGAGCAGTGCACGATTTGTGGCATTGCCGCCTAAGTTTGTGATTACGCCTGCTAAGTGAGGAAGACCGTCAAAGCTCTGTGCCATGCCACCGCCTTTGTAGTCGATTAGTATGAATGCTACTTCATGCGGATGGTAGTTTACTGCAAGGGAAAGGATGTAGCTTTGAAGTGTTTCCGATTTACCTGAACCGGTAGTACCTGCCACGAGTCCATGCGGGCCGTGGTATTTTTCATGAATATCGAGATAGAGAGGCACCCCACCCGATTTATAGCCAACCATCGCTTTCATGCTTTCATATGTGCGATTTTCAAGCCATTTTTTCATTACCTCTAAATCGTCTACATTTGAGGTTTTATACATATCTAAGAAGGTGAGCATTTCGGGGATACCTGCCGAAAGGTTCATCTCACGCACCTTGTAATTTGATAACCTTCTGCTGTACTCATCCATTTTAGCAACAGGAATAATGGGAAATTTTACATCTTCTCTTTCTGGGAACTCTCCCCTTGTGCTGTAAAATCCATTGTAGTCATCATTATCTTGAATAATTACGCTACAAGCCGCCGGCAGTTTATCGGTGGAGCTTACAGGGAATACCACTGTTATGCCAAGCTCCGGCGTGGGGTTTAATAGGTATTTAGCCATTGGCTCATTTTCAATTAGGGATATATCCCCTATTACAACCACATAATGTGGGAGTATTTTTGCATCTTCGTCCTTACTGCCTGTGTTTTCAAGCCTGTCACGAACTACCGAGGAAAGGAAGTAGAGCACATCACCAACGGTATTTTTATCATTTGCAATAAGCCTGATACTGCCGTCCGGCGCCCATGTATGGGGCAAAAATCTCGCATGATCCCAGCTATCCGTTTCGCTCATCGGATAGATAAAGGATGTTCTAAGCTCTGTGTAGGGGTGGAGTGCTGTGAGCTGTGAAGTAACCACACGCACTAAGTTCAGAGCTTTATCCCTATTTTTACTCACGATACCCACCATCATATTATTTGAAAGGGAAAGCCTTGATGGCACATCATTTAACTGTGACATCTTCTCCTTAATTTTAGTTAGATTGTCGTTAAGTGGGTCGTAGTTTGCCATTGCTTGTTCTTTTGGGATTTCTACTTTATTGAGGTTTGGAATATTGCAGTTACCCACATTGACATCCAAAAAGTCGTCATGCACACAGCTTTTTTCCCACAGCCTTGAAGAGCCATTTGCAAAGTTTATAACCTGCTCACTGCCTGGGTACATAGCGTTTAAAACTTCTCTGTTTAGCTCCATTTTATCCGCTATCAGCTTTGTCATATTATTTAGGTATTTCACATATGTTTCTGTGCGCTCTTTTTCGGAAGTGAGTGCTTCTTCTTTGTTGTAGCGGATATTTAGCACCGCCCAACCACCGCCTATAAGTGCCGCACCAAGCGACATAACAAGTGAGCTCGCCATGCTTCCCGAATTGCCCGAGAGCATTGTCCCTGCAAGCATTGGGATAACCATTGTAAAGGAGGGGCCGAGTGTTAAAAAGAGTGGTTGTTGCTTTTGATTATTCTTTGTGGGTGCACGCTCAATTGTGAAAGTTTCAGTGTCTAAGAGTTCTATTTTTCTTGGTGTTCTTAGGAAGTAGTTTTCTTCACCGCTGTATTCGGACACTTCTTCGGAAAATTCTGTTGGTTCTATATTTATTTTCTTTAAAATCTTTTCATTTACTTGGCACTCATTTTTAGGATTGTTTACACAGAGTACATTGCCGAGATAAACAATTTTAAGCCCCACTATATAAATTACATCGCCGTAGTTGAGTGGTCTTGTTGCGGTGAGGAGTCTGCCGTTTACAAATGTGCCGTTTACGCTATTTCTATCCTTTACGACTATAATTCCATCCTCCATCACTATTTCGGCGTGATTGGGTGAGCAGAATTTATTTGTATGTACGATATTATTGCTACTTGTAGCGCTCCCTATCGTAACCGCTTTTATCGCATTGATATCTAAGAAATATTTATCAAATGATGTATTGCCCTTATCCGCTTCCGAGACTGTGAGGGAGAAAATCATATCGGTATTTCTTATATTGCAGTTTAAAAGCAGTCCGTCTTCGAGCTCACAGCTTTCAAGCGGTTTTTCATCTTTTGTAATGACAAACTGCTTTGTGCTATTCATGCTCCACTTTCCTCCCCATACTTCAATAGGGAGCATAATGTCATCAACAAGTCCGCTTATCGACGGGCGAATTTCCACTAACATGGTTTTGTTATCCACAACGGGCAAATAAATTTCTTGGAAACCATTTTCAAAGATAGCCGTGAGTAATAGATTATTCATTTTACTATCATTCCTTTCAGATTAACGCCAAAATATAAGACTAAGGGCTATTTCCCCAAGGGTGGTTCTTAGTAACTATCGCTGATTTTTTCCATTATGTTACCGCCAGTATCCATCATCTGGGTTGGTGAAATAAATGTGTAGTGATATTCCTCTGCACCGACATAAGCTACTATTTTACCATCATGAATTTCATATATATCCTCAGTCACGAAATTGCCACTTGTGGCGTAATAATGAACCGTGCCTGTAGCATTATCGTCGGAAGGAAATAGCACCATTACTACATCTATTACCAACCATTGTCCGGGGATTACAGCTGCAATTTGAGCCGCAGTAGCCGCTGCTAATCCTCCATCTCTTACAAATGTAATTCCAAGGTCGGGCATATAGAGGTTTGGACCATCAAAGAGCACATCATATGTAGGGCTTCCATCTGTATATAGAGTAATGTGGTCTTCGCTGAAACTATATATATCGTAATAAACTGTCTGAATAGCGTCAACAATCTCATATTCACCATCATATATGTGTAAAGCCGTGGTGCCATCGCTTGCGTACCATGTGCCCATAATATCTTCCAGTGTGGATATTGAATTCACCTCAAAATCGCCTTCTCTGCGGTATGTAGTGTCAATTTCAAGTGCATAGAAGGAAAGGTCTTCATTCATGGTAAGTGTAACTAATGGAACACCTTCTTCAAGGAGATAAACTGTTGTATCATCAATTTCATAGGGTCCCACTGCCGTCTCACCTGTAACCGAAGACATCTCAAACTCATCGCCTATAAATTCAATCATGGACAGTCCATTATTTGAATACCATACGCCTTGAAGTTCGCTCTCTTTAATGCCGCCACCTCCGCCAAGGAGCATTGCCATCAATGCAATCACAACTATTGCAACTGCAGCTATACCGCCAAACATCATCATTTTCTGCTTATCAGGTGCCGCCGCAGTTGCAGCATCACTTGCAGAAGCTTTTGGTGATGGTGTATCGGCTTTTTCATTTTTTGTAAATTTGTTTTGCAGATTGCTTGCCGTGGAACCAAGCTTTCCTGTTATGTCTGACTGAAGTTTTTTCCCCTGTGCGGCAATTTCTGCTTTTTTAGCATCCAGTGCTGCTTTTTTTGCATCCTCTTCAGCCTTTTGCTTCCTCTCAGCCGCTTCTATTTCCATTTTTTTAGCGTCTTCCTCAGCTTGACGCTTTCTCTCGATAGCTTCGGCTTCAATTCTTTTAGCGTCTTCTTCAGCTTGACGCTTTCTCTCCGCTACTTCAAGCTCAAGCCTCTTAACTTCTTCCTCTGCCGCTATCCTTTGGGCTTCTTTTTCTGCCGCAATTCTCTGAGCCTCTTGCTCTTCTAACTGTTTCTTCCTTGAAGACACAAATAGTGCTTGAGTTTGGTCACTCGATGGTGCGTTTTGTACTTTCTTATCATTATTTTCCATATTGCATCCTGCCTTTCTAAAAATAAAACATTCATAAACAATAGCTAATTCTATGGTTTAGCATATTAAAATTATAGCAAATATTTCTTAAAATGATTAATTGTTACAAAAACTATATCATTTACATTGTAATAGCTTTTACATATTAATTTAGTAACTACTGTATTTTTTATAATTTTTATACAATTTAAGACATAGATGGACATGATTTCTACATACTTTACAATTAGTTACAATTTTTAAAAAATAATAGCGATTTTTCGTTGTTTTTAGTGTATTATATATATTGTTAATCAATACAAACAAATCAAGTAAATTATCCTTCATCACTTTTCCGCCTACGGTGGAGAAAATTATATAAAAGAATATCCGACTGCTAAATTCTTGATACTCTTTTACTAATGGGCAAGTGCATAATACTCTTGCAGTGAGAAATTATTGTGTTTTTTTAATATTTCGCTTTTACTTCTTCACACTATATGTTTTGCACTTAGATTTTACTAATATTTAGGAGGGTAGCTCTTGGAGAAAATTAAAAAATGCATACGGTATGTAGCCGATAATTTTTTCGACTCAAAATATGAGTTTAGAGTTAGGCTTTTTAACATACTTGCACTGTCTGCAAGCATCATGTGCTTTTGCCTTGCAATTGCCACAATGCTTACAGGTGCTACATTTTTTGTAGTATCGCTCATATCCATTTCACTGTTTTTTTCCGTTGGCATGTTAATATATTCTAAGAAAAGCGGCAATTATAATCTCTGCTCGCTGATAACAATTATTATTGTTTTTTTCATTATTTTCCCTATATTTTTCTTCACGGATGGTGGATATCGCAGTGGGATATCAAACTATTTTATTTTTGCAATTATTTTTACTGTGCTTATGCTTGATAAGATGTATGCGATTGTTGTTAGTATACTTGAAATTCTTCTCTTTGTTGGAATGTGCGCCATAGCATATATCTACCCCGAAACTGTCACTCCTATCGCTTCAGAAGCAAGAGTTTTCTGGGATTATTTAATTGCATTTCTCGGCTCTGGGATGGTGTGCGGCCTTGTGGTTTATTTATACATAGGTGAGTATGAAGATCAAAGGGTACAGCTTAGTGTACAAAATGAGCAACTTCAAAAGTATAATGAGGCAAAAAATACATTTTTAACAACGGTAGCGCATGAAATTAAAAACCCCCTCACCGCAATTTCTCTTAATGCGAGGGACACCATGGAGCTGTTTTACGAAGAGCTTCAAGATGAAGACCTAATTCAGGGAAACCTTGAAACTGTGGAAAAAATTGTAATGAGAATAGACCGCATTCTTTCGGATTTGATGGATACGGTTTCGATAGAACAGGGCAGACTCTCCCTCTCCCTCTCCCCCTTACAGCTCCGTGAGGTTTTGAGTGAGGCGGGTAACATGCTCATGAAAGATGCAAATGCCAAAGGGAATGTAATAAGTTACAATATAGAAAATTCTCCTCCGATAATGGCGGATTATCAAAGGCTCTTACAGGTAGTTATAAATCTACTTTCCAATGCTATAAAGCACACCAAAAACGGAAGCATAACACTTAGCCTTAAAAATGATGGGGATTATCAAATAGTCTCTGTAAGTGATACTGGTGAAGGGATAGCTGAGGAAATTCGCAGCGAAGTTTTTAAGGGCTACGTATCAATGAGCAAGGAGTATTGGCGCCATGGAATTGGGCTTTATATAAGCCACCAGATAGTAATGGCTCACCACGGCACAATCGACATTGACAGCGAAGTAGGAAAAGGATGTAATGTATTTTTCCGCATACCTATTGGTGAATGTTAAGAGCTTGTATTTTATTATTTACCCTCACACCAAATAGTAGAATGGAGTATTTTATGAAGAATAGGATTTTAATAGTCGAAGATGAAGTAGAAATTCTTTACACAAATATGCAGATGCTAAAGCGGCGTGGATATGATGTATATACTGCTGAAACAGTATCCGAAGCTAATGATATCATCAATTCAAAGCCAATTGATTTATTGATTTTAGATATTATGCTCCCCGATGGAAGTGGATTTGATATATGTAATGATTTTAGAGAAAAAAATATGCAACCTATATTATTTCTCTCGGCTAAATCGGATACAATGAGCAAGGTGGACGCCCTTAGAAAAGGCGGTGACTACTTTCTTGCTAAACCATATAATTTTGACGAATTATTAGCCATAATCGAAAGACTATTAGAGCGCCAAAATGAATTTAGTGGAAAAAACTCCATTTCGGTTGGCAATCTGCATTTTGATCATTTAAATTTTTCTGCGAAAGTTGCTGGAAGGGATATCTTTCTCACTAAAATTGAGGCTACTATTTTAAGTATTTTAATAAAAAACATTAATAAAGAAATTAGCAGGGATTATTTGTTTAAGCAAGTTTGGGGTGATTCTGACCGTGGCGATTCAAGGGTTTTAAGGACGCATATTTCCAGACTAAAGCAAAAAATAGACTGTGACAACACTGATAGTTATGATATTATCTCAGTTTATGGCAAGGGATATATTTTTACAAAGGGATGAGTTTTCTGTTTACATACTTTAGGTAAAATATCACTTAAAAATGATTTACTCTTATTTTAATAATTATAAAAAACATCTACAAGTATAAAACTTGTAGATGTTTTTAAGTTTAATATGATATTGTTTTTAATGATTAAGAAAATACTTTCCCATCTTCAGTGATAATCGCAATTCGCTTTACAGCGGTGTGGCTTATCTGATAATTATATCTCTTTGCAAATTCATTAATCATGAGGCTTGGATTGATATTTAAATTAATCCCCGACGCAAACCTTGCACTCATGCTAAGACAGTTTTCAGTGGTGCTGTGCTGTGGTATTTCAAAAAGTGGCTTAATGTCAATTTCCTTTTCGCCTTTTTTAGTTTTTTTCAGCACTATTATTTCACTTAGTTCAGTGAATGCTTCCATATCTCTTTTAAGCTCTTCAGCTGTGGTATTTTCAAAAAATATGTCAATTTTATAGTCCGCCCACTTTATTTTTTCAGGCTTATTTATTGGTGCCGCTGCCGATAGAGCAGTTAGTCCTTCGGGAAGAACTTCATTAAATCTTTTCACGAAATCCTCTGCCGATACATCGTCAATGAGTCGTACATCCATATACTCACAGTCGCTTTCATATCCGAGTGAAAGCGGAAGTGCAAAAGTTAGATATAGATGGGGGTTAAAGCCCTCGGTGTACCAGATTGGAAGTTTCGCTCTTTTCAGTGCTCTTTGCATACATCTTGTCATGTCGAGATGTGATATATATTTTGCTCTACCTTTTTTTTCAAAGGTTATTCTTAGTGGTTGCATTTGCATTAAAAACAACCTCCTTCTATCGCACTACTTGCACCGCAATTCTTACACCCCTCTTTGCAGTTAGGTGTGGTTTTGCTCTGCCTTGCAAGCTCGCTTTCTTGTATTAAATAACGCTTGCTCACCAGATAACTTAGGTGCTCCCAAGGCATTATTTCGGTGTATTCTCTTTTTCTCGAAGTGTAGAAATTTATATCGATTCCCACTTCTTCTATCGCTTCACGCCAACGCTCATATGAAAAATGCTCGCTCCAGCCATCAAGTGTTGCGCCCTTTTTCCATACTGCTTCAATAAGCGGTGATAATCTTCTATCCCCTCTTGCTAAAAGCCCCTCGAGTATGGAGGTTTTGCTGTCGTGATAGCTTACGGACACTTTTTTACTGCGCCTGCTATCGAGAAGCAGTCTTTGCTTAGCTTTAAACTCCTCCTCGGTGGACTGTGCATCAAATTGGAATGGAGTATATGGTTTTGGCACAAAACATGCCACACTGATATTTACATTTACACCCTTGCCCTTTGGTCTATCCGGCATTTGATAGAAGGCATCCACCACTTTTTGCGCAAGCTCATTAATGCCAATTATATCTTCATCCGTTTCGGTGGGAAGCCCCATCATGAAGTATAGTTTCATAGAAGTGTAGCCGTTTCTAAATGCGGTGAGGGCGGTGTTTATCACATTTTCTTCGGTGATATTTTTATTTATAACATCTCTTAGCCTTTGTGTGCCTGCTTCGGGCGCAAATGTAAGCCCCGATTTTCTCACACGACTAATTTTTTCTGCAAGCTCGTCCGAAAAATTATCAACACGCATTGAAGGCAGTGATAAATTAATTTTTTCCGCCTCCGACCAGTCAATCATACTATCGAGCAAGGGCTCAATTTCGCTATAATCGGAAGTGGAAAGCGAAGTGAGTGACACTTCCTCATAACCGGTGTTTGCGCAGATACTTTTTGCATCTTTTACAATTGTATCAAAATGCTTTTCTCTAACAGGGCGATAAATAAACCCTGCCTGACAAAACCTACATCCCCTAACGCATCCTCTAAAGAGTTCCGTCATTGCTCTGTCGTGCACTATGTCACTGTATGGCACTATAAATGTATCTGGGTAAAACACCTTGTCCATGTCTTTTATAATGCGTTTTTTAACAGTCTGAGGAGCGCCGTCCTTTGCTGTTACTGACTTTACTGTGCCGTCCTCATTGTATTCGATATCATATAGCGAGGGCACATACACACCCTCAATCTGTGCAGCTTGTTTTAAAAATTCGGCTTTGGATGTGCCCTCTTCCTTACATTTGCGGTAGAGGTTTATTATGTCTAAGTTTAGCTCCTCGCCTTCGCCAAGAGCAAATAGGTCTATAAAATCAGCTATCGGCTCGGGATTGCACGCAGAGGGGCCACCTGCCATTATAATAGGAGAAAGCTCATTCCTCTCACTGCTGTGTATGGGGATTCCTGCGAGATTTAGCATATTTAAAATAGCGGTATAGCTCATTTCGTATTGCAGAGTAAAGCCGATTATATCAAAATCGGATAGTGGGTCAAGGCTTTCAAGTGCGTAAAGAGGTATGTTTTCTTTGCGCATTTCAGCCTCCATGTCCGCAGCTGGAGCAAATACTCTTTCGCACCATATGTCGTCATAGCTGTTTTTTAGGCTATACAGTATTTTCATGCCAAGGTGGGACATACCCACTTCGTACAAATCGGGAAAGCAGATTGCATATCTAATCATATTCGGCGATAGCTTTTTCACCACACTGCCAAGCTCTCCCCCTGTGTAGCGTGAGGGTTTTTGCACTCGCATAAGTATTTTATCAAGCGATTTAAGTTCCATCATATATTCCTTTCTCGGAGAATATCAAAAAATGTTTTACAGTTCATGATACTACAAATCATAGGAATTTACAATAGTTTAGTAGCTGTTTTTTCCCTTTCTTATCGATAAAAGCAATGCGATGGACACTGCAATTAAGCTAAAATTTCCATTAGTTATAAATAATAGAAATAGTCCGAACAGAAAAAGAAGTAAAATGAATATGTATGAAAGTGAAATCACTGCATTTTCCACTGCATAAACAGGTAATACTTTCATCAGCAGGCATTTAATCAAATTGCCGCCATCAAGACCTAATATTGGCAGTAGATGGAAAATCCCAAGCGTTAAATTTGCGGCGGCAAAGTATTCATTTTCAAGATAGTAAAATGATATAACTGCCGCTATTATATTTGCCGCTGGCCCCGATATGTGTATTAAAACACTTTCGGTGAGTGAAGTATTTAGCTCATGTGTTTTTATATCAATACCGATGGCAGAAAAAACGATTTTATCCACTTCTTTTCCACTGAAAATAAATGCAAGCAAATGCCCACATTCATGAATAAATATCCCCATAAGTATATAGGGCATAATGCCATCATTATCAAAAAGCAAAAAAATCATTATCAGTGCACAAAAGAAGAATGAAAGCCTTATTTTAAAGCCTAAGATAGCAAAATCCATTATATCCCCTTAAAATTTTTATTGAAATAAGTATCAAAAAGAATAAATCCAAGCAGGATTATATGATATATCGTTATGAAGTATCTCAAAATGTAGATGGGGCCCTGTTGAATACCCTGTGGAGCCAACAGTTGCTATCCTCTCCCCCTTGCGAATAACAGCGCCCGTCTTTGCTATAATTTCATCGCAATGTGCATAGTAACTGCTGAGACCGTTTCCATGGTCTAATAAAATATAGTTTCCATATATCATATCCTCTCCCACATTAGATACAATTGCAGGAAGTGCGGAATATATTGCACTGCCCTCTTTTGCGGCTATATCAATTCCTCGGTGAAAATCGGGGGTATCTGTGATGGGATTATTTCTCATGCCATAGGTGGAAGTGACTTTACCGCTGAGCGGCACGGCGGGTGATTGTGACAAAATAATAGGCGCAAGACTGCTTTTAACAGGAACTTGCACCTTGCTTTCACTACCTATTTGCATAAATGGGTTAAACCCACCCATGCCTCCCTCACCAGACATTATATCAAGTATCGGTGAAATATAATCATAATTGTACACACTTACATCTTGTTTGCTACCTTCCGTAGGGATTATTTCTTCCATGTAATCCTTAAGCCACTGGGTATCAAAGGCTCCAAAGAAATTATTTATATATATACCTATGAATAATATGCTCACTAAAAAAACTTGGTAAATCATAATATTATAGATGCAATCACCTAATTTTTTTCCCCGTTTGTACTGTACTTTCTTTTTTTTTGCCATAATTATTGCCATTCCTTTCTGCAAAAGGCGCAAAACATCCGATGTATACAGTCATAATTGCGCCGTTTATTCAGCTTTGATAAAAGAGAGCGGAAAGTAGCTTTGGTTTTTCTCCACTCTTTTTTACATTCTATTCGAATGAATGGGAGTTTATGATAAGAATATATTTTAGGCTTTACAAATTTGGTGGAGCGTATTATATTATACTTTATTATTCATTAAATAGCAGCTCTCTGACAGCAAAAAAAGACTTACCAAAAAAGGTAAGCCTTTAGAAGATTTAATATTAATTATTATTCTGCAAAGCCGGATTCTACAAGTCTTACTAGACTGTCAACAGCTTGTTCTTCATCTGCACCGTCTGCAATAATTTTAATTGTAGTACCGCCCACTATTCCGAGTGAAAGTACACCCAATAAGCTCTTTGCATTTACTCTGCGCTCTTCTTTTTCAACCCAAATTGATGACTTAAACTCATTGGATTTCTGAATAAAAAATGTAGCTGGACGT
Organism: uncultured Oscillospiraceae bacterium; assembly: GCA_964371155.1. Taxonomy (GTDB): domain Bacteria; phylum Bacillota; class Clostridia; order Oscillospirales; family Ruminococcaceae; genus CAYJEQ01. The sequence continues at coordinate 49,482 of CAYJLI010000004.1, read as the reverse complement.
GCATGTAGACCTACTTGATTTTTTACAGATACTTCTTTAACAAACATAATACACTTCTCCTATTCAAAATGATCTATTTTCGTATGTGTGATTGTTTAAACTGAGCTTATTTAAATATATAATTATGCCATATTTAGCAAGATAATCGCTAAGTTTCATCAATTGTAGGAAGTGATAAAATGCTGAGCATAAAATATAATAAACACTTTTTTACTAATTAATTCGCTATTAGTAAGTTATTCTTTGTGTTTATCGTATCATAAATTTGAAAAATTTGTGATACGATTTGCCATCACTTTCGGTTGCCACGAAGTGGCGAGAAAGTGGGTATAAAATATAATAAACACTTTTTTTACTAATTAATTCGCTATTAGTAAGCTATTCTTTGTGTTTATCGTATCATAAATTTGAAAAATTTGTGATACGATTTGCCATCACTTTCGGTTGCCACGAAGTGGCGAGAAAGTGGGTATAAAATATAATAAACACTTTTTTTACTAATTAATTCGCTATTAGTAAGTTATTCTTGTGTTTATTATATCATATAGATGTTTATCGTCAATCACGACAGAGCTATTTGTATACTTTTTTCGCTAATTTTCTGCGAGATTTACAACTTTTTACACAGAATATTGCACAATTTTGTGAATTACTTCTATATATTTATTACAACTAAAGTTGTGCATGGAGCAAGGTGTATATTATCAATGTCCACATGTCAAGAACATTCTCCTTAATAAAGCATCAATGTCCACAAGTGGTGAACATTTGCACTTAAATTACTCCAATGATTTGGATGTGAAAAATGTGTAGCAATATCACACTTCTTAAGGTGTGCTCTCGCTTATGGTATTATTATTGAATAGATAATGGGAATTAATAAAGCTGGCAAGAGGTTTGCTGTTTTAATCTTTGTGTCGAAAAGAAAATTCAGTCCTATTGTAATAACAAGTGCATAACCAACCATCGTTATATTATCGAGGAGTTCTCCTTTAAGCAGTGGTGAAAGATAGCTTGCACTGAGTGAAATTGCACCTTGATATAAAAATACAGGTATAGCGGAAAAAAGCACCCCTATTCCAAGAGAAGAAGCAAGTATAATTGATACAACAAAGTCGAGGGTACTCTTTACTATCAGCACACTGCTATCCCCTGTAAGTCCATCATTTAGCGCACCGATGATAGCCATTGCACCTATTGCAAAGATAAGTGTAGCGGAGACAAACCCTTTAGCAAATCCATCCGCCTTTAGTTTTACCTCTATTCGCTTTGCAGCGTCATTGAGGCGTTTATCTATGTCTATTACTTCGCCTAAAGCCGCACCTACTACAAGGCTGATAAGGAGCAGAAGTCCACCGTTGTCCGAGACTCTGCCCGTTTCGGTATTGACTATAAGCATCGAAGCGAGCATTCCATTTGCACCTATTACTATAACCGCAAGCCCCTGCATCGACATTATTGAGCGCTCCACTCTTTCAGGAATACCGTTTTTTATGAGTAGCCCAATAAGCCCACCTATAATTATTGCCACAAAATTTACTATACTACCCGTCATTTTCCACCTCGTCATCACTATTTCTTAGTGACTTAATGAAAATTATATCCTCTTTGCCAAGCACTGCATTACTTAGCATGTCGGGACGCTTTTTATATGTTACTTCAAGAGATTTTTCCCTTCGCCATTTTTCTATATTTGCATGGTGTCCGCTGAGAAGTATTTCTGGAACTTCCCTGCCCTTCCACTGAGGTGGGCGGGTGTATTGTGGATATTCAAGTAGACTGCTGTAATGACTTTCCTCTGTAAAGCAGACACTGTCCGAGAGCACTCCATCACAAAGCCTGCCCACTGCATCCACAAGCACAAGCGCCGCCATCTCACCACCTGTGAGCACATAATCACCTATGCTAATCTCGATGTCCACTATTTCGTCGATCAGACGCTGGTCGACACCCTCATAATGTCCGCAAATAATGCAGATATTCTCTTCTTTTGAAAGTGAAATTGCCTTGCTTTGGTTTAGCACTTCCCCCTTTGGGGACATATATATAGTGAGCGGTTTTGCACCTATTTGACTGCATATTGCACTGTGGCAATCGTATATTGGCTGTGGTTGCATTAGCATACCCATGCCGCCGCCATAGGGGGAATCATCCACTCTGCGGTGCTTGTCCGTAGAATAATCCCTAATATTGTGGCAATTAACCTCAATTTTCTCTGCTTTAATCGCCCTGCCTATTATGCTTTCATTTACCACACTTTCACACATTTCGGGAAAGAGTGTGAGTATATCAATCCTCATCGAAAAGACCCTCCAGTGGGCGTATTTTCATCGTTTGTTCACTTATATTTATATCTATAATAACCTGTGGTATTGCAGGAATTAAAAGCTCTTTGCCAAGCTCAGTTTTAATGTGATAGACATCATTTGCACCCGTCTTGCTCACATCACTTATCTCGCCATAGAGCTCGCCACTATCGGCATCTATCACCCAAAGCCCAATTAAATCCTGTATGAAGTGCTCACCCTCCTGCATGGGGATTTCATCCCTGTTTGCATAGAGTATTTTTCCTCTGAGCTTATTGGCTTCATCCATGCCCTCTACTCCATCTATCTTTAAGAGCGCTATGTTTTTATTTAGTCTGGAGGATTTCACCTTAACAGGGGTAGCGCCCTTGTCAAAATAAAGCACTTTAAAGTCAAGGATGAATTCCGGCTCGTCCGCCCAAACTTGCACCTTTACTTCACCTTTTATTCCATGTGTGGACACTATTTTTCCACATTCAAGATATTTTTTCATATATGTCACCTAATCTAAGATTATTTATTTTCATAATTATTTTAAGCATTCCGCTAATTTCAGACGGATACAATGTTTAAAAGCCGCTCAATGAACGGCTTTTTGTCAGTATTCGTCAGTCAATTTCAACAGCAACTTTTGTATGCTGTGTATTTGCGGATTTAACTACGGTGCGTATAGCCTTTGCAATTTTTCCTTGCTTGCCTATTACACATCCCATATCTTCTTGAGCAACATGAAGATGGTAAACAACCGTACCGTCCTCCGTTGGCTCATCCACAGTAACTGAGATTGCCTCTTTATCATTTACAAGGCCTTTGGTAATCGAAATAATTAGTTCTTTCATTCTTTAATCTCTCTTTCTTAGTGATTAAAGCACATTGTTAGACTTAAGAATATCTCTAACAGTATCTGTTGGTTGTGCACCATTGGATATCCATTTCTTAGCCTTTTCACCATCAATTTTCACTACTGCAGGTTGCTTAGTTGGATCATAGTAACCGATTTCTTCGATAAATCTACCATCCCTTGGGTAGCGAGAATCTGCAACAACAATGCGGTAAAATGGAGCTTTCTTAGCACCCATGCGACGCAATCTTATTTTAACAGCCATTAACTGTCACCTCCTATAAAATTATTTTTATTTATTCCACCGTCATGCGGTTAGAAGCTAATTTGGGAACATTCCAGGGGGCATAAATCTTCCAGCCCTTTTTCCTGTTGTCATTTTGTTCATCTGTTTCATCATCTTTTTCATTTGCTCAAACTGTCTGAGTACCTTATTTACATCCTCAACCCTCGTGCCACTACCTGCCGCTATTCTGCGCTTTCTTGCAGGATTTATAAGCGATGGTTTTGCACGCTCTTTTTTAGTCATGGAATTTATAATTGCCTCTGTGCGTTTAAGCTCTTTTTCACCTTGCTCCATCTCCTCATCCTTTAGCTTTGAGGCACCCGGTATCATGCTTACTATTGAGCTTATCGATCCCATTTTCCTAATTTGCTTCATCTGCTCGAGTAAATCATCAAGATCGAATTTGTTTTCCTGCATCTTTTTTGCAAGTGCTTCGGCTTCTTTTTCGTCCACCGTGCTTTGTGCTTTTTCTATAAGTGAGAGCACATCGCCCATTCCAAGTATTCTTGAAGCCATTCTCTCAGGATGGAACACTTCGAGGTCATCAAGCTTTTCGCCCATACCGGCAAATTTAATCGGCTTCCCTGTGACTGCTCTTACGGAAAGAGCCGCACCGCCCCTTGTGTCACCGTCAAGCTTTGTGAGTATTACGCCGTCAATGCCGAGCTCTTCATTGAATGTGCCTGCCGCATTTACAGCGTCCTGACCAGTCATAGAGTCAAGCACTAAGAGTATTTCATTTGGAATTATCTCATCTTTGATGCTTCTGAGCTCCTGCATGAGGTTTTCATCTATATGAAGTCGGCCTGCGGTATCGACTATTACAATGTCGTTTCCGTAGTCCTTTGCGTGGTTTATCCCTTTTTTAGCAATCAATACGGGATCTGCCTGCCCCATTTCAAAAACAGGTACTCCTGCCTGTTCACCCACTACTTGTAGCTGTTTTATAGCCGCCGGACGGTATACGTCACAAGCGATTAACAGCGGGCGCTTACCTTGCGATTTAAACATCTTCGCAAGCTTTGCACAGTGTGTGGTTTTACCTGCACCCTGAAGACCGCACATCATAATGATTGTGGGTATCTTTGAAGATATATTAAGCCTTGCCGACTCTCCGCCCATAAGTGCGGTCATCTCTTCATTTACTATCTTTATAACCTGCTGTGCAGGGGTAAGGCTTTCTAAAACCTCATTACCCACCGACTTTTCGGTTACTGTTTTAACAAAATCTTTTACTACCTTGTAGTTAACATCCGCTTCTAAAAGTGCTAAGCGGACTTCTTTCATCGCCTCTTTTACATCGGCTTCATTTAGTTTACCTTTTGACCTGAGGCGTTTAAATGCGGCACTCAGTTTATCCGAAAGGCTTTGAAACGCCATACCAATGCTCCCATCCGCCGACTATTCGGCCAAAAATTACTCATTGAGTTTTTTTGCTTCTTCTATAATTAAAGCAGTTTTCTTATATATCTCTTCATAGCCACCGTAGCGCTCGTTTAAAAAATCAATGTCTTTTGTAGCTTTTAAAATTATTTCCACAGAATGCTGTGTTTTTGCAAATTTCGCTGCAAACTGTAGCTTCTCCTCGTATTCAAAGAGCTGTATTTCGCCTCTTTTTATCGAGTCACGCACGCCCTGTCTGGTAATTTTGCTGTGCTGTGCAATTTCCGCCAAAGAGAGGTCTTCATTGTAGTAAAACTCCATTACTTCCCTCTGCTTTTCGGTGAGCATTGCACCGTAGAAATCAAGAAGAACGGATACGCTTAAATTCTTAGCCATCACAACACCTCACATGTAAAGATTTTTGCTTTACATCATTTCCTTTATGTATTATATATTAAAGATGGGGCTGTGTCAAGGGTTTTTCTTTACAGTTTATAAATTTTTATTACTTTTTGTATAATTAATTTGATTTTCATTTTCAAAATATATTTCCCCCACTGCAAGTGGGGGAAATATATGATTAATAGTTAGAGATTAGAGAGTATTGGTTTCGCTCAAATAACTTTTTTTGATTTGTGGCGCAGCCACTCCATCACTTTCCATTATTTATATTAAGCTTTCTCCGACAGTATCTGTGCTATGCCATTCGGTATATCTAAATTTTGTGGACAGTGGCTATTACATTTGCCACAGGCGATACATTTTTCCGCCATCTCATAATCAATATCCATTCCAGAAATCCACCCCTCACTGCTCACCATGGATTTTAAATTCCAGCTTTTAAATAGTGCAGGAATATTTACTTCCACGGGACATGGTAGACAGTATCCGCAACCCGTACATCCTATTCTTTGGCTTGCTTCTATATTTGCTTTCACCTTTGCGATAGCGGATTTTTCTGCTTCTGAGAGTGGATTTTCTTTTGCAAATATCTCGCAGTTTTCGGCAGTCTGCTCAAAGTTTGACACCCCAGAGAGCACCGTGATCACTCCTTCTTTCTCCATAAGCCATCTGAAGGAGTATGAGGCATTTGATCCACCAATCTCTGAAAACGGCTTTGCTATTTCCCCCGTGATATTTGCAAGCAGTCCGCCTTTTAAAGGCTCCATTATAACTATTGGTATATTTCTCTCTCTGAGCATTTTATATCCAGCTTCACCTGGTTCATGCACTATATCCATGTAATTGTACTGAATTTGTACAAACTCCCAATCATGTAGCTCCAGTGTTTTTTCAAGTAAGGCATCAGTTGCATGTATTGAAAATCCAATATGTTTTATTTTGCCTTCTTTTTTCTTTTGTATCGCCCAGTCTATGAGGTTATTTTCCACCATTTTTTTGTAATTTCCCTCATTAATGCAATGCATCAGATAGAAGTCGATGTAGTCCACGTCTAAGTTTTCAAGCGTTTCATTAAATATTCTGTCGATATCGGATTCTTCTTTGATTAGAAATGGGGGCATTTTGTCCGCTATGTATATTTTTTCCCTTGGAAGCTGTTTTATCGCTTTGCCAAGTGCTCTTTCACTGTTTCCTGCACCATATACATATGCAGTGTCGAAGTAATTCACGCCATTTTCATATGCATGC
>CAYJLI010000004.1:0-42916 GCA_964371155.1 uncultured Oscillospiraceae bacterium | reverse complement strand
TGCACCATATACATATGCAGTGTCGAAGTAATTCACGCCATTTTCATATGCATGCTTTATCATTTTGTTTGTGAGCTCTTGGTCGATTGCTCCCTCTTTGGTAGGTAGACGCATCGCACCAAGGCCAAAGAGTGAGATTTCTTTTTCTTTAAATTTTCTAAATATCATGTCTTTCCCCTCCGTCAGTGTTTTTTTAGTATAAAGTTAAAACCAATAAAATATTATTGGCAGCTTAAGATACCTGGCATTATCTCTTTTATCCCACCGCATAACCTACAGCTCTATGTAGAGATATCTTTCAAAGTCTCTTTTTTATCTAAAAATCCTCCAAAACATAAATGTTTAGGGAGGATTTTTTCTCTTTGCTTTATCTTTTTTTATTAAAGAATGACATTATAGCCGCATAGCCATCGTCATCATCATCCTTTGCCTGCTCTTCCCAGCTAACCTCTGTTTTTTCTTCTACCACTGGTTCCTCTGTTTGTTGTACAGGAGCTTCTACCACTGGCTCTTCCACTACTTCAGGCTGTGGCGGCACTATGTAGCTTGATGTTGTTTCACCAGGCTTTGCAGGGTTTTTAAATGTATAATCAGGAATGTCGAAAGCGGTGTGTGAATCTTCAAAGTCGGTGGCAATGATTGTAATTCTCATTACATCGCCAAGGCTTTCATCGTATTTTGCACCCCATTTAAACTGAACATCTTCGCTGAGGTGTGATTTAATAAGTGCTGATGCCTTTTTAATCTCTTTAATACCCATGCTCGATGTAGCCGAGATATTGCATATTGCTCTTCTCGCTCCATCCATAGTACCCTCAAGCAGATTGGATTCAATTGCAAGCTGTGCCGCAACGGTTGCTCTGTCCTTACCTGTTGCTTCACCCACACCCATGTGTGCATATCCTGCATCTTTCATAACAGATGTGATGTCCGCAAGGTCAAGGTTAATCTCGCCTGCCACCTGAATTAGGTCGGAGATGCTCTGCACGCCTTTGCGAAGCACATCATCCGCCATTGCAAATGCCTGTGCAAGTGGAATATCATCATCGTCGTCGTCATCTGGAAGCAGTCTTTCATTTGGTATTACGAGAAGTGAATCGACATTCTTTCTAAGTCTTGCAATGCCCTCTTCTGCGAGCACCATCTTCTTACTGCCCTCAAATTCAAACGGCTTTGTTACTACCGCAATTGTAAGTATACCCATATCATGTGCAATTTCTGCAACAATTGGAGCCGCACCAGTACCTGTGCCCCCTCCCATACCTGTTGCAACAAATACCATCTGAGCGCCTTTGAGTGCCGCCGCTATTTCGTCCCTGCTCTCCTCAGCCGCTCTTTCGCCTTTCATAGGGTCACCACCGGCGCCCATACCTCTGGTGAGCTTTTCACCTATTTGCAGTCTGTTTTTTGCATTGGAGATTTCAAGCACCTGTCTGTCAGTGTTTAAAACGATGAATTCAACTTCACGCACACCAACTGCCATCATGCGGTTTACAGCGTTTCCACCGCCGCCACCAACTCCGACTACTTTTATTGATACGGGGCTACCGCTATCTTTATCTATTCCAAAATTCATTTGCATTTTAAAATCCCTACTTTCAAATGTTTTTATCATTTAATATGTATATAATATAATTTATCAGATTTAGGGCTAATAATCAATAGAAAATTATACCCAAAAGTGTATAAAATGTCCTAATTTTATTTTTTTGTGCATTTTTTACTCTGAGACTCTTAATGCTACGCTACTTTTCTCTTGGCTTATTCATCAAAGAGGTTGTCCACCTGTGTTGTAAGAACAGTAAAATCTTCACCTAAAAGCTCGCTCACATCCGCTTTGCGAACTCTGAGTTGTTTTGAAATTGTGGCGTCAATTACTCCTGAGAAATTGGGATTATTATATTCCGAGGTCTGCATTATAAAGCTGAGTTTGTAATCTAAATCCACCGCACTCCCAAGCTCTATTATAAGCCTATTATCATAAACTATAATGAGATTTAAATCATTTCCAGTGTCGATGGTATCTAAATCTCCAAATCCCGTCACTTCGAGCGCTTCTCCTAAATTTTCCACCATCTCCATCTTGATTTTATCATCGGGCATTATTTCATCACCCGGCATAAGTTGTGGGAGTGTGGGCACCGCGGCACTTACTATGCTGTCCGCCATTTCGTTTAGTGCACTGCTCGCATCAGCTTCTTGGTTTGGAGTGGCGGAGAGTGTCTGCACTTGTTCACTGCTCCCTATTCCAACTATCAATGGCAATGAATGGTTTTCTTCCTCTACTTCTTCAAGGACTATACCTTTAGCACTCACCAGTGCATAGTTTTCTCCATTTTCTATTTCCGCTATCGGCTTAGCTTGCTTTATATCAAGTATAATCGTTGGTGGAAATTCCCTTTTTATCTCAACATCCTCTATGTATACATATTCTTCTTTAAGAGCGTTTTTTACCCGCTGTGTATCCAGTGCAAAAATGCTTGTCCCAATTTCAATATCGGCTGTGGCAATAATATTTTCAGGAGGGTATTTATTGTTGCCACTCACAAGCACCCTTTCTATTTTAAAAAACTCGGTCATCGAAAGAGTGGCGGAAATGGCAACAAAAATACCAAAAAATATAAAGTAGTACCAAATACTACTGTTTTTCTTTTTTTTAGCTTCCTGTTTTTTCTTAAACATTTCCTACTCCTCTCTTATTTTTACTCCGAGTGATTTTAAATTCTCTGTAAAGCTGTCATACCCTCTTAGGATATGCTTTATCTCACGCACGATGGTTTCACCTTCGGCGGCAATAGCGGCAACACAGACAGCGGCTCCACCACGCAAATCAGTACAGGTAACAGTGGCACCATGAAGCCTATCCACACCATTTACCGTTGCAATTTTGCCATCTATTTCAATATCTGCCCCCATGCGAATGAGTTCGCCCACATGCTTGTATCTGCTCTCAAATATGTTTTCTTCAAAAATAGTTCTCCCCTTTGCAAGCGTGCTCAGCGCCATCAGTGGGGACTGTGCATCGGTGGGAAAGCCAGGATATGGCATAGTGCGAATGCAGTTTGCAAAGCTAAGTGGCCCATCCCTGCTTAGGCGGATAAAGTTTTCACCCGTCCTTATTTTGCAACCCATTTCTTCAAATATCGGAAGTACCACCGAGAGATGATTTGGGTCCGATTGTGCGATATTTATTTCACCGCCCGATATCCCTGCCATGCAGAGATATGTTGCACAGGCAATTCTGTCGGGTATAACATGATGCTCGCAGTTTTGCACTTCGTTTCCTGCGCCTTTTATTGTAACTGTGCCATCATTTTTTACAGTTACCCCATATCCCATTGCTGAGAGGAATTTTGCAAGATCGTCTATTTCTGGCTCCCTCGCCGCATTGTGAATTACTGTTTCACCCTGTGCCGCACAGGCGGCAATCATGGCATTTTCAGTAGCACCAACACTTGGGAAAGGAAGTGTGATAACAGCGCCCTTCAGTCCGTTTGGCACACTGCATTCTAAATAGCTGTCGCTCTCCTTTATTACCACTCCAAGCTTTTTAAGTGCCTCGAGGTGCATGTCTATCGGTCTTGCGCCGAGCTCGCATCCTCCAGGATATGAAAGCTTTGCCGAGCCGCATTTTGCTATTATTGCACCTAAAAAAATAATTGAAGAACGCATTTCCCTCATGAGCTTTTCGGGGACTTCGTCGGTGGTGATATCTCCATTTTTTAAAATGAGTGTTCCGTCCTGCCAAATCACATTGCACCCTAAATGGGAGAGAATGGCTATTGCGGCATTTACATCTGAGAGTTTTGGACAATTATGTAGTATAACTTCTCTTCCTAAAAGAGCTGCTGAAAGTATTGGTAATGCGGCATTTTTAGCACCGTGTAGCTTTATTTCCCCCCGTATGGGATAACCGCCGTTTATAATATAACTTGCCATAGAGTTCACCCTTCTTTTATTGGGGTGTGTAACTACCCCTGCATAATATATCAAAGGCTAAAACAATAACCTACATAATATATCTTATGCAGTTAACCTCTCTTTGTGATTTTATCTGCTAAGGATTTTTAAAATTTCGTTGTATATTCGCTCATTTGAGTCTAAAACTGCCATCTTTGCGGCATTTTCGCCCAGTTTCTCCAATACTTCTGGATTTTCTATAAGCTTTTCTATTTCTGAGATTATTAAATTTTCTTTTAAATCTTTTTCCTCTATCAATACTGCTGCGCCGTGGTCTTTGAGTATCTTTGCATTGTGGTATTGATGATTTTCCGCCACATTCGGCGAGGGTATGAGCATTGAAGCCTTTCCTGCCGCTTGAAGCTCGCTGAGCGTGATTGCGCCACTTCTGCATATTACTAAATCAGAAGCGGCAAGGCAGTCCGCCATATTATTTATGTAGTCTCTTATATCTAAGTGGGGTATTTCCTTGTGATTTATTCCCCTCTTTAAAAGCAAATCGGGGAAACTCTCGGCTCCACCCTTACCTGTGGCGTGTATATGGTATATGTCACCTCGATTTTTGTGCCACGATATAATGTCTGCCACTGCCTCGTTTATCTTAGCCGCACCAAGGCTACCGCCAAAGGTGAGCAAGCATATTTTATCAGAAACTCCAAGCTCCGTGCGTGCTTTTTCTCTGTCTGCAAATATTATTTCCTGCCTTATTGGGTTGCCTGTGACGGTGTAATTTTTTCCCTCTGGGAGGTATTTTTTTACCTCTTCCACCGCAAGCAGTATGGAGTCTACAAATTTAAAGCTCATTTTATTTGCAATGCCCGGATAAGCATTTTGCTCATGCGCTACTGTCTTTACACCGAGTTTATGCGCAGTGTATAGAATTGGGGCGGAGACATAGCCACCCGTACCCATCACAATATCGGGTGAAAAGTTTTTTATGATATTTTTAGCTTTTTTATTCGCTGTCATTAAACATAGTAAAGACTTCATATTGTATCGGATGTTTCGCATATTTATCTTTCTTTGCAATCCCATTATCTCAATTGGCACAAAAGAAAATCCAGCCTGTGGTACAAGCCTTGCTTCCATGCCATTTGGGTTTCCTGCAAAGAGTATCTGAGCTTTTGGGTCTTTGCTTTTTATGTAATTTGCCACTGCGATGGCAGGGTTTATATGTCCACCCGTGCCTCCGCAAGCAAAAAGTATCTTCATAGCTTAGACTGCTCCTTCCTGAAGGCTTTAAAAAATAAAACCGATTACACTATCCCTTTTCAATTACCGCTTCTCGGGATACACTTAAAATAATCCCCATCTGAGCAAGAAGCATTAAAAGCGATGTTCCTCCATAGGAGAAAAACGGCAAGCTTATGCCTGTGTTTGGCACTGTGTTTGTAACTACCGCTATATTTAACAATACCTGTATTGCTATCTGTGCCGTGAGGCCTGTCACGAGTAAGGTGCCAAATCTGTCCTTGCATCTGAGTGCAATTGTAAAGCCTCTCCAGATTAGAAGCACGAATATGAGTATAATTATTGTGGCACCCACAAATCCCACTTCTTCACAAACTACCGCAAATATAAAGTCATTGTGTGGTTCGGGAATGTATAGAAATTTCTGCCTTGAATTGCCTATTCCAACTCCCATGAGTCCGCCCGAGCCTATTGCGTAGAGTGATTGCACTGTCTGAAAGCCTGCGCCCCTTGGGTCTGCAAAAGGGTCAAGCCATATATTTACACGGTACATCATACGCTCAACCTGCCCAAGTGCTACAAGTAGTAGTCCTGCAGCGCCTGCTCCTACCCCAGCACAGGCAATTAATTGCCAAATTTTCGCACCGCCGACAAATATCATCACGGCACCTATTCCCACAACAACCACTGTACCGGACAAATGCGGCTGCGCTACAAGCAGTAATGCAAGGATGCCGAGTATTGCACCGTAAATAACTATTCCATGCATGAATTTTCCCATTTTATCCTTGTTTACCGTCATAAGTCTTGCAAAGAGTATAGGAACTGCAAGTTTTGCTATTTCCGAGGGCTGGAATGTAAGTCCACCGGGGAGAAAAATCCATCTTCTTGCATCGTTGATTTCAGGTTGGGTAAATACAATAAGTAATAGAAGTATGGTAACCCCCATAATCGGTACAGCAAATTTCATATATACCCTATAATCCACTTTGCTTACAAAAAGCATGGCAACCACACCGATGCAAGCAAAAATAAACTGCCTTGATATATAGAAAAAACTGTTTCCCTCACGGTAGTATGCATCTGCATAGCTCGCAGAAAACATCATTACAAGCCCTATGGTGAGTATTAGGAGTACGAGCACTAAAAATGTTAGATCCATCCCTCCGCCTTTGGATAAAATCCTAAAACTTGATTTACTTGCCTGCTCGCTTCCCTTTGGGGCTTTTCTTCCGACGGCTTTCTTATTCTTATTTATATTATTCATCGGAGCACCCCCTTAAATTAATTACATATTCATCACTGCAATAAATGCAATTACCGACCCAACTGCCGTAACTGTGGTAAATGCAAATACAATCTGTACTTCTTTCATTCCACTCATTTCGTAGTGGTGGTGAATTGGGCTCATTTTAAATACCCTTTTCCCTGTGAGCTTAAAGCTAATTACCTGTATAACCACCGAAAGTGATTCTACTATATATATTATCCCGATAAGTCCTATTAGAAGCGGCTGACCAAGACCAAATGCCATAGCAACAACCATGCCACCCAAAAACATTGAGCCAGTGTCCCCCATGAACACCTTTGCAGGGTAGAAATTCCATATTAAAAATCCCACACATGCCGCCGCCGTTGCCGCAGACATTAAATTTACATAGGTGTATCCAAGCACAAGACTCACTGCCATAAACCCAAGTGAAGCGATAAATGTAACAGAAGCCGCTAATCCGTCGAGGCCGTCTGTGAGGTTTACTGAGTTTGTGATATATGTTATGCCGAGTACGCATAGTGGATAGTAAAAAATGCCTATGTCTATCTGGCCGAAAAACGGTATAAATAGCACTGTTGAAGTATCGCCCACTGCGTAAACAGTTGCGAGGTAGAAAATCGACACACCGAATTGCAAAAGAAGCTTTTGCCTTGCTGTAAGACCTAAATTCCTCTTTTTTACCACCTTTACATAATCGTCGATAAAGCCGATAAATCCAAATCCAACTGCCATCAAGTACCCAGCTATGAACCTCACTGTTTGTATTCTGTTAAATGCTATTTCACTGCTCATTGTGGGCGAAACTAAATTAAATCCCACTAAAAGCGCCGCCGTAATTCCTATTATGAACATAACACCGCCCATTGTAGGGGTATTTTGCTTTGCCATATGCCATTTTGGGCCTTCTTCGAGTATAGTTTGCCCATATTTAAGCCTTTTTAAAAAGGGTATTAACCAAAATCCTGTTAAGGCTGTTACACCAAATGCGATAAACGCCGCTGCGCTTGCATAAAAATTCATCCGTCTTTTAACCTCCGAACAGCTTTGCTGTTTATTGTCCTATTTATTTTTATATACCATCATATACTATATGCAAAAAATCTTCAAGTCGCATACCCCTGCTTGCTTTCACCCATACAACATCATCGGGCTTTATTATTTCAATCAGTTTCTTTGCCATATCCTCTTTACTTATAAAATGATGAGCATTTATCTCAGCGTTTTTAGCCGCCCCATATGTATGCCTACTCTCTTCACCGTAAGTGAGGAGTATATCCACACTATTTTCTGCGGCAAGCACTCCGCTTTTTATATGTGCTTCTTTGCTGTATTCGCCAAGCTCTAAAATATCGCCTAACACAGCTATTTTCCTACCATTTGTGGGATATGTGCTCAGTGTTTTAAGTGCGGCAGCCACCGAGTCGGGGCTTGAGTTGTAACAGTCCTCAAAGAATATTATCCCATTTTTCATTGACATTTTTTGTCGCATTCCGCTGGGACTGTAATTTTCAAGCGCTTTTGCCGCATCCGTGGGAGAAATGCCAAGTTCAATACCCACTGCAACTGCCGAAAGGGCGTTATTTACATTGTGCGTTCCCACTGTGGGTATGCATACTGGGATTTTTTCACCGTTTGCCTCCATTGTGAATGAGGTGCTCTCACTCCCCTGCACTATATCGAATGCACGGAGGGTATTTTTGGCATTTTCTATCCCATATAAAATTATTTTATAATCATCGCTTTTTGCATTTCTCAGTAAGTCGTCATCGCCATTTAATATAAGTGGTGAATTTTTCCCCATCCCACTCACTATTTCCATTTTTGCCTTTAGTATATTCTCCCTGCTCCCAAGATGTTCTAAATGGGAAACCCCAATATTAGTAATTACTCCAATATCGGGCTTAATTGGCAGGGATAACTGCTCTATTTCGCCCAGTGCACACATACCCATTTCAAGGACTAAAACCTCGGCATTATCGGGACTGCTAAAGACTGTTTTCGGCATCCCTACTTCGTTATTTTCATTGTTGAGCGATTTATGTGTGATGTATTTCGCCTCTGCCACACAAGAAATAAAATCCTTTGTGGTGGTTTTGCCAACACTCCCCGTAACTGCCACAACTTTTACATTCTTCAGCGAGCGATAGTATCCCGAAAGTGCTATATAAGCCTTTCCAGTGTCGCTTACTTTGACAGTGGGTATATCGCATTTTACATCCTTGTGGATAAGCACTGCCGATGCGCCTTTTTCCACTGCTTGCTCTATATAGTCGTGCCCATCAAAATTTTCTCCCTCGAGCGCCACAAAGAGCGAGCCCTTAAGAATTGTTCTCGTATCTGTGCTTACCGAGCTTATTTCTATGTCATTTTCGCCGCTGTAAATTCCACCTATGCTTTCAGCAGCTTCTTTCAAGCTGAATTTCATAATGCGCCCCCTCTCCACACTCAGCAGAAAACCTTATTTTTTCTGCTCAGCAATAAAACTTTTCACTATCTCTCTTTCGTCGAAATAATGCGTTGCATCATTTAGCACTTGGTAATCCTCATGCCCTTTGCCTGCAAGTATTAGTATATCATTTTCCTCCGTCTTTTCCAATGCCCATTTTATTGCCAAATATCTATTGTCGATAACTTTATATCGTTTGTTCTTTGGAGAAAAGCCTAAAATTATATCTTCCGCTATTTGTTTCTGAGGTTCACTTCTCGGATTATCCTCAGCAATTACCATATAGTCGCTGTATTTTTCCGCCGCTTCACCCATGTATTTGCGCTTGCTTCTGTCCCTCTCGCCGGGACAACCAAAGACAAGCACTATTTTGCCCTTTGCAAATTCTCTTACCGTGGTGAGTAGCTTTTCAAGTGAATCGGGTGAATGAGCATAGTCCCTTATTACGGTAAATTCACCACTGTGTATTACCTCGGTTCTCCCTCTCACTCCACCACAGGCTATGAGTCCCTCGGATATCTTCTGAGGCTCAAATCCAAGTGCTAAGGCACAGCTTGCCGCCGCCATAGCATTTTGCACCGAAAATCCTCCCGGCATATTTATCGTCATTCTAAATATAATACCCTCACCCACAAAGGCAAATTTGCTGTATGCGGGGTATCCTTTTACATCTTTAGCCACAAAATCGGCTTCGTTGTTCTCTTTTGAATAGCTATAAATTTTACAAGGTGCTTCTTTGCAGAGTCTTTCTCCATAGCTGTCGTCCAAATTAATTATTCCCATTTGTGAGATGTCGAAAAGCTTTTTCTTTGCCTCATAATAGCTTTCCATATCATGATGATAGTCGAGATGGTCCTGACTTAAATTTGTATAAACTCCTGCTTCGAATGCAATCCCCTCTAATCGGTGCTGATCAAGCGCATGGGAGGAAACTTCCATTATAACATATTCACATTCATTTTTAAGCATTGAGGAAAGCATGCCATGCAGATAAAATGGATCGGGAGTTGTATGCCTTGCTGGGAGTACTACTTCCCCTATTTCATTGTGTATTGTGCCAATTAAACCCACTTTTTTGCCACAGTGCTCAAGTATGGATTTTATTAAATATGTGCAGGTAGTTTTACCATTTGTCCCCGTGATACCTATCATCTTAAGTTTACTTGCAGGATTGCCAAAATAATTGCCGCAGATGCCGCCATATGCCTTTCGGCTATCGGAAATTATAATTTGCTTATCAAGCCCTAAGTCCCGCTCTGTTATCACCGCCGCCGCACCTTGCTCAACAGCTTTTTGAGCATAGTCGTGTCCGTCACTTTTAACACCTTTTATACAGACAAACACGCTGCCTTTTTCCACAAGTCTTGAGTCGGATGTAACGCCTTTTATCTCTATGTCACTTAGCTTTGTATCATATTCATAACCAAACATTAACTTTGAAAGTTTCATACATCCACCTCTGTATTTTTTAGTCTGAAATTTAAATTAAAACAAAAGAAATTTTGCAAGCCGCTATAAAACAGCAATAACTTTGATAGCAGAATACTTTTATACTTTTCCCCTTGAACAGTGGAGAAAAGTATAAAAGTGAATTTTTAAGTAGTTGCCACTAAAATGCTATCCCTCTAAATTGATATCAATAAAGTTTACTTCAATTACAGTTCCTTCTTCAACCACTGTGCCAGCAGGAATACTTTGTGTCTCTGCAACGCATCCCGATATATCTATATCCGCTCCGCTGAGCTTAATATTAAGCCCTGCATTGAGTAGCGTCCTGTTTGCCTCCTGCCCCGACATCCCTATTACATCGGGCACTGTAATCTCCCTTATTTCGGGTATGCTGTCGGTATATACTATTACAGTTCCCTCAATTGGTATCGGCGTACCGCTTGCAGGCACCTGCTCGGTAACGGTAGTTCCTGAGCCAATTACTCTAATTTGCAGCCCTCTTGAGGATATGCTTGTTTGCGCTTCACTGAGTGAGCTTCCTATTAGGTATGGCACCGCAACTTCCATCGATTTTATGTCTTCTTCGGTGTAATTTGGCTCTATGCCCATATATGGAAGTAAGTCGGAGAATATTCCTCCTACAACTGGGGCAGCTATTACAGAACCATAAATGTTTTCCATAGTAGGCTCATCAAGCAGTACAAGCACTAAAAACTGCGGGTCTTCCATCGGTGCAAAGCCTGAAAACGAGGATACCCAGCTCACTGTCTGCCCATCCACACGCTCATCCGATTTTTCGGATGTACCTGTCTTGCCGCCTATTCTATATCCAGGCATGTATATGCTCCTACCAGAACCAGCCACTTGGTCGGATACTACGCCCTCAACCATGTCTCGCATTATTTGTGAAGTTTCCTCCGATATAACCTGCCTTTTAACCGTCGGCTCGGTGGAGGATATTATATTTCCGTTGCTGTCGGTGATTTCGCTCACTACATACGGCTCCATTAGATAACCGCCATTCACCGTTGCACAAAGTGCACTTGCAAGCTGTATTGGGGTAACTTTAAAGGTCTGCCCAAAGCTACTTGTCGCAAGCTCTGAACCCGGTATTTTCGACAATGCTTCCACGTCGTGATAAAGCCCCTCGTTTAACGCTTCACCCGGCATATCTATGCCTGTAACTTCGGTAAATCCGAATGCGTCAAAATAATCATAGAATTCCTCTGCGCCAAGGCGTTCTACCACCTGCATAAATGTGGGGTTGCAGGAGAATTTTATCCCCTCAAAGAAATTTATACTGCCATGCCCCGAGGTTTTCCAACATCCAATTCTATACGGGCCTACCACATGGTACCCTGGGCAACTAAATGTTTCTATATAGGGCTCGACTGTTTGTGCATCGAGAGCCGCTGCCGCTGTGATAAGCTTAAATACAGAACCCGGCTCATAGGGGTCACTTATCGCCTTATTTCTCCACTGGTCGTACTGTGCTTGCACAAGCGCTTCGCTGTATTCTTCACTCTCGGGGTCGAGCAGTGAAAGCTCCATTAATGCATCTTCGTCATGTATTGTTCTTGGCTCGTTTGGATCGAAGTCGTTTTCTGTTGCCATTGCCAAAATCGCCCCTGTTTTAACATCCATAACAATGGCGACTGCACGCTCCTCAACATTATGCTCTTTTACTGCACTTTCAAGTTGTCGTTCTACAAAATGTTGAATATTTTGATCTATTGTAAGCACCAAATTATTGCCGTCTTCGGCATTATATACCTCTTGGTAACTGTATGGCATATATGTGCCCACCGCATTTTTAGCTGATACCACCATGCCTGGGGTTCCGCTGAGCTCATCGTTGTAATAGGCTTCAAGCCCATATGCGCCGCTATCTTCCGCTCCCATAAACCCTAAGACGGTGGACGCTAAAGAGCCGTATTTATAGTATCTTTTGCTGTCCTCCTCTAAAAATACACTGCGCACACCATTTTCCGCTATAAATTTATTCACCTCGTCGGCAATGTCTTTTTCCACACCTTCTCGGAGTCTGGTATAATAGCTCTCTGTCTGAGATGCTTTATCCCTTATGTACTCTTCGTCCCTGTCTATGAGGGGGCCTATGGCGTCTATTATTAGCTTAAGCTCCGCTTCGTCCTTTACTTCAGCAGGCGATAGGCAGACATTCCAAACAGTGGCACTCTGAGCAAGTACATTCATATTTGCATCATATATCGAGCCCCTCTGCGCTGTTATCGACACTGAGCGCATTTGATTGTCGAGCGCCCTTGCCTGATACATTTCGCCCTGTACAATCTGTATGTAATAGAGCCTGCCTATTAAAATAGTAAAGCCAATGAATGCAATAAAAAACATTAGTATCCTTATTCGGTCTTTTGTAGTTTTATTTGCTGATTTAGCCATAGTTTTTCTCCCTGTTTTCCGATGTCGGCGTTAGTCCTGCCCCTTGCAAGCCCTTTATTGTTTTCTCAAAAAAGCATTTACAAATAAATCAAGAGCTAAGAAAATCATCTTAACTCTTAATAGTATATTTATCACTTTCGCATTAATATTACTTTTTTCATGAGAATAATTTTCCTAAAATAGTAGATATTATATTGCCCGATTTCTCAGGCGCTTTTGCTACTTCTATTTCGTCGGTCGGTGTCATATTAATATACTCAATCTGGTATGATTCTATGCTGTCCATTCCAAGGCTATCCCTTGCAAAGCTTTCCACTTCTCTTATCGACATGCTTTGCTCTATATCGGTGCGCATCTTCTCATTTTGAGCTACAAGCTCTCCGTAAATTTCATTTTGGTTTGAAACTTCTATTCCTACTTCGTTTATAAGTGCATTTGTATATAGTATCATTGCAATTATGGAGAATATTACCGCACAAGCGATAACATAGCCTGCCGCAGTGGAAACCGCTACTGTTGGGTTGCCCATATTCTTTTTTTCAACTACATGAAGTTTTGGTTTTACAACCTCGGGGCGTTTTGTTTCAAACTGTGATAGGTCATAGGCTAAATTCCTATTAGTAGACATTTCTTCACTCTCCTATTTTATACACTTCTAAAGTTTTTCACATACTCTAAGCTTTGCGCTCTTACTTCTTTTATTTACTGCAAGCTCTTCTTCGCTTGCTTCTATCGGCTTTTTATTAATCAGTTTTGCTTTTGGCTTATTGCCACATACACAAATCGGAAAATCAGGTGGACAGATGCATCCTTTATTTAGTGCAACAAATTTTTGTTTCACCATTCTATCCTCGAGTGAATGGAATGTGATAATTGCCATTCTCCCACCTACATTTAGCTTCTGGAATGCGGTATCGAGGCAGAGTGATAAGCTCTCAAGTTCACTATTTACCGCTATTCTCACCGCTTGGAATATTCTCTTTGCTGGATGCCCTCCCTCACGCCTTGCGGCAGCTGGGATGGACATTCTTATTATATCCACAAGCTCAAGAGTGGTTTCTATTGGTTTTTCACTGCGTTTTTTGATTATGTTTGAAGCTATTTGGAGTGAGAATTTTTCTTCTCCAAACTCTCTGAAAATTCTAACTAAGTCTTTCTTTTCGTAGCCGTTAATTATATCTGCAGCACTTATTCCTTTTTTGCTCATTCTCATATCGAGCGGTGCGTCGTGGTTGTAGGAAAATCCTCTTTCGGGTGTATCGAGCTGATAGGAAGAAACTCCTAAGTCAAGCAGTATTCCGTCCACTTTATCTATCCCCATATCGCTTAGCACATTTGCCATTTCGGAAAAATCGCTTTCCACCACTGTGGCATTTGGGTATTTAGAAAGTCTTTCTCTTGCTTTTTCCACTGCAACGGGGTCTTTATCAAATGCTATAAGCCTACCACTTGTGAGTCTTTTCGCTATTTCCGATGAATGCCCTGCACCTCCTGCGGTGCCATCAACATATATCCCATCAGCCTTTATATTTAGCCCGTCCATGCATTCACCGAGGAGAACCGATATATGATTAAATTCCATTTTGTCCCCTCCATCATGTTAAAATTATAATTATCGGGCTCATTATCTTCTTATACTTCCCACCATGTGTTTATTAGAGGTGGTGTTAAAACCCTAATTCGTCCATTACATCTGCTATCATATCTGAGGTGAGCTCTTCGCTACTTCTTAGGTAAGCGTCAGTTGCCCATATTTCCGCTCTTACGGATACGCCAACTATTGTTATATCTTTTTCTAAATTCGCATGTTTTCTTAAGTTTGCCGGAATTATTATTCTGCCCTGCTTGTCCGCTTCTACTTCGGTAGCACCTGCAAAGAAAAATCTCTGTATTCCTTTTGATTTGCTCATGGGCAGTTCACGTATTTTATTTTCGAGCACTTTCCATTCTCCGAGTGAATATACGAAAAGGCAATTATCGAGTCCCTTAGTGATAATAAAGCGTTCTCCAAGCTCTTCTCGGAGTTTTGAAGGAAAGTTTACACGCCCCTTGCTATCGAGCGAAGGACTATATTCACCTATTAGCATGGCACGCCACCTACCTTTCACCACTTTTTATCCACCAGTCACCACAATTCACCACTGATATAGATTTATTATACTTTTTTTGCTAATTAAATGCAATAGATTTTAGGATTTGTTATCACCTTTTCGTTTACAATTTAGTGACAAAATGCTCATTTTAGTTACGAATACTGTAATTTTTGTTGCTTTCTGTCAAAAGAACATATTTTCTTTATAAAAATGATTGTAATTTCGTTCATAAATTGTGCATTTTGCCAAGACTTTGATATTGTCAAGTTTTGACAGTTATTGCGGATGCCTTTGGATAATATCTTTATAATCGATAAAAAATTAGGGCTAAATCTTCCACCCGCAGGTAGAAAATTTAGCCCTAATATTATAAATATTTAGTTAGAAGGAAAGCTCACCAATTTCATTTTCGATAAGCTCGATAAATGTTTCGTCAAAAACAAGCTCTTTTAAGTATTCGATATCATCGTAGAGGAATCTATCCTCATCAACAAATGGTACTTTCTCCCTGATAAATGCACTTAACTTTCCAAGTGTAGGAGATGGTTTGAGCGGTTTTAAAAAGTCCATCGCTTGAAGTGCAGTGAATATCTGTATCGCAACTAAATATTGTAGCTTGCCAATGCTGTCTATCGCCTTTTTAGAAGCGAAATATGCGAGCGACACTGGGTCTTCTTGATTTGCACAGGTGGATATGCTGTCTATCGTTGAGGGATGTGCCAAAACTTTAATTTCCCCCACAAGCCCTGCTGCTGTGTACTGCGGAATCATAAATCCATTGTTTAGCCCTGGGTTTGACACTAAAAATGCAGGCAGTCCGTCATTTAGGTTGCGGTTTACCATTCTGTCGATCAGTCTTTCAACGAGATTTGCCACAATTGCCGAGGACATAGAAATCATATCTGCATGAGAACCAACATAACTGCCATCGAAATTTCCGCACATTAGCGCCGCACCGTAGTCACCATCTGGGAAAACTTCTGGGTTATCACTTGTGGAGTGCATTTCATTCACTATTACTTCATGTGCTTCTTTTATCAGTTTTCTTGCTGCGCCGTGAATATGCGGCATTGCTCTAAGTGCATATGCATCCTGCACCTTATTGTCGATATATTTTTCACTTATTTCACTGCCATCAAGCATTTTAAGCAGATTTTGGGCGGATAGTTGTTGCTCTTTATGTGCTTTTGCATTGTGTATGCGTGGGTCAAGCGCTTTAATTGTCCCTCTTAGTGCTTCATATGTGAGTGCGCCCGCTATTTCGATATTCTTCATAGTAATTTCGGCATCATAAAGAGCTAAGAGTCCGAGTGCTGTTACTGTGATTGTACCATTTAGCAGTGAAAGTCCCTCTTTGCACTGGAATGTAACAGGGGTGAGGCCATTTTCTTTGAGCACCTCAGCCGCATTCACTTTTTTACCATCTTTATATATTTTGCCCTCACCCATGAATGCCATTGCAAAATGTGCTTCAACGCCTAAATAACCCACCGAGCCTTCGCCTGGTGCGAATGGGATTAAATCCTTATTTAGCATGTCTTTTATGAGATTGAGGGTTTCAATTCTAATGCCTGCATGACCTTTTGCACTGTTTATTATCATCATGAGCATAATCGCCCTTACAGGCTCTCTTTCAAGCGGTTTGCCCACTGCGCAGGCATGGGAGCGCACAATATTTCTTTGGAGTGCCTCGGCATCGTCTGGTGAGATTGTGTATCTAACATTTTCGCCAAATCCAGTGGTTACACCGTAGATGATTTTGCCTTCATGCAGGAATTTTTCGATTAAGGCACGGCTTTTGTTTATAGTCGCTACCATCTCATCGCTAAAGCTGAGCTTGGCGCCATAGCGCACCACTGCCATGAATTCTTCAAGTGAGGGTTTTCCGTCGGTGAGTATAACCTCTTTAATTTTCTTTGTGTTTTGTGATAGAATTTTCATTTTACACCTCTAAAATTTATTTTTAATAGTAATACTGTTAAAATTTTCAATCTACTACAAAATATTAGCAAATATCGTGCCAAAGTTTTTGGGGCAGTTATTACCACTTCGCCCACTCTAAACGCCCTTTCCTGCAAAATGATTTTGCATACGCAATTTGATTTTGCGGGAGGCATTGTGCAAATATTTGATTTATACCGCTAATGATATTATATCTGAATTCCGTATTTTTTTATCCTGTATTGCAAACTCTGCCTTTTTATTCCAAGCATTTCGGCTGTTTTGCTTATTTGCCCCATATTACTTTTGAGGGCTAATTTTAAATATTCTTCTTCGTAGCTGTCCATCACTTCTTGGAGTGTTGCTTTATCATCAAAGACAATTTTGTCTTTGATTTTTTCCTCTTCGGCTGTTTTTTGAACATACCTTGTAGGTAAATCTTCGGCTTTAAGCACTCCATCCTTTGTTGCATTAACAGAGTAATCTATTGCATGAAAAAGCTCCCTCACATTGCCATACCATTCATGTGCTTTTAAGCAGTCCCAAAAGCTTTGCTCTATCTTCACAATATTATTGCAGTAATTTATTTTGCTATTTTTCAAATGTCCAAGCACAAGTGCTTCAATATCGCCTTTACGCTCTCGCAGTGGTGGTATTTCTATGACTACCGCCGCTATCCTGTAATACAAATCCCTTCTGAGAACTTTTCGCTCGATTAAATCGAATACATCTTCATTGCAGGAGGCAATTATTCTTATATCTATTGATATGTCCTTCATGCCACCCACTCGCCTTATTGTCTTTTCCTGAATAGCCCTGAGTATTTTTGCCTGCATGGAAAGGCTCATGGAGTTTATTTCATCTAAAAAGACCGTGCCTTTGTTGCCCTCTTCGAAAAGCCCTGCCTTATCCAAGCTCCCTGTAAACGCACCTTTCACAGTGCCAAACAGCACACTTTCGATGAGTGTTTCTGGCACTGCCGCACAATTGAGTGCCACAAATTTTTCTTTCGCTCTACCGCTTGCTCTGTGCATACTCTGGGCAAACATCTCTTTTCCCGTGCCAGTTTCGCCCTGTATAAGCACATTGCTGTCAAGCTGTGCAACATCCTGTGCAATGCCGATTGTTTCACTCATTGCAGGTGATAGCGCAATAATATCTGCAAAACTAAATTTCGTTTGATTGCCAAAATATATTCTGTTGTCACTTTGCTTAGAAAGTGAGCTTTTTATTTCTTTGAGCTGATTAATTTTAGAAGATAGAGAATTAATATCCCTTTCAAATGATATCACACCCATCAAGCTGCCCTCGTCGTAAACGGGATATGCAGTATTGACAGTTATTAGCTTTTTGCCCCTGTACCCCTCGTAATTGTCAAAACGATTTTCCACCATTTTGCCGCTTTTGAGTGCAGTAAGCGTTGTGCTGTAATCCTCATCCACTTTAAATACATCAGTTAGGTGCTTTCCATATAATTCTTTATCTTCTATTCCCACAAGCTCTTTCGATGCAGAATTAAAAAAGAGTATTTCGCCTTTTTCATTGTATATCTGTATGCCGTCATAAATTCTGTCCAGGGCATTTTTTAAGAGCTTCTCGGAGGATTTGTAGAGAAGTATAGAAAATTCCTCTTCGCTGTTTTTAAGCTCTTGTACTTCATATTTATTATCTTTATAAACCGCCGAACTTCTATCTGCACCGAATTTTATGTAATCTGTTTCATATAAATTTTCACCGACTAAATCTTTTAAAAAATCCATGTTGCAATCTAAACTGCGGTATATATCAATTATTCTACAACTCTTATCAAGCTTTATTGCAATAAACTCCAAAATTTCACCACCTGTATTCTATTTAATGGGCAGATTTTAAACCTTATCAAACATTTTTTTTATCTGCACGCTAAAGTCCCCTGCGCTACTTTTTAATGCTTCGGAAATCTCCAAAAAGCCCACTTCGAGCTCGGAGGCAGGTGCATTATTGAGATGATTTCTTTCTTTTACTCGCTTATACTCTTTCATCATCCCTTTTATTCTCTGCACGAAGATGTCCCCCATCGGGTTTGCCATTTTTTTCAGATCTTTTACCACTGCTTTGCAGTCTAAAATAAGCGCTCTGTATTCCCTTTCGGTTTGGGTTAAAAAGAAATCACGCATAAATTTGTCATCTGATTCAGAAAGAAATGAAATTTCAAAGAGTGTGCTTTTGCCTCCCATTGTCTTAATTTTTTCGGAAATATTTGTGAATTTATCTATGCTTTCCTCATCATTTGGCAATAATGCTACGCCTTGATTAAGGTAAGCCACTCCAAGTTCTTTAAGTTTGCGCCAAACATATACACGGAGCTTTGAGGGGTCATTGGGCAAGTCGTAGCTTATCGCAAGCCAATTAGATTGTTTATTCAAATCCTTCACTCCCTTAGAATTTTTCGCTTACATATAACTAAAACTATAAATTAAACTTTAATTTATAATAGAATATCCTTAGTGCCTTCTGCCTTTGTATAAAAAGTAGTGAAAAGCATATTTTGTCTGCGTTTTTTACGCTTGACTTAATTTTACAAAATATATGTGTAAGTTGCAAGTAATTTTGCTATATTAATTTAATAATAGTAAAAAATAGTAATTTTTTTCTAAAATCACTGCAAAAAATAACATTCAATTCTTGCAAAAGCGAATTGATATGGTATAATACATACAGGTGATATTCATACCAATTGAGCTTATATGGGTATTTTCCTACGATTAAGTATAATAAACATATTTTATGGAGGTATATATGGCTGTAAAAATAATTACTGATAGCACCGCTGATCTTGAACTCGAAGAGCTAAAGGCGTTCGGTGTTGAGATGGCTCCACTGAGTGTAATTTTTGATGGTAAATCTTACAAGGACGGCACCGAACTTTCTAAGGACGATTTCTACAGAATGCAATCAGAAGCTGATAAACTACCCTCAACCTCTCAGGTAAATCCTGATGAATTTGTGGAGAAATTTAGACCGCATATCGATAATGGCGATGAGGTAATTGGCATTTTTATTTCATCCAAAATAAGCGGCACATACCAGTCCGCTCTAATTGCCAAGGATATTATAGGCAGTGATAACATTTATATAATTGATTCTAAAACTGCTACAATGGCTCTCGGGCTTTTAGTGCGTGAAGCGGTAAAAATGCGTGATAGTGGAATGTCCGCTTTGGATATGGCACAAAAACTTACAGAGCTTGTGGAACGCACTGAATTTGTGGCGATAGTTGATACTTTGAAGTATCTGAAAATGGGTGGAAGAATTTCTGCTACAACAGCCATGATTGGTGGTGTACTTGGAATTTCTCCAGTTGTTGCTTTTAATGATGGTGCGCTTGAATCCGTTGGTAAAGTTAAAGGTAAGAAAGCTAAAATTGATTACCTTGTAAAGCTACTAAACGATAAACCTGCCGACACTAATTATCTCTTTGGATTTGCACACTCACGTGCATATGATGAAACTTCGGAAATCAAAGATATGATTATGAAGGATTATCCCGACTCCGATAGCTTTATATGCGAGCTTGGAGCCACAATAGGCACCCATGCCGGCCCCGGTGCATTTGGGATGGCATATGTGAGAAAAGTTTAATTTAATAATATTAAAACATTTTTTTGGCATCCCTTTCATCTATGATGAAAGGGATGCCAAATTATCGTTGTATTAAAAAATTTAGTTAAGGCGGTAAATATGTTCTTTGGTAGGGTTATTTATCCCTATCTTTTTTTGTTTTTGTATATTGCGGTAACAACAACTACCAGCACTACTACCGTTGTGACTGCCGCTGCTATTGCAAGCGGTACCGAGAGTCCCTCCGGTGCGGTTTCTATTGGTATGCTTGTGTCTTCCGACTCAGGTGGCAACTCTTCCGCTTCACTGCTTGAGGAAATCTCCTCCGACTCTTCGCTTTCTTCGCTCTCTTCACTCTCCTCAGACGATGAAGGCTGTGAAGAAGAAGATGTAACCGGTGGCGGTGCTATGCTCTCTGAGGCTTCGGGCTCTGCTGGCACAATAGGAGTTGGTGCGGATTCTTCCGGCTCAGGCTCTACCTCGTCGTCTTCCGGTAGCTCATAGCCATTATACATATCATATAAGTCCTCTATCATATAATACACTTTATATGATGGTACACTCACCATAGTCTCGCCGTAAATTATGAAATCATCTCCGCCATTCCACTCTATCTCAAGCACCACATCCCTATCTTCAAAGGCACGGAGTATACTTGCGGGCACTTCTTCATAATCCATATTAGTTTTTATTGTATCGCCGTCCTCGGCTTCTAAAAGCTCTTCTCTAAGATTTTCCCAGTAGAGACGCTCCCTCTCTTCTCTCTGCGCTTGATTGGAATTGGTACTGCTTCCGCTCGTGCTTTCTTTTTCATTTTCGGTGGCAATTAGCACAAATGGGCTAAATTCATCCGTCACAAGCCTAAGCCCTGCTGCTTCGGCAGTAATTGTAGGCATCTCCACTTCACCCGATGATTTAAAATGGTATATGCGGTAGCTGTAATCACTGCTGCTATTAAGACCTGTCGGATAGGGAAGATATATTATTGTTGATGCCAAAGAGGTAATGGGTTCGCCGCTTGTATTATTCACTAAACTTAAATTATAGCTGTACATCTTGTTTTTGCTATCTATCGTGATATTATTTAGCGTAATATACTCGTCCACTCTCAGTGCCTGTGCATCGGATAACGCTGTGGTAATCAGCGAATAATCAGAACCATCCGCTACAATTGCAAGAAGTGTGGTGAGAAGAGTAGTTGGCTCGCCTGAGGATGTAAATATAGTAGTCGACTGCATAGCTTGTACAGAAGTATAGTTTACCGAGGCAGTCAATAGATTGCCTTTAAGGTCGGACAGATTATTGATCGTGTATGTCTTTGCACTGCCAAATCCTGCCGTGAGAATATCAAAACTCAGCGACATTCCATCCTCAGATAGAGTTGGAATTATTTCATTGCTTCCATCTGTTACGGTGGCTGTTAAGCCCTCTACCACCTTAACAGGCTCGCTAAAGCTCACTGTTACTGTTTCTGATTGGTGCGAAATAATAGAGCCATGTGACGGAGCAAATTCCGCTGTTGGTGGGGTGTTATCAAGGGCGTCTATTATTATTTCGGTGGGATACTCCGATGCATTGCCCGCATCGTCCATAACTACTATTTTATATGGCAATATACTCTGATTTTCAGTGTAAGTAAAAGTGTTTTCTGCAGAATATGTTTCTCCGCCGTCGAAACTAAAGCTCAGTGCGGTATCAATATTATCGCTCGCATTTACAGTAATTACAGCGGTGTTCACATCTGTTAAACTTTGGCTTACACTGCCTATTTGAGGTGCTGTTTTATCGAGTTTATATGAAAAATTAATTGGGTAAAGCTCTATAAAGCTCTCTCCTTCTTTTTTAGCAAAAATAAGGCTTACTGTCTTTTCGCCCTCTTCGCTTATCGTAAGTGTTTCAGAAAATTCAGCTCCACCCTCGATTTTAAGATATTTATAGTCCGATTGATTTGGTGCTATTTCTATATCTCTGCTATACCATCCGTCATTTGCGGTCGTGTTTACTATGTAATACTCAGCATTATCAACAGTTAATATGCCATTTACATAGCTGATATTATAGTTTTTAGAAGTAAGTCCACCTATTACTATAACTCCTGAGTCGGTAGCAATATTTGAAAGCTGCTCGGCTACTGGCAGAGTTTCGGGTAGTTCTTCTGGAGTGCTTATCCCCTGTAAAACCTGTATCCAGAGCTCGCCCTCAAGATTTTCAGGACCTTCATTATTTACAAATCTTACGAAATCAGCAGTTAAATTATCGCCAATATATTCCCCTGCTTTAAGATTGAGGGTGGGTGCATATATTGTCATCGGTGTCATATTTATTTCAAAGCTGTTAGGCTGTGAAACTGCCGCATGGTATCCCTCTACCGCATTTCCTGCATAAAGAGCTTTAACCCAATATATACCAGCATTCGTTGGGGCTGAAGTTATAGTAAATGCATCTGCTGCAGGTGCTGTGTCTAAAACAACTGCGCCCTGTTCATCCACTAAAGCATTTGCGTAAATATAGCTTATAAGCGACTCATCATTGTTTCTAAGATAAGTATCTGCATGTGTGAGCTCGTAAGACACCTCTGTGGGGTCGCCATTGTATATTTTATCGCTCGCAGTTACTGTTATCTCTGTGGTTTGGGAATATGCAATTGTTCCATTTTCGTCTATTTTTCGCAGATATCCATCAAGCTCATTCGCCGCTATCGAAAAGCTGCTTAAAGTGAGCTCATTGTACACATTCCCCTCGGTGGGAAGTGGGAAGATTTGGCTACCTACTGTATATGTGTGCGGAACTATTCCACTCACGGTGTCTGCTGATAATAAAAACCTATTTATTGGCAAATTTACATTTGGGTATGTGTAGATTTTACCGAATTGCGAGAAGGTTGTTACATCGGTATCCGACGGTAGGCTTACAAGGTGCAGTGCACTGCTATCAAACTCTCCATAAGGCTCTATATTTGCTATATTTCCGCCCATGTATGTGATTGTGCGTGCTGTCACTTTATATGTAGAAAGGTCGTATCCATCTGAAGCATCAGGCGTTACCTCTTCTCCGGCTGTTCCATCACTTGGTATCGCCAATAGAAGATCCACGCCGGGTTCATATGTGCCTATTGTGCCTAAATCTTCATATATTAAGCTTTTACCTTCATCATTTTGAGTTAATATTATCGCCTTATCTTCAAAGTTTAAAGCGGTGTAATTAGTTTCCCCACCACTTGCATATGCAGTTGCACTGAAATTAGGCAGTAGCACAGCTGCGAAGAATAAAAACGATACAAATTTTCTATTTATTTTACTCATAAAATCCACCCCTTTTATTTAACTCATATCTATAAAACATATAATCTAACACTAATAAAGTGCTTATAAACCAGTAAAAAATTGCATTAACTTTATGATTAATGATTAAATTATCTATATTATACTATTTCAGTCATAATAATACAATCGAATTTTATCACTGTATATTATATTTCCAAAAATTTAACATAAATTTTTTATTTACTTTAATGCCTAAAATAAATTATAAGTATTAAATGTGAGCAAATTGTAACCTAAAAGCTAAAATCAAATTTCTGTGAAAAAATATGCAGTAAAATATAAAACATTCCCCACCTCTTTTATGCAACCAAGAAAAAACAAACTATGAAATGGAGATTTTTATGAAAAAATTACTTTTAATTATGCTTATATCCGCTATTGCCCTATCTGCGGTGGCATGTACACAAACACCGAGCGAGCCTGAGAGTTCTTCCCCATCATCCGAGGTGGTTTTAGAAGATGTGGAGGATGTTTCCTCGGAGGAGCAACTCGAAGATGATGAAAATGATGTTGATTTACTCTATGTGGCGGATGCCGCTTTATACAGGGGCGAAATAATTGGCATGGAGGATGGTGCACTAATTGTAGAACAGGTCGAAGGGCGTAATTTTGGCGCAGAACAGATTACATTTGCACTAACTGAAAACACTCGCTATAATGAGGACAGCACCTCCTTTGCTACTTCCGATTACATTGAGGTATATTACTCGCCCCAAAGTTATGATGCCATTGCAATCAATAAGCTATCCCCTGCAGAAGACATCATATTTAATGGCAGTTTTGTAGAATATGATGAAGAAAATTCCACCCTATTACTTACCGATTTAAACAATGAGGACTCCATGATGCTTTTTGACATCACCGAGGGTACTTCTGCTTACCTTTACTTTGATGAGCTTGCTTTGGGCGATAAACTTAGCGTAATGCATAGCGGAGAAATTTTAGAGGAAGAAACTCCTCGCTCAGAAGCAGTTGAAGTATTTAAAATAAGCGAATAATTTATAGCTATATTTTTTAGCCCATATCTCTGTTTAAGAATGAGATATGGGCTAAATTATTTTAGTAAAAAAATATAATTGCCTAAAAAATTATATAAAATTAAGTGAATAAATTCAGACAGAAATATGCGCTGAACCAATTACATGTTTTTGTGTTATCTAAAGAGATTTTGCAGTAAAGTATTCATTTTAAATGCATTTTGCAATTGAGATTGCAAAATGCATTTATTACTCCCTTTTTAGATTGGTAGTTTATAACTATAATGGCCACAAACAGAGATATGTAACAGTTAAAAGTGACGAAAAAATAAAAAATAATACAAAATTGTAGACAACACAACAAATAAAATGTAAAATGAAGTTGTTGCAATTTCACATAAGTGTTCCCAGCTAAAAATCAAATTTGTGCTGAGGATTATTTATAGCGAAATTGACTACGGGTTTTTACCATTTTTCTATTAATCCTATTAATAGGAGGGACACCCCTCCGGAGAGAAAGGGAATACGAGATATGTCAAAATTGGAAATCAACACCAAGTGGTGCAAAGGCTGTGCAATCTGTGTAGCATTTTGCCCAAAAAAAGTTCTCGAAATTGAGAACGAAAAAGTAGTTGCGGTTAATGAAGATGCTTGTATCAAATGTAAAATGTGCGAGCTCCGCTGTCCCGACTTCGCAATATTCGTTAAGGAGGACAACTAAGTTATGAGCCAGAAAAAAGCAATTTTAATGCAGGGTAATGAAGCCTGCGTTTTGGGTGCGCTTCGTGCAGGAATGAATTTCTATGCAGGCTACCCAATCACACCATCCTCAGAAGTTGCTGAGCAATCCTCAATATTACTACCTAAAATAGGTGGTAAGTTCATCCAGATGGAAGATGAAATCGCTTCTATGGCAGCTATCATCGGCGCATCCCTAACAGGTGCAAAAGCTATGACAGCTACTTCAGGTCCTGGTTTCTCACTAAAACAAGAAAACTTAGGTTATGCGGCTATCGCTGAAGTACCTTGTGTTGTTGTTTCTATCATGAGAATGGGTCCTTCCACAGGTCTTCCCACCTCCCCTGCACAGGGCGATATCATGCAGGCTAAATGGGGTACACATGGTGACCATCCAACAATCTGCATCTGCCCAACTTCAGTAAAAGAAATGCATGACCTTACAATCACTGCATTTAACTACGCTGAAAAATATCGTACACCCGTACTACTCATGACTGACGAAGTTATCGCTCACATGAGAGAGGGCGTAGTGGTTGAAGATGAATACGAAATTTTTGACCGTGTTAAACCTGCTGCTGATGTAGTGGACTACAAGCCTTATGAAATGAAAGAAGGCGATTTAGTACCTCCTATGGCTGCTTATGGCGAAGGTCATAGATTCCATGTTACAGGTCTTACACATGATGAAACAGGCTTCCCAACTAACTCCACAAAAGTTAATGATGTGCTTGTTAGACATATTTGCGATAAAGTTGATAACAATGTAGACGACATCGTTATTTACGAAAATTATATGACTGAAGATGCAGAAGTACTCTTCGTAGCTTACGGTGCCGTGGCAAGAACTGCTATGTACACTGCTAAACAAATGAGAGCTAATGGAATTAAAGCAGGTGTGTTTATTCCTAAAACCATCTGGCCTTTCCCTGAAAAAGCTATGTTTGAAGCGGCTAAGAATGCTAAAAGCATCGTTGTACCTGAGCTTAACCTCGGACAGCTTGTTCTTGAAATAGAAAGAGTTGTAGCTGGCAAACTACCTGTACATAGAATTTGCAATGTAACAGGTGAATTGTTCAAAACTGAGGATCTCTATAATGAAGTAATGGCGGTGATTAAATAATGGCTAAAACTACTGAATATTTAAGACAAAATAAAATGCCCCATATCTGGTGCCCAGGTTGTGGTAACGGTATTGTAATGGGAGCTATAATCAGAGCTATCGATAGCTTAAATATGGATCCTAAGAAAACTGTTATTGTATCGGGTATCGGTTGTTCTTCCCGTGCACCTGGTTACATGAATTTTAACACATTACACACCACACATGGTCGTGCTCTTCCATTTGCAACAGGTGTTAAAATGGCTAATCCAGAGCTTAATGTAATCGTTATCACAGGTGACGGTGACTCCTCCGCTATCGGTGGTAACCACTTAATCCATGCTGCAAGAAGAAACATAGATATTACAACAATTATCATAAACAACAATATCTACGGCATGACTTCTGGTCAGTACTCCCCTCTAACACCTACAAACGCTAAAGCTACTACCGCTACATACGGTAATATCGACAGACCGTTTGATTTAATGGGACTTGTTGAGGGTGCAGGTGCTACTTATGCGGCAAGAGCTTCTGTTTACCATGTTGCTCCACTTAAAAATTACATTCAAAAAGGTCTTCAGAATAAAGGCTTCTCTGTTATCGAAGCTGTTTCTAACTGCCATACTTACTATGGTAGAAGAAATAAACTCGGTGAAGCTCCAAATGTAATTAACTACATAAAAGAAAACTCTGTAATGAGAAAAGAAGGTGTAACCGAATACGATAAAATGTATGTAATCGGTGAGTTTGTAAATAAAACAGATGCTGAATACACCGATAGCTATGCTAAGCTAATCGAAAGAGTGGGAGGAAACAAGTAATGTCACAACGCTACGAATTTCGCCTAAGTGGCTCGGGTGGACAAGGTGTAATCACTGCGGGTATCATTCTTGCTGAGGCGGCAATACTCGATGATAAATACGCACTACAATCCCAGAGCTACGGCCCTGAGGCAAGGGGCGGTGCTTCTAAAGCTGAGGTTGTTATCTCAGAAGCTCCTATCGACTATCCAAAGGCAACTGTACCAAATTATGTACTCTGCCTAACAAACGAATCCTTCCGCCTGTACGGTGCAACTGCTTCTAAGGAAGCTATTGTAATCTGCGACAGCTCGGTGGATACCTCCGCTTCCGATAAGGAAGTAATAAAAGCTCCAATCCTTGAAACAGCTGCTACACAGCTAAAACCACTTGTGGCAAATGTTGTTGCTCTTGGTTTGATAGTTGGAGTTACTAAGATTGTATCCCGTGACTCCGCTTTAAAAGCACTTCTAAGCCGTATACCAAAAGGCACAGAAGAATTAAATCAAAAAGCACTAAATGCAGGCTTCGGCTTCGCAGATGCGCTTTAAGAAAAAATCAAATCTCTCATGCGGCGAAATATCTGCATGAGAGGTCTGTTATATTCTCGGTATTACTCAGTTCATCGCTTATGTTAAATATGTGAATATTTTTTTATTGAATTTCACAAATTTAGGCTGATTTTTCAGTGCCTTTCTCTTTGCTTAAAGCTAAGAAAGTGATGCTGAAAATTGCTTTGGTGAAGCTAAGTAGTACCGAAAAGATTATTTCAACAACTAAAGCAGAATGGAGAAATGACTATGGCTAATTTTGACGAAAAATACAGTGCCTGGGATGCCAAAGTGCAAAAAGGACTGGAAAAGAACAAAGAGCGCAGAGAAACATTTATTTCAGGTGGTAACAGCGAGGTTAATCGCCTATACACACCTAAGGATGTTGAGCACATCGACTATTTAGAAGATATCGGCTTCCCTGGTGAATACCCTTATACAAGGGGTGTACAACCTACCATGTACAGAGGCCGTTTTTGGACAATGCGTCAGTATGCAGGTTTTGCTACTGCTGAGGAATCCAATAAACGCTACAAATACCTAATCGAGCAAGGCTCAATGGGTCTTTCTGTTGCATTCGATTTACCAACTCAGATTGGTTATGACTCCGATCACGCTCTTTCCGAGGGTGAAGTTGGTAAAGTTGGTGTTGCTATCGACTCACTAAAAGACATGGAAATCCTTTTTGACGGTATCCCACTTGATAAAGTTTCCACTTCTATGACAATAAATGCTCCTGCTTCCGTGCTTCTTGCAATGTATATTGCCGTTGCTGAAAAGCAAGGTGTTACTCCAGAACAACTAAGAGGTACAATCCAAAACGATATACTAAAAGAGTACATCGCAAGAGGAACATATATATTCCCTCCAGCTCCTTCAATGAGACTTATTACAAACATCTTTGAATACTGCTCCAAGAATGTACCACAGTGGAACACAATCTCCATCTCT
This sequence comes from uncultured Oscillospiraceae bacterium, assembly GCA_964371155.1. Classification (GTDB taxonomy): domain Bacteria; phylum Bacillota; class Clostridia; order Oscillospirales; family Ruminococcaceae; genus CAYJEQ01. The sequence goes on along the minus strand of CAYJLI010000004.1, from coordinate 14,100 downwards.
GGTTACCACATTCGTGAAGCTGGTTCAAGTGCGGCTCAGGAAGTTGCATTCACACTTGCTGACGGTATCGCTTATGTTGAAGCGGCTGTAAAAGCAGGACTTGATGTTGATGAATTTGCTCCTCGTCTATCATTCTTCTTCAATGCTCACAACGACATGCTTGAAGAGGTTTCTAAGTTTAGAGCGGCAAGAAAACTTTGGGCTAAAATCATGAAAGATCGTTTCGGTGCTAAGAGCCCTAAATCCATGGCGCTTAAATTCCATACACAGACAGCTGGTTGTACACTTACAGCTCAACAGCCTGATAATAACATCATCCGTGTTGCTATTCAGACACTTGCTGCTGTTATGGGTGGCACACAGTCCCTACACACAAACTCAAGGGACGAAGCACTTGCACTTCCAACTGAAGAATCAGTAAGAATTGCACTTAGAACACAGCAGATAGTTGCTAATGAGTCGGGCGTTGCAGATACAATCGACCCACTTGCAGGCTCCTACTATGTTGAAGCTGCAACAGATAGAATCATTAAGGAAGCTGAAGAATACATCGCTAAAATCGATGCACTCGGCGGCGCTCCTAAGGCTATCGAAAAAGGCTACATCCAGCAGGAAATTATGGACAGTGCATATCAGCATCAAAAAGCTGTTGAAAGAAATGAGCGCATTGTTGTTGGTGTTAATCAGTTCCAAATCAAAGAAGAAGCTCCTAAGGGACTACTTCGTGTTGACCCTGCGGTTGAAGTTATGCAGAAAGATAAAATCAACGCACTTAAAGCAGAGCGTGACAACGCTAAGGTTGAAAGCACACTTGTTGCTCTTCGCACTGCTTGTAACTCCGAAGAAAACCTAATGCCTTACATTTTAGAGTGTGCAAGAAGCTACGCTACACTTGGTGAAATCACACAGGTTATGAGGGATGAGTTCGGCGAATATGTTGCTGCTGCAATGCTATAAGAACAATTAATACTTTTATAAAAGCAAAATTTTATTATTATTTTGTGCCGACGCAGAGCGGCGGAATGGAGCGTTATTATGAGCGAAAAAACAATTCGTGTATTAGTGGCAAAACCAGGCCTTGATGGACACGACAGAGGCGCTAAGGTTGTAGCCAGAGCACTTAGAGAAGCAGGAATGGAAGTAATCTACACAGGCCTAAGACAAACACCTGAGCAGATTGTTGCCGCAACTATACAAGAAGATGTTGATGTACTTGCACTGAGCATCCTTTCAGGCGCACACAACAACATTTTCCCTCGTATCACAAAGATGCTTGTAGAAAAAGGCGTAAACGATGTACTAATCATCGGTGGCGGCGTTATTCCGGATGAAGACATTCCTTTCCTAAAGGAAAATGGCATTGCCGAAGTTTTCACACCCGGTACAAGCACAGATACAACAATTGAATTTATTAAAAACAATCTAAAGAGATAAGCTTATGCAGTGTAAAGATTATGTAGAAGCGGTTTTATCCGGCAATACAAGGCTTACCTCAAGGGTTATTTCCCTCACTGAAAGTGAAGACCCCATGGCGATTGACATACTAAAAGCACTCTTCCCCCACACTGGGAAGGCGAAGATTATCGGTATCACGGGTGCACCGGGCTCTGGTAAATCCACACTTACCGATAAACTGACAAAATGCCTTAGAGAGCGTGGGAAGACTGTTGGTATTGTCGCTGTTGACCCGACAAGCCCGTTTACAGGCGGCGCTATTTTGGGCGACAGGGTTCGCATGGGTGATATTTCCACTGATTCAGGTGTGTTCATCCGTTCGATGGGCACAAGGGGACAGCTCGGAGGTCTTGCCAAACACACTATGAGCGCAGTGCGTATACTCGATGCATATGGCTGTGACTATATCTTTATCGAAACGGTGGGAGTGGGACAGTCGGAGGTTGATATAATAAAGCTTGCCGACCTTGTTACCATTGTCAACATCCCAGGAATGGGTGATGACATTCAGGCGATTAAGGCAGGACTCATGGAAATCGGCGATATTTTCTGTGTAAACAAAGCCGACAGAGATGGTGTTCAGCGCCTTGTAATTGAGCTTGAAACAATGCTTGACCTCAAAGGTGAATTTGCAGGACTGCGCCCAGATGTGGTTAAAACAATCGCTTCCGAGGGCAGTGGTGTAAATGAGCTTGTGGACAAGATGATTAGTCATCTCGACTACAACAGCGAACATGGCATACTCACCGAGCGCAGACATAGAAACCTAAAGCTTGAAATTAAAAATATAATTATGGACAGCTTCTTAAAGCGTATTGAGAACTTAGCAGAGAGCACAGGTATGCTCGACCGCTATGTAACCGAGGTAATGGAGGGTAAAAACGACCCATTCACAGTTTCCGAAGCCATAATTGACAAAGTTAATTTTTAAGTGGTATACTATAATTAATGTGGATTTAGTTTTATGCTAATTCATTGGGGATATTGCATTAAGATGCAAAGTGAAAAGATATAATTTCTGCCATTTCCCCACAAAAGGAAATGGCAGAAGATTTAATTCTTTCACTGCACAGCCCCACAACTAAAGAAAGGACGGGATGTTATTATGAATCCAAATAGAATTGACCATATCGGTATTGCAGTAAATAATCTTGCTGAAGCGTCTAAAGTATATGAAGCTTTAGGTCTTAAAAGCCAGGGTGTTGAAGAAGTTGCTGAGCAAAAAGTAAGAGTTGCTTTCTTCCCATGCGGAGATAGCGAAGTAGAACTACTTGAAAGCACTTCTCCTGACGGCCCAATCGCTAAATTCATCGAGAAAAAAGGCGAGGGCATTCAGCACATCGCTATCAGAGTGGACGACATCGAAGCAGCTATCGCTGAAATGAAAGAAAAAGGCGTTAGAATGATTGATGAATCCCCAAGATACGGTGCAGGCGGCGCTAAAATCGCTTTCCTACATCCAAAGAGCACAGGCGGAGTACTTATCGAGCTTTGCCAGAGAGACTAATTTAGATTATTTAAAAGCTATGACGAAATTTTCGTCATAGCTTTTTTTGTGTGATTATTTATACAGTGTTTTGCACTGTGCTAATAATGGTTATCTTTACTTCATTTCTCATTTTGTTGTTTTTATCACTTTAACTTGTTTTGCTACTTTAAATCGTTTTCCATTTAATGCATTTACCAAAATAGTATCTCCAACAAGCAAATCTTGAAATTCTATTTTCTTTTCCTCATTTGCGCAGTTATCGGTTGATACATATATTACATTTTTATTGGGACAGAAAATTTTAGAATTTTCTATTTCTAAATTGTTTTCATTTAAAACCTTTACTGACAAAGATTGTTCTTTTATACTTATTCCCAATATTTCGCATTTAATTTCTATACTATTTTTTTCTATAGATTTTTTTGAAGTAATTCCTAAGAAAATTATAATTATGGATACTGCTAATAATATTATCTGTACAATGTTCATTAAAACATCCCCTTCAGTTTTACTATTTATGTTTCGCTCTCGACTGTGAATGCATAAAGGCTTCTGCTTTAAAAATCACAATTTTTTTATAAATAACCTTGTAAATCTTCTAATTTGTGGCAAATCCTTACCACGGCTTCTTTACTAATAGATAATTCTACTCCCCCAGCACCTATGGTGCTGGGGGAGTTAGTTGATTATTTTTTTCTATTTAACTGTAAAGTATAGTAGGAATACCGCTATTAGTCCATAGCAAATCGGGCTTATTTCTTTACTTTTACCACTGAATGCCATTGCAATTCCATATACAATAAATCCAAATGCTATACCATCGGATATGGAGTAGGTTAGTACCATAAAGACTATTGTGGTAAATGCAGAAGCGGCTACCGCAATATCATCCCACTCAATTCCTTTTAGCTGTTGTGCCATTAAAATACCTACTACGAAGATTGCTGGTGAGGTAACTGCATTAACCGCAACCGAAAGCATAAGTGGTGCAAAAATTAGTGACATCGCAAAACAAATACCGGTGGTTACTGCTGTAAGACCTGTGCGTCCACCTGCGGCAACACCTGCACCTGATTCTACAAATGAAGTTACAGTGGAAGTACCCACTGCCGCACCGAATAGTGTTCCCACCGAGTCTGCAAGTAGTGCTTTTTCTATGTTTTCCATTTCGCCTTTTTCGTCAACTAATCCGATGCTATTTCCCACTGCAACGAGTGTTCCCGCTGTATCAAAAAAGTCTACAAATAAAAAGCTGAATATAAGTATTATCCATTGTGGTTTTTCAATCAACCCTGTAAAACCATCCATAAATGCGCCGACTGTTGATGTATCAAAGTTTAGAGTAATTATCGAGCTTGGAAGCGTTGGCATTCCCTCCACACCCATCGCACCGAAAATAATGCCTATTACTGCTGTAACAACAAGCCCTAAAAATGGTGCTGCGTTAATTTTGTTTACCATGAATATAATTGTAACTATTATACCGAAAGCTGCAAGGAGTACAGCTGGGTTATGTAAATCACCTAAAGCTATTGCAGTGGCGTCATTTGCCACAACTAAGCCTGCATTTTTCAGTGCTATAAATGCGATAAAAAAGCCAATTCCCGCACCGATTGCAAGCTTCATATTCTTAGGAATTGCATTTATAACCATTTTTCTAATGCCTGTAACAGAAATTAAAAGAAATATTACACCCGAAACAAATACTGCGGCTAAGGCTTCTGCACCTGTGTATCCATATGCATACACCGCTGTGTATGTAAAGAGTGCGTTTACCCCCATACCCGATGCAAGTCCTATCGGATAGTTTGCAAGTAGTCCCATAAGTATACTTGCTACTGCTGCCGAAATGGCTGTTGCAAAAAATACTCCCTCGGCGGAGAGTCCAGTTGCCGGATCACCTATAATGCTTGGGTTTACCCCTAAGATGTATGCCATCGCCAAAAATGTGGTAATCCCTGCAATAACTTCCCTTTTAACATTTGTGCCTTTTTGCTGTAACTTAAAAATTTTCTCCACGGTTTTTACCTCTCTCTTAAAAATGTATAATTCACATTCATATATTATACACTCTTTTTTAACATTTTTCAATTATTTTCAAGCAATTTCGAGCATTTTTTTATTTTTTGTGAATAAATATATATTGCACATATTATTTACTCTTTCACTGCATATTTAAAATAAATTGTATTTCCGAAATCAAGTGCTTTTACATCCTTTACCGTTTCGGCAGTTACAAAAACTGAAGATCCTATATACAGTGGATAAATTACACTGTCCGATATTAGCATTTGCTCCGCTTCATTTAATAGGCTATTCTGCTCTTCTGCATTTGCCTTAGCTGAAGCTTCTGCAATGAGTGAGTTATATTCTTCGTTTAGGTATGAGGGTGGGTTTGTTCCTGCGTTTGAGAATGTAGTTAGTAATACTTCTGCGCTATCTCCCTTAAAATAATATGGGTAGACTGCCATGTCATAATCGCCGCTATTTACCTTTGAAATTAGCTCATTTTCACTTAGAAACTCAAAATTGATGAATACCGAAAGCTCTTCACCCCATATTTTTTGAATATTGGTTGCAATGCTATTGCCCATTTGATTATCTGGAAGCATGAGTGTTAGCTTTGGTGTGCCCTCTATTTCATGCATTGTATAAGATTCTTTCATAAGTTCAAGAGGTGTTTGATCAATGGGATACAGATACTCCACATTCTCTTCTTCATCCGAGCTTGAATGTATTTCATCGGTGAGCGCATATCCCTCCAAATTTGGTAACTCTTCTTTTGAATTTGTAAGTGCATAGGAAAATGCCTCCCGCACTTCCTTATAATCAAAATAAAAATTCTTCTGATTATATGTCATTGCCCAGAGGGTATTTTCCATTATTTCAGTTGTAATGCCATCACTTTTTTCACTCTCGTTAAACTCTTCATAAAGCATGAGAACGGCATCCGTTGTACCTGCGGTAAAGCGTGTGTTTTCCTCGGAAATATCCGTATAAAAAATCACCTTTGATGGCAATACATTCTCTGCATCGTGATAGGCATCATTTTTAACTATACTCACTAAATCCTCATCCCAATAATCCACCACAAAGGGGCCGTTAAAGAGCATGTTTTCACTATCAAGCCCATATCTTCCCCTGCTATTTTCTAAAAAGCTCTGCTTGCAGGGAACTGCTGAGGGAAGTGTTAGTGTATTTATAAAATATGGATTAGGGTTTTCAAGCTCTATTTGCAGTGTGTATTCGTCCACTGCCTCAATTCCAAGATCTGATACACTCAGCTCACCTGAGAGCACTTTCTCAGCATTTTTAATCTCTGAGTAAAGCTCTGCATTGGGTGAAATAGCCTGTGGATGAAACATTCTTTCTATTGCAAACTCAAAATCCGCTGCAACAACACTGCTTCCATCACTCCAAAGCGTGTCCTGCCTTAGATTAATTGTATACAGTTTGCCAGCATCCGAGACTTCATAATGCTCCGCCACCGATAAGACAGCCTTCCCCTCTTCGTTGAGCATGAATAAGCCTTCCATGGTGTTTATAATAATATCGTCTATATCTTCACCCACAGCATATTGCGGGTCAAGGGTATTCACATTGTTTTTAAGGTCATATCTAAAGGTTTTTCCCGTTGTGTCGGTTGTGGTGCAGGAGGTTAAAAGAAAAAATACAAGTGTAAGTGCAAGTGATTTTTTTAATCTGTTTATTTCACCTCACCACCCTCGGTATTTTCTTCTGCGAGCTCTTTATTTTCTGTTTGAGGTTCATGTTTTGGTTTTATAAATACATTTATAGCAAGCGCTATTGCAATTCCTATTAGCGTATCAAAAACTCTGTTTAGCGTATATGCAATAGGCTCAACAAGCTGCCAATCCGAAAGGGAAATTAGGAAAAACACAATACAGGTTATGGCTGTTGCATCATTGTGCTTTATTAGATTGCATAGGTAAATTAGTATCATTGTGCCGATAGAAATTAGTATATAATTATGTCCGCCATCAAAGAAAGATGTCGATACTATCATAAATATATAGCCACCAAGTCCTCCTAAGCAGGTGCCTATAATTCTATCAAAAGATGAGCGAAATGACGATTCAACCGTGGGTTGTATGCAGAGTATTACTGCAAGGCCTGCATATACTGGATCCCTATCGCCGGGAATAAAATCATATAATAAAAGTGTAATAAATACAGCTATTGATGTTTTAATGTTGCGCATACCTATATGCGGCAGATATTTGCTCATGGTTTATCTCCTTTTTGTGTGTCGTTTTTTAAATTGGTTAGTTTATAGTTTAGAGGGTGGTGCAGATGGGCGATATTAATATTATTTATACACTTCATCCGCTACCATGCCTGCGGAAAATTCAATCGCTTTTTTGCAATTTCTCAGCCTGTCTATGCCATCTATATCTTCAAACATTCTGCACATTTCACCGCAGTTTATACTTTTAAATTCCTCTTTAAATTGTTCGGTGAGTTTTGCATATGTGGGGTATATTTCCTGTCTGAGCTGAGCTATTCTATCATCACGAGTTTCTCTTTCGAGAGGATTTTTTCTGCCTTTAACACATCCCACCGCCATACATGCGCCAAGAAGTGCTCCGCAACTTCCCTCTTTTGTGTGGCCTATACCTCCACCCATTCCTGTGGCAAGTGCTATAACTTCAGCTGGAAAAGCTGCATCTTCCATATCGAGGTAGGCTTTTAGTACACATTCTATGCAGTTAAGTCCCACTTTAAAATTATTACCTGCATTATTCATTAATTCTTCTTTTTTTACTGTACTGCTCATTTTTATTCCTCCATATAATTTTATTAACCTTGGTTTATGCCGCTATGCTGAGCTCGCTACCGTGCTCGGTTGTAAGGTCTATACTCACTCCATCGGTGGTAATTACTATATCACCAAATAAATCCGAGCGGAAAATTTCGCCATAGGCAAGTGCACGCTCAACCACTTCTTCATGTGGGTGGCCGTATTCATTGTCCGCACCACAGAGTGCCACCGATATCTTAGGCTGTACCTCCGCTAAAAATTCTTCACTGCTCGAGGTTGCGGAGCCGTGGTGCCCAAGTGCAAGAACATCCGCTTCAAGGTCTATTCTTGTAGCAATTGCCGCCGCTTCAGCTCCCTTTTCGGCATCACCTGTGAATATGAATGAGCTATCTCCAAAATCCAACCTGCTTATTATCGACATATCATTTAAATCGTTAAACTCGCCATTTGGGCCAATTATTGTAAGTATTGCTCCTGCGCCCAAATCGTATTTTTTGCCCACTTCGGCATATGTAGTCAGAGTATTATTATCTTCTACCGAAGTGATAAAATCTTGATATGTAACCGTTTCAGGCTCATTTGATACTGATAACTCGGGCATAATCACCCTGTTTGTCGGTATGCTTTCTATCACTACATCAAGCCCTCCAATGTGGTCCGCATGTGGATGTGTGGCAATCATTAAATCAATGGTTGTTACCCCTTCATTTAGAAGGTATTCCACTACTTCTTCACCCATGTCATTATCGCCACCGTCCATCAGTAGGCTTTTTTCAGATGTTCGTATTAAAATGCTATTGCCCTGTCCCACATCAATGTAGTGCACTTCGAGTATCCCCTCAGCAGGGAGGTTTTCGGCAGAATTTTCACCCTCTATGTAATCGGTTACTGTTTCTCCAATCTTTGCCCATGTGGGTATGCTCTCTATTTCTAAAACGCCATTCAGTGTAATAATAATAACTATACTAATTATAAGTGAAAATATGATTATAGAGCGCAAACTCACCATTATTTTCTCTTTTTTCTTTTTGCTCCTGCTTCTTTTCCTTGCCATTTATAAATCCTCTTACTACTTTCGCCCTGCTCCTCTGCGTGGCTTTTTAGCTCGTTGTTTTGTTGTGTTTTTCTGCTTTTCCCTGTGTTGTTTGTGCTGTTTATCCTTTATGTATTTGCCATCGGGAGTCACTAAGCAGTCCTTGCCCGTGCCGATTAGATATTCCTTACCACTCGTGATAAGCGCATCTATAATAAGCCTTTTGTTCTCAGGCTTATAGTATTGGAGCATCGCCCTTTGCAAACGCTTTTCCTCACTGCTTTTAGGGATGTATACCTCTTTCATGGTAAATGGGTCAAGTCCTGTGTAGAACATACAGGTGGATACAGTGCCCGGTGTGGGGTAAAAGTCCTGCACCTGCTCGGGACGCATATTATTTTTCTTTAAAAACATCGAAAGCTCTATTGCATCACGAACCGTGCTCCCTGGGTGGGAGGACATTAAATATGGCACTAAATACTGCTCCATGCCAAGCTCTTTTGTGATTTTGTAAAAGTTCTTAGTAAACTTCTCAAATACACTCACAGGTGGTTTCCCCATCACTTTAAGCACATTATTACTGCAATGCTCTGGGGCAACTTTTAATTGTCCGCTGACATGGTGCTCTATAAGCTCACGCAAAAATGTGATGTTCCTATCAAGCATTATATAGTCAAAGCGAAGTCCCGAGCGGACAAACACTTTTTTAATTCCCTTAATTTCTCTGAGCTTTCTAAGAAGCTCTAAATAATCGCTGTGATCAGCCTTAACCGCAGGACATGGATTAAATCCTAAACATTTTTTCTCTCTACACAGCCCCTCTTTGAGCTGTTTTTTACAAGCGCCCTCTCTGAAATTTGCAGTAGGGCCACCCACATCGTGGATATAGCCTTTAAATCCTTTTTGCCCCACAAAGCTCTCCGCTTCCTTAATTACAGAATCATGGCTCCTACTTGTAACCGCTCTGCCTTGGTGGAAAGCTATCGAGCAGAAATTGCAGTTTCCATAGCACCCTCTATTGTGCATAATGGAAAACTCCACCTCTTCAATCGACTTCACCCCACCCATGCTTTTATATACAGGGTGGTAGGCTCTCTCATATGGAAGTGCAAATATTTCGTCAAGCTCTTCGGTATTTAGTGGTATCGCAGGCGGTGTTTGTACTAAATATGTTTCACCCTGCTTTTGCACTATTGTTTTGCCGTAGATATAATCCTGCTCCACTATTTGGATTTTTGTTGCCTTTGCATAGGCTTCTTTGTCTTCCAAGACTTTTTTAAATGAGGAACATGTAACATAATCAGTGGGTAGCTCAAACTGATTGCAGTTATAGCATATACCCCTAATTCCTCTCATGTCTTCAGTTGTGCCACCGGATTTAAATATATCGGCTATTTCCTTGGTTTGATGCTCGCCCATGCCGTATATGAGCAAATCTGCTCCGCTGTCGGTGAGTATTGACTGCATCACAGTGTCCGCCCAATAATCGTAGTGTGCAAATCTTCTAAGTGACGCCTCTATTCCACCTATTATCACAGGTGTGTCTGGGAAGAGCATCTTTAGCTTTTTGGTATAGGCGGTTGTTGCTCTGTCGGGCCTTTTGCCTGCTTTATTGCCGGGGGAATAGACATCCTCACTGCGCTTTTTCTTGGACACGCTGTAATTATTAACCATTGTGTCTATATTTCCACCTGTAACAAAAAATGCGTATTTCGGCGCACCAAATTCTTTAAAGTCCTTGTTGTTTGACATTTCGGGTTGGCTCATCATTGCCACGCTAAACCCCAAATGCTCGAGGTATCTCGATATAATAGCAATGCCAAAGCTCGGGTGGTCTACATACGCATCCCCCGTAACACAGATAAAGTCGGGCTGTGTTACCCCTTTTTCTCTCAATTCTTCCGCATTAATAGGTAAAAAACTCATAATATCTCCGTTTCTCTTTGTGGTTTGCTTATCCCACTCTCTCATAATTCATTTCGTCTATTTTATATACAAGCTCGCCATTTGGTGCATAGATGTATTTTACTGTAAATCCATAATAGTTATTAAATCCTTCTTGCCCACCTATTTCTTCGTAAAATGCTAATTGTTCATGCCTGAAGCCTAAGCTGTCCACTCCAACGACCCAGATTTCCACTTTATCGCCATTGTCAACCGGAATGGACTGATTTATTAACACATCAAACAGGCCCCATTCTTTAGATTTATCTGCTAATTCTATTGGATTTGTGAGCACTATATCATCGTTAACTTTAATGAGATATGTAGTTGACAATATTTCATTGCCTATCTCGGAAGTTTTAACATCAAATATTATGCTCCCATCAACGCTGTACACACTCTCATTTTCACTATCGCCCTGTGTATAACTTGTAGTACCCCCGAAATTCGGGTTAAACATTGAAGGTAGAACATAATCTAAATTATCTATTCTGCCAATATTTAGCTCTTCAATCTGCTCTACTCCATCACTTTTAATTATCACACTCGGACGAATTACATCTGTGATTTCAGTTTGTATTGTAGCCGAAAATGTGCTTCCCTCCCTTTCGAGTGGGAACTCTTCACCCTCTATAACGAGGGAAGCCGTGGTGTCCTCAGTGAGGGTTTTCGGTGTTACCTGAAAATTAATGGGTATAGTAAGGGTTTCAGTGTCAAACTCAAGTCTCTTATAATCTGCAATGCTAATAATGCTTGCCTGTTTAGTGAGCATATTATCTATATTACCATAAATATCGGATATCTCATATTGCACATCACTAATTCTGTTTTGTATATTACTACTCGTGTAATTTAGCTGACTTTGAAGGTCATATATTTTAATGAGTGAGAAAATCTGCAACAGGACAAGTGCACCTATCAGAAATGACGAATATGATTTATTCATTTTAATCTCCACCTTATTATTTAAAATTACGAATACAATAGGATATTTTATTCGGATATCTTTACCACCTACATTATATACCTACTCAAATCAGGGGTAATGATTTTTGTTATTTCTTCTAAATCTGCACCTTTTGTTTCAGTAAATATAAAACCGAATGGATTTTCCTGTCTCGCATAGTCAAGCTCCCTTAAGCAGAGTACCGTAGAAAATTCATTTTTGAGCATTTTAAAATTCAATACATCCCCCTCTGAGTAGCTCTCGGGCTTTGTGAGGACTATTAAATTATACTGCTTATCGTCTTTGCCCTTTAAAAGTTTTTGCCAATCGGGGCGTTTATTATTTAGAAAATAGTCATATGTGTGAAAATCAAATGCAAATTTGGTTATATCGGTTGTACTCCAGCCTGCAAATCTCAGTGGATTAAATTCAATCGGGGCAATTTCGTTGTTTTCATCAATTCTAAGCTCTACATGGAATGGGAAATTTTTTATATTAAAAATCGTGTTTAATTCGCTTAGGTAATTTTCAATCTTATTGGTATATTTAAGGAGTAGTTCTTTACTTGTATAGTATAAAACATCCTTTACATCGGCGGATGAAAGGAATTCATGCGCCAAAATATTTAGCACAACCGCTTTGCCGTTTTCGTCATAATAGGCATCAATGGCGTATTCTTCGCCCTCTATATATTGCTCTAAAATGAATTCATTTTCCCCTATAACTGATGCTGGAAAAACTTCTTTCCACTGCCCATATGTTTTTTTAATGTCCTCTACTGCATTTTTAAAATCACTATCATCTTTGAGTAAATACACCCCTGCACTAAAAAATCCCACAACTGGCTTTAAAACAAGTGGAAATTCACTTTGATTTATTTTTAGCTGCTCCAATTCGTCTATACTTGCTTTTTTAAAATAAAAGCTTGGGTAAAGGCTGCTTATTTTCTCTCTGAATTTGAATTTATCCTTCATTGTATCTATGCATTTAATTAGATTTTCGTCTTTAATATTGTTTTTTATCCAGTCTATCGAATTTTCTGAAAGAGTGTAAAGCCTTGTGTTTTCGCTGTAAAGCTCTGCAAAACTGCTTTCATCCACTAAATTTAGCGAATATCCAGCATTTTCTTTTATCGAAATATCGCTCTTTAGAACAGGCAGTTGTGAAGCATTTAAATACTCTTTTAACTCCTTTGAGATATATGGTTTATCAATTATAATCATCTTCTACTCCTAAAACTCTTCATCAATAGCCATCCCAGCTTTAGCATTGAGCGACATATCGGACACATTCCCAGAAATAAACTCATAATATGCCTGTGCCCCTATCATTGCGGCATTGTCCCCACATAATGATAGTGGTGGTAGATAAAGCTCTACGCCGAGCTGTGAAGTAAGTTTTTGCACAGTTGCCCTCACTCCAGAATTTGCTGAAACTCCACCTGCAAGCACTAATTTCTCCGCTTTAAATTCCTCTATCGCACTGCGAAGTCTTGACTCTATTATTTCACAAACAGCAGTTTGAAAATCTACACAAAGTGCGGTTATATCAATTTCTTCGCCCTTTTGTTTTGCATTGTGCACTATGTTTACCACGGAAGTTTTAAGCCCTGAAAAGCTGAAATCGTATTTGCTATTTTCCACCTTTGGTCTTGGGAGCTTGTACACCCCTCCACCGCCTTTTTGCGCTTCTCTATCGAGGTAAATTCCGCCTGGGTATGGAAATCCCATCATTCGTGCAGCTTTATCAAATGCTTCACCTGCAGCGTCGTCACGGGTTTTTCCTATAATGCTAAATTTTGTATAGTCCTCCGCCATAATAATATGGCTGTGGCCACCCGATACTACAAAGCAGAGAAACGGTGGTTTTAAATCTTTGTACTCGATATAGTTTGCCGCTATATGCCCCCTTATATGATGGACGGGGATGAGAGGTTTTTCAAGTGCAAATGCAAGACCTTTAGCGTAGTTTACACCAACTAAAAGTGCGCCTATAAGCCCTGGGGCGGTGGTTACTGCTACTGCGTCTATATCGGAAAGGGTGAGCTTTGCTTCCTCTACTGCTCTTTGTACTATATCGCTTATCTGCTCAGTGTGGCGTCTGCCCGCTATTTCTGGGACAACTCCACCGTATTTTCTATGCTCCTCAATCTGTGAGTAAATCACTGAGGAAAGCACTTCTCTGCCGTCTTTTACCACTGCCGCCGCAGTTTCATCGCAGGAAGTTTCTATCGCTAATATGTTCATATTTATGACCATTCCTTTCTACGCAAGGCACAAAATAACTATAAAAATAGTCATAAATGTGCCATGTTTTTCGGTTGTCAGGCTTGCCCGACGAGAAAAACGGCTTTTTAATAGATAAAGTTTGAAATTTATTTTCAAACTCAGATTGTAGAGATAGTCTGCAATCTGAACAGACTAAAGAGAAAAGATGAAATACAAGGAGCT
>CAYJLI010000003.1:86070-90847 GCA_964371155.1 uncultured Oscillospiraceae bacterium | reverse complement strand
TGAATTCATTGCTATGATTGCCGATAAGCTCAGACTCAAAATTAAGTCTTCACTCCTCTGCTAAATGGTGGGAGTTGCTCTTTATCCGTTCAATCAGCTATATAATTACTATTTTTTATGCCACACTGAGATTAATAAAAAGTGTGGCATAAAAATTTTGTTTTTTATGCTATAATAAGTTTACACGGGCATAATGATAAATAAAAGAAATTGGAGGATGATTTTATGTGCACAGCTATCGGTTGGCAGAATGGGGACTTATATTTTGGTAGAAATATGGACATTAGCTTTGATTTTGATAGAAAAATTGTAGTAGCACCGAGGAACTATCCACTCTATTTTAAAGAAATGCCGCCCATGGATACCCACTACGCCATGATTGGCACTGCAATGGTGGTTAAGGAGTACCCACTTTTTGCAGAGGCTGTAAATGAAAAAGGTATTTATATGGCAGGGCTTAATTTCCCTGGACTTGCTTCATATAATAAAAGTATAAAAGAAAAGCAAAATATCACTGTTAATGAGTTCATCCCTTGGGTTTTGGGGAAATGCTCAAAGCTTTCCGAAGTATTAATACTACTAAAGCAAATTAATATAACCTCACTTCCCTTTATGGAGGGCTTACCTATACCTACATTGCATTTTATTATAGGCGATAAGAGTGGATCAGTTGTAGTGGAGTGTATGGCTGGTGGCATGTATATACATGATAATCCCACAAATGTAATGACCAACAACCCGAAATTTGATATCCATCTCCACAATTTAAATAACTATATGGCACTATCGGCTAAATCTCCCGACAATTCCCTCACAAGAGAAGTTGAATTAAATCATTACTGCCTTGGAATGGGGGCTTTAGGGCTTCCAGGGGACTTCTCTTCCGAATCGAGATTTGTTAAGGCGTTTTTCCTAAAGACAAATTCAGTAGCCGATGAAAATGAAGCTTCTTCTGTTTCGCAAATGTTTAGAATTCTCGATGGGGTTGGGATGGTTAGGGGAGCTGTTATAGATGAGGATGGCAAACATGATATAACTGTCTATTCCTCTTGCATAAATGCGGATAAGGGAATTTACTATTACAAGACATATGACAGCAGCCTTATATCGGCAGTATATATGCACAATGAAAATTTAACAGGTGATAAGCTTAGCATCTTCCCCCATGAATGCCGAAACGAGATATTTAATCAGAATTAATTTTGCATATCTAAATAGAATTATGCCCATCATTCTCATTTTACGAATGATGGGCATAATGTTTAGCTTTTTATAGATATTTAATAGGCTCTACAAGATAGGTTTCATTGTTGGGAATAGCACTACATCTCTGATTGATGGTGAGTCGGTAAGTAGCATAACCAGTCTGTCTATACCGATTCCTATGCCTCCTGTCGGTGGCATTGCGTGCTCGAGTGCGGTGATGTAGTCTTCGTCCATATCCCCCGCTTCGTCGTCACCCTGCGCCTTCATCTCCACCTGATGGGAAAATCTTTCCTTTTGGTCTATTGGGTCATTTAGCTCGGAAAATCCGTTTGCATATTCTCTACCCATAATAAATAGCTCAAAGCGCTCTGTATAGCGTGAATCAGTGGGTTTTCTCTTTGCAAGTGGGGAAATTTCCACTGGATGTTCTGTAACAAATGTGGGCTGTATTAGCTTTTCTTCCACAAATTTTTCAAAGAATAGATTTAATATGTCACCGATACCATGGCGATTTTCAAATTCTACATGGTGTTCTTTAGCTAATTTGCGTGCCTCTTCTAAATCAGTTATCGCTGTGAAATCAACACCGCTATGCTCTAAAACACTTCCTGCCATTGTAACTCGTGCAAAAGGTTTGCTGAGGTCTAATTCCTGCCCCATATAGCTTATAGTAGTGTTTCCGAGTACTTTCTGTGTTACATCACGAATGAGCTCTTCGGATATATTCATCATGCCCACATAATCGGTATATGCTTCATAAAACTCAAGCATTGTAAACTCGGGATTATGCCTTGTGGACATACCCTCATTTCTAAACACACGGCTTAGCTCATAAACTTTATCAAAACCGCCCACTATTAGGCGTTTTAGATATAATTCAGGGGCAATTCTGAGATACATATCAATATCGAGTGCATTGTGATGGGTGGTAAAAGGTCTTGCTGTGGCTCCTCCAACTATTGTGTGAAGCATTGGTGTTTCCACTTCTAAATAGTCTTTAGCGTCCATAAATTTGCGAATTTCGCTCACTATCTTGGAGCGTTTTACAAATGTATCTTTAACCTCAGGGTTTGATATTAGATCTAAATAACGCTGTCTGTACCTTGCATCTGTATCCTTTAATCCATGCCACTTTTCGGGAAGTGGACGCAGTGATTTTGAAAGCAGGTCGAGCTTTACTGCTTTTACAGATATTTCTCCCTTACGTGTGCGGAAAACTTCCCCACAAACACCCACTATATCGCCGATGTCCCATTTGCCAAACTCAGCAAATGCCTCTTCGCCAACTTCATTAAGCTTAACATAAATTTGTATTCTGCCACTGCTATCACGAATATCAATAAAATTCGCCTTACCCATATCACGCCAGCTTGTAATACGGCCCGCCATCTTTACTTCTTTGCCCTCATATTCACCTTCAAAACGCTCTATAATATCACTCGCATAAGCGTTTACATCAAATGTAGTGGTGTGATAAGGGTCACATCCACGCTCCTGCAAATCAGTTAGCTTGTCCCTTCTTATTTGCAGTATCTCGGATAATTCCTGTACATTTTCTTCATTTAGCATTTCAGGATTATTGCTCATATAATTACATCCTCTTTCACAATCGGCTTAAGCCGCATATTTATACCAGTATATTATACAGTATTTTTCTCAAAATTCAAATACTTTTTTTGCTGTGATGACTGCATTATTTTTTAAAAACACTTAAATATGAATTGTGGCACTAAAAATAAATGGAAAAACATTTTAATTTTCTCAAATTTGTGTTACAATGAAACTCGGCGTCAAATTTTAATTATATTAAATTTAAAAAATAAGGTGGTATGCTTTATCTACAATACACTTTCAGTACTTACGGGTATTTTAATAGCGATTATGATAGCTGTCAACGGCGGACTTTCAGAGACTACCGGAATTTATAGCTCGTCCATTATAATTCATTTAGTGGGTATGCTCCTAATGGCAGTTGCAATGCTATGTAAAAAAATCAACCCCTTTAAAAATATACAGCCATGGTATTGCTATATGGGCGGCATAATGGGAGTTTTTGCAACAGTTGGAAATAACTACGCTTTTGAACCACTCGGTGTGTCGGCACTTTTAGCTCTTGGGCTTTTAGGGCAGAGCGTAACTGGGCTCTTCATTGATCACTTCGGACTTTTTGGAATGAAAGTATATAAAGTTAGCCCAATGAAATTATTACCTCTTTCGGTTATGTTTATAGGTGTAATTTTCATGATTAGGCAGTTTCACTTAGCAGCTATGATTTTATCTTTTTTAGTCGGTGTGGCACTCGTTATACAACGTGTATCAAATGGTGCGCTCGCCGTTAGGACAAGTCTTATTGTGAGCACTACCTATACATATATTATAGGGCTTTTGGGCTCACTTATCGTTTTTCTGATATTTGGCATGAATGAGCCTATGGCGGTGAGTCTTGCACTTCCATCAAATTTACTGCTATATACCGGTGGTATCCTTGGAATATCCACAGTAGCACTATCGACAATTTGCGTGTACAAAGTACCCTCATATCTTATTGCAGTGCTAATATTCATAGGACAGGTCTTTACAGGCCTGATAATCGACAACTTTTTAATCGGGGAAATTTCCTCAATTAATTTAATCGGTGGCCTGATAGTTACTCTTGGAATGGCAATTGATATTTTCATGCAGAGAAAAAATAGTGCTATATCGAAATAATTATCTTTTAAAAAATTTATAAATTTTTTAATAGCCCCACGCCTTAGGCGTGGGGCTATTTTTTAGTATTGAGAAAATATTATCGTTTAAGAGTAAATTTTCTATTTTTTATTTCGCTTATCTAAAAGCTTCTTAGCACTGATTATCTGCGACTTATCAGCTACTGATTCAATATTCACTTCTGCCGCTTCCACAAGCTCACTGCGCAGTATCTTTAAGTTTCGCGGAGCATCTATGGCAAGCTTTACACCATCAGAATTAATATCAATAATAGAGATTTTCACATCGTCGCCTATCAATATGGATTGGCCTTTTTTGCGCTGTAATACAAGCATAATAAAGCCCTAACCTTTCTTTAACTCGCTGAACTTATGACGGAAATTGTAATCATCGGTTTGTAAAATGACCTGTACGGATTTTCTTGTAACCGTATTTACAACTATCGGGCATTTTAAATTAACCGTACTGTCCTGTGGAACTTCTTTCATCACACATATTGCGTAATAGGACAGCTTTTCCTCATCATTAGTACCGAGTTTTTTATAATCTTCTGCGGTGAGTTTAGGATTATAGTTCTCCATTATTGAAAAAGGGTTTACAAGCACAAAGGAAACATTATCGTCATCCACATTGAGTAAACATATAAAATCACTCGCCTCACCATCCATTGGAAGTGGTAAATATCGCTTTATTTCTTCAAATCCGAATATTCCATCATCGAATACTATTAGCTCATTTTCATCGTACAAATCAGCGCTTATGCTATTACCATTCATATAATTCCTCCTTTTTGGCTTTTGGATAATCTAATTTTTATAGCTCTCACCCACATGGGTGGGGAGAGTATCGGATTGTATAGATA
>CAYJLI010000003.1:61865-85970 GCA_964371155.1 uncultured Oscillospiraceae bacterium | reverse complement strand
GCGGTTGCGCTTTTCTCATAATTTTTATAGCTCTCACCCACATGGGTGGGGAGAGTATCGGATTGTATAGATAGTATGCAATCCGATAAGATTATGAGAAAAGATGCAAGGCAAGGAACGAAATATGCAAACAAGTGAGTAATACAAAGGTATATGAGTGCAGTTTGCATGTTTTATGTGACACAGCAAGCAAATTCTTTTTGCGGTTGCGCTTTTCTCATAATTTTTATAGCTCTCACCCACATGGGTGGGGAGAGCTATAAGAGAATTTTTTTAAACTTTTAAGCCTCAATATCCATTACATCTCCACCAAAATACTCAGCCGCACTTGGTGGCACAAATATTGGTTCTCCGACATATTCTATCACAACATCGGGATGTTGTGTAATTGAAAGCTCTATTGAACCTGGGATAAATTCAATGTTTCCATTGTCTATTTTAGCATCAAACTGAAGTTTATCCATTTCATATTGTATTGATATTTCAGGAGCTTCCCACTCAATTTCAGGGCCTGTGGTGGGCAGGAATGTAAGCCCGAACTCTCCTGTGGATGGTGCTGTTCTCCCAGCTAACATCCTGTTAATCGCTTCTGAACCCTCACCAATCTGGGCTCTTATAAGCATTTTGCCTTCACTTGCAAACTGTGCTGTGGCATTGTAAGCCGATTGTCTGCCCTTGTTTGGCAACTCAGCAACTGCCCTTGCAGTGGAAGGGTCCATTGAATTTCTTGCTTCAAATGTGTCTAAATCGAGCTTTATAGGTTTGCTCTTAATTTGCATTCCGCCTTTTGCTCTGCTTATTTCAATTTCAGCAGTTCCGCTTCGGCGTTCAGTGCGTGCATCATTAATTTTAAATTCATATTCAATTGGCACCGTACTGATTTTAATAAGTTGTTCCATAAAATATACCCCCCATATTTATTAAACAAAAAATTTATTGCATGAAGTCAAGCAAAGATGGGGTAAGTATATTCATTCCCACTTTGAGTGACGCATTATACACATAGTCTGCATAGGTGAAATTTGTGATAGCCTCAGCAGGGTCAATATTGACAGTATCGTCAAACTGCTCAGTTATGCTGAGTTTTTCATTTTCAAGCCTTACTTCAGTAGCTTCTAAAAGTTGAGCCTTTGTGCCTATCTCTGTTATTGCATTTCTTGTGTCATTAGCACTTTCTCCAAACTGATCCCAAAGCTTAACATATGCATCTCTGTCCAATGGCTCTGCATCTAAAACATCAGCCATCTCGCCTAAGAGCACTATTAAGTTTTCAGGTGTGCCATCCGCTGTTTGGCCATATCCCACCGCTTTAATTCCTGGAAGTGCCGCATCAAGTGCACTCGAAGGAACTATCTCCCCAGCCGCATCAAAGCTGAGGCCAAAGCCTAAATCAACATAAGCTGTTTCTTTTGCAAATTCATCGAGTATAGCAAGCTCGCCAGCATCAGTAGTATTTACATCTATTCCCCTAAATGTTACTGTGCCATCTGCTTCCATTACAAATGGAGCTTCTTCAGCATCCTGTCCAGCCATTACATAGGAATCGGCATATTTTACATTGAGTATGTTTATCATAGACCTTTGAAGCTCTCTAAATGTTGCAGCATAGGCATCTAATCCTGCCTCATTAGTGGCATTTAGCGCTTCCATTGAATATTTCATATCCACTTCTTTTGAAATCTCACTAATTTCAGTGAGGACATCTTCCTGTACATCAAGCCATTTAGTTGTGTCGAGTGTGGCGTTTAGATAATCTGCATTTCTTGAGTATCTGTTTTCAAGCAAATTCGCTTTTGTCGCCGCAACAGGGTCTTGATAGGATTGTGTAAATCTTCTGCCTGTTTCCACTTGGTTCCTCGCTTGGTCAAGGCCTGTGAGTGACGAATTAAGATTGCTTTGATAATTTCTTCTTATCATATTATTTGTAATACGCATTATTTACTCCCCCTATCTACCAACTACGCCGGTGCCATTTATAAGCTTATCGAGCATCTCGTCTAAAACTGTTACCATTCTCGAAGCCGCATTGTAGGATTGTTGATATTTCATCAAGTCCATTACTTCTTCATCCTGACTTACCCCCGAAACTGCATCCCTTGAATCAGCAATTTGGCTGAGTACCATTACTCCTGTATTGAGTATGGAAGAGGAAGCTTTTCTCTCAACAGCCTGTACATTTTGGATATTGTCATAAAGGCCTTGGATTGTTCCGCTAAATATAGTTACGGTTGTAGTTCCGTATGTATGTGTAAAAGCATGTTTATCGGAAGAAAGGAAATTTGACATTGCAAGTATATTGTCATATGCAGTGGAAAGCTCTCCGCCGTCCGCACCAACTTGATGAGTTTTCTTAAGCTCGGTAGTACCACTTGCCCAACCATCGGATATCTTAATATTTGTAGCCGATAGTGGTTGAGTGTCGTCTATCGCTTCAAAGAGCACATTCGTGTTAGGAATGATATTGCCTGCAGCATCCCTATCAGCATTTAGCTCATTAAGCCCTGTGGCAAACTCCGATACGAACATATCAAACATCTGCTCATAATATCCTATACCCTTTATATCACTGCCGTCAAAGTCGCCCGCTTTATTTAGCATATCAAAATTACCTTTTAATACGCCGTTTGGAATTAGATCAGTTATGTCGGTAGTGGTTGTAACTGCAGGGTCTGCATCTGTGAGTGTTAAGGTATATGGAACCTCTGTGCCAGTCATTTCTACTGAGCCATATAGATTATCGTCAACCAAATTATGCACATTTCCATTTGCGTCGGTAAAAGTAATTGAAAGCTCATCTGCGTTTACAGTAGGATTTGGGTCCTGTGTGTAGTTTGCATTTATCGGCAGATATTTTGCGAGCTCATCAATCAGCAAATTTCGCTCATCCATCAGCTCAAGTGCAGGCATACCGAGCACCTGTGCATTTTTAATGGTTTCATTCATGTCCGCTATTGATTTAAGAATTTCATTTATATCCGGTATAATAGCGTCTTCAAGTTGTATTACTACATTTTCTTCAACTTGCTGAAGTTCACTTGCATTTTGATGTATTGTGTTTAAAAGTATACTAAAAGAAGAACGAATTATTTCATCCAAGCTATCCTCAGCGGCATTTGCTGTTGATGACATAGTGTTTAGCTGAGTGATAACATCATTTAACGCTGCTCTTATTGCAGTACTATCGGTTTCATCGAAAATCATACCAATGTCTTCGAGTATAGCATCTGTTGCATCAGCTGTACCGATTTTTGCAAGCTGTGTTCTAAACTGTGCATCTATGTAGGGGTCTCTAATTTGGCTTATACCCGTCATCTCCACACCTTGGCCAACATTGTTATCAAGCCTTGTAATTGCCTTACTACTACCTATCGGTGTAATGCTTGCAACATCGAGGCGCTGCCTTGTATAGCCTTCTGTATTTATATTTGAAAGGTTTTGGCCTGCTACATCTATTGCTCTTTGGCTTGCCATCAGTGCACTTTGCGCCATAGTAAAGCCTGAAAAAGTAGATCTTAACATAAATTATCCTCCAATCACCTACACTATTGTATCGGTAAATTGCTTTCCTTTATTAATTACATTTGCGTCTATTTTGCTGCTTTTTTGCCTATTTTCAAGCTCTCTGTCAATATTTCTGAGATTGACTTTAAGCATGGTCTGCACATTTTCATTCGCATGATCAAAAAGTTGTATTTCTCTACTAAGTGCATCAAAGTAGGGTAATAGGTCTTCCCTTTCTTCTTCGCTCAATTTTTCTAAAATTTCTTTAAACTTTAGCCCTTCAAAGCCCATTTCTGCCTGAATTTTTTCACGCTTAGCTTCGAGTCCACGGAGCTTCATCACTACTGCCTGCTCTTTTTTCAGACATTCCTCAACAGTAGCCGCACGGTTGTTTTTCGCTGCAGAAAGCTTCACATTTGCAATACCTGAAAGCTCTATAAATACCGCTATAAGCTCTTCAATTACTTCTTTAAACTCTTTCATTTAGGCCTCCCCCTCTTCCAAACAGAATTTTAGAAGCTATTTCGTCCGCATCAATTTTGTAATTGCCCTCGGCGATTAACTGCTGTAATCTGTCAAGTTTTTCAGGGTCGGTATCTTTATTCACGGTTTTAGCTAAGTCGCCTGCGATATTTTCAGCTAAAATCCTCTCTTCTATCTCTTCTCTGTTAGAGCTTATAACTATTTCATCAAAATGCTTGCCCTTTGTTTCTTTAGGGGTTATTTTTCCGCTTTCACTCTTTTGAGCGGCAACATTTTTGTATGCACTGAAAACCTTATCAATTGATATTCCCATATAAATTCCCCTTTCTACATACTCATATTTAATATATCGTCATGTAATCCAAAAAATTAAGTGTTTTTTCTTGTATTTAAAGCATTTTTTATCTTTTTTGCAAATGAACTTAATCCGCTTGTGATTGATGTTTTCACTTTCACTATTGGTACAATAATTTTAGAGCAGATTATTTTCACTTTTATGTTAAGCTTTTGCAAATTGTCCTTTATTTTTAAAAAAGTTGGGGTTAATTTTTCTTTTATAAGTGTTATTTTTATCGATATGTACTTTTTCGTGGTTCTCATAGCAATTCTAAATAATCTAATTACCCAGCAAACATAAATAAGCCACGGTGCTTTTTTTAGCATCGGAAACATACCATCCATATACTCAATGGGTGGAAATACCCATTCAAGTTTTTGCTTTTTACGCCTTTCCTCTATCCTTTTTGCGTATACCTCTTCGGCGTCTTTGATGAGGGGTAGAATTTTTGCCGCATCCTCCCTATTATTTACACCCTTTGAAAATATATATTCCTCAAGTGTTTCAAATACTATGTCGCTTTCTGGGAATGTCATATCGCCAAACCAAAAGGCGGCTAATTGTATTAAAATCACTTGGAATTTTTCAAGCTCTAAAGCGGATAAATCTTTATTAATTTTATCAAAATCAAGTTCGGAATAACTTTTTTTATAATAGCACCATATATCTAAAATCTCTTTTATCTCAAGGTCACCTTTAGCGAACTCCTCCGCTGCCTTTGCTATTACATATGTGTAGTATTTTTCAGGC
This sequence comes from uncultured Oscillospiraceae bacterium, assembly GCA_964371155.1. GTDB lineage: Bacteria > Bacillota > Clostridia > Oscillospirales > Ruminococcaceae > CAYJEQ01. Next base: position 80,899 of record CAYJLI010000003.1, on the reverse strand, counting down.
AGAAAGGTGTGCAAATACTTATGTCCTTCTTCTAAAGGATAGTCTCTGAGCTTTATATTGAGCATTTTATCCGATTTTTTCGATAGAAATACCAAGCTGGTTTTAAGTGTAATCATTATACCCGGTATTTTATAATAAACGCTTTCGCCCTCTACATCATGAATTCTTTTTTCGTAATCGTATTTTTTGAGAATTTTCTCTATTTTTTCTTCATTGCCTTTTTCTACGAGTATATCAATATTCTTTATAAAGCTCATATCCTCCTGTGGATAAAAGCTTCGCATAATATAATCTTCAAGTGGTAAGCAGTGAATTCTCTCTTCTTCAAACAACTTCAAAAGCTGGGGCATTGCCGCCGAATATCGCTCAGCACTGCGCACCGATTTATGGAAAACTTCCTCAAATTTGTGCTTCCAGCCCTCTTCCTTTTTACTTGTCATACAAATGGTAGCGTAGTATAAAATATTTGCTAAATTGTGATAATCAGCAGCTTTATATATCATATCCCACATTGGTACTGTGCGCATTTGCGGTATTTCTTTTTGATTGACTATTACAGAAATTAGCTCAAATAGCTTCTCTGTTTCATAACTGCGTCTTTTTTGTGACACTTAGCTACCACCTCCTAAATTTCTTTATGAAAACTATTAGGGTTTTCGGGTATTCCCTCCACTGACAGCGGAGGGAATACCCGAAAAAAATATTTTTTCTCTGTTTTTATTTCTTAAGGAAAATTATTTTTGGTTGTAAAATGAGCTTTTACCCATAATTCTCGTGCTCATTTTTTTATCTATTTCAACTATTTTCAACCAAAATTCCCTCATGAGCGAAACACGCTCTATTACATCTTTAAATCGTGCATCTTCTGCATAACTACTCTTTTTAAAATCACCTTTTAAAAGTGGCATGAATGCATTTATTTTAATGGCTTTTTGATTTTTCAAAATGGTGTGAATTTTTTTGTCACACTCAATTGCTCTTTCCATCGCAACCGCACGCTGTTTTAGTATTTCTTTAGAAGATTGTCTATCATCATTTTGCATGCATTCTTCCAAAAGCTTTGTAGAGGAATACATCTCTTTTATATATTGCTGCTTTTCGGATAATATGGGTATGATTTTATCCATTACAGTATTTATTTCACTATTCATCATACTGCTTTCTCCGCCTTTGAAAACGCATCCCTTAAATCATTTACAAGTGGGGTGATTTCATTTATAATCTCTTTTCTTCTACCTGCTTTAAGTCTTGCAAGCTCGAATAGGAAAAAATCATACATCCTGCTTAGCTCCGCACTTATAGGGTAACTGCGATCGAGAGAGGTGTCTAAATATCTCACTATATCTTGGCAGCGAGTAACTGTTTCGTCAAAGAGCACCATCTCACCATGTTCAAGGCAGATTTCGGCTCTTTTAAGCCTTTTCATCAGCTCATCAAATAGGACAAGAAGCATTTCGCCTTTTGTCATGGTTAAAATCGATTGATCTTTGTACTGCTGGTAGCTATTTACACTCATCAAATTCACCTGCTTTCATACTAACTTTTTATATTTCCTCCCACGATGGGAGGAAATATAAATTTTATCAGTATATAATTTGATTTTTTTATTACTGCTAATTAAGCAAACATTTCCGAAATATAACTGCTCTGTGAGTTCATCTCTGAGATAAGAAGTTCAAGGGAAGTGAACTGCTGGATATATCTATCTTCTTCCATTTGAAGCTGATATTCGAGTGCGTCTATCTGCTCCTGCATATCTTCCATTGCCTCCTGAAGAGAGTTTTGAATAATGGAGGTAGGCGCAAGCTCGGAGCCCGCTCTCTCAACAAGTATACCTTTATCTACACCAGTCATACCCGCATATCTTTCCATTATTTCCGCCATACTCACTATCAGTCCACTGGGGTTTGTAGTGCCATCGGCATTGACAGTACCATCACCTGAGATAAGCTGTTGTACATTGTCCGGATCTTCTTCGAGTGCCTTTGCAAATGCATTTTCGTCAAATATGAGCTTTCCATTATCTTCGTAATTAGAGGAAGTTGTAATACCTATTTCTTCAAACTCTGCATACATCGTTGCCGGTAAGATAAAGCGCACACTGTCCATTAGATTTCTTAAGTCGCTATCATTGTAAAGCAGACCCTTTTTAGCTTCTGCTTCCCATTTTTCCGCTTGGCTTTCTGTAAGCTGTTCTCTTTCTTCGTCGGTGAGCGGCTCATAGTCCCTATTTGGTTGTTCATTTACCAAATCATTAATAGTTTCAATAATCGCATTGTATTCGTCCACCATATCTTTTACTATTTCGGTGGTTTTTTCTGTGTCTAAATCCACTGTGAATTCGATTGGGTCAGTGCCTTCTACAAAAGTGTCGCCCTCATATCCGAAAGTTCCTTTTGCTGTGACACTCAGTCCGTCTACTTCGAAGCTGTTGCTACCTCTTACGATTTCAATGCTTTCATCACTTCCTGCATATTGCACCCTTATAACTGCATCGGTTCCCTGTGTAACAGTATTGTCCGTTCCAAATAGTGCAGTCGCCACTTCTCCGCTGAGTGCAATTGTACCACTTGTACCACTCTGTGTGGATTTAACAGAAAATTTATCTGTTTCCGCTTGATACGACACTTCTATATCCAAATCTTTTATTGAATTGATAGTTTCAATTATATCGTCAATCGAGCTATCCCATGTGAGTCCATGCTCCATTAAGTCAACTGTCACACTGCCATTTGAAATAGTCATCGTGCCACTTGTAGGGTCAAAAAGACCATTTTCGCTATTATATCCTGCTTCTGCAATACTCACGCTTGTGTTGAGTCTGTTTGACTCACCTGCTTTTATACCAAATAAGCCATTATCTCCGAGTATTCCACCGCTGTCACCCGATATCGCAAGCGTTGAGCTTGTATCGGCCACTTTAGCGTATGTTCCATCGGATTGCAGTTCGTTTCTTGTTGTTTCAAATGTGAGCGCTATTTTGCTTGGATCCAAGCTATCAGCTTCGGTTCCCACGGTAATTCTTCCATTTCCAAATGCATCGTCAAGTTTTTCTTGCAAATCAGCTGCCATATCGTTTACATCGCTGTAACTATCAAGCTCAATCCATTCGGTTGTACCATTGTAGGTAAAAGCAATTCTTGCATCGGCAAATTTATCGGACACCGCCACATTTTCGGTCAAATTCATGCCGGATGTAGCCGCGAGACCGCCCGCAGTAATTTTATTGGCATCTTCTCCGAGGTCTGCAATGGTTTGTCCCTCTGTTAAAAATCCTAAGTTTACAAGGGTGTTTGTATCGCCGCCCGAAAGCTCAATATTATTGCCACTACCCTCTATATCAGAAAGCACCAATTTACCCTCTGAATTTACACTTGCCTCTACTATTTCTGAGAGCTTTTTACCACCTGTTACCGTCACTTCTTCCATCGACTTATTTATAGCTGCAGCAGCTTTTGCTGGATCGGTGTAATCATAGTCTTCACCTGTTAAAAATGATACTGTGTATGAAGCGCTTCCGTATGTAATGCTAATGTTGCCACCTTCAAGTGTGCTCTCGGCAGTTGTAGCTGTGAAATTATTTGTTATTCCTGCAGTTTTTAAAAGTTGGTCGGAGACGCTGCTATTGGATATCATCTTGGAGTCCGACGCAAGGCTCTTAATCCCTAATATCTTGATTGCTTCCTCAGTTACATTATTAGCGGACACCGAGATTAAATCGCTATAATCACCCGATGCGCTAACTTGGTTGCCTGAATAAAGTGCAGAACTATACAGATTTGAAGTAGATGTATAGGAAGTGTATTTTTGTGTGAAATTGTACATAAGGGCAGTTAATTCCCTTATGGCCTCCTGCTCCCATTCGAGCAGCTCCAAATCCTTTTCCTTATTCGTAATTTTAGTTTGTGTGCCGTATGTCATACTCTCTATAAGTGAATCTCTGTCGAGTCCGCTTGCAAGACCACCATAACCGCTTAATGTGCCCAAACTTGAGCTTACGCTACTTACAGACATATTATTTCCTCCTTTAATGAGCTAAATTTAGATAAAAATGAATTTCAGTAATCAAATCATTACTCTTACAAAATACATATCGACATTACTTACAAATAGTTAAGTGCTGACTTGGTTACAAATATATTTTTTTATTTTTCGAGCGACAACATAACCCATTCCGTCCTCAAATAAGGATGAAATGGGTTAAAATAATCGAAATTCAGTGCTTTTAATCATGTCTTGGAGATTTTGCAATTTGCATGCAGGCTTTTACAAGCTCTACTGTTAGCTGTTTTTCATATCTATTTGCATAGTAATTAATAAGTGGTGAAAGACTACCTTTTTGTGCAACAACATATTTTGCAGGTAGGTTAGTCAGTGCAAGTGCCGCCGTATCAGCTTTACAGCGTGAACAGGTGCAGTTGCCGTATTTTTCCATATATTGATTTATATGCCTATCAAGAACATATTCCATGACACTGACAAATTCAAAATCACTATCAGCTTCAAGATTAAATATACTCATATCTGATCTTTTCTCCTCTTTACTTATTTGAACACTTGCCACAGGTAGCTCTGTTTTACTTTGCTCGGCTTGCGGTGGCTCAGTTTCTGCTTCGGGAATGGGTTTAACTTCTACTTCTGGCTCTTCTTTAATTTCAGGTTTTTCATCTGCCTCAATCTTTAAATTATCACCCTTTGCTAAAGAACTAATTTCTGACTGTATATTAGCTTCGGAAGCCTCAAATTCTTCTTCGAGCGATTTTTTTATATTCTCCGATAATTCCTTTGTATCCTCTGCCGGCTCAACTACGGACACAGTTGTTTTTTCTGGCTCAACCGGTGGTTTACCCTTCCCTTTTGGCGGGCCTTCACTCGGGTTCGACAGCAAATTTAGCACATGATCGGTCTTGTTGTTCTTCTTCGCCATATTTCATTCACCTCCACTGTATTTAGATAAGTTCTATTACTTCTTCTACAAATTCTTTATAGTCTTTAGCAGGATTTGAGCGTGGTGCATAATCAATTAAACTTATTCCGTGTGCAGGTGCTTCTGCCACTGCTACGCCGTTTCTAATTTTGGCTTTAAACACAGTAGTACCTATTTGCGATGCCACCGCTTGTGACATTTCTAATACATCTTGCGACAAATTGGTTCTTGTGTTAAATCTTGTGAGTAATATACCCAGCACTTTGAGGTTTGGATTTAGAGAACTTTGGACGCTTTCAACTGTTTCTTTTAGCTGAACAAGACCTACCAAGCTGAGTATTTCCGCTGCCATTGGAATAATTAAATAATCCGCAGCAGTGTATCCGTTAATTGTTAGAATATTAAGTGAGGGTGGGGTGTCTATAATTATGTAATCATATCTATCTTCTACTTCTGATAACATATTTTTTAAGATAAGTTGCCTATTTTCTCCTTGAAACATTATCTCGGATTGGCTTAGAAGTATATTAGAATTTAATAAATCCCCATATTTTTCGGTGCTCTTAATCGCTTCATTTATTGGGACAACTTCAGTGAGCACTTCATAAATGCTATATCCCACTTCGATATTTACCCCTAAGCTAAATCCTAAATTTCCCTGAGGGTCTAAGTCCACTGTAAGTACTCGGTTTCCTTTAGCCGAGAGTCCTGCCACGAGTGCAGCAGTAGTGGTGGTTTTTCCCACGCCACCCTTTTGGTTTGTCAGTACAATTTTAACAGCCAATTTTATTCCTCACCTTCTTTTTAATCTTCCGGAGTAAGTAGTTCATCCATTGTTGCAATGAGTTTTTCAATTTGTGGCTTGGAAAGCTGCGCATTTGCACCTAATTCTTTCCCTTTTATCTCCATCTCCATGTTTATGAGGGAAGAGAATATAATAACTGGTATATGTCTAAATTCTTTGGTATCTTTAATTAGCTTTGTAAGCTTATGCCCATCCATCTGCGGCATTTCTATGTCCGTTATGATTAGGTTAACTAAATCATTAAAATTATCCAAATCTTTTATCTTATTTATATATGACCATAGTTCATATCCATTATTAAACTGCTTAACATTTGTATATCCCGCTTTGGTGAGTGTGTCCACAATGAGTCTGGTGAGAAGCATGGAATCTTCCGCGATAAGAATAGCCTCATCACGTTCGGTTCTGTTTTGGAAAGATTGTTTGGACATTGCCTGTATTCCTGTTTCAGGTGATATATCGGCAACAATCTTTTCGAAATCGAGTATTATTATAAGTTCATCATCAATCTGTGCGATACCGGTGGCTATGCCTTCCTCACCACGGCTTATGGTGGAGTCGGGCTTTTCGATATCTTCCCAAGAAAGCCTTTGAATTCCCACAACCGTGTGAACACGAAATGCTATATTAATTCTGTTGAAATTTGTGATTACAAATAAATCTTTTTCTTGATGATCAGCTTTTTCACCAGTTAAATAGTATGGCAAATCCACAACGGTAAATATAGTTTCCCTTGGCTTAAATATTCCCTCAACAGCATTGTGTGAATGGGGAACACCCTGCGCCTTTCCGGCAACCATAATTTCACGCACCTTAGCTACATTAATACCATATAGCCCATCATTGATGGTGAATTTCATTATTTCCATTTCATTTGTTCCAGATTCGAGCAAAATTTCTGTTTTCGCCATATGTCTGCACCACCTTTATATAATATGAAAAATATCACTTATTTTCATCCGTCCGTTTATAGGACGGTGATGTTTCGATTTTAATTTTAGTGGAGTAAAAATTATCCATCCGCTTAACTCTTGTCCCTACATAAAAATTTCCGGTTTTCCTATTGTACGAACTCCCACTTTACCTGTTTCTGCGTCAATATACATTGTTCTGGCAAAATTTTCACCCACCTGCCTTGCGGAAACTGCAATTCCCTCGGCTCTAAGTGCTGCTGTAACTGCCTCTATATTTCTTTGCCCAATATTTCCAAAATCTCCTGTGGCAGTTTCAAACATCTTTGCTCCACCGGCTATTTTACATATTAAGCTCGTTTTTTTCGCCCCTAAGATACTCATTCTTTTAAGGGTTTCTTTTATCCCTGTATCAGCAAATTTAAATACCTGTTTTTCATTTGCGCTCAGCGCTTGTGGTAGCATTATATGTAGTAGAGCGGCAAGTTTTATTCTTGGTTCATAAAATGTTACTCCTATACAGGAGCCGAGCGCAAAGGTAATTATAGTTCCGCTTTGTTTTTCCATTTTCATATCCGCTATTTGAACAACAACCTGTTTACTCACTTGTACCCTCCAATTTCATAAGTAGTGAGTTCAGTGAATTCATGTCTGGCACCATCATTAAGCAACATTCAAGTTGCTCGTCACTAACAATAAATTTTCCTGAAATCATCAATAATTTATCTGTTTCATATCCCACTTGAACCATGGGAACATTGAGTACTCCGCCAAGCATATTCACTGTCACGGCAGGAACTGAAAGCTTCACATCCATACCCGTAAGCGTGCTCATTGCACCAATATAGGAAGAAACAACTATATTTCCTGCCTCGGCAACCGCAGAAGCAGTAATTTCATCAATTTCATCAAGGCTATCAAGCTCTTTGCCCATCATTACTTTACTAAGGATATTGGCAAAGTCCTGCCTGAAGATAAACAGCATTACACCGCTCATTTCTCCCGACATATTCGACATAACAGCTATAACTTGTTCCTCGGGCTCACCCACTGAATATACTGCATCACTAAAACTTAGTATTTTAACATCGGGCAGTAGAATTTTCACATCCATACCCATCAGTTTTGACATAGAAGTAGCAGCGTTTCCGGTGCCAATGCTTGAAATTTCCTTAAGAATATCTTTTCCCATTTCTCCTATATCTTCATAATGCCTTATCATAACTTTGCCCTCTCCCCTCAATTTTTATCTGAGATTATTAATAGTTTGTTCTACTTCGTCGGTTGTTTGAATCATTTGTAATACATATGAGTATGCTCTTGAGGCTATTATGGTGTCTGCAAGCTCTTTTGCTAAGTCGACATTTGAATTTTCAAGGTAGCCTTGCAGCACTCTTGCTCCCACTATTAGCTCGGGTTCGCCATTTTTCTCCACAGGGACAAATTCACTGTTTCCGATATTTAGCATTCCATCGGTGTTTTCAAAATTATATGCAGCAGGCAGTGCGGTTAAATCGCCTGGGAAGAGTGTGTCATCCTCATTGTCGTCCTCACCCTCTTTGATGACTATTATAGGCTCACCTTCTGCATCTAAAACCATCTTTCCGCTACTACTCATCAGCACAAAATCTTCCCCTAAAGAAGAGAGGTAAAATGCGCCGTTTCGAGTATAGCTTATCTCTTCGGTTGAAGGGTCTCTGAGCATGAAAAATCCTACGCCATCTATCATGTAGTTGTTTTTATCACCCGTCTGCATGGCGGCACCTTGGGAAAAGTCGGTATTAGTATGGCTAACTTTTACCCCAGTCCCCGACTGCAAATGAGTGCTCTCCTCTTCGGTAGCCCTCATATTGTAGTAGTAAAGATCTTGGAATACCGCTGTTTTAGACTTAAAAGCTGTTGTATTTACATTTGAGATATTATTCGATATTACATTCATTTTGTCCTGCTGTGTAATGGCGGCACGTGTTGCCGAATAAAAAGATGTATTCATTTTAATACTCCATTTCCCCGAGGCTCCTCGGTGGTAATTGTTTAATTAAAATTACGGTCTACCGATATTATTTACAATCTTAGACATTAATTCATCATACATTGTTAGTATCTGAGCACTGCTCTGAAGTGTTCTTGAGCTCGACATCATCTCGGTCATCTGCTTAACTGCATTTACATTTGACCCCTCAAGTGCTTTCTGCCTAATTGTGGGGTTTTCCATCACTACTGGCTCGGCATTTGCATCATAAACTCCATTATTACCCTTTGTAATATCTTCTTCATAGTTTTCAAAAGTTACTATGCTTAGTTTATCGATTAATTCGCCAGTTGTTCCATTGTATACATTTCCCACAGCGTCAACGGAGATATTATCGCTAAATATTTCTATCGGGCCTTCTTCTCCCATCACTCTGCCAATGCCGTTTATAACCATATAGCCCTCATCATCAATGCTAAAAGAGCCATTTCTGGTATAAACTTCGCCATCATCTGTTTCTATGGTGAAAAAACCCTCGGACATAAGCGCCATATCCAAATTACTATTGGAAGGCTCTACTGCTCCCACTGTGAAATCGGTGTAATTTCTGTTGGCATATACTATTTTACCCATCTCACCAATTTGTACCGCACCCTCCATAGACTTATCTCCGCCACGGTACATCATCTCTTCTTCAAAGCTGTTTATCACCATTTTATCCGATTTATAACCAGTGGTGGACACATTTGCCATGTTGTTGCTTATCACATTTAAATTCCTTGTCTGTGTAAGCATTGATGAAGTTAAATTGTAAAATCCCTGAAACATTATTTACTCCTCCTTTAACTTTGTGGGAGAATATACTCCCTGAGCTTCTTTAAGGCATTTGCATGTATCTGCGATACCCGTGGCTCACTCACCTGCATAACTGCCGCTATTTCTTTCATGCTTATCTCCTCTACATAATAGAGCGATACCACAATTTGTTCTTTTTCTTTTAGCTTTTTAATCCCTTCGGCAAGTATACCTTTAAGCTCATTATCTAAAAATAAAGCTTCTGGTTGTTCGGTTATACTGTCGGAAGATATTTGTATGCTTTTTTTCTTTTCTCCGCTCTCCTCTATTGCCATATCCAGTGAAAGGACATTGAATAGATTTGATTTTCCTTTTATCTGCCTGTATTTTTCCTGCTCAATATTTAGCTTTTCACAGATTTCTTTTTCTGTTGGGTTTCTGCCATTTTTGGTGTAAAACTCGAGCTCAGTTTCAGAAATTTCATTATACGATTTCCTCACTGTTCTCGGCACCCAGTCCTGCTTTCTCGCTATGTCAATAACCATGCCCCTCACTCGTTTGGCTATGTAGGTTTCAAATTTCACATTGAGCTCTGGGTCAAATTTGTCTATCGCCTTCATAAGCATTATAACGCCTTCATTTATAACATCGTCCACCTGTTCAAAGCTCAGATATACATTTCTCATCTGTATTGCTATACTCTTGACTATATACAGATATCTAAGTACTATCTCTTGTTTTATATCCATCTGCGGATTTAATTTATAAAGCTTTATCAGTTGTTCGTTGCTCAGATGTTCGTACTGCTTATCAGACATAATCTCGGTTATCATAAGCATACCTCTAATCGCGCTTAATATTTCCTATTGCCTGTATTTGCACATTATTTGCTATCTCATTAAATGAGAGCACATAGATTGCTGGATAGAATTGCTCAAGCATATTGTATAGATAAGGCCTAATCACCTGACTTGTGAGTATAATTGTTTCACTTGATAGCTCTTTAAATTTCTTTATATTCTCGCCCATTTGTGCTATCATGCTCTGCATAATTTCAGGATTGATTGCAAGGTACATTCCGCTTTCACCCTTTGCCATGCTTGTAACAAGCATTTTTTCGAGCTCGGCATCTATTGTAACTACCTTCATCTGTCCTGCATCGCAGAACTTTCTTGTTATTGTCCTCTTCAGCGCTACACGAACTTGTTCTGTTATATATGTGAGATCAAATCCAGTAGTAGAGCAGTCCGCTATTGTTTCTAAAATAGTGTCCATATCCCTAATGGGTATGCCTTCTTTAAGCAGATTTACCAGTAATTTTTGCAGATTTCCCTGTGTGATTATTGCAGGTACTGTGTCGTTTACCAAATCCGCCGAGGTCTTCTTTAAGTTTTCAAGCAGTAAGGCTACTTCCTGCCTGCTTATAAGCTCATGTGCATGTGCCTTGATTGTTTCCGACATATGGGTAACCATTACCGAAAGTGGGTCGATTACGGTATATCCATAAATCTCGGCTATTTCCTTACTTTCAGGTAAAATCCATTTACTCGGTATTCCATAAGCGGGCTCTATTGTATCGATACCTGTAATTTTGCCCGATGGTGTAGGGGGCTCGAGTGCCAAGAAATGGTCGGTGAGTATTTCTCCCCTTGCCACTTCTTCCCCTTTTACTTTAATTACATACTGATTGGTGTTAAGGCTTGCCTTATCCCTTAGTCTAACCGAGGGAATTACAAATCCCATAGTCTGGGCATACTGTCTGCGGAATATTACTATTCTGCTAATCATCTTGCCGCCACTGCTTTCATCCACAAGTGGTATAAGGCTATATCCAAACTCCATCTCAATCGGCTCTACACCTACGAGTGTGTATATATTATTGATGTCCCTGTAATATTCTTCTTCTGTTGCAGGGGCTCTTGTTTCCTCGGCTTCGTCCGTTATAGCATCTGCGCTTTCGGTAATTCTTTTAGAAAGCAAGTATCCTATCCCAACTAAAGCTGCTGATAGTATAATCATGGGTATAATCGGCATCCCAGGGATTAATACGAGTATTAGTAAAACTCCACCCGTCATCATAATAGCCTTGGGCTGTGCTGAAAACTGATTTGAAACATCTTGATTAAGGCTTCCTTCGGAAACAGATCTTGTAACTATCATACCTGTTGCCGTGGAGATTAAGAGTGCAGGTATCTGGGACACAAGCCCATCACCCACTGTTGCGATTGCATATACATTTAGTACTTCCTCAAATGCCATCCCACCTTGAACTATTCCGACGATGGAGCCACCTATGAGGTTTATAAATGTGATGATTATGCTCATTATAGCGTCGCCTTTTACAATCTTGGTAGCACCGTCCATGGCGCCGTAAAAGTCCGCTTCGCTTTGGATTTTATTTCTCCTCACTTTTGCTTCTTGCTCTGTGATAAGTCCTGCACTAAGGTCGGCGTCTATCGCCATCTGTTTACCAGGCATAGCATCAAGGGTAAATCTCGCCGCAACTTCGGCAACCCTCTCAGCACCTTTTGTGATTACTATAAACTGCACAAGTACTATAATTGCAAATATAACAAAACCGATTATGGCATTGCCTTGCAGTATGAAATCTCCAAAAGATTTAATTATCTGTCCCGCTTCGCCTTCCCTTGATAAAATATTTCTTGTGGAGGATACATTTATCCCCAGTCTAAACAATGTGGTCACAAGTAATAGTGATGGAAATATGGAAAATTCCAATGTTTCCTTAATGTTTAAACTCACAAGAAGTATAATGAGCGAAATTGAAATATTTATTATAATCATGACATCCAACATAAATGGATTCATGGGAATAATCAAAAGCAATACAACCACAATTACAAATAGCGTAACTGCATTGTTAATCAGTCTTTTCATCGTTTACCTCAATTTGTTGTTTAATCTATACACATAAACAAGTATTTCTGCCACCGCACCGTAGTACTCGGCTGGGATTTCTCTGTTTAGTTCTGTACTGGCATATATTGCCCTTGCGAGTGGTTTATTTTCCACCACTGTAACACTGTGCTCCTCAGCTACTTTTATAATGCGGAGCGCCATTTCGTCCTGCCCTTTTGCAACTACTATCGGGGCGGCGTTTTTTTCTGTATTATATGATAAAGCCACAGCAAAATGCGTTGGGTTACGAATAATTACATCGGCATTTGGTACCGCTTGCATCATCCTCGATCTCGCCATTGCTCGCTGGGTTTCCTTAATTCTCGATTTTATTTCAGGACTACCTTCTGTTTGCTTATATTCATCCTTTATGTCCTGTTTGCTCATTTTTATTTTGCGTTCATACTCCCATTTTTGATAGAAGTAGTCAAAAAACGCTATTGCACCAAATATTATTACTACATCGTAAATAAGGCTCATTACCATGCCAAGCCCATATTCGGCGGAAGCGGCTATGCTCATGTCCATTGTCCTGACTACCATCGGCATGAATGTAATAAGCGATGTGTAGAGCAGGTAGAGCAGTATTGCCATTTTTATTAGATTTTTTAATAATTCTACTAAATTTTTAAGGGCAAATAATTTTTTTATACCCTCGAGTGGATTTATTCTGTTGAGTTTTGGTGCCGCTAATTTTCCTACGAATAGAAATCTTGTCTGAACACCATGCACAAGTATGCCAACTACCATGCCTGTGAGTGCTATTGGAAGTATGCAAATTGCCACTGTAAGCATAAAGTCCGTTGTGAATTCGCTCATGTCCTGAGCATCAAACTGCTCATAACTCGCACTCAAATTTATATATTTACTCATATACTGAGAAGCGCTTGAAACCATTGAGCCTGAAAAAAAGTCAAATGCTAAAAATGAAGCAAGAAGCAAAATTAAGCTCGCTACATCTTTGCTTTGGAATACATTACCTTCTTTTCTCTCGTCACGCCGTTTTTTAGGGGTTGCTTTTTCGGTTTTAGATTGACCTGGCAATGTAATCCCCCTTTATCATGTTGCTACGCTGAGTATCTGTGTAACCTCTGAAATCATCTCTGTAATACCCTCGGTGAGAAAATCTCCAATTGGGGATATTAAAAATGATAACATAAATATTCCTATTACAATTCTCATTTGTATGCTTATAACAAATAGATTGATTTGGGGTATCATCTTCATTAAAACGCCTGCCGATATATTTACTAAAAACTCAAATATAACTATTGGTAATGCTAAATTTGCTGCGAGTGATATGCACCGTGAAAATATATTGAGCATTGCCTGTGAGGCTTCCGGTGATATTGAGGCAGTTCCATATGGTATTATATCATGGCTGTTCATAAGGATATATATTATCGCATTATGGCCGTCCACCGCAAAAAACAAAAGCAGGAAATATATCTGGAAAATGCTACTTGATAGCGCCATTTGCTGACCTGTTTGAGGATCATATACATTTGCCATCGACATCCCTATTTGATAGTCGATTACCGAGCCTGCAAACACCCCTATCATCTCATAGATTTGCATTATCATCCCCACCACATAGCCAAGTGCAAATTCCATGAGCAGAAGCACTCCGTACATGATGGAGTTTGCCACTTCGAAGCTTTCGAAATCCACTGTGGGAACTATAAGAAACGAGAGGAGAAGTGTTAAACCCACTTTGAATATACTCGGGATGTTTCTCCTGCCGAAAACAGGATTTAAAAATACAAACCCCGTCATCCTCATTATCACAAGGGTTAAAAGCAGAAACTGAGATGAACCCGCTATCAGCATACCTACTACCCCTTTATCCTGTTACTATTAAATCTAATATTACTATCATAAATTCTTGAAGTCTAACTAAAATCATATCTCCCATCAGTGCAAGCACAATGGCTATTACTAATAGTTTTGGAACAAATGTGAGTGTTTGTTCATTAATCTGTGTTGCTGCTTGGAGTATTGATACAATTACTCCGACCAACATAGATGCTAAGAGTATGGGGCCTCCGAGCTGTAAAACCATGACAAACATCTCATAGAATATATTGCTTACCTCACCGGCACCCATAAGTTACACCTCCGTCAGTAGTTAAAACTTCGCGCAATTGCTGAGAAAAGTAGCTCCCAACCATTTATCGATACAAAGAGAAGTAGTTTAAAGGGCAATGAAATCATCGCCGGTGGAAGCATAATCATACCCATTGACATTAGCGTGGTTGACACTATAATGTCTATCAATAGAAAGGGTAGGAATAAAAGCAGACCCGCCATAAATCCTCTTTTTAGCTCACTTGTCATAAATGCTGGCACTATTGTTGATAGTGGTAAATCCTCCGGCTCGGTGGGTTCTGCAAGGTCTGACATGTCCACAAAAAGATTGAGTGAGCTCACTTCGGTTTGCTCAAGCATAAATTCCTTCATCGGGATAATTGCTCTGTCTATTGCTTCCTCTTGGGTTATTTCTTCATTTATGTATGGCTGATACGCCTCTGTGTTTATCTCCGTTAAGATGGGATTCATTATGAAGAGTGTGAGAAAGAGTGCTATGCCTATCATCACAATATTCGGTGGTACTTGCTGTGTACCCATTGCGCTTCTTGTAAAGGAGAGTATAATGATTACTCTGACAAATGAAGTCATCATAACTACTATTGATGGTAGTAGCATGAGAACTGTCATCATCACTAAAATCTCTAATGTTGGCACATTCTCGGCATTTATATTGACTAAAGCCTCAGTATTCATTCACCCTTGCTCCTCTTTAAGGTTGTATTTAATATACTTTTAAAATCGGGTAACTGTCCACCCTCTTGTCTTATTTCATCAAAGACGAGTTCTTCTTCACCTATCTCACGCATGACATTTATCTGTCCCGAAGCTACTCCGACTAAGAGGTATTTCTCCCCCACCTGCACAATAGCTATCGACTTATCCTGCCCGAGTGTTATCATTTCGATAACTTTCATGTTTCTTGAAATCCCTCTTCCCCTACTCACTCCACCAATATATTTTGTGGAGAAATATGCTAATAGAAGGATAACTATTACTATTACCACACTGCTTACCGCACTCCAGATTGCTTCCCACATAATTATTAACCAAACCTTTCCAATGAGTTTAAATTCTGTGTTATGCCTCTGATAAACAGTAAAGCAGCACTTTGAGTAAAATTTCGGCAACACTGCCAATATCTTGGAATTTTACTCAGCAAAATTAATGTCACGATTTAATATTTCGGTAATTCTTATGCCGAAATTATCGTCTACTACCACTACATCGCCCTGTGCAATGCATTGACCATTTACAAATAAATCCACCTGCTCACCTGCGAGTTTATCGAGCACTACGAGTGAACCTTTGTTAAGCTCAAGAACATCTCTTACGAGTTTCTTTGTTCTACCTATCTCAACGGAAACCTCAACAGGAACTCCCATTACAAGGTCGAGATTGCTCTCAGGCATTACAGTGGCATCGGGTTGATTTAAATTGGGTCTTACCGAAGTATCGGTCTTTATTTTTCTTGGAGAAGCCGCCATCTGTGCCATTTGGGCTTGTTGATTTTGAGTCATCTCCATTTGTTTTTTCATAAGTTCCATCATCTGTGCAAGTGTATTAGATAGCTCGCTTGGAATTGCTTGAGGCTGTTGCACAGGTATGTATTGTTGTGGCACTGCTTGCATAGGAACTGCTTCAGGAGCTGCCACAGGAGCTGGTGCTACTACGGGAGCAGGAGCAGGTGCCGCCACGGGAGCAGGAGCTGCCACAGGCGCCGGTGTTGCCACTGGTGCTGGTGTTTCCACAGGAGCTGGTGTTTCCACAGGAGCTGGTGCCACTGCCGCAGGCTCAGGTATAATTACAGGTGGTGCAGCTGCTATTTGTGGTGCCGCCGCTTCTTCTATTGTTGGAATTCCATCTTTAAAGAAGCCCTCCACCATCTCTTGTGCAAGAAAAGTTGGGATTAAGTAGATAAATTCACTCTCTACTTTATCCGATATTTTAAGGGTAAACGCTATTTCCACCATGAGCTCAGTTTCTTCAGAGAAATATTTAGCCTTAAAGGCATCGGAATCCTCCACTGGGAATACTACCGGTGTGGATATATTTACAACTCTCTCCAAAAGCTCGGAAAGAGCGGTAGCCGAAGCTCCCATCATCTGATTCATCACTTCTCCAACTGCACTGGTGGTGATTTCATCAAGTTCAAATTCTTCGTCGGGTATTTCTCTATACATTAGCATTTCAACAATGGCTTTAACATCGCTTCTCTTTAAAAGCATTATATTGCTTCCTGTAAGCCCTTCTTCGTTTGCTATTTCTACACCGACAGCAGGTTCGAGATTTTTAAATTCAAAATCGCCCTTAGCCCTTACTCTAACTCTCGGAGTAGTTATGTCCACCCTTGCGTCGAGCATATTAGAAATAGCCGTTGAAGCAGCGCCTAAGCTGATATTTAGAACTTCCCCAATCGCATCCATTTCCATTGGACTTAATATATTATTTTCCATCTGTTCAACTCACTTTCCGGCAAACTGAAATTCGCCAATTTTATCTGCCGATTTCGAGCGCCTTTTGCGCCATTTGTACCATTGCATTAAAAGCTGTAATATTCGCTTCATAGGAGCGAGTGGCGGACATTGCGTCGGTGGTTTCTTTTACTAAGTCTACATTGGGCAAACTTACATAACCGTTTTCGTCCGCATCGGGGTGCTCAGGGTCGTATACTGTGGGAAGTTCGGTCATATCTTCCTGTATATCCGTAACTACTACGCCCGCTTGTTTTTGATAACTAATTTTATCATTTAGTATACTGGAAAAATCTTCTCCGCTCGCCTCTAACACCACCATTTTTCTTCTGTATGGAGTACCATCTTCAGTCCTTGTAGTGTTAAGATTTGCCACATTTTCCGATGCTATATCAAGTCGCACTCTTTGTGCTGTCATACCTGAAGCACTTATATTTAGAGCGTTTAAAAATGACATATTAACCCTCCTAAGAGCATTTAGCCCACTATTTTAGATACTGCTTCTAAAATTCTATTTGGTTTAAAAGGCTTTACAATAAAATCTTTTGCGCCAGATTTAATTGCATCGATAACCATTGCTTCCTGTCCCATAGCTGAACACATGATAACCGCCGCATTTGAATCAAATTCTCTGATTGCTTTAAGTGCGTCAAGACCGTGCATATTAGGCATTGTGATATCCATTAAAACAAGTGCAGGCTTTTCTGTTTTATACATTTCAACCGCAATTGCACCGTCCCCTGCTTCACAAATGTCGGAATATCCACCTTTAGTAAGTGTGTCCTTAATCATCATTCTCATAAAAGCTGCATCGTCAACTACCATAATCTTTGCCATTTGTCTACCTTCTTTCTTATGTTTATCATTTTAGTTTTAATTTTTATTATTAAACGGAATTCTCCGCTTATTCACCGGATGCCATCATTTCTTCTGCGTCCTGCTCGGGTTCTTCTTCGTCGGGCTCAATTCTGTTTAAAATCTGCACGGCTGTATTTTTATTATGCACACCATATATCCCTTCAAACCAAGGCTGTTCTTCCACATATAATGTGACATTTGAATCCTTTGGCTTATTAAGGTCTATAACATCGCCGACTTTAAGTGAGTATATATCTTCCATGCTGAGTATGGCATCTCCAAGTTTTGCAGTAACCTGAAGTGCACTTGCACTTAGGCTATCCATAATTTTTTCTCTATTGTTCATCGCCACACTGCTGTAACCTGTGTCAACATACTTGCGTTTATCAAGATTAACAAATATATCTGTGAGAAGTGTTCCTGGGATACATATTGTAAGTTTACCCTCCACCTCATTCATCTTGATATTTAAAAGCACAATTACTACCGGCTCATCTAAGCTAACTGATTGGAAAAGTCCTGGATTTTCCTCTAATTTTTCGTCTTGAATATCAAGAACAACATAGTTATGCCATGCGTTATACGTTACTTCAAGCATATACTTCATGAGCTTTTCATAAAGCGCTACTTCTATTTCGGTATATTCATAGGACATATCAACATCTACATCGTCTCCAAATCCACCAAGCATCCTATCAATCATATTCACAGAGAGTTTAGGACTGATATGAAACATTATTGGCATTTCTTTGCTTTCACCAGGTGCAATTACATCCATGGTCATCATTATATCGGTGTCACCGAGCATATTGTTAAACTCAAAATACCTCTGCTCTTCCACTGAATCGACTTCCACTTCACAAACAGCTCTTAAAACACCATTTAACCTGAGTGATACAAGCCTTGCATAGTTATCATAAATCCCTTTTAGAAGCTTAAGTTTATCTTTTGTAAACTTTTTTGGGCTTGCAAAGTCATATTTTTTATGTTTATCTTCGCTTTTCTTCTCCGCAGGTTTCGCCGCTCCAGAAGAGCCTCCATCATCCCGCATAGAGTTTAATAATTCGTCTATCTGACTCTGGGATAAAACCTCTGCCATCTTACCACTCCCATATTAGTTAATACTGAAATTACAGGTCTGTTTTTTGCTTGTAATATATAAAGTTTCGCTGATAATTTACTCACACATTAGGATATTATGCTGCTGCTTCGGGCTGAGTTTCTGCAGTGCCCTCAGTTGCTGTGGTGGGTTCCGTTGCTTGGGTACCCTCAGTCGCTGTGGTGG
>CAYJLI010000003.1:41842-61765 GCA_964371155.1 uncultured Oscillospiraceae bacterium | reverse complement strand
CCCTCAGTTGCTGTGGTGGGTTCCGTTGCTTGGGTACCCTCAGTCGCTGTGGTGGGTTCTGTTGCTTGGGTACCCTCAGTCGCTGTGGTGGCTTCCGTTGTTGGAGTGCCTTCAGTTGCAGCTTGTGCATCTGGCAGCTCATCCCCGTAAACTAAATCATAATACTCTTCAAGCGATCTCTCAACAGCTTCTGCTTGAGTAATAATTATCTCAACTCGCCTGTTTTTCGCTCTGCCCTCGGCAGTTTCAAATGTATCGATGGGCCTAAACTGTCCATACCCTGTGCTAATTAGCTGAGCACCTTCAATTACATTTTTGTTTTGTATATATGCAGTAACCTCGGCGGCTCTTGAAGCCGATAGAAGTCTGTCTATCGCTACATCATTGGGGATATTTGCATACGCCTGCGAAGTATGTCCCAATATATGCATTTCATTTATCGACTCTGCCGAAGATGAAATTGCCCCTACGAAAAGATCGAGTATTTCTCGTCCCTCCGCTCTTAGCACATAACTATCACCATCAAAGAATACGCTATCGTTAAATGTGATAAAGTGGTATCCATCACCCGAGGCTATTTGTACATCCGCCATTAGCTGATTTTGTGATTTTAACTCAAGTAGATTGTCGTATATTTCTTCAAATGTTTCTTCTGAGGAAGCTTGATTGCTTCCTGGAACATCCTCTTCACCAGATTCCTGCAAATCGGAGGTAACTATCTGCGACACTTCCTCGGCATCGGGATTAAGGCTTCGCACTAAATTTTCCCATTTAACTTGGTCAACTGAGGATATTGAGTATAAAAGCACAAAGAAACAAAGCAGTAGCGTAACCATGTCTCCATAGGTACCCATCCAGTCTGCGCCGCCTTCTTCTTTCTTTTGTCTTTGCTTCATCTAAATACTCCCCCCTTTTATTTGTAGAATTAGCTTTAATTCATTGTATGTAATGTTTGCTATCATATGTTTTTGTATGTTTCTGCCCTTATATGTGGGTAGAGAGTGCCAAGAAACTGAATTTGTAGATTGCCATTTTAAAATAGTACATCTATTTAAAAGCAAATTTATATTATTCAGCTTTTTCGCCGCCTTTTTTGCCGCCGCCTTCACCTGTGAGAATTTTTGCTTGTTTTTTCTGATGAAGTAGTGAAACTAATTTTTCTTTAAGGCTTTTTGGGTTTTCACCGGACTGAATACCGATTACTCCCTCTATTATAAGCTGTTTGTACAGCATCTCTTCTTCGTTTCTAACTCTGAGTTTTTTTGCTATTGGCATGAATATAAGGTTTGCAAGTATACATCCATAGAGTGTTGTAACAAGCGCAACCGACATACTCGAGCCGAGTGAAGATGATGAGCCCGCCGATAAGTCCATGCTCGCAAGCATGTTTATAAGACCTATAAGTGTACCTATCATACCAAATGCAGGGGCAAATGCCGCCGCTTTATCGTATATGCCTGCCTCGTCGTCATGTCGCTTATCCATGCTCGCCACTTCAGTTTCAAGTAGCTCTCTAATTTTATCCGCTTCTATGGCATCTACCACGAGCATGATACCCGTTTTAAAGAATGGGTCGGGTAATGCATTTGCCTGCTCTTCAAGTGCAAGCAGACCATTTTTTCTCGCTAAATTTGCAAATTCAACAAGAGTTTCTATTGTGGGCTCCACTTCAAAGCCCTTTCCCGATAATATCTTCGGAAAGTGCTTCAGTGTATTTTTTAGCATGCCGAAAGGGTAGCTCGCTATTACCGCAGCAAATGTACCGCCGACTACTATCATGATACTTGCAGGGTCAAAGAAGCCCATAATGTCTCCGCCCATTATAATTGACACTACGATGAGCACTGCACCAAGCACTATCCCAAAAGGGGTTGAAATATCCATAAGTGTGACCATTCCTTTCTTAGAAAGACACAAAATAAACACAAAATCTGGTTATAATTGTGCCGTGTTTTTCGGTTGTCCGCCTTAGCGGAGTAGAAAAACAGATTTTATATATTAGAAAGCTTGAATTTTATTTTCAAACTTTTTAATCCTCTAATTTAAACACTGGATTTGAGTTGCATAGGTTGTAAAATTTGATAATCTTTTTAATTATAACATCTTTGCTCTCTGTTACTATATGATATCTGCCATTCATCATTATTATTTTGCTTTCGGGGATAATTTCGATGCATTCGATTTGACTTGGATTAATCATCATAAGTTCATTGTTTAGTTTTGTAAGTTCAATCATCGTAGTCACCTTTCTTTTTAGCTATTAGGGGGCGCTTGCCCCCTTATAGCTATTAGATAATTAATTATCTCTTCATGTTAACTAAGTCCGCAAGCATCTCATCTGTTACTGTGATAATCTTTGAGTTTGCCTGATAACCCCTCTGGGTTGTAATCATATTTGCCATTTCTGTGGCAAGGTCAACATTTGACATTTCAAGGTATCCGCTTAAAATATCGCCCGTTGTTGTGGAAACTGTGGGTATTGCTTGTACCTGTCCCACATTTGCACCCATCGAGTAGAGATAACCCGATGTCTGCTCGAGACCGTTTACATTCTCAACGGATGCAACGGCAAGCTGACCAATTGTAATCTTTTGGTTTGTAGAGCTTATACCTGTTACTACGCCGTCGGTTCCGATTGATACTGATTCAAGCTGATATCTTTCCCCAGTACCGCCCGTTGTTTGAGTAGGTATTCTTATAGGCACAAGTGCATCGGTAGCAAATGTGGTATTCGCATCTGTAACACTTGTAGGGGAAAATCCCACTACGATATTACCTAAATTATCAACAAGGTAACCGTTTCCGTCTATATTGAATATACCAACTCTCGATAGATAAAGTCCGCTTGATGTCAAATCGGTTTCGTCTGCGGCTGTGATATCGGTATTTGGTTTTGCTACGATGAAAAATCCTGTACCGTTTATCATGCAGTTGTAACCATCACCTGTGTAACCACGGCTACCGGTTGTGTAGTTTGCTGTAATAGAGCCTAAGTTTACACCATAACCGAGCTGTGAAGCATTTGTACCACCTGATGGGCCATTTGCGCCTGTTGCCGTGCCATCATCACCCGATGAGCTATTGATGATGTTTTGGTATAGTGCATCTTCAAAGTTTGCAGATTTCGTTTTAAAGCCCCATGTATTAACATTCGCAATATTATTACTGATAACATCCATTTTTGACTGATGGGTGCGCAGTCCAGCAATTGCAGCATACATTGATTTAACCATTACTTACATCCTTTCGTGAATATCGACAATGCGAAGTTTACAATAATCATTCGGATTAATGCAAAAACCTCCATAATGGTCCGGTTATATTAATACCGCACTGTCTATATTGGTAAATATATTGTTTTTCATTTCGCCTGCGTTCATAGTAGTGATTACAATATTGTTTGGAACATTTACTATAAAAGCACTTTCCGCACCTATAATAACCACATCTTTAGCGCCTTTTTCTCTTGCTTTTTCTATGGCTCCGTTCAAATCGCTTATAAGATCTTCGGTAAAGTTAACTCCACGCTCATTCATCCTTGCCAAAGCATGTTTTGAAAACTGTACGCCTTCGTTTTCCATGCTCTTTTTGAGCACTTCGGAAAAGCTGTCCGTCTTAGCTTGAGTGGTGTTAGAATTTACCTTGCTATTTTGTATACCGACTTGATGGCGGAGCTTGAGCTCATTTATGCTCTGAAATTTGTTTAGCTCCATAGCCTTCCTCCGATATTATATTGTTGTATCTGTTTCGGGGTCGGTTGTGCCTTCAGTTTCACCTTCAGTGTCCGTCCCCTCCTCAGGTGTTTCGCTTTCGTCTATTATCGGCACTTCGCCCACCGCCATTACTTGGCTCATTGTATATGGGTTTCCATCGATGTAGAGTATTGGATTTTCACCAAGTACCACTCCTGTTACCACACCTGTGATATACTCGTTTGTATATGCGCCTGTGTTGTAATCAACTTCCGCCACAGTAACATTTTTGCCCATCATTGAGGTAGCATATGTAATTGTATTTGTCATTGCCATTTGTGTAATTGCATCTATCATTTGTGTCTGCACCATCATGGACATCATTTCTGCGGTATCCATTGGGTTGTCGGCATCTTGATATTGCATCTGTGCTGCAAGCAGTGCATAGAAATCATCAATGCTCAAACCATCATACCCTTCGGTAGTTCTGCTTGCTCCTTGATAAACTGTTCCGTATCCTGCTCCTAAACCATTTATAGCACTCATATCATTTTACTCCTTTCTCGCTTCTTATGCAAGACCTAATCTAAGTTGTTGTAGGAAATCCACTGCATGTTCGTCATTGTCTTTTTCGCCTTGATTTTGGTTTTGAGCGTTATCATTGTTTTGCTTGTTCTGCTCGCCAAAATTTTGCAGATAATCCTCAGCAGGATTTTCAACTATTACCTGTGTGTACTGTCCCGACCGGTTTTCAATTATCGCCGCTAAATCGCCCGCACTTTTTGCCATGATTTGCATGGTTTCAGGGTCGGTACAAATGATTGAAACTATCGCTTTTCCAGCTTCATAGGTAGTTTTAATAATAAGCTTACCTATGTTTTGTGGCTCGAGCTGTATTTCAAAGTCGTTATTACCTGAAACAATATTTGTAGCAATCTGCGATTTTATTTCCTGCAAATACTCATCCTTTAAAACTTGCTCGGCTGTTAGCGCTGTCGGCTGAGTGATATTTTGTGCCACTACTGTCTGTGAGATTGGCTCGGCCACTTGTGTGGTATCTAATAGCTTAAAGACATTATTTTCGCCGTCTTCAAAACCCTCTGAAAGTACCGCTTGCTCGCCGTTTTTGCCCTCGGTAATCGGAACAATTTTTCCCACTTCTTCGGTGTCCACCAAGGTTAAATTAAAGCCGTTTACATTTATCTGCTTTTCTTCGTCCTCAGTTGTTTGTTGCTGTGGATTTACCACTTCTGCAAAGATTTCTGCCACAATCGCTGCGCCTTCTTGTCCCTCTGGTAAAACAGTCGCTTCGGACAGATTTTGCATCATCATCTGCATTGCAAGTAGCATCACTTGTTCATTATCATTTGGGACTTCATTTTTCTGCGTCTTGCTCTGAACAGATTTGATTTCTTCTGAAAGCATTTTTGCGAAATCCGTCTTGCTATTGTCTTTAGAGGTATTGCTCTCATAGCTTGTGTTTTGCTGTGCTGGAGTGGTGGGTACTGCCTGTGTCATTACCATTTGCATTCATTTCCCTCCTTTCCCTAAAAATATATAGGAAGCACAAAAGTGCAAACTACCTATCCGGCATTTACTTTTGAAGTGGTGTTTGATACAAATTCATCTATAAATTCTTCTTCCTTTTTTTGAATTAGATTATTGTATTCCACCTCTCTCTTGCCTTTTAACATGTCGAGAGTCTTTGTTTCTTTTTTTGCCTCTATCAGCTCAGCAAGCTTCTTCTTCTCCCTCACTTTAAGTGCGGCAATAACCTGCTCCTGCCTTTTAATTTTATCTCTTAAGCTTTTTAAATATGCCTCATATAATGTTATCGTATTTATCGTGCAGCCTTGTAGTTTTTCTTGTTCTATTTTGTCTCTTTGGAGTAAAAATTCTTTTTCCAAAGCCACGAGTACTTCTTCTTCTTTTTTGATGGCCTGCAAAATTTCAGTATGTTCATTTTTTATATTTTGCTCAACTTGCTCTTTGAAGCTTCGCACCCTTTCGAGGGAGAATGAAAATTTTTTCATTATAAATCCCCATACCCTTTCGCCGACAAAACTTTTACTTTAGCACTTCCCTCATTGCAGGAAGTAGCTCCTCTGATTTAACATTGCTATCAATTTCTTGCTTTAAGAAACTATTTACCATATCTATTTTACTGATTGCATAACTCAGCTTTTTATTTGTACCCTCTTTGTATGCACCTATTGATATGAGGTCTTCATTTTTTTCATATACGCCGAGTATATCCCTCATTTGGGAGGCAAGTTTTTTGTGTTCATCTCCTGCAATTTCCACCATTAGACGGGATATGCTTGCACTTATATCTATCGCTGGGAAATGGTTTGCATTAGCAAGCTTTCTGCTTAAGACTATATGCCCATCGAGTATACCACGCACAGTATCGGAAACAGGTTCGTTTGTGTCATCCCCTTCTACGAGTACTGTATATATCCCTGTTATTGAACCTCTTTCAAACATACCGCTTCTCTCAAGAAGTTTGGGAAATTCGGTGTATATTGATGGCGTATATCCCCTTGCTACCGGAGGTTCTCCAGTGGCAAGTCCTATCTCTCGTTGAGCCATTGCAAATCTGGTGAGCGAATCCATCATCAAAAGCACATCATAGCCTTGATCTTTAAAGTATTCTGCTATCGTGGTGGCAACCGATGGGCATTTCACCCTCTGCATTGCAGGTTGGTCTGAGGTAGCTACCACAAGCACAGTGCGCTTCATCCCCTCGGGGCCTAAGTCTTTCTCGATGAATTCTCTTACTTCTCTGCCACGCTCTCCCACGAGCGCTATTACATTTATATCCGCTTGCACATTTCTTGCAATCATGCCAAGCAGTGTACTTTTTCCAACACCACTTCCCGAGAATATCCCGATACGCTGACCTTTACCTATTGTGTTTAACCCGTCTATCGCCTTAACTCCAAGGTGGAGCGGCTCGGATATAGGGGGTCTTGCGAGAGGATTTGTCTTAGGAGTTTCGACATAGTAGTAGTTTGTGGCATCGAAATCGCCTTTTCCATCTATGGGGTTTCCCATGGCATCTATTACTCTGCCTTTTAAAAACTGCCCAACAGGTATTTTAAGCCTTTTTTTGGTGTTTCTCACAAAGCTGTCAGTTCCTATCCCAGGTACATCCTCATAGGACATCAGCTGAATTTTATCACCTTTAAATCCCACTACTTCCGCAGGTATCTGCTTTTTTTGTTCTTCACTGTAAATCAGCATTATATCGCCTATATTGGCACTGCCTCCGGTGGCACTCATCGAAATACCTGTTACATTTTCAATTTTACCTATGTAGCTTATTGTATCTGTTTTTGCTATTAGCTCGGACAGATGCTTCAATGTTTTCCCCACCAATCTGCTCTTTACAGTCGTGCATTATTTAGTATTTCTTTAATATTATCAAGTTGTGTTTTTACACTTATGTCGAGTATTGTTTCGCTTGTTTCAATTATACAGGTGCCCGGCTCTTCATCTTCCATGATTACTATTTTCACATTTTCAGCAAGTCTGGAGAGATTTTTTAAAAACTGCTCATCGCCCTGTATATCTATCGCTCCTGCCCCTTTGCTTATATAGATTTTTGCCCATGCCACTTTTTTCATCTTTTCCGTGGCCGCCAAAATCATCCTGCCTATAACATCTTTGCTGGATTTAAGACTTGTTTGCACTATTTTTTCGCCAATTGTGAGAGCAACATTTTCTAAGTCCACTACATAATGCTCGAGTATTCTTTCTTTTTCTTTATCTATTTCTCTTACTTCTCTCACAATGGCTTGCTGAAGCTTTACAAGCTCTGTTTGATTATTTTTAATTCCAATCTCAAGTGCTTGCTCATATCCTATGTCACGACCGGCTTTTTCTCCCTTGGCAAAACCTTCATCGTAGGCGGATTTTTTAATAGTCATCGCAAGCTCTTTTGCACTACTTAGTATTTCATCAGCTTCTATCATTGCTCGTTTTATTATTTCATCCGCTTCGCTGTCTTCTACTTGTTCATCTGCGTCATCTTCGTAGGTAAAGTCTTCCGATGGATATTCATCTTCTAAAAGCTTTATTGCTTCGATTTCTCTATCAGATTTAGACAGCTCTGTTATCTCATTGGTTTTTACAACTTCAAATGTAAATTTATTTACAGATTTAAAAGGAGAAATATCTACATTTTGCTTTTGTGAGTCCTTTAGAACCCTATGCAATTATATCATCCTTTCCACTGCCGACAACAATCTCTCCCGCTTCTTCAAGCCTGCGAATAATGCCAACTATGCGCTGTTGAGCTTCTTCTACATCTTTTAGCCTTACATTGAATGTAATCTCAAGGTCTGACTGTACTGTATCCGCCATACGACTGGACATATTTGAGTAGAATACACCAAGCATTTCTTTGCTTGCATTTTTAAGAGCATATACAACATCTTTCATGTCACATTCTCTTATGAAGCGCTGGATGGAGTGATTATCCATAGCCATGATATCTTCGAATACGAACATCTTCTTGCGGATTTCTTCGGCAAGCTGTGGATTTTCTCTGCCCATTTCGTCGAAGATGTATTTTTCATTGCTTCTATCCATATGATTCATTACATCAGCAATGTAGTCTATACCGCCAACATTTGTAAAGTCAGTTGTAAGCATATTGTCAAAGCGTTTCATAAGCTGAGTTTCCACTACTCTTATCGCTTCAGGTGAAGCGCTTTCCATTTGAGCAATACTCTCTACAACTTTAATTCTTTTCTTTTCGGGAAGCTCTGCTATAAGTGCAGCCGCCTGCCCCGGTTCAGCATAGGATAGTACAAGAGCAATAGCCTGTGGTCTTTCCCTTTGAATTGCTGAAAACAGGCTCTTTATATCCATTTTGGCTATGAAATCGAATGAGCGATTTTTTAAGAATTTATTCATCTTCTTAAGTAGCTCATCAGCCACTTCTGGGCCATAGGTTTTTTCGAGTACGCTTCTTGCATATTCTAAGCCGCCATCGGTTACAACTTTTTGTGTTAAACAAGCTTTATAAAACTCATCAAGAATAAGCTCGGTTTCATCCGATGGTATATGCCCAAGTCTTGCTATTTCAAGTGTTAAGCGCTCAACCTCTTCTTCGGTCAGATGCTTATAAATTTTTGAAGCATTATCCACGCCGAGCACCGCAATAACTGCGGCGGCTTTTCGGCTTAACGGAATATCAACGGAGAGGGGATTATCATTTCCGGCTTCGAGCACTTCTGCTGTGTTAACTTCATTATTTTCCATCTTCTTCCCCTCCATTTATCCAACTTCTGATCATCTGAGCGGCAATTTCTGGATTGTCTTCTGCAAATGTACGAACTGTTTCTCTGAGCTCCTTGCTCTTTTCGTTCATCTGGTTGATAGCTTCCATGTCTATCTGGTCTATCAAAGCTCCCGGTACTTGTTGCTGTGCTAAAATAGCTTCCGCTTCTGCTTCTTCGGCTTTTCTGCGTTTTCTTCTCTTCGCAAGTAAAACTATAATTAGAATCAGTATCAGCAGTATCACTGCCGCAGCTATAATAATTGGTAGCGGATTCGCTAAGACTACATCAACCAAGCCAGCTGGGATTATTTCGCCTATATCGCCTTCTTCTGGATCATATCCAAAGAATGGTGCGCTCACTATTGAAATTTTGTCGTATCTTTCATCAATGTCTATACCGGAGGCGTTACCCACTAAATCCATTAAATCTTCTGGGTCAATATCACCTATGACATAGCTATTAATTGAAATTGAAACCGATACATCTGAGAGATATCCAGGGTCTATTTGCGCTTGCTCTATCACCTGATTTACAAGATATTCCCTCACAGCGGTTTCGCTGAGTGTCTCAGAGCTTTGGTCGCCTTCGCCACCGTTGTACTGCGGTGCTTCGGCATTTGTTTCGGTGCCTGCAACATCGGTATTAGTTTCGGTGGAGGAGTTTGAAGAATTGCTGGAAGTGCTCTCATTTGAAACTATCCCGCTCTTATCCTCATCGTTTATCTGCTCCGGCACAGTATATGTAGAAGTTTCCCTGAGTATCTTCTCCATATTTATCTGCCCTTTTACGGACACTTTAACATTATCGCTACCAAAGAAAGGGGTAAGAACATTGAGCACTTTTCTTTGTATGTCGTTTTCTATTATTGTTGCAGTTTGGTCGGCGAGCTGATTGAGTGACATATTTTCTTCGGTAGTCACAATAATCTCTATGCCGTGGCTGTCAAGCACTGCAACATTTTCCATAAGCATTCCTGGAACACTTGTTGCTACAAGCCTTTGTATACCAGCCGCTTGCTCTTCACTCGGGCTTGCACCATTTTCCATGAATACCGAAACCGAAGCAGAGGCTACATTTGTGCCATCGTCAAGTGGGGATAGCACATATTTTTCTTCTTCAGGTAAGGCTATTGTAACCTTAGCATCGGAAACACCTGCAAAGAGCCTGATTGTAGCACCTATTCTATCCTGCAATTCATAGAGTTTATACTGAACTTGTTCGGAATTGGTGACCATACCGCCCCCATATTCCTTAAATATATCGTAATTAAAACCGCTCTGCGGATAACCCGACATTACAAGTTGCGCCCTTGTTTCCTCAACCACTGCCGAGTCCACTAAAATGTCTCCATCGGCTGTATGTTGGTAGGCTATGTCATCCGCTTGCAACTGGGCAATAATATTTACCGCTTCTTGGTCTTCAACACCCGAAAAGAGGAGGGAATATCCCGTATTGTTTAAGAAAAATGCAAGTGCAACTGCAACAGCTACCACGCCCACCGCAGCTGCTATCACAATATTTCTTGTCTTTTTACTCATTTTTTCTATGTATTGCCTAATCTGCATCCATAACTTTTTTATATTATCCATTATCGGCTATAATCCTTCTTTTAAAGTTTAGAGGCTAATCCTTATGAGCTCATTATAGGACTCTATTGCACTATTTCTGAGCTGTACAAGTAAATCAACCGTGAGTTGCGCCTGTTCCGCCGCTATTGTGAGTGTGTGCGGGTCGTCAAGTTGCCCCGTGGCGAGCAGATACTGCTTCTCATCTAAATCTCTCTGGGTTTCTTTTACATCATTTACCGCATTATCAAAAATGCTCTTAAACATGCTCCCACCTTCAGCGGTAGAGTTTTCCGGCATTGCGGTTTTGAGCTGTTCAAATGTTTTTATAGGAACAATCGGTGTAATAAAATCACTGGTCATAATTTCCTCCCTTATATTTCCATTTTTATCTTTTTAAATTAACAAAGCAACAAATTTGAAATCCAAATTCATTGCTATTGTCCTTTGATCGCGGTTCTAAGTCTTGCTATGTCACTGGTTAAGCTATTAGCCGCATACTGATATTGTAGTGAAGTTCTTGTTAACTCTACCATCTCAACATCTACATTTACATTGTTGCCGTCAAGCCGTAGCCCTTCAGCCTCGGATTTTTTCAGCTCTATCTGTGATGTTGAAATTGCACTTTGTATGTCAGAAGATTTTCCGTTTTGTGCTGCTTCGTCGAGCAGTCGTTTGAATTCGTCCTCAAATGTTACATAATCTGCTTTGAATCCAACAGTGTCGCTGTTGGCTATATTGTTTAAGGTTACGCTTTGCTTGAGCCAGAGGTAATCAAGTGATTTTCCGATAAGCTCCATTGAATTCCCGTATAAAGAACGCATAAATTTCACTCCCAACCTTATGTTTTGACATTCCATGTCGATACTAAATCTATTATATATTTTTTTTGTATATATTTCAACATTTTTCTTGTAAAATTAATTTTTTTTTTCAAATTTTGCATTAAATGTATTAAAAAAGTGAATAATATGCAGAAAATATAAAATTATAGACATATTGTTTTGCTTTTTACTTAAATCTAAGCTGATTGAATTTCCAAAAAATAATTATTTATAATAATTGTAATTTTTACTTGTATATTTTATGTTTTTTTTGTATAATTACCTTTGTAATATTTTCTTAACAAACTCCTTCGAAATGCGAGGTTTTCTACTATGGCTAAAATCACCCGAAGCAAAAAGGCAATTATAAGTAATCTTTCTACCGATATCGTCATCTGTGATGCCGATGTAACCGAAATTAATGACGACTCCGCCATCCTCTCAATAGAGATTGACTTCGTGGAGGATTTAGACACCGAGGTGAAAGTTACATTTTTCGATGAGCTCAAAGGCCTTGTAACCTATCATTGCTCGCTAAATATTTCAAAGAAGCGCTTTAAAGATGGTATTCAGATTCAGGATATCATATGCCTATTTGGAAAGGTTATTTCTGTTATAGACCGTCGTGAAGACTATAAAATAGAAGCAAAAGCCTCCGCTGATGTAATAATACCGGAAGACGCCGAAATACCTGATGATTACATAGATTACGCCGAGGATGAAATTACAAATATCAAGGTTGTAAAAGCGGATATAATAAATATAAGTGCCGGCGGAGTTTATTTTACCTCCACTTTCCCCTTTAAAGAAAACCACATTTGTACAATTTACTTACATTTAAACCCTCGCAAGCGCATTAAGGCTACTGCCGAGGTTTTACGTATTGACGAAAAAGGAAGTGCGAGCGACACTGGATATACAGTTTATGGCTTTGGGTGCAGATTTTTGGATCTATCCTCTGTTACAGAACAGGAAATCCGAAGCTTTGTATTTAAACAACAAATGCTAAACCGCGAAAAATTATCTGGCAGATAAATAAAATTAATTTGGGGTATTTTCACGCTCGCTGCGATGAAAATACCCCAAAAATTATTTATAATATTAAATTATGTCATTCTCTGAGATTTGGCTCTCTTCTTTTCCCTCTGCCTCTGCTTCGTTTTCAGAGTTTCTCTCGATTATCCTCTCGGGGCTAAAATTGAGAAAATAAAGATATATTTCCACTATTGCTTGATATAACTCAGGTGGAATTTCACTCCCGAGTTCAAGCTGTGTGAGCATTGTGGCAAGCGAATTATCCTCATATATGGGCACTTCGTTATTTTGGGCTATTTCTACTATCTTCTCCGCTAAATACCCCATCCCCGAAGCTACTATTATAGGTGCCACATCCCCTTTTTCATCGTAGGAAAGCGCAACTGCTTTTTTATTGAGCACATCATTAAATTGAGACATTTACAGAATTCTTCCTTTCAAATATTTTTGGGAAGGCTTCGGAAATAGGTATTGACTTCACGCCCGATTCAACAAACATTTCACCTATTCTGATTTGGTTTTGCGAAAGTATTTTAGTGACATCTTCTTTTATATATGGCAGAAATTCTCCAAGTTCTTCAGGACAGCTTAGCTGCAAATTAATGGTTTCGTTTTGATAGATAAAGAAGAAGTCGAAAAAACCTAAATCCTGTATATCGAATTTTATAAGCCCCTGTATCGCTCTGCCACCACCCTGTGATCTGCCTTTTTTGTCGGAATCAGGGTCGATCCACATTTCTCCAAACATCATTTTACCGCCGACTTGAAGCGGTATCATCATATGAAGTACTGGCATGTAAACACTCTCATTTACAACAATAGACTGCATTAGGTTTTTAAGCATTGCTTTATTTTCTATTCCGGAGTTGCCCTCCATGCCGGATTTTATAATATCTATAAGGCTGTCCATCCACTTTTGCTGTTTTTTAGCACGCTCAAATTCAGTATTATTTAGCATTTGCAAAATTAGTGATGGGTCTAAGTTTTGAAAAACTTTTTGCATTATAGGGTATTTCATAAGTTGTTCAAACGCTTCCTGCACTCTCTGTGCCATGCCATTATCAAGCCTTGCAATATATGTGGCAAGTCCCGAGGTAAGCTCTCTGAGGTCGCCTCTATCATGCATACTTGTTATATATCTATTTAAAAAAGGTATTATTTTTTCTTTTAAAACAAGGCTGTTTTCCATCTGTTCTTCCGAAGTTTGTGCCCCAAAATTCAGCTGCGCTATGAGTGCGTCAAAGCTATCCCTCGCATTTGGGAAAAGTGTCCCTCTTATTTGATTTAAAAGGATTTCAGTGTTCTTCATCACATGAGAACTTTCGCTCATGTCTGAATATTTTCTTAAAAAATCAAGTATCCCACTTCTTATGTCGGCAGTAGTCGCTTGATTGTAGGCTGAATGCAGCAAAGTAAAAAATGCTCCGCTGAATTTTATCGACGCACTACTTTGATTTTTCAAAAAAGCAAGCACATCTTGCTCGTCCATTCCTATCGTGTCGAAGAAATGGGCAACTTGCTCGGCAAAATTTGCGCCAAGTCCCGATTGTGCCATTGTGGCAAACCTTGAGAAAAATAATTTCGAAAATTCTTCCGTCATCGGGCCAAAGCCTCTGATTTGCGAGAGAAAATTCTCATAATTTGACTCAAATCTGAATTTAAGTGCAGAATTTGCATCCTGTGACGCCGCATCGCTCCTTGCATCGGGCTTCATTACCTTTTCAGGGTTTATCTGCCCTTGAACCGCTTGATCAACCACTTTAGTGGGCACGGTGCGTGCATTATTTGAGTTGTCATACCCCGTCATGGGGGTCGTTACTTTTAGTATATTCGACATTTTTTCACCTTCAGAAAATATTTTGTTCCATTCTCAGCTAAAATGTGTTATTATAAGTTTGTAGGTTATATTTTAATATTAAATTCGCTTTTAACCCGATGTATTATATTTCTATATAATACATTACCACAATTTTATTGATATTTGCAATCATTAATTTAAAATAATGTGATGAGGCGGTGTAAAATTTTATGGAAAACATTAATGAGGGCTTACTTGAAACTTATTTGTTTGAAAACAACTCGCTGATAGAGCGTCTTGATGAAATTTTGCTCGACGCTGAAAAAAGCGCTGAGCTAACTTCGGATGATGTCAATGAAATTTTCAGGAGTATGCACACAATTAAAGGTTCTTCCGCTATGATGGAATTTCAACCTTTAATGGAGATTGCTCACCATGTGGAAGATCTCTTTTTCGAAATACGCGAAAATGGGATGGATACATTTACTTCCGCACAAAAAAGTGAGCTGTTCAACCTTTTGTTTAAATGCGTGGACAGGCTGCGTGATGACATGGGCAAAGTCGAGAGAGGTGAAACCCTCGATATGGACATTGCTTCTTTCATCTCAGAAATCGACGGCTTTTTAAATGCTTCAAAAGGTGTGGTTGTCGCTGCAACTGAAACTGAAGCGGCTTCTTCTGAAGACACGGGAGATTTACCTCCACTTGACGCCCCATACTTCCTGCACATTCTCTTAGACGAGGATTGTGGCATGGAGCATCTTAGGGCATTCATAATTATCACAGCACTTAAAGACGGCGGCCTTGACTCTGAGCACTATCCACCCGATGTGGAGTCAAATCCTTCAACTGCTGAGTACATAATCAACTCAGGATTTTATGTTGCGCTTAATTCGGAGGAGGATGTTCAGTCGGCTATAAATTCTATGGCTACACTTAGCAATATCCGCTCCTATGAAGTGGTTGTAAATCCTGTTTATCAAGAAATGGCGGAACAAAGTGCGAAAAATATGGGTGCAGCGCCTGCTCCAGAAGCAGAAGTTAAGCCTGTGGAAGCGCCTACGCAACAACCTGCTCCCACTAAAGCGCCTGAACAAGCACCTGCTTCTATTGAAGCACAACCCGCAGCAGCTCCTCCACAACCTTCAGCACAAACTTCCGAAATTTCAAAACAACTTAAAACGCTAAACCATGCAAAGCAAAGCTTAATCAGTGTAAATCTTAGCAAGCTTGACAGCTTAATGGCAATAGTGGGTGAGATAGTTATCACCGAATCGATGGTTACTTCCGCCCCTGAAATTCAAAATATAAAACTCGACGGATTCTTAAAGTCCGCCAGACAGCTTCGCAAACTTACCGATGATTTACAGGACATAGCTATGTCGCTAAGGATGGTGCCTGTTTCGGGCGTCTTCCAAAAGATGAACAGAATTGTAAGGGATATGGCTAAGACTCTAAATAAAGATGTTAAACTCACTATCATAGGTGAGGATACTGAAGTTGATAAGAGTATTGTGGACAATATCTCCGACCCTATAATGCATCTTGTAAGAAATGCCATGGACCACGGTATTGAAAAGGATGTAAACGACCGTATTGCCGCTGGAAAACCAGCGCAGGGTGAAATCACACTCTCGGCTAAACACACCGGCAGTGAAGTTGTTATAACCGTTGAAAACGATGGTGCTGACATGGATACCGATGCAATAATAGCTAAAGCAGCTAAAAAAGGTCTGCTTACAAAGCCACAAAGTGAATACAGCAAAAGAGAAATTCTTTCACTCTTAATGCTTCCCGGATTTTCCACAAATGCTCAGGTAACTGAGTATTCCGGCAGAGGCGTTGGGCTTGATGTTGTTAAGAAAAATATAGAAAATTTAGGTGGCTCGGTTTCAATTTCGAGTGATCCCGGACAGGGCTGCGCTTTCACACTAAAAATACCTCTCACCCTCGCAATTGTGGGCGGTATGGAAATACTTGTTGGAAACAGTGTTTACACTATACCTATTTCAAACATTAGGCAGTGCTTTAAAGCTTCAAATAGCGATATTATTTTAGATGCCACAGGCAATGAGCTCATATCCTGCATGGGTGAATTTGTGCCGATAGTAAGGCTTGCAAATCTATATAATATACCTAATTCCCATGAAAATTTAGAAGATGGCATACTTATGTGGCTTGAATCGGGTGATAAATCCTATTGCTTACTCGTAGATAAGCTAATCGGAGAGCAACAAGTAGTTGTAAAACCTTTACCCGCATATCTAAACAATTTTAATATCAAGGACTCAGGAATTAGTGGGTGCACCATTTTAGGTGACGGAAATATAAGCATTATTTTGGATGTGGGCAATGTATTCTCTGCCTCATCACACTCAAATTAAAAGCGGAGGTGTAAAATTGATGGATGATTTAAGACTTTTTGCCATACAGGAAGATGATGACGATATTTTAAACCCAGCCACAATCGAAGTGCTTGATAGATATCTCACTTTCGTATCCGATTCTATTATATTTGCCGTTTCAACCGACTATGTAATTGAAATAATAGCCAACTACGCCATACGTCCCGTGCCAATGTTACCCGATTACGTAATGGGGGTAATAAATTTAAGGGGGCAAGTATTGCCTGTAATTGATGTAAGAATGAGAATGAATAAGCCTTTTGTAGAGTACAACTCAAATACATGCATTATAATTCTTGAGGTAGATTCTACTTTAGTGGGTCTTGCAGTCGATTCTGTTTCACAGGTGGTGGAGCTTCGCTCTAAAGATGCGGTTGTAATCCCTGTTGAAAATCATCATGAGCTCACTGATTCTATGATTTCATTAGGAGACGACACAGTTGCACTTCTCTTAGATTGCAATGCTGTAATTGCAACTGTTTAATATGGAGGTAGGGTAAAACATGCTTACTTTAGAGGACAGGGATTTTCAAAGGCTTGTAAACTATATTCATTCAAATTATGGTATTGATTTAAGCCAAAAAAGGCAACTTATAATAGGCCGCCTTTCGAGTGTAGTGCAGGAGATGGGATTTACTTCCTTCGAGCAGTACACCGACCATATACTCAATAAGCATCTCAGTGCCGACATTGAGGTGCTACTGAATAAACTAACCACAAATTACACTTTTTTTATGAGGGAAAAGGCTCATTTTGACTATCTAAAAGGCACCATTCTCCCATGGGTTGAGAGCACTAAAAAAGACAAAGTTCTCAGCATTTGGAGCGCTGGTTGTTCTTTTGGGCATGAGCCATATACTCTTTCGATGATCACAAAGGATTATTTTGAGAAAAAATCGGGAAAATGGGATACAAGGGTGCTCGCTACCGATATATCACAAAATGCCCTTTCAAATGCCATGAGGGGAGTTTATCCCAAGGGGGCTTTAGCTGAAGTGCCCGACGAATGGAAAAAGAAGTTTTTTAGAATGTCTCCAAATGGCAATGATTATGAAGTTACACAAGATTTAAAAGCAAATGTGATATTTCGTAAATTTAATTTGATGGACAAGATTTCATTTAAGCTTAAATTCGATGTTATCTTTTGTAGGAATGTTATGATATATTTCGATAAAGAAACCAGAGATGCTCTGACAAAAAGATTTTATGATGCCACCAATCCTGGCGGATATCTACTTATAGGACATTCAGAGGGGCTAAATGACAATACCCATGGCTATGAATATGTAGCCTCAGCAGTATATAGAAAACCATTATAGCCGAAAGGCAAAATAATACTAAATAATAGTGAAGAGTGAATAGTTGTGGAGTTTCGCCTTTGCCGAAACGATTTTAAATCATTTTTGCAGAGCTAAAACACATTAACTTTTCACTCTTAATTTTTTTAAAAAAGGGGGATGACAAATGAATAATATACGCACTTCTCGTGTGCTATTAATAGACCCCTCGGCTGTGTTTGGGCAATTTCTTACTTTATTGTTTGTAAGGGAGCGCCTTCCACTGTCGGTGGTTGGTCATTCTATGACATCCCTTGATGCGAGTTCTAAAATCCGCACCTTAAAGCCGGACATCGTTTTTTTAGATGCCACACTGGCATCTACTGGAAATGGCACAGTGCTAAAAAGTATCACTGCGATGTCGCAGGCGAAAATTATTCTCTTGGCGGACAGCGATAAAAATCTTAGCACTACTTCGGGATTTCCCAGCTTATTAAAGCCAAACCTTGAAGAACCTAAGAGCATTTCGCTTTTTTTAACCAAACTAAGCGTACATGTAACAACTTCCCAAAGCTTAGGCAGTAAGGATAGGGTAGCCACTCCCCCCACCCCATCGCCGCAGAGTGCAAAAACTTCCACCGCTTCCGAGCTTCCTATGATTGCAGGATTTTCACGCAGGGCAAAAAACACCTTGATAGTGATGGGGGCTTCCACCGGCGGTACCGAAACTCTGCTTGAAATACTTAAGGATTTGCCGATTGACACCCCTGGAATAGTGGTTACACAGCATATGCCTCCGGTATTTACCGATATGTATGCCAAGCGAATAGATGGCATATGCAAAATGGAGGTGCGAGAGGCTAAAAATGGCGATATAGTAAAGCCAGGTCTGATACTAATTTCCCCCGGTGGGGATTTGCAGAGCAGAATAGTGCGAATAGGCAATCAGTATTCGGTGAGCTGTTTCCCTGCGGAAAAGGTGAGCGGACACCGCCCCTCGGTGGATGTGCTCTTCCACTCCGCCGCACAGCTTGCTAAATCCGAGGCTGTTGGGGTACTGCTCACAGGCATGGGGCAGGATGGCGCATATGGACTGCTCGAAATGCACAAAGCAGGAGCACACACCATAGGGCAGGACAAGGCTTCCTCGATAGTGTATGGCATGCCAAAGGTGGCTTTTGAGATAGGAGCGGTGAAAATACAGGCTGATTTCCACGATATTTCAGGCCTTATATACTCACATTTAAAAAAATTATAATTTTTTTTTAAAAAAATACTTAACTATATCACAAAACTACCGATATATGTACTGAACAGGATAATAACTTGTTTGACGCGTCGAAAAAAAGGAGAAATCCGAAAAAACAAAAACGGAAGACAAGGAAGTCTTCTCGTAAATTCAAGGAGGAAATTTATTATGCGTATTCAAAACAACATTACTGCCCTTAACTCCCACAGAAACCTGACTAACAACAACACTGCTGTTGGTAAGAGCCTCGAAAAACTATCTTCCGGTTACAGAATTAACCGCGCTGGTGACGATGCTGCTGGTCTTGCTATCTCTGAAAAAATGAGAGCACAAATCACAGGTCTTGAAACAGCTCAGAAAAATGCTGCTGATGGTATCTCCCTAATTCAAACAGCTGAAGGTGCTCTAACAGAAGTACACTCCATGCTAAACAGAATGGTTGAGCTTGCTACTCAGTCCGCTAATGGTATCTACTCTAATACAGACCGTGCTAAGCTCGATGCTGAAATGACTGCTCTTGAAGATGAAATCACAAGAATTGCTGACGAAACAACATTCAACGGCACAAAATTATTGGATGGATCACTTAGCTCCACTTTACAGATTGGTGACACTGCTTCCCAAACACTTGATGTAACAGTTACTAACATGGATGCTGCTACAATTCTTGGTGGTGATGTTACAGTTGCTAACTCTTCTGGAGCTACTGCTGCTATCACATCAATCAATACAGCTATTGAAAATGTTTCCGTAGCTCGTGCTGGACTTGGTGCTCTTCAGAACAGAC
>CAYJLI010000003.1:0-41742 GCA_964371155.1 uncultured Oscillospiraceae bacterium | reverse complement strand
GCTATTGAAAATGTTTCCGTAGCTCGTGCTGGACTTGGTGCTCTTCAGAACAGACTTGAGCACACAATCAACAACCTCAGCGTAACAACAGAAAACATGACAGCTGCTGAATCCCGTATTCGTGACGTTGACATGGCTTCTCAAATGATGGAGTACACCAAGGACAACATCCTTGTTCAAGCTTCCCAGGCTATGCTTGCTCAGGCAAACATGCAACCACAGGGAATTCTCCAGTTGCTACAATAATCTGTTATTCAGGTTTAAAAAGCATAATAAACAAAAAGCCATCGCTCATGCGATGGCTTTTTGTTTTGATAATCGGCAATTTAAGAAAATTCTGATGTTAAATCAGTGGGTATAAATAAAAATCACATTCTAATCTCTGCCCAATGGCTATTAACCTCTATTTTATTCCTCGGTAGGTGCTTCTATCCTCACAGCGGTTAAATTTGGCATGCACACTGCAATATCATATTCATGACTAATAGCACCGTACAGCTCGCAAAGGTGGTCGGGACAGGTGACATCCACAAATCTGATGCTCCCCTCTTCAAGCAGAAAATTAACAGGCACTCCATATTCCTCCATGAGGCTTATTCTTTCAGCTTCTCCATGGTAATGCCCTAAATCTATCCTCATTATCTCTTCTGAATTTATTGTGACCACTGCGATATTTTCACCACTCGGTGAGTTACCCATGGGCATATAAAACCATATTGCAAAAGCTACTGCTATCACCGCTACTATGGCGATTATGAGGTAGTCGCTTTTTTTTACAAAACTCTTTTTTTCTTCCATTTTAGACCTCTTTCCCCTATTTTATAAAAATAAATCCTCCACATAATCTTAATGGATTTAATAATATACTACTGGATGTCGATAACTGCGTGAAATTTTCTTTATACTTCACTACTAAAGCGCTGAGATTGCCTATTACATGTAATGCGAATAGGCTTTAGGTGCACTTTGATATTCTCTCCATAATTATATAGGATATGGTTATCATAGTCAAATTAAGGATTTTTATTTTATTTGTTAAAAATTTAGTTTTGCAATTATAAAATATAAGCATTATAATCATTTAATTTGAAAACACTACTGCGTTTTCAAACAAATCGTAAAACGATTTGTAGCCACATTAGTGTGGCATTAAACGATTGCATAGTAGATTTCACGCACAAAGTGCGTGACGGCAAGCAACGCTTGCCTGATGAAAACAGTAGTGTTTTCATCTTAATTTACTATATAAATACTAAAAAAGAATATTATACTAATGATAAATATGCTTTCTTAAATTTCTAATGTTCTGGTATAAAATATCAAAATAGTGAGTGGGAAAATAGAGGCTATATAGAGATGATTATACAATACAACATAGATAAATATTATGATAATGTACCCCCTTGTCACAATGGAGCGGATATATATAAATAATTAGTTGATGTTATGCATACCTATTGAAATAAATGGTTTGTGTTAAAGAAATATTTATGTTATAATAATTGAGTATATATAATAATATAAACTCATGAGCGAAAGGTGAAAATTTCGTATGAAAAAAACGAATTTAGCGGTAATTTTTGGAGGAGCGAGCAGTGAGCATGAAGTTTCTCTGAGGAGTGCTGTTTCTGTAATAGAAAATATCCCCACTGATAAATATAATGTAATAATGATTGCCATCACAAAGGACGGTAAATGGTTTCGATATAATGGCGATTTAGATAGAATAAGAAATAATAGCTATCTTGACAGTGAATTTTGTTATCCTGCGGTTATATCGCCCGACACTTCGCATAAAGGCTTAATCGAGCTTCGGGAAGATGGCATGATTATCACCCCGATAGATGTGATTTTCCCTGTTTTGCATGGAAAAAACGGAGAGGACGGCACTATCCAAGGGCTGTTTGAAATAGCAGGTATTCCCTATGTGGGATGCGGTGTAAATGCTTCTGCAATGTGTATGGATAAAGAAATCACGCACATAATACTTGAAAGTGCAGGCATTAAAACTGCAAAATGGCATACACTAAAAGTTTTTGATATGGCGGATTTCGATGAAGTGGAAGCGATGCTTAAAGAAAAGCTTGCTTATCCGATGTTTGTAAAACCTGCAAATGCAGGCTCTTCGGTGGGAGTGAGTAAGGCAAGGGATAAAGCTTCTCTTAAAACAGCGGTTGAAGCGGCACTCCTGCATGATGAAAAGGTAATTGTAGAAGAATTTATTGATGCTGTAGAGGTTGAATGCGCTGTTATAGGAAATAATGAAACTAACGCCCCAGTAGTGGGAGAACTCGAGCTTCACAGTGAGTTTTACGACTATGAGGCTAAATATCTAAACGATACCACCACAATACATATCCCTGCAAGAATACCCGATAAACAGGCGGAAGAAATTAGACATACTGCTGTAAAAGCATATAAGGCACTTGGTTGCAGTGGGCTTTCAAGGGTGGATTTTTTCGCAGTAAAAAATGGAGATATCATTTTAAATGAAATAAATACCCTACCCGGTTTCACTTCGATAAGCATGTATCCTAAAATGATTATGCACAGCGGTGTTACCTATGGTGAGCTACTTGATAGGCTAATTAATTTAGCATTTGATAAATAATAATCCATCTGCAAAGGAGAGCGGAAGTTGAAAAAAGAATTTATGATAAAAATAAACGGTTCGCAAATTGTGGACGGTGAAAAAGATAATATTGAGCTTTTGACTACGGGCGAATTTTATCAAAAAGACGGCAATTATTATATTAGCTATGATGAGCCCGAAGAAAATGGCATGGAGCAAACTAAAACCACAATCGAAGTTATAAATGAGAGCAAAATTACAATGACCCGCACGGGTGAATTTAATTCACAGCTCATTGTGGAAAATCAAGTGCGACACAACTGCTTTTATGAAACAGGCATGGGGAATTTAGTGGTTGGCATATGGGGCAATAGCATCTCCTCCACACTTAATGATAACGGCGGTGACTTAAGCTTTAAATATACCATGGATGTAAATACTGCGCTTGCAAGTGAAAATCAAGTGACAATTAATATTAGGGAGTGTTAGATTTGTATAATCAAGTATCGGATACAATAAATGAAATAACTAAAATAGTAGAAAACAGCTTTAAAAAGAGCATTGAGAGCGGTGAGCTCACACAGGCAGAGATACCCTCATTTACAGTTGAAATCCCCGGTGACACCACCCATGGCGATTTTGCAACAAATGCGGCAATGGTATCTGCTAAAGCCTTTAGGCTTCCACCGAGAAAAATTGCTGAAACCATTGTAAAAAATATAGAAACTGAAAATACTCATCTCGAAAAGGTGGAAATAGCAGGCCCTGGGTTTATAAATTTCTCACTTTCACATGCATGGTTTTCAGAGGTAGTAGGAAAAATACTTGAAGCAGGCGACGATTACGGCAAGACTGACTATGGCAAGGGCGAAAAAGTCATGCTGGAATTTGTTTCTGCAAACCCCACAGGCCCCATGCATATGGGTAACGCAAGGGGTGGCTCAGTGGGAGACTGTCTTGCGTCTGTAATGAAGCTTGCGGGATATAATGTGCATAAAGAGTTTTACATAAATGATGCAGGAAATCAGATTGAAAAATTTGGTGTTTCACTTGAAGCAAGGTATCTGCAAATATATAAAGGCGAAGAGGCTGTTCCATTCCCAGAGGACGGCTACCACGGAAGCGATATAACCGAAAGAGCACAGGCCTTTGCCGATATAAATGGTGATAAATATGTAAATGCTGATTCTAAAGAGCGAAAAGAAGCGCTTGTGGCATATGCTCTACCTGCTAATGTAGAAAACCTGCGCAGGGATTTAGAGAAATACCGAATAGTATTTGATGAGTGGTTCCCCGAGAGCAGTTTGCATGAAAGCGGTGCTGTTACTAAAGCTATTGATACACTTAAAGAAAAAGGTATGGCATATGAGAAAGATGGTGCCATTTGGTATAAAGCCACCGAGTTTGGCGGTGAAAAGGATGAAGTACTCGTCCGTGCAAACGGTATACCCACATATTTTGCAGCTGATATTGCCTACCATTACAATAAATTTGTAACAAGAGGATATGACAGGCTAATTAATGTATGGGGAGCTGACCATCATGGACATGTGGCAAGGCTAAAGGGTGCCATGGATGCAATAGGACTTGATGGAAGTAAGCTCGATATAATTTTAATGCAACTTGTACGCCTCACAAAGAATGGTGAGCCTGTGAGAATGAGCAAGAGAACAGGTAAATCCATCACACTCAGCGATTTAATAGAAGAAATACCAATCGAAGCGGCAAGGTTCTTCTTTAATACAAGGGAGGCGAGCTCCACACTTGATTTTGACCTTGATTTAGCGGTGGAAGAAAGCTCAAAGAACCCTGTTTACTATGTTCAGTACGCTCATGCACGCATATGCGGCATACTTAAAAATCTTACTGCTGAAAATATAGTATGGGACAAGCCGTCGGCAGAAGATTTGCTCCTGCTTAAATCACCTGAGGAAATTGAGCTTATAAGAATGCTTTCAAAGCTTCCCACCGAGATAATAGCCTCAGCAAAAAATTACGACCCTGCAAGGCTTACTCATTATGTTATGGATGTGGCAAATCATTTCCACAAATTTTATAACGCCTGCAAAGTTCGTGTAGACGATAAGAGCTTATTAAGTGCAAGGGCGTCACTATGCACAGCAACTGCGACTGTTATAAGAAATGTACTGATGATTATGAAGATAGAAGCTCCAGAGTCGATGTAAGAAAGCTTGATGGTGAATAGATATGGACATTCCCCTCCACACGCAATGGGTACTGGATTTATCGCAAAAAAACTCCGATATTAAAAATTATAACGAATACAGGAAAACCCTTTTAGGTGTAAACGGCGTTTGTGCTGCACCTCCAATAGGTTATAGTAGCGGAAAGCTTTCTACTGTTTCGGCTTTTGGGATAGAAACCGAGCCGTTCGGTGAAACTACATACGCCGAGCTTATCTCTATGTATGATAAAATTTTTGCTAAGCTATCTGCAAGTGGAGCTGAGTTTGCACTGCTTATAAGTTCAGACACTCTCTCCGAATGCAGGGCAGCCACTATTGCGGCAAAGAAGCACAATATATCCTTAATCGTAATGATGACATTCGAGGATGATATGGAAACTAAAGAAGGTACTAATTTATATGCGTCACTCGTCACATTGCAGGGAATGGGTATATTTGCATTTGCTTTTAGTTCTCCAAATTCTAATAGTGATGAGCTTCACGA
Organism: uncultured Oscillospiraceae bacterium; assembly: GCA_964371155.1. Lineage (GTDB taxonomy): Bacteria > Bacillota > Clostridia > Oscillospirales > Ruminococcaceae > CAYJEQ01. Next base: position 36,480 of record CAYJLI010000003.1, on the reverse strand, counting down.
TATTATTGCTGAAATGCTTAAATATGCCACAGTGCCGATTGGCGTGGCAGTAAGTATTGATAGCAGCTCCACCTCCCCTACCTCCATGGGTATAGAAAACTTTATAAAAAACGGTGCTTCTTTTATTGTGTTGGATGAACCACTCAGTAAAAACGATGTAGTGGAAATAGCTGGATGTGTAATAAATGCACAGCACATAAAAAGCGAACCCGAATTTTTCGCCGAAACAATATCTGCAAATCAAAATCAATTATTCTTTTTAGGAGAACATGCGGTAATATCCGAAGAAATAGATTGCAATCACGACATGAGCGAGGAAATTTTAGCGGCCGAAGCTTTAGGTTGCGATATACTCAATATAGTAATAGAAACTGCCGATGACGGATATCTTTTCTCGCTTAATACGCATATGCTCGGCTTGCCCGTACTACTTACGGCGCATAATGAAGAAGGCTTAGACAACGCACTCATAGGATATCATGGAATAGCACTGATAGATCAACATTCAGAACTCGAAAACAGCATGGTAGAAGAATTAGCGAAAAAATACAATGCGGTTATAATATGAAAATCTTTTGGAGGTGTAGTTAGTGGATAAGGAAAAAAGCATAATACTCTCGATGTATGAGAAATTCTTAGAGCGAATAGGCGAAAAAACTCAGGAAGAAATAGAAGATACCGAATTAGAATCTGAAAATGAAGCAGTTTCTAATTTATATGAGTCCGAAATCGAAAACGAAGAAATCTTAGATGAAGAAAAAAACACCGAGGTTATTACAGCTATAAACCAGCCTAAAGAAAGCAAATTCGATAATCATCTTATGGAATTTTGTTATAGAATCGGCTTCGACACTGATTACAACATGCACAAAGATGAAGACACTAAAGCATTTGACTCAAGGCTTAAAATTCTTGCACAGGATTATAATAAAAATCGCTTACCAAAAGAAAACCCTGTTGATGCGGCGGTTTATGTAAATGTGTCCTTCAATAAATGCGATGCTTATATTTTTGTATTTCCACCGATTAACGGTGGTGCCGATGTCAGTACTGAAATGATAAATGAGAGAGTTAGAAATCTTCAAATAAAACATGGCTTGGATAGCGATTTGATAGAAAACATTACCAATGAAAGAATGTACTGCAAACTACTAAAATTTGCAAAAGGCGAGCTTCCACAGGATGGCGAAGATGGTAGTATAGTTCACACCACCGAGCTTAATATTATACCCCGATACAGCGAAGATGCACATGGAAATATTGATTTTAAGGATTTAAATATAGTAAATAATATAGTAAAACACACAAAAATTTGCGAGATAATTTTACCAACATTGGGCGAGGATGGTATGTCGGTACACGGGGTAAAGCTCAAAGCTAAGCCTGGAAAACCTGCACAGCCACAAAACGGAAAAAATACATATTTATCAGATGATAAGACTGTTCTCTATTCTTCAATAGATGGTGAGCTTGCACTCAAAGATGGCAGATATTTTGTTGAGCCGACTCTTAGAGTGTCCGGTGATGTGGACATCACAGTTGGTAACATCGATTTCGTGGGTGATATCCATATTAAAGGTGATGTTAAAAGTGGATATATTATAAAGGCTGAGGGCAGTATATTGGTTGACGGCTCGGTTGAAGCTGCTACACTGATTGCCGGCGAAGACATAATAATATCCAAAGGGGTAAATGGGGATTACAGCGGAAAAATTACGGCTCGTGGAAAAATCAAATGCAAATATCTCGAAAACTGCTTTGTAACCTCTAATAAAAGCATTGAAGCCAGCAGTATAATCAACTGCGAGGTTTATTGCAATGACAGTATTGATGTAACTTTAGATAAGGGTGTAATAGTGGGCGGTAAAGTAAATGCCTATAACAGCATTGTTGCAAATACAATAGGAAGCAAAGGAAATAGAGAAACCATGCTCAATCTTGGAAAATCCAAAGAAGTGATTGAAAGAATGAGTGAGCTCCGCAACACCATAAAAAACGATATAAAGACATTTGAAATGATTGATAAAAATAGAATTTTCTTAGAAAAAGAAGAGCATAAAACTCCTGAGAGGGGTAAATTATATATAAAACTCCTTCAGCAGAGTGAGCTTTATAAAATACAAATTCGTGATAATAAAAAAGAGCTTGATGAGCTTGAAAAAATTGATAAAGATTATAAAAAATGCACAGTTCGTGCGCAGATGGTATTCCCACCGACACAAATTTCTATCGCCGATGAAAGCTTTAGGGTTACAAATACTGAGTCCAGTGTAGTCTTTTTGCTTTCGGATGAGGGCGAAGTAATCATGGGAGCCAATTAGTTTTATATTAAATTGGGCTTTGCTCTCCGCTTAGTGAGAAGCGGAGCCCAATTTTGCAGTGTGACTTGCTAAGGGTGGCAATACTCGAACCCGTACAGGTTTTAGTGGAATAGTTTTCACTAATACTGCTTCAAATCATATCGGTAAATTTAAGAAATATTCTTTTTAGGGGGGTGAATATTATAAATAAAAAATTTAATCTGCCGCACAATGTCAAACTAATAATAAAAAAGCTTAACAGTCTCGGTTTTGAGGCATATATTGTAGGTGGTGCGGTGCGTGATTTTTTAATGGGTAACACCCCAAAGGATTATGATATTTGCACAAATGCTCTCCCCGAAGAAATTATAAAGCATTTTGAGCAGTACACCCTTATTAAAGCAGGCATTAAGCATGGAACAGTGGGGGTGGTTATCTGCGGTGAAGTGTTTGAAATTACCACATTTAGGTTGGACGGCGAATACAAAGACAATCGCCGCCCGAGCAGTGTGAGTTTTGTAAGCGATTTAGAAAGCGACCTTAAACGGCGTGATTTCACGATAAACGCAATGGCTTATAATGATAGCACAGGATTAATCGACCCCTTTGGAGGGCTTTGCGACCTAAATGAAGGCATTATAAGGGCGGTAGGCGATGCCGAGCAAAGATTTAATGAAGATGCACTGCGAATTATTCGTGCAGTTCGTTTTGCGTCGGTGCATGGCTTCACTGTTTGTAGTGAAGCTAAAGCTGCAATCCATAAGCATTGCCATCTGCTTAAAAATATAGCTTCTGAGCGGATACGGGAGGAGCTTGCAAAGCTTTTATGCGGTGCGACGGTTGGGGATGCACTGATTGAGTACAGTGATGTAATTGCGGTATTTATTCCCGAAATCACAGATATGTTTGGTTTTGAGCAAAACACTCCCTATCACGATTATGATGTTTGGGTGCACAGTGTGATTGCGGTAAAGCTTGGGGTCAATGATTTAATCATTAAGCTTGCACTACTTTTGCACGACATTGGAAAACCCGCTTGCTATACAGTTGATGAAAACGGAGTGGGGCATTTTTATGGCCATGCTAAAATAAGTGCTGAAATGGCTAAGATTATACTTAAAAGGCTTAGATTTGACAATGATAGCATAGAAAAAGTAACCCAGCTGATAAAATATCACAGCAGCGATATAGTAATAGAGGAAAAATATATTAAGAGATGGCTTAATAAAATTGGATATGAGCAGTTTATAAAGTTAACTCAGGTAAAGCTATCTGACGATTTAGCAAAGAGTGAAAACATATCAAAAGCGAGACTAAGCCGCTCTAAGGAAATGGCCAAGCTTGCGGAAGATATCATTAAATCGGAGGATTGCATTAGCCTTGCAAGCCTTGAGATAAACGGCAATGATTTAATAAATATGGGCATACCTCGGGGAAGTGAAATCGGGAGAATACTCTCTTCGCTTTTAGAAATGGTTCTTGATGGTGAAATAGAAAATGACCGAGAAATTTTGATGCAAAAAGCAAAAAAATTGCTATAAATTCATGTATAAACCTTTATAAAAAAACTCAGGGTATACTTGCACCATATATGCGAGTATACCCTGTTTTTCGATATTATCCACCGCCAATTTAGCATTGATGGTAGTTTGATTTTTGGATGTTTTACTTATTTGATGGTTTATTTGATTTGTGCTTTATAAGACGCATAATTCTTTGCCTATTGTAGCGCTGGACTATTACAAATAGCAAATCAAATAGTGCGGATAGTACTGAAGAGATAATAAACACTTCTATGCTCCCAAAGCAAATGGACGCAAGTACTGGAAAAAATGAAAAGATAAATATTGTTTTATGGACTAACTCTGCTTGGCACATTGCCATTGCTATATCTTCATATTTATGCTCCTTGATACTGAAAGTATCTATGTCATAAGTAGGCAGATATTTTTTTAAGTCTTTAACATTAATCTTTTGATATATCCTTTTCTCTGCTTCTCCTACATAAAAGCGTTCATCATTGTAGTCTATTATATTATTATATTTTTTCTGATAATAGTATCCGACGGACAGCCTCATTGCAAAATGATAGAAAATTGCCCCGAAAGTGATGGAAAAAGTTTTAAATAGTTCTATATCTAAAAGAAAATATAGCACTAACATTGCCATCGTTAGTATGGCAGTGCTCAAGGCTGTTGCTTTCATGAATTTTGCCAAAATTTTTACCCCTTTAAATCTCCTTGCAGTAAAGTTTTTTCACTCACTTCTTTAGGCGAAAAAACTTTGCCTTTCAAAACCATGCTTTAGTAAAAAATCAAGTAATTATTATTTTATTAAGCTCTTTCCATTCATTTCCTTTGGCACGGCGAGATTCATAATATCAAGCATAGTAGGAGCTAAGTCGGCAAGTACTCCACCGCTTCTTAAATTGCAGTTTTTACCCACCACCACGAGTGGTACTTTATTCGTGCTGTGCGCAGTTACTATATTTCCATCTGCATCAAGCATTACTTCAGCATTTCCATGGTCCGAGGTGATAAGTGCCACACCCCCCACAGAAAGCACGGCTTCCACAAGCTCACCCACGCATTTATCCACTATCTCCACAGCTTTTATTGCAGCATCCATCACACCTGTGTGTCCTACCATATCGCAATTTGCGAGATTTAGTATCACGGTGTCATATTCGCCGGACTTAATCCTGCGCACTGCTTCGTCAGTGACTTCCACTGCGCTCATTTCTGGCTTTAGGTCGTAAGTTGCTACATTGGGGGAATTTATCAACACCCTGTCCTCGCCTTGGTACTGCTCTTCCCTGCCTCCGTTAAAGAAAAATGTTACATGGGCATATTTTTCTGTTTCGGCAATTCTAAGCTGCTTTTTGCCCATTTCTGATAAGCACTCGCCCAAGGTGTTTTTTAGTGACTGTGGTAAAAATGCTATTTCCACCGATTTAAATTTTTCATCATACCTTGTGAATGTAACAAAATTTATATCACTCACTACTTCTCCACGCTCAAAGCCACTGAAGTCCGCCTCGGTTATTGCTGAGGTTATCTCCCTTGCCCTATCGGGGCGGAAATTGTAAAAAATCACACTGTCGCCATCTTTGATATTGCCGCCCTTATGGCAGATAGTAGGTTTTACAAATTCATCGTTTACACCGCTTGTATAGTTTGCAGTAATCGCTTTTATCGCATCGTCTGCAAGCTCACCTTCGCCTTTAATCAGTGCGTCATAGGCAAGTTGTACTCTATCAAATCTATTGTCCCTATCCATTGCATAGTATCTGCCGCTAATGTCCGCTATTTTCCCTATACCTAAATCATCTATAAAACTTTGCAGTTCTTTTAAATATTCTATTGCGGAGGTTGGTGGGACATCCCTGCCGTCGGTAAAGCAGTGGATATAGACATTTTTAGCACCTTTTTCCTTTGCTATTTTAAGCAGTGCATAGAGGTGCTCTATATGGCTGTGCACTCCACCGTCGGATAAAAGCCCCATTAAATGTATCGCTTTATCATTTTTTATAGCTTTCTCCATAGCCGATGTTAGAACAGGATTTTCACCAAATTCCCCATCTTTTATCGCCTTGCTTATCCTTGTTAAATCCTGATAAACCACCCTGCCTGCACCTATATTTGTGTGGCCTACCTCGGAATTTCCCATCTGCCCTTCCGGCAGTCCTACATCAAGCCCAGAAGCTCCGAGTGTGGTATTGGGGTAATCTTTGAGCAGTTTGTCTATAATGGGTGTATTTGCCCTGTATATCGCATTGGCTTTATTTTCTTTACCCAGTCCGTACCCATCCATTATTAGTAAGAGAAGTGTTTTTTTCATATATGCTCCCTTCACAAGCCTTATTTTATATCCTAATGTTCAAAAACTTTTTACGCGCTACCCCACCCCGCCGTTGGCGGGATGGGGTAGTTAAAAATTAATATAAGTATATCAGTGCATTTCCCCTATCTTAACCATTTCGGTAAAGATATCGCATTTTAAAGAAGCTCCGCCGATTAGTCCCCCATCAATATTTTCTTTTGAGAGGAGTTCATCACAGTTTTTCTCATTCATTGAACCACCGTAAAGTATCGGCATTTTTTCAGAAACTTCCTCTGTGAAAAGTGATTTTAGGCAGTTTCTAACATAAGCACATGCTTCTTCAGCCATTTCACCCGTGGCAGTCTTGCCCGTACCTATCGCCCAAACAGGCTCGTAGGCTACAATAATATTTTTTGCTAAGTCGCTCTGTATGCCACAAAGTCCCTCATCTATTTGTCTTTTTAAGACTTGCTCTGTAAGCTCCTGCTCTCGTTCTTCAAGGGTTTCACCTATGCAAACTATCGGCCTAATACCGCTTGCAAGCGATGCCTTAGTGCGCAAATTCACTGTGCTGTCACTTTCGCCAAAATAGGCTCTGCGCTCGCTGTGTCCTATAAGGGTATACTCCACCCCTATATCCTTTAGCATTGGGGCGGACACCTCCCCTGTGAACGCTCCACTTTGCTCCCAGTGGCAATTTTGTGATGATATATTTATTCCTGTATCCTTCGCCGCCTCTTTAGCCACAGAAAGCAGGGTAAACGGTGCTGCAAGTACTACATTGCAGGAGCTATCACCTATATTTACCGCTAATTTTTCTATAAACGCTTTTGCCTCGGAATTAGTAAAATTCATCTTCCAGTTTCCAGCAATAATTACTTCTCTTTTGCTCATATTATAAATTTCCTTTCCACTGCAACTTTGTAGAAACAGCAATACCTATTATCGGTTTAATGCTTATAGCTTAAAATAATTCTTCCATGCAGTTCACTGTGCCCGTGGTAGAATGGACTGCATGAAAAAGTATTTTATTAATTTATTTGCTTTGATTATTTACTTATCATTAAGGCAAGCAATCCCAGGAAGTACTGCACCCTCTAAGAATTCGAGTGATGCGCCTCCACCTGTGGATATATGTGTGATTTGCTCAGCATATCCGAGCTGTTCAACTGCCGCTGCTGAGTCGCCGCCACCTATTATGGATATGGCTCCACTCTCTGCCACAGCCTTTGCCACCGCTTCGGTGCCTTTAGCAAAGTTTGCAAACTCGAATACGCCCATCGGGCCGTTCCATACTACTGTGCCTGCACCTTTTATAGCTTCTGCATATGACGCCCTTGTTTTTTCGCCTATATCAAGACCCATGAGGCCATCTGGGATGTCGTAACCATCCACATTAACAGGAGTTGCATCCTCGGCGAACTTATCCGCTGCAATGCTGTCAGTCGGAATCAAGAACTTTACGCCTTTTTCCTTAGCCTTTTGCATTAATTCTTTTGCAAGGTCTAATTTATCATCTTCGCAAAGACTGCTGCCTACTGAATAACCAAGTGCTTTTTGGAAGGTAAACGCCATTCCGCCACCTATGATTAGGGTGTCCACTTTGTCGAGCAGATTGCTTATTACACCAATTTTATCGGATACCTTTGCACCGCCAAGAATTGAAACGAAAGGTCTTTTAGGATTGCTTAATGCTTCCCCCATCACCTTTAATTCTTTTTGTATCAAATAACCGCAAACCGCAGGGATATAGTCAGCTACGCCAGTGGTTGAGCAGTGGGCACGGTGGGAAGAACCAAATGCATCATTTACAAATAAATCTGCAAGGGAAGCAAGCTGTTTTGCAAATTCGGGGTCGTTTTTGGTTTCTCCTTTAATGAAACGCACATTTTCTATCATCATTGCTTGGCCTTCAGTGAGTGTGGCAAGGATTTCCTTTGAGTTTTCCCCCGCTACATCGACAGCCATTTTAACATCGCTTCCGAGCAGTTTTGAGAGATGTTTTGCAACAGGTGCAAGCGAGAATTTTTCTTCAAATCCGTCCTTAGGTCTGCCTAAATGCGAGCAAAGAATTAATATTGCACCGTTTTTAAGTAGATATTTTATTGTAGGTAGTGATTCTTCTATCCTCTTGTCATCCGTTATTTCTCCATCTTTAAGTGGCACATTAAAATCACAGCGCAATAGTACTTTTTTACCTCTTACCTCTACATCCTCAATTGATTTCTTGTCATACAAAGCCATTAGTCGCTACCTCCAAATTTTTTTAATTATATTTTACATTATTTATCTCTATTTGGCAATGATTTACACTCCAAATCCCTAAAAATATATGTATAATTTATATTAAATTTACAATAATATTATATGTATTTACTAAAAAAGTATTTTTCTCTTGTTATTTACTTAAAATGGTATTATAATTATAGTAATAATAAAAATATATCCCTTAAAGGAGGATTTAAAAATGAAAAGATGCGTAACCATTATTTCCATTATAGCTTTCTTAGTGGCTGTGGCAAGTGTTATTATTGCCATCACAGCTTATTTTAAAAACAGAGAATTCATCTCTTGCTGTGACGATGAAGATTTCATGGATTTCGATGATGAGGACTTAGATTATTTTTCAGCTGAAATGGAAGATTTAGATTCCTGTGAATGTGGCGACAATTGTGCTTGTGCCGCTGAGCAAACTGATTTTCAAGAAGAACCACAAATGTAATCCATAGTATTGATACTATAAATTTAGTCAAAGGGCTGTGATAAAACAGCACCGACCACCATAAGGCAAGGAAGCACATAACAAGTGTGTATGAATTAAAGCAATCTTAAAATAAATATAATTATGAGTACAATCCACCGTGAAAACGGTGGATTGTAGCATTTATATGCCTTGTGGTTATGAACAAACTTCACCTCTCGTCGTACCTTTGTACGACTTCGGGCAAGGTAAAAGGCAGTAAGGGTGACAGGTGTCACCCTTACTGCCTTTTAAGAATAGCTTATAAAGATTATTTTATACCTTTACCGCATTTACGACAAAAGCTATAATCGGATTTTGTGCTCTCTCCGCAATAGGGGCAGAACTCGCTACTTTGTGCCTGCACTGCTTTTGCTTCGTTACTGTGAAATCTTTCGCCGAATGGATCGATTTCTTCTCCCTCTTCTGTAATATCAAAGGATGAAAAGCGATTTTTATTTGTTGCATTTTTATAGTGATACATCCCCTGCACAATCCCCATTATTACAAAAACTATACCAAAGAGTGGCATAAAAATCGGAGCACCCATTTGTGCGGCACCGATTGTCCAAAATATGCCGAATATTACTACTACCACACACATTCCTGCACTCATTGCAGACGGCGCTCTTCCCGGTTTTATACTTCTCATAAAAACTTTCCTCCTTATCCATCCGTTACTAATTTTTGCAGTACTTTGATAAATTTGTCCCTTTATACTTCGCTTACAAATCTATCAAAATCTTCTCTAATCCTTTTAAGCCGCCTTATTACAGGTGAGGCTATATCGCCGTTTTGCACCATATAGTCGAGTGTTTTTGCATCCACCCATTTTGCATCGGCAGTTTCCCCTTTTTGCATTTTCATATCGCTTCGTGCCACATCCTTTTTAATGATGTAATTATCATAAAATGTGTCGCCATGAATGTCCCTGCCTAAAAATATCATCTCTTTCGTATTTGCTGATATTCCTGTTTCTTCATAGAGCTCACGCACTACCGCCTCAATGCTACTCTCTCCACTCACTGCTGAACCACAGGTATTTTCCCAAAAATTCGGGTACTCCTCCTTGGTTTCGTCACGCAGTGTAAGCAGTACTTCTTTATTACTATTTATCGTCCATACACTCACCACAAGGTGATAATCCCCCTCTGTGAGCGGTATGCCCCTAATATGTGTATATCCTTTTTTGTTGCCGTCTATATCGAGCACATCCCAAAGTTCCATTTTTCACCGCCTGTTTTAAAGAATTCTATGAAATAAATTTTATCATGAAAAATTTTTCAAGTCAATTTTTGTATTACCGTGTTATGTATAATAGCGTATAATTATTTTCTCACTGGTATTATTACTTTTGGCATAATCACCCTAAGATTTTTTCGATAAATAAAGCTATATGCTCTGCCGGAGAATTTCCTGTAAAATATAGGAATAACCCACCTATAACCCAATAGGATATCATCCCTATGGCAAACATTGCTAAGTATTTTTTCATAATGAAACTTCCCCCTAAATATTTTAATCACCGCAAAGTGGAAATAATTTCTATCTCCATTATACACAAATTAAATCATTTTTTCAATTACTTTAAACTGCCAGTGCTTGTGGATATAACCTAACCCTTTAATAACTATATCTTTTAAATATATAATTAAACTTCATAAACAGAAACAAGGTGAGCGATGCTCACCTTGTTTCTGTGTTTAAGAAAATTTTATTTAGGAAAGGAATAAGTAAAATAATTTTAGTAGACTATATTTCCATCCACTATTCGCACAACTCTGTTGGCGTTTTTGGCTATATTTTCATCATGGGTAATCATAACTATGGTATTGCCCATTTGGTGTAAGTCCTTAAATAGAGTGATAACTTCTTTACCCGTCTTTGAGTCGAGCGCACCAGTTGGCTCATCTGCAAGCAAAATGGCGGGTGATCCTACAAGTGCTCTCGCTATTGCTACCCTCTGCTGTTGACCACCTGAGAGCTCGGAGGGTTTGTGCTTTATACGCTCTGAAAGCCCTAAAAGCTCAAGTGTGGGTGCGGACATTTCCACCGCTTTTTTGCGAGATATTCCCCTTGCCAAAAGTGGCATAATTACATTTTGCTCCGCCGAGTAGGTGGGGATTAGCTGATATCTTTGAAAGATAAACCCTATTTTATCGTTTCTTATCTTAGTTAGCTCTTCGCCCTTTTTATCATGAACTGAAACATTATCTATATAGTATTCACCGCTGTCCCATACATCCATACAGCCTATAATATTCATAAGTGTTGATTTCCCTGAACCCGAAGGGCCAAGTATTGCCACAAAGTCTCCTTTTTCCACTTCAACACTTACCGATTTTAGTACTGTAAGCTCTTCGGCGGCTGTTTTATAGCTTTTAACTATATTAGTCATTTTAATCATGTAATTCTACCCCAAAATCTCCACCGATACAATGGTATCAAACTCATCGGTGACTATATTTATATACATCTCTTCGGTAATTTGTGAGAATGTCATATTATTTCCCATTAGTAATACGGGTGTGCCTATCGGTATTAGGTAGGTTTCGCTTTCATCGCTAAGCTCAATGCTATCGCTCACTCCAGTCGTGCCCATGCTCCCCGACATCATGTCACCGCCTGCACCCGACATACCGCCCCTACCCGATGATGCAGTGCCTTCTCCTGTGGCACCCTCGGGCATTGTCCTTGTAGTCGAGCCTTCTTGTGATGCCATAGCGCTCTCTCCTGCACCTGCCATTGCTTGTTCTCTCATAGCAGCTCTATCTTCCGTGGAAGCTTCGCCCATTTCCGGAGACATCCCACCCACGGGCATTCCTGCGGCATTCTCTTCGCCACTTTCATCAGTGGATGGCTGTGTTTGCAGTCTTTCGCCATCAGAATTAGCTGTATTCGCTCCTCCTTCGGTGCCGCTCGCAGAAAGTGTTAGAGTAACTTCATTGCCATACACTTCGGTGACCTGCCCTGTTATTGTCTTAGTGTTTAGCATGGCTTCGGAGGAATTCTCGTCCGCTATTACACCCTCGGACGATTGTGTGTAGATATAGCATCCACCTGCCACTAAAGCCACTATAAGTATCAAAAATAATTTTTTAAGTTTCTTCATAAATCTTCCCCCTCACTCGAATGTAAATACACTCGAATTTTTTACCCCTCATTTTTGAGGGGTTATCCGCCCACATGATGCGGTGGGCGGATAGGTTTGCCCTATATAGGCTTTAGAATTATTCGTTGTTTAGTGCCTCGATAGGAATTAAGTTTGAGGCTTTATATGCTGGGTAAAATCCAAATAATGTACCTGTTACAACCGCAAAGCCGAATGCGAGTATTATCGAAGATGCTGTGAGTACCACTGTAATATCCGTGTATTCCATTGCTGGCACTATCGCAAGGCTTAAAATTACCCCGAGCACACCGCCAATAAAACCGATCATGCCTGCTTCTGTTAAAAACAGTAGTAGTATATCGCTCTTTTTTGTACCGAGCGCCTTTAGTACCCCTATTTCTCTTGTGCGTTCTTTAACAGATACAAAGAGTACATTCATGATGCCTATACCACCAACTACAAACACTATTACCGCAACTGCAAGCAGTAGCATTGAGAGTGTATTTGCCGATTGCATAGCCGCATCCATTGTAGCTCCTGCGTCTTCTATGCTAAATGCTGCCGATGAATTTGACTGCGTTAGCACAAGCTCTATATTGTCCATAACTTCGGCTACCACATCCACATCATTTGCAAGTATCGAAAGCTGTGGCGAGGTGTCCCTCTCGAAGAGGTATTTTTCCGCCGTGCTATATGGCATAAACACTGAGCTGTCAGGGCTAATGCCAGAGGTCATATTACCCATGGGAGATATTACTCCGTTTACAACATATGCCCTGCCATCTATCTCAACCTTGCTGTCATACGCCTCATTTGCTGAGCCGAAAATCTCTATTGCTACATCGTATCCAAGCACCACCGATTTAGATGTGCTCTCCACTTCGGTGTCTGTTATAAAGCTTCCCACCATCATATCTAAATTTGATATTTCGGTGTAACTGCTCTCAGTTCCTACTATCGTGTATTCTATTGCTTCTTCTAAATCGCCACCTATCACCGAGCTTTCGGTGGTTGCCGATATTGCCCCTGTGACTATATCCGGCACAAAAAAGAGTATGTCCTCTAAATTCGTTTCGGTGAGCACTGAGGTATCCGTGGTGGGAATTCTTGCGCTTGAACCGCCGCCTGCACTACTACCTCTTGTGCCGCCTCCGCCGCCGTTACCACTTGGCATACCGCCACCAGTCGGTGCCCCTCCGCCAGCCATCATCATGCTCATCATATCATCCATCGAGGAGGAATTGATGGTTATTGTGCCTGCATTTAGATTTTTAAACTGCTCTGCTACATCCTGTTTACCGCCTTCACCGATTGCTATTACCATAACAATGGTGGCAGCGCCAACTATAATGCCAAGTGAAGTAAGAAAAACTTTAAATTTATTCTGCTTAATATTTATCAGTACAAGACGAAGTATTTCACTAATTTGCACTCTGGTTCACCGCACTTTCAATCAGTACTACATCTCCCTCATTTAAACCACTGAGGATTTCAACTTCAAAGCCATCGGAAAATCCTGTTTCAACTGCTACTTTTATCACTGCGCCAGTTTCGTCATACATCTGCACGAACTGCTCGCCATTTTCATTTATAATGCATTTATTTGAAACAAGCAGTACATCTTCCTCTTGCTTTTGAATGAATGTTGCATCGGAAGTCATGCCTTGATAAATAATTACATCTTCGTAATCAGATATATCACAAACTATTGTAACTGTGTAGTTTATACTGCTTGTCATACCGCCGGAGGGCACTATTGATATGCTGTCCACCACGGCTGGGATGAGATATTCTTCATATGCATCAAATAGGATATTTACTTCCATACCAAGCGATATATCGGATATATCTTCTTGAGGTATGCTCACAAGGATATCCACTGTGTATTTCTCTGCAAGTGTCACAATTGAGGTGTTTGCATTTAATTCTGTTCCCACTTCGGAGTGAGTCATTACATATCCATCGGTAGGAGCAAAAATTTGCCCTTCTGCGCCCATCTCAGAGATTTCTGCAAGCTCTTCTTGCAGCTCACTCACCTTTTGCTGTTCTGATTTTAGTGTGTTGTTTATCTGGTTGATTGTATTATCATAAACACTTTGAGCTATTTCATGCTCATATACAGTGTTTTCAAGTTCAGCATCATATGTTAGCTTCTCAAGCTCTATATTTGCCTCATAATTGTCTTTTTCTATATATTTTGCAGCTATATCGTCTATAAGCTTATCAAGATCATCTTCCAAGGTTTCTTCTTTATCATCATAATCGTCGTAAACCTTGGTGAGTTCTTCCTTAGCTTTTTCAAGCTCGTACTCAAGTGCTACCATTTCAGCATTTAGTACCGATAAATCATGCTCCCATTCTGGATGCTCACAGCTCCCTGAAGCTACTCCTGCGCAAGTTGTTGCATGATCGATTTTCTCTTGCACATCTTCGATTTCTGCTTCTATGTCGTCTATTTCGTCCCTTGCTTCCTCAGCTTCGTCAGAGTCGCCTGCACCATCGTCTATTTCGTCTTCAAGGTCGGCTATGTCTTCTTCTAATGCTTCTATATCATCGAGTATTTGTTGATAATCAGTGTCAATGCTGCTCATATTTAGCTGATATACTTCTTCAGCAGTATTTCCTGCAAGCACTGCTTCTGCATACGCTTTCTCAGCAGCCAATCTATCCGACTCGGCTGTAAGCTGAATTTTTTCTAAGCTAAGCTGTGCTTCTTCAAGTGATAACAGTGCATCATTGTAGCTATCCGTATAGCTACTTATATCTATTGTAGCAAGCAAATCGCCCTCATTTACATACTGGCCTGCTTTTACAAATAGCTCGTTTATTTCGGTATCGAAGTTAACTGAAACAGCTGTGTCCCTCATGCTCACCGAGCCCATCTCTGTAACCCCAACCACTATACTGCCTTTTTCTACAATCTCTTCTTTGTACTGATTGACGCCCACTTCTTCAGCCTCAGCACTACCCATTAAAAACACACTTGACGCACCTGCCACAAGTGTGATAGCCGTAGCCGTAGCTGTAAATTTAAGAATGCCTTTAGCACCACTCATTTTTTCTTTTAACGCTGATAAACTCAATTTAACGCAACCCCTTTCGTCTTGATGTTATTTTAAGATATACTTTTGAGCTTATTGTGAGGTGAAAATGAAAAATTTGTTTACAAAGCTTCCAGTTTTTTGTATATCAGTTTGGTTAAAATATAGAAAAGGGGCTCTCCACCGTGGGTAAAGAGCTTCCCTTCTATATAATTTACTATTTTAATTTAATTCCTTTGCTATTTTAAAGCTAAATACTACTCCATCGGGAGTGTTTTTGCAGTGATAGCTTCCTCCATGCTTTTCGACGACTGTTTTTACAATATTAAGTCCCAGCCCTACATTGTTGGTGCTTCTCTGCCTCGATTTATCAACTCTGTAAAAGCTTTCCCAGATGTGATTTATCTCTTTTTCAGCAATGCGATTTCCTTGATTGAAAACAGAATATAAAACTTCTCCTCCATCACTCTCAAGAGTAATTTTTACTTTTCCGCCCTCTGGGGTGTGCTCAAAGGCGTTGGTGATATAGTTTTTCATCGCTTGTTCCATATATTTAATATCGGCATTTGCAAATATATCTTCCTCAATCTCCGCATGCATATCACAGCTATCGGCAAGAGGTGTAATTTTTTCTACAAGCTCTTTTACTAAATCGGAAATATTTATTTTTTGCATATTCATCTTAGAAAGCCCGCTCTCAATCGAGGATATCTGAAGCATTGAGCTCACCATCTCACTGAGTTTTTCGCTTTCTTCAATGATTGTATCGCAGTAATATTCTTTGTCTATTCCCTCTACATTGCTTTTTAAGTTTTCCGCATATATTTGCAGTAGTGAAAGAGGGGTTTTCATCTCATGGGACACATTGCCTACAAACTCTCTACGCATCTCTTCCATCTGTTTTTGGTAGTCAATATCAAGCTTTAATTTTTCATTTGCCGTGTTTAGCTCATCAATATTTTGCTTTAGCTGCTTCGACATTGAATTGATATTAATAGCCAAGCTGTGAAGTTCGGTGGAATCAATATTTTCATCTACCTTTTTACTAAAATCAAGGTTTGCAAACCTTGAAGCTGCACCTTCAATCTCTTTTATCGGTTTTGTAATACTCTTAGAGATAATTAGACAGAAAATCAGGCTTATAAATAGTACCAACACCGATATAATCATACTCGAATCAGAAAACACTTTTACACTGTCCTCTATTGACTCCACCGGTAAAGTCATAACGAGTTTAATATTTTCATCCTCAAACTCAAATTCTCCCGAGATGTTTAAAACAGAGCCAATATGTGGAGTTTGCTTACTTACCTGCGGCTTTGGGGAATTTGAAAAATCCCATTCGGTGGCATCTTCATCATTTCTAAGTCTATATTCATTTTGAGGCATATTTCCCCTTGGTTCTAAAACTTTGGAAAAGCTCATATAAAATATTTCGTCATCTTTTAGCGCAACTACATTTATATTGTGATGTGCTTCATATCTGCGTGAAATATCTTCTATACTCTCTAAAGTGCCATCGTAATTTGCCTTTATTTCTTCATAGGCTGTTGCCATTGTTTCTGATTTATAGTTTAGGTAGTAATCATTTGCAAAAAAAGTGTTGAAGATGAGCTGACCCACTATCACTAAACCTATTAAAAAAGTAAAGGCGAGTACGATTTTGCTTCTAATGGAAATTTTCATCTCACACCTCAAATTTATATCCCACACGGTGTATTGTTTTTATGCATGTGGAATCTTCCCCGAGCTTGGTTCGTAGCTGTTTTACATGGGTGTCAACCGTGCGTAGCTCGCCGTCGAAGTCATACCCCCAGACGCTATTTAAGAGCTGTTCTCTGCTAAAGATTAATGATGTATTGGTCATAAAGAATAGCAGTAGGTCAAACTCTCTTTTGGTAAGCTCTAATTCTTTTCCACCACACTGTGCAGTACGCATTACAGAATTAATGCGTAAATTTCCTTTTTTCATTTCGTCTTCTACGCCTTTGCCCATTCTCTTAAGCATTGCTTCAACTCTTGCAAGAAGTAATGATGGCGAAAATGGCTTTGTTATGTAATCGTCCGCACCGCTTGAAAAGCCCTTTACTTGATCGTATTCCTCACCCCTTGCGGTGAGCATGATAACGGGCACTAAGGAGCTATTTTCCCTTAGCTCTTCGAGCACTTCAAATCCGTCTTTCTTTGGCATCATCACATCTAAAAGCACTAAATCAATAACTGCATTATTGGCATAATAAACATCGAGTGCACTCTCTCCATCAAATGCTTCAAGGACACAAAATTTATGCGCAGTTAAAAAATCTCTGATGGCACGCACCATTTTGGTTTCATCATCCACCACTAATACGCATCTTTTATTTTCAATCATAATTTTATTCGCTCCTTTTGAATTTTAATATAATCAAGCTAAACTTTTCAATTTGATTTATCTTACTTAGGTGTTTAATATCCTATTTTGATAGCTATATAATTTTATTATACAACAATTTATGAGCTAATTGTGATGAAAGTTAAAAAAGTATTCCCACATTTTGTAACAATAATTTATTTCGTCTTGCCATTTCATTTTAAATATTGTAAAATTATTTAAAATAGCATTAATTTGGCAATTTGATTATGGTAATTTCTATAATTAGTTTAGGGAGTAGTGAGGAATAGTAATGAGCAGTTTTAAATACGATCTTAGTATTGCACTTATAGTAAAAAATGAGGAAAAGGTTTTAAGGCGTTGCCTTGATTCGCTTGCACCTCTTAGAGAGGCTTTGTCCTGCCAAATTATAATAACCGACACTGGTTCAACCGATGGAACGATAGAAATCGCAAAAGAATATGCCGATACCTTCATTGAGTTTGAGTGGATAAACGATTTTTCCGCTGCAAGAAACACAGGTGTAAAGGCAGCTGAGGGCAGATGGTTTTTATATATAGATGCCGATGAATATTTTGATGAGAGTGTTTTAGAGGTTGTGAAGTTTTTAAAGAGCAGCAATGCTAATAAGTATGGCAATGCTTCGATAACAAGGCGTGACTACTCCAAGGGAGAAAATAGCTATTACGATGTTGTTTTATTTAGATTAGTAAACTTTACAAATTCTAAGCTATACTTTCAAGAACCCATACATGAGTTTTTAGAGGTTAGATTAGAGCGAAACTATAATATTAACGCTCTCTTGCATCACGATGGATATGTTGGCGAAAAATTTGCACAAAAAACTGAGCGAAATCAACCGGTGATCGAAAAAATCCTTGAAGATGATCCAACAAATATTAGGGCATATATGCATATTATAATTTCTATGGACAATTTTGATAAGCGTCTTGTGCTTTGTGAAAAAGCTCTGAAAATTTTTGAAGAAAACAACCTTCCCGAAACTATATATACCAATGCGCTCTTTGCTCAATGCTGTAATCTTTATTGCTATTTAAAGCAATATGAAAAATCCGTAGAGATAGGTGAGAAGTACCTAAAAAATCACTCAGATAACATTATTCCCGTTCTTGAAATCTACTTTTTACTGGGTGATGCATATTATTCACTCAAGCAATATGATAAATCTGTACTGTATTTTAAAAAATATCAAAAATTATATGAAATACTCCAAAAAAAGCCCGATATTGCACATGCTACATTATCACATTCAATCTTTCTTGCCCCTTTAAAGTACCAAGCTTCATATATTAATCGTGCAATGGCACTAATAAAACTCGGTAATATAGATGATGCTAAATCAATGCTGAAAAAGGTTAATCTCAGTGATTTTGTTGATGATAATATTTTCCCGAATTTTGTTTTGGAGTATTTAAAAGTATTTATTAGCGCAGAATTTTTTAATGAAGTTAAAGCTTTATATCTTCAGTTTAAAGGAAATGCGAAAATCCGCTCTGCTTTAATACACTGCATCGAACAGCTTCTATTTTCAGCTATGGGTGATATTGACAGGAATGCTCTAATTCAGCTGCTATCAGATAATACTGATTCTTATCTTGCCATCAATTTACTAAGAAGCTGTAATTTTAATATAAACGACTGTGGGAAAGACATTATGGATGTAATCGTAAATGATACTTCTATTTTAGATTTAGCTTGTTTTTCCGATGTTGTTTATTCATGTGTAAAAAGCGGCAAAAATATCTTTGACTATTTACCTAATTCATCAAGTGAAAAGCTTTATAATTTCCTTATTAGTGTGGAGGCAAAACATCTAAATTGGTTTGAAACAGTATATGACTATCTATTGAAAATTGACTTTGATAGTAAAACACCACTGAAAACAATTTTGTTTAGCAGAGATTTAGCCTACACTGCATTATTAATAATCAATAAAAATAATCATGTTTACGAAATGGATAAAAAGGTTAACTTTTTGTTTGAGCTGTTTTTAACTCTTTCAAATCACTACATATCATCGGTCTACAATAAAGATATAACCCCCGATATTCTTAGGCTGATTCCGAGTAAAGATTCCTTTGCATATGCCGCACATCAAGGCTACATTGTTAAAGAAAGTGAACCTGCCAAATATCTTACTTCGCTAAAGGAGGCTCTTACATATAACAATTCACTCTCAGTGGCAGTGAAAATAGTAATGAAGAACATCTCCCAAGAAGTAGAAAAAAGAAAATCACAATCCACTGAATTCGCACAGCTTGCAGTGCAGGTAAAGGCACAGATATCACAGTTTATTTCCATAGGAAAGCTAAATGAAGCTAAAATGTTAGTTGAACAATATGCAAAAATTAACCCCTCCGACCCCGAGCTTCCCTCGCTTTATGAAAAATTAAAATAAAGCAGTATCCATCCATAAATACAAAATAAAATATACATAGAGGTGAAATATGAATTATTTAGAAACTTATAATTTGTGGCTAAAAAGAGCAACTGACCCTATGATTGCACAAGAACTTAGACAAATAAGCGCAAATGATGAACATATTAAAGAGCAGTTTTATAAATCGCTCACATTTGGCACGGGCGGACTCAGAGGAATACTTGGTGCCGGCACAAATAGAATGAATATCTACACTGTGGCACAAGCCACACAGGGTTTTAGCAATTATATAAATAAAAATTTCTCCTCCCCTTCGGTGGCTATCGCATACGACAGCAGAATTATGTCTAAAGAATTTTCTGAGATTACTGCCGCTGTTTTTGCGGCGAATGGCATAAAGGTGTATATCTATAAAGAGCTTGCACCCACTCCCATGCTCTCCTATGCGGTGAGAAAGCTTTCTTGCAGTGGTGGTGTTGTAGTTACTGCAAGCCACAATCCCTCTATTTACAACGGATATAAGGCGTATAATGAAACAGGCACACAGATAAATAATGAGGTTGCCGATTGCATTATTGCAAACATTGCCGCCACCGATATATTCGACGGTGTTAAGCAAATCTCCTTTGAAGAGGGTGTAAAAAGCGGACAAATTTCTTATATTGAAGAAGCCTTGGGAGAAGAGTATCTATCCGAAATTAATAAAGCGCTATACAGGCAAAATCTAACTGAAAATAGTGATTTAAGCCTTGTTTATACACCGCTTTACGGTGCTGGGTACCACTGGATAACACAAGCGTTTAATGGAATGGGAATAAAAAATTTGCATGTAGTAGACGAGCAGTCAAAGCCAAATGGCAATTTCCCCACCTGCCCTTATCCAAACCCCGAAAGCAAGGATGCACTTTCCCTTGCTATAAAGCTCATGGAGCAAAAAGATGCTGATTTACTAATAGCCTCCGACCCCGATGCCGACCGCATAGGTGTGGCTGTTAAATCCGATAAAGGTATTAAAATACTCACGGGCGACGAAGTGGGAATACTGCTTTTAAACTATCAGATACTTTCAAAGAAAGAAATTGGCTCACTGCCCACTAAACCTGTGGCAATAAAATCCGTGGTATCCTCCAAGATGGCGGATGTTATTGCAGCGGCTGAGGGAGTGCATTTGCAGAGCGTGTTAACAGGCTTTAAAAATGTGGGTGACTATATGGATTATCTAAAAGAGAGTGGCGATGGAGAATTCATATTTGCTTATGAAGAGAGCTGTGGCTATTTAAGTCACGATAAAATAAGGGATAAGGATGCTGTGAATGCCGCTGCATTATTTGCCGAAATGGCGGCTTATTACAAAGAAAATGGTAGCAGTGTAGATGAAGAACTTACTAAGCTCTACCAAAAATATGGGTATTATTTCTCACGCTCCTTAAGCTATACATTCACAGGTATAAGCGGTGAAAAGATTATGGCTGATTTAATGACAGAGATGAGAGCCGATGAACTGCCCGTGTTCACAGGTTTTAAAACCCATATATTTAGAGATTACTCGAATGATAGGGTGGTAAAAAACGGTGAAGTTTTAGCAGAAAATCTACCCGAAACCAATATGGTGGAATTTATTTTTGAGGATACCTCTTCTATAATGGTAAGACCTTCCGGCACAGAGCCAAAGCTCAAAGTGTATTACTTTACTAAGGGCGAAAGCAGGGAGAGTGCACTCTTGCTATTTGAAAAGCTCTCCGAAAGTGTGCAAAAAATCATTGATCTGCACAAGTAATATCTTTTCCATAGATTTTTCCTTGAACGATGAAACCTCACTTGTGTAGAGATGGGCGTAAAGGCTAATAATACTAAAAACTGCTTTTATCGGCTTTGTGTGCCTCGGTATTGCGGTCCAAGGATTTCCGATACAATCTAAATATCTAAAAACTTAATTAACACCTGCAATCCACATACGGATTGCAGGTGTTAATTTCTTTGATATAAGTGCGCAAATTGCTATATTAATTTATAACATAATTGTTTCATTAAATGATTTTACTCCGAAACTATTTTCTCTGCTATATCGTTGTAAACAAGTTCATTGAAATCGGCTTTTTCGCTGAGCTCGCCCGCCATAGTCATCACTTCTTGAAGCTTGTTAAATGCATCCTCTTCCATTATTGGAGTGGCGCACCATGCATCTATTTCTTTGTATCTCTCGAGTGCATTTGTGAGTATCTCCATGTCGTTATCGGGGAAGGAAGGCGCTATAACCTGTGCTATTTCAGCGGCACTATGCTCTGCTACCCACTGCTGTCCTCTATAAATCGCCCTCACAAATCCTTCTGCCAAATCGGCGTTTTCGACTAAAAATTCATCATTTGCAAAATATGCAGTGTAGGGTATTTCTCCACTTTCGGCACCAATCGATGCAACTATATATCCCTGTCCTTCTGCTTCTATCATGGAAGCCGTCGGCTCAAATGCGGTTACATAATCCCCCGTACCTCCTACGAATGCACCAGCCATTGCTGAAAACTGTATGCTGTCATCCATCAGTAAATCCACTGCTGGATCAAGCCCCATTGAACGGATTGTATATTCAAATGTCATATATGGCACTCCGCCTTTTCTGCCAGGCAGTACATGCGAACCCATTAGGCTTTGCCAATCAAATTCGCCAACTTCTTCCCTGCCTATTAGGAAGGAACCATCTCGTTTTGTAACTTGCCCGAATATCTTAGGATATTCTTCCCTGCCCTCATTATATACATATATTGCCGCCTCAGGCCCTGCAAACCCAACATCAATATGACCTGACAAAAGCGCCGCCATTACCTTATCGGCACCCTCACCGCTTATCATATCAATTTTTATTCCCTCCTCTTCAAAAAAGCCTAAATTCATTGCAACATACTGTGGTGCGTAAAAAACTGAATGGGTAACCTCACTAACAGTTACTGTTTGAAGCTCGGTAGGAGTTTCTGCACTGCCGCCCTCGCTGTCTTGTGTGGTGCATGCCGTAAATGAAAATAGCATGGTGGCGCTTAAAAGTGCTGAGAAAAGCTTTTTAAAGTGTTTCATGGTAAATTTCCCCTTTCTATTTTGCAAATGTAATTTATTTAATATTAAAAATACTTATTAATGCACTACTCCATAATGCAGAGAGCTACTACTTTTATCTGCTCGTACAATCTAATTATTGATGCCTTTTCTTTAGGGTGAGCCTTTCAAGAAAGACAACTATTCTATACATAACTGCGGCAACTATCGCAAGTATTATCACGCTCGTCATCACAAGATCAAGCTTAAATACCTGACCACCATATACTATAAGATATCCAAGCCCAGCCTTAGAAACCAAAAATTCACCGGCTATTACCCCTACAAGGGAAAGCCCAATATTTATCTTAAGCGAAGAAAAAAGTGTGCCTACATTGGAGGGAAGCACAATTTTTGTGAATATCTGAAGCTTTGTAGCGCCAAAAGTTTTTGCCATGAGTATTTTTTCTTGCTCGGTGTGGTTAAAGCCATTTAGCATTTCAAGTATTGTCACTACAAGTGATATAGCAAGTGCCATGAATATAATTGCGGCTGTACCTGCACCCATCCATATTATTATCACAGGGCCGAGTGCAATTTTGGGAAGACTATTAATCACCACAAGATATGGCTCGAAGATTTTTGAAAGTGTGTCCGACCACCAAAGTGCAATCGCTGCTAAAATCCCTATTCCAACCCCCAAAGAAAACCCCACTAAAGTTTCATATAATGTAACTGCAAGATGAATATGCAGGCTATTCTCCGATAAGCTTAGGAATGTGCTTAAAATTCTTGACGGCTTACTCATTAAAAACGCATCTATTATTCCGATATTGGCAAGTATTTCCCAGAGGGCAATAAAGATAATTAAAATTGCCCAGCGCCAAAATACAATAAGGTTCTTCTTTTTCTTTTTTGTATTTAAATAGCTGAGTCTTTCCTTTGATAAAGGCTCTGCTTTTTTATTTATATCACTGTTGGCTATATCATACATTTACATCAAGCTCTTTCCATATCAAATTAAAATATTTGGTGAATTTAGCGTCCTCTCTGCGGCTGAGTGGTGTGCTATACTCTCTCTCAAACTCAATTTCGTGAATTGCACTTACCGACCCCGGCCTTTTGCTCATCACAATTACTTTATCGGACATACTGATGCTTTCAGGTATGTCGTGCGTGACTATGAGTGTGGTTTTATTCTCTTTCTTTAATATTCGGTGCACATCTTCTGTCACCGCAAGCCTTGTTTGGTAGTCTAAGGCTGAAAAAGCTTCGTCTAATAGTAGCAGTTTTGGCTTTACTGCTAATGTGCGTATAAGTGCCGCCCTCTGCCTCATGCCACCGGAAAGTTGATTTGGGTATTTGTCCATAAATTCGCCCAGTCCATAAGTAATCATCATCTCTTTGGCATATGCAATATTTTCAGGTGTTAGTTTCTTTTGTATTTCAAGCCCTAAAGTGACATTTTCAAATATTGTACGCCATTCAAGCAGTAAATCCCTTTGCAACATATAGCCTATGTGGGGACTTATCCCTCTAATCTCCTCGCCTGCAATAAGTATACTGCCTTTTGTTGGCGCTATTATCCCTGCAATAATGGACATTAAGGTGGACTTACCGCATCCGCTCGGCCCAACTAAACTCGCAATTTCCCCTTCTGCAAGGCTGAAATTCACATCATTAAGCGCTGTTACCTCTCCGTTTTCGGCTTGATATTTCCCCATAATATGCTCTACTGATAAAAAATTCCTCATAAGCATCACCCCTGCCTTATTTTTAAACTTTTCTCTTTTTCTATCAACCTACTCAGAAACATAATATGCAGTTTCGTATGATGATGTTATTTTGCTTTTATGCCAAAAAGGGGAAATTTCAGTGTATTTTATATGCTTTTAATATGTAATTGCTATATAACTAAATTATCCACCTCTAAATTTTATCAAAACAAATTACTGTAACGGAATGAAAATAGAAAAATATATTTGCATGTTTAT
This sequence comes from uncultured Oscillospiraceae bacterium, assembly GCA_964371155.1. GTDB lineage: Bacteria > Bacillota > Clostridia > Oscillospirales > Ruminococcaceae > CAYJEQ01. The sequence goes on along the minus strand of CAYJLI010000003.1, from coordinate 11,675 downwards.
ATTTAAAATACTATTAAAATGGATTTACTATTTAAGCTTCCAAATGTATAGATATGAGTCGCAATTAATCCATGAGTTTTATTATCTCTATTGAAATGCAGTTTGGTTGGATGTATAATAAAATTAGTCTTATTGTTTTGGGGTAACCCCTGTAATCAGAACTCGTTTTATGAAAGCACAGTAGGACTTACCCTTAGTACCGCATTATATTTATATAGAAAGGTAGTTTTATACTATGAAGAAATTTTTTCTAAACATTTTTGCACTACTCACTCTAATTAGCACCTCGGGCGCTGTATCAGCCTTTGCGGATGTTATCGAGCCGGACCCTGCCGATGTTGGCTCACTCCCCACTGTAAATCTATTAATGGTTGCCACATTGCTTGTGATACTCCTTGTGGTAGTAACTTTGTTTTTCCTTTTAAGAAAAAAGAGGAAATAAAATGGCCTTACTTTCATTTTCTCATTTTATGGTTGATTTTACCTGTGCACTATTAGTGGTAAGCCTTTCAGGAGAAAACATAATACTCGCTATACTTCTATACAATTTTTGCGCTTTTGCAGTGCAAATGCCGCTTGGTATTATAGTTGAGGGCAAATTCCCTCCTCATAAAACGGCTTCATTTGGCATTCTCTTAGTAATGCTCGCTTGGCTTTTTCCATCGCTTCCCGAAATATCACTCGCCACCGCTGGGATTGGGAATGCGCTCTTCCATTTAGGTGGTGGACTCGCTGTGATGGGTAAAAGTGAAAAAGCTGCTCCTTTGGGAAGTTTTATAGCACCGGGCGCTCTTGGGATTTATTTTGGAGCGATAAATGAGCTACCCTTGCAAATCCCCGTCCTTTTAGTGATGCTTATACTTTTAATTTTGCTTTTTAGAAAAAGTGATATAGAGTATAGGGAGTACAAAATAAAGGAGTTTAAGGGGAGGCATCTCGCTATTATCTCGCTGTTTTTAGTGGTGACTTTACGTGGCTTCTTAGGGGTGGTGGATGCGTTCCCATGGAAATCGGAATGGTCGTTTTTCTTTGTATTAGCCGTGGTTTTAGGGAAAGTTTTAGGGGGATATTTATCGGATAAATTTGGAGCGTATAGGGTGGGTGTAATAAGCCTTATCATTTCCGCTATTTGCTTTATTTTCCCATCGAATGTTTTTTTAGGCTTTCTTGGTATGTTCTCATTTCAAATAACCATGCCTATAACACTCTGGGCAATATCTAAAATCACTTTAAAGGGTTTTGGATTTGGGCTTTTGACTTTCGGTCTATTCATTGGAAGTATACCCACTATTTTAGCCATTCCCGTCGATGTTCCACTCTCGATTTTGGTAGTTATTTCACTCATATTTTTTGTATATGCAATGAAAAAGGAAGTAAAATAATGATTTTTTATTCTTTATTTATTTCGCTAACTTTAACCTTACTCTTTGAGCTTCCCATTACATATTTGGCAAAAATACCTTTTAAATTAGCCCTGCTTGTAAATCTTCTTACAAACCCAGTGGTGGTTATACTCTATTTTTGGGCGGATTTTCTTAGTCTTCCACTGCCAGTGGTTGTGTTAGTTTTAGAAACTTTTGCCATTTTAACCGAAGCTTATTTCTACCGTGATGCGCACAAGCGACCGCTAATATTTTCGTTTTGCGTAAATTTGTTTTCCTATTCATTGGGTGTTCTCTTCACGGCTATCACATAATAAATATAATTTTTGAGTATTCCCTTGCCTCATAGGCAGAAGGAATACTCCTTTTTTATGCTTTAATTTATTGACAATTATATACCATAGTGGTATAATTTGTTTAACACCCCCACGGGGTGTAGGTGCTACCTGCTTAGATGGGAGGGATTTTTGTGAATAAGGGTAAGAAAAATGCGATAAGGCATCTTAAAACAGTGAGAGGTCAAATTGATGGAATAATAAACATGATTGAGGATGGGAGATATTGTGTTGATGTTTCAAATCAAATATTTGCTTCCTCATCTCTGCTTAAAAAAGCCAATTTAGAAATTCTAAAGCAACATATGGAAAACTGTGTTTCAGAGGCCTTCGAAGAGGGAAAAGGCGGCGAGAAAATGGATGAAATCATGCTTGTTTTATCAAAAGTGATGGATAAATAGCTATAATCAAAGCCCCTCTTTTTGATTTGTGCATATGCTTAGAAAGAGGATTTTGATTATCACTATAAATAAAATATTAAGGAGGTTATGTCATGGTGCAGAAATTTGAAGTTTTAGGTATGACTTGCTCGGGGTGCTCTTCTACGGTGGACAGAGTGGTAAATAAGCTCTCAGGCATTAATAGTGTGGAGGTAGTATTGCAGGAAAACTGCATGACGGTTGATTTTGACGACTCGGCACTTTCAAATGATGATATTGTAAAGGCAGTATATAATGCTGGATTTGATGCAAAGGCTATTTAAACTATTTTAGTTTGTGCGTGTATTGCAGTCAAAACTATTACCTTTGTGATTATCGGATAAAAGTTTTGACTGTAAAAATGCCGAAAGGATGATGGGTATGAAACAAAAATTTGACATCTTGGGAATGTCTTGTTCAGCCTGTGCGGCGAATATCGAAAGAGTTCTCGGCAGACTGGGCGGAATTAACAGTGTTTCAGTAAATTTACTGAGCAATAATATGTCAGTTGATTATGACGAAAATTTGCTTTCAGAATCAGACATTGTCACAGCGGTGGACAATGCAGGTTTTGAAGCATTTCCTATAAATGAAGCTGAGAAAAAGGCTGTAAAAGAAGATAAAAAAGATTTAGCAAAAGAGGAGCTTTCAGAAATGAAGCAAAGGCTTATCATTTCTATGCTCTTTTCAGTCCCCCTATTTTATATATCAATGGGCCATATGATGGGCTGGCCGTTGCCCCATTTTTTCCATGGTGCAGAAAATGCGATTACATTTTCCTTTACGCAGTTTTTGCTCGCTATTCCAGTAGTTTTTATAAACAAAAAATACTATGCCGTGGGCTTTAAAGCACTCTATTCAAAGCATCCAAATATGGATTCTTTAATTGCAATAGGCACTTCGGCGGCATTAATTTACGGTGTATTTGCTATTTATAGGATTGGAATTGGCTTGGGTCAGGGAGATTTAGATATAGTAAATCAGTATTCTATGGATTTATATTTTGAATCCGCCGCAGTGGTTTTAGCTCTTATAACACTTGGAAAATTCTTAGAAACAAGGGCAAAAAGCAAGACCTCTGAGGCCATAAAAAAACTTATCGACTTAGCTCCTAAAACCGCACTTGTAATCAGAAATGGAAAAGAAATTGAAATAGATGTAGCCGATTTGCTACTTAGCGATGTAGTAATAGTAAAACCTGGGCAGAGCATCCCTACCGACGGAATTATTCTCAAGGGTAAGAGCTCTGTGGACGAGTCCATGCTTACCGGCGAGAGCTTGCCAGTCGAAAAGGCGGAGGGTGATAAGGTAATTGGTGCAAGTATAAATAAATCTGGATATATTGAATTTGAGGTGTCTAAACTCGGGGATGACACCGTCCTTGCGCAGATTATTAAGCTTGTGGAGGAAGCAAGCTCCTCTAAAGCACCTATCGCAAAACTTGCGGATAAAATCAGCAGTGTGTTTGTCCCCATTGTAATTACAATAGCAGTAGTTGCAACATTAGTATGGTTGTTTTTAGGATATTCGTTTGAGTTTTCCCTATCAATAGGCATATCGGTACTTGTTATTTCCTGCCCCTGTGCGCTCGGGCTTGCCACACCTACCGCAATCATGGTGGGCACGGGAAAAGGTGCGGAAAATGGGATACTTATAAAGTCTGCCGAGGCTTTAGAAACAGCGCATACAATAGATACTGTAATAATGGACAAAACTGGCACTATAACCGAGGGGAAACCGCAAGTTACTGATTTGATGGTATCGGAAAAGATTACGAAAGAAAGAATGTTGCAACTGGCGGCTTCTGTTGAAAAAAATTCCGAGCACCCCTTAGCTGAAGCGATTGTAAATAAATGCACCGAGGACGCCTTAACCATTCTCCCCGTTAGTGATTTTGAGGCTTTGCACGGCTTGGGGATAAGGGCTAATGTAGATAACAGCACTGTATTTATTGGCAATAAGAAGCTAATGGAAGAAAAGAATATCGCTTTTGCTGGCTTTGATGGTCATGCGCAGAATTTAGCAGACGAGGGCAAAACCCCTATGTTTTTTGCTGATGGCATGGAGGTTCTTGGCATAATAGCGGTTGCGGATGTAGTTAAACCCACAAGCCAAAAGGCGATTGAAGCATTTAAGCGAATGGGTATAGAAGTAATAATGCTTACAGGTGATAATAAACGCACTGCCGAGGCAATCGGTAAAAAGTTAAATGTGAGCAAGATTATAGCGGAAGTACTACCTCAGGATAAGGAAAAGGAAGTGCGCTCACTCATGGAAGCTGGAAAAAAAGTTGCGATGATTGGTGATGGCATAAACGATGCCCCAGCACTTGTACGTGCGGATGTGGGAATTGCAATAGGCGCAGGAACCGATGTAGCAATAGAATCCGCCGATATTGTTTTAGTCCGAAACGACCTTTTAGACAGTGTGAAGGCTGTACAGCTCAGTAAGGCAGTAATAAAAAATATAAAGCAAAATCTATTTTGGGCATTTATATACAACACTATTGGCATACCACTTGCGGCTGGGGTATTCTTTGGTCTGCTTGGTTGGAAGCTAAATCCGATGTTTGCAGGTGCAGCGATGAGCCTCAGCAGTGTTTCAGTGGTGTCAAATGCGCTAAGGCTTAAGTTCTTTAAGGCTTCTGTTGATTAATAAATGATGCTTTATACAGATATTAATACTAACAAACCCTATTTTTCTCAAAAAACTTGACTTCCATTTCTTTTTGTAGTATATTAGTAATTACTGATATACTACAAAATAATGTTACGAAGCTAAAAAATAACTTTTATTATGCTCTTGACGAAAGGAATGTCTTTTAAATGATGAAGAATAAGCGACTTGCTGTTGTAGATGGGCTGTGTGTGGCATGTGGAAGCTGTTTAAAAGCATGTCCCCTTGCCGCTATTTCTATAACCGATGGTATAAAAGCAAGGGTTGATGAAAAAAAATGTGTGGGCTGTGGCAAATGCAGTAAGATATGCCCTGCTTCAGTTATAGAAATTATTACGACTGAGGTGCGCTATGAAAAATAAAAAATGGTATGATTATTTATGGATTATTGAAATTTTATACTTTACTTTAGGATTTTTTAATATACTTTTTGCGTGGTTTGGGATGATTTTCTTTTTGACACCACTAATTATTGCAATATTTACAGGAAACAAATCCTATTGCCATAATTTCTGTGGTAGGGGTCAGCTTTTTACTGTTTTAGGTAGCAAACTCTCCCGTAATTCGCCCCTACCTAAATTTGTGAAAACAAAATTATTTAGGTATAGTTTTCTGAGTTTTTTTATGATAATGTTCTTTAATATGCTCTTTACAACTTATTTGGTTTTTGCAGGAGCTTCTAATTTATCAGAGCTCGTCACATTATTCTGGATGTTTAAATTGCCGTGGGAATTTGCAAACACTACCGATATCCCAAATTGGATTGCGCAGTTTGCATTTGGGTTTTACAGCGTTATGCTCACTTCGAGTGCTTTAGGAATTTTTACAATGATCTTTTATAAGCCACGAGGCTTTTGTGTCTACTGTCCTATGGGTACAATGACACAAGAAATTTGCAGACTTAAAAACAAAGGAGAATAGTCATGGATGAAATGCAGGAAAAGGCAAAAGAAATCGCTGATTTATTAAAACTCTTAGCAAATGAGAATAGACTACTTATATTATGTGAGCTTTCAAAAGAGCCACAAACTGTTAGTACATTGCTTAAAACGCTTAATATCACACAATCAGGATTATCTCAGCATTTAGCCCTTTTAAAAGCCCACGGCATACTTGATTATGACAAAAAAGCTCAGACAATCACCTACAATATCAAAGACGAAAGAGTTTTAACACTCTTAGAGACTATCAAGAAAACTTACTGTAATTCGGACGCATAATATAAATTGATTGTAATAAGAGTGCAAGGTAAGTATCTCAAATAAGACTTTTACCCCCTTATCCTCGCTATCTGCAAGGATAAGGGGGTAAAATACATTTTGTTTAATTTCTTCATTAGTGAAGTAATGCAAGAATCTTAGAAAAATTCAAGCTATTTTAAGTTCACTGTAAACTCTTCGCCAACAGCCTCAAATTCAGCCACTACTGGGCCTTCCTCAACAGTTTGGCAATAAAGCTGTAATGTAAAGTACTCTACATCGCCCGTAATTGTGTATTCACTATCTAGTGCAAGGCCTCCACCCTGTCCAGCATGACCATATTCTTCTACAAATTTCACTTCATTCCCTAAATTGTCCACACCAACTATTTCAATATTTTTATCATGCATAAGGCTGTCCGTGGTGTAGTATATATTGGTGGAAATTGGATTTGTTGTGAAGTTTTCAATTCTTATCTCTGTGCCATTGCCTAAATCGAAATCACGAACTAATTCCTCGGAATATGTTTTTTCTGCAAGCTCTTCACCATTGGTGCTAAACTTAAATTCCCATTTTTCTTTGATATATTCGTCATTAATATCAACACCTGCAATTTCTACATTAATGTCCATATCGCCTTCGAATTCTTCATTTAGAAGCACTTCGCTTATTAAGCCCTGTGTGCTCTCATCTATTTTATAGCTTGTATGCAAATGTGTTGCATTCATATATTCGCCGTTTATATAGAGTCTTAAATGAGGTATAAAATTATTTCCCTCTTCTATTACTTCATTTTCTGAAGAAACTGCTGTTGAGATGAAAATTTTATTATTCATTTTGTCATATATCACTTCATCTATACTTACTGTAATGCCTTCTTTTGTAATCGGTGTGCTCACAATTGTTGCATAATTGTCTAAGCTCGCATTAAGTCCGAATACATCTGCGATTGAGTGTGCGATTGGGTTTGTTGTTGCAAATGCTTGTACTCCCACCAAGGAAGTTGTAGCTACAATTAATAGCGACGCTGCGGTAGCTATAAGCCTCTTAGGTAATTTATTATTTGTTTTGTTATTCATTTCATTATTCCCCTTTAATAGTTTTCTTTTTAAAATTTCATTGCTTAATATTTTATCTTTTTCATCCTGAGTGAGGATGCATTCTTCGTAGTCACTTATATCCGTCTTTACTTCGTTTAGTATCTCATAGATATTTTCTTTCATCTCATTCACCTCTCAAATGTAAAATTGTGCGCAGTTTTTTTCGCCCCCTTGAAAGCCGATTGTAAATATTCTCTGGCGACATCTTCATTTCACGGCTTATCTGCTCCATCTCCTGCTCCTCAAAATAAAGCCTTGTAAAAATTTCTTTATCCTTTTCATTTAAGCCACTGAGTATCGCATGAAAACTTTCATTTACTTCCTTCTCCAAAAGCATATTCACAGCCCTTTCATCATTTATATTCTGCGCTGTGTCAATATCCTCCTGAGTGATTTCTTTAATGTATTTTCTTGCATAGCTTATTGCCTTATATCTCGTTATGCCCGCAATCCAGTTCTTAAAAGAGCTTTTTTCGTCGCTGTACTGCTCGATATGATCCCATATGGCTAAGAGCACATCATTAAAGCATTCCTCATGGTAATTTGGTAGAAGATTTAGATGCTTTCTAATAATACTCTTGATTAAATTACCGTAATTATCAAGCACTAAAGAGAGAGATTGCTCTTCTCTATTTATTATTTGCTTAACTAATATTTGTTCGGAAATAGCTGACACATATACACCTCCTTTGTGCTTTCACATTATATTTCGCAGAAAAAATATTAAATCTATCATTATATGAAAAAAATTTTTTATAATATTAAAATTCCCTTTCCTTGGCCTTTAAATGCAAAGAAAGGGAATTATTATTTTTTTATTTTAAAATCAAACCTATAATAGTATAATCTTTCCCAATTGTCAATCACATATAGGAAAGCATGGGGAAGCTATGAAAGGGTATTTCTTTTTTATTGGTTTTCATTTATAAATAGCCTCGTCTTTGCCACCCTTGACTTAATATAAAAATAAACTAAGATGCATGGGTACCCTTACGAGCACTCATGCATCTTAGCCTTGTGTATATTATTAGGAATAATCAAGTATTATAAAGAATTACTTATTCTCTTTTGCTCTTCTTTCTTCAGCATCTGCTTTAGCTTTGCCAGCAAATTTAAATACTTCTTGTAGGTAGTTTGCGAATATACCTAAAGCGATAGCACTTGTGATAATTGGTGCTGCCCAGATACAAATCCAGTCAACTCTATTAATAAATCCGTAGCCATAAAATGAACTTAGGACTACATAGAGAAGAATCATTGCGCCGTCAACGCCAAACCACTTAATGGCTAAGTCTTCTTTTGTGAATACTCTTTTATTATTTTCACTCATTGTATTATCCTCCTAAATTATTTAATAACTACTGCCTCATCCTCATGCAGTACTTTACCGAAGTTGTTACCGATGATGAATGCGATTAATGAAGCTGGTAGACCGAATACTAATGCATCAACAGGTCTTTCACCGAATAGTGCTTCGCTGTATAGTGGGAAGTTTGTAAAGTAGAACCATACTAAGAAACCTACTACCATTGAAAGCAGACCTGCAACATTTGTCTTTTTGCCTGTGTACATAACCGCTGCAAGTAGTGGTACGAACAGCGCACACATTGAAAGACTTGATAAGAAGATCATGATATCGTATACGAGTGGGAACATAAATGCAACCGGAACAGCAATACAAGCAAATACTATACAGGAAATTCTGGTAATATTGATGCTTTGCTTATCTGTAAGTGGTTTTTTCAGTAGTGGTTGTACGACATCCTTAGCAACAATTTCACCACCAACTAAGAACTGTGTATCAATTGTGGAGATAATCGCACCAAATACACCGAAGATGAATAATCCTCTTACTACCGGTGGTAGATTTTCAAGGATAAGTGTGATGTATTCAAATTCAGGCTGTACAACTTCAGGATTTCTTGCTCTTACAAGCAGACCAGCCATCATATTTACAACGTCGAATGATAGGAAGATTGAGAAACCGATTAGAAGTGCGCGTCCACCAGTTCTTGGTGTGTTAGCAGCAGCAAATCTCTGGTAGAAAGTTGGGTCTTTGTACATGTTTACACAAAGTAGTACAAGTACAACGGCTCGTCCAGGTGGTGTACCACCGAATGTTGAAAGCATCAAAGGAGCCTCAACTTCAAGTACAGCAACGATTTCAGCCCATCCGCCAAAAGTAGATGCAGCAACTGGAAGAGCAGCACAGATACTAACAATCATAACCGCAAAGAAGATCATGTCGGTAACAGCAACGCCCATTAGACCACCCATTGTTGCAATGAAAACGGATACTACAAGAACGCCGATAGCAACTATGTATTTATTAATTCCCCAAGCAGCTTCACCTACATAACCTGTAGTAGCTACTTCTGCGATACCCATAAGACCTGAGATAAGTACGATAGCACCGAATACAGCAACTACTTTACCGTAGTAACGCTCGAGCATCTGTGGTACTGTACCTTGAACTCTTAGAGAAACAGATGGACCTACCCATAGAGCAAGTGGGAAACGAACTAAGTGAGCACCGATACTCCAGATGAAGTATGCAGAAATACCCATGTAAGCAACATAACCTGTTGTACCAATAACGCCGGCACCACCGTACCATGAAGCAACCATTGTACCAACGGCGAGTGACCATGGTAGGGATCTATTTGCAGAGTAAAAGCTGTCCATGCTATCAGCAGTGGAAGCAAAATATTTACCTACCCATAAAATGCCTACGGCACATAGTAGCAAGGTAATATTATCAACCATTGTTAACATAAAATTTTTCCTCCTAAAATATCTACATAAATAATTATATTAAGTAGGGATTTCTTTTGAGCATTGAGTTTTTTCGTTATACCCCAACGCCCCGTACAGTGCAAATGCAGTAGAAAATTTAATATATAACCCCCATGCCTGACCTACACAAGTTTTTGATGGCTATAACATAAATCTTCGGCTATACACAAGATATTCCTATTTAAAACAAATGAACTGAATTTTAATTTCAGTATTACGCGTTCACAAAAACTACATATTTGTTTGCTTAAGTTTATAGTTTTATGATGTTTTAGCTTAGTAGTCTGACAAAGTGCTTGATTAAAAAAATGTACAAAATCAATAACTCGACAATCTTTTGCTTTAAAAAATAAAATATTCCATAAAGTAGCATCGGCAAATTAATATGTTTTTGCATAAATTAAACTAATATATTTAACAATACTTATATATTAGTTCCATGCATAAATTATAACACAGTTTATTAATAAAATCTACATTTTTTTGTAAATAAATGCTATTTTTGTAATAAGTATAAAATGCTTTAATAAAAATGCACATAATTAACAAATTTTGTGCATTTTCTGCGCGTTACTTAAATACCATTTTACTGTTTAAGTATACTTTTCGGAGCTTGAAAATTTCTTTAATATTATAATCTCTATAATAAAAATTTAGGTGTATAACATAACCTTCGGCGAGGTTATGTTATACACCTAAACAAAATTTTAAAGAAACGAATTGGTATAGAAGCAATTTATAGTATCATTAAGCTCCAAAAACCAAAATGCATGAGCCTCAATTAAGGAAGCTCATGCATCTTAGACTTGTGTATATCATTAGGAATAATCAAGTATTATAAAAGAATTACTTATTCTCTTTTGCTCTTCTTGCTTCAGCATCTGCTTTAGCTTTGCCAGCAAATTTAAATACTTCTTGTAGGTAGTTTGCGAATATACCTAAAGCGATAGCACTTGTGATAATTGGTGCTGCCCAGATACAAATCCAGTCAACTCTATTAATAAATCCGTAGCCATAAAATGAACTTAGGACTACATAGAGAAGAATCATTGCGCCGTCAACGCCAAACCATTTAATAGCTAAGTCTTCTTTTGTGAATACTCTTTTATTATTTTCACTCATAGTATTATCCTCCTAAATTATTTAACCAATGTTGTCTTCTCATCTTCATGCAGTACTTTACCGAAGTTGTTACCGATTATGAAAGCGATGAATGATGCAGGTAGACCGAATACTAACGCATTAACAGGTGATGCACCGAAGAGTGACTCGCTGTATAGTGGGAATGTAGTGAAGTAGAACCACACTGCAAAACCTACTATGATTGAAGCGAAACCAGCAACATTTGTCTTTTTGCCTTTGTACATAACCGCTGCAAGTAGTGGCACGAAGAGTGCACACATTGAAAGGCTTGATAGGAAAATAGTAATATCGTATACAAGTGGGAAAACAAATGCAGATGGAAGAGCGATACAAGCAAATACTACACAGGAAACTCTGGTAACATTGATGCTCTGCTTATCTGTAAGTGGTTTCTTAAGTAGCGGTTGTACGATATCCTTAGCTATAATTTCACCACCAACCAAGAACTGTGTATCAATTGTGGAGATAATAGCACCAAATACACCGAAGATGAATAATCCTCTTGCTACCGGTGGTAGGTTTTCAAGGATAAGTGAAATGTATTCGTATTCTGGCTGTGTAACAGCTGGGTTTCTTGCTCTTACAAGCAGACCAGCCATCATATTTACAACGTCGAATGATAGGA
>CAYJLI010000002.1:0-128022 GCA_964371155.1 uncultured Oscillospiraceae bacterium | reverse complement strand
TATTTTTTAGTAGATTTCTTCCTACCTGTGAATATAAGTGCCATTTTTATACCAAAGCGAAGTAGAACTTTATCAAGCGATTTATGAGCTATTTTAAGCTCATTTGGTATATCAATATGCTGTGGGCAGTGGCTTAGACATTTACCGCACTCGGTACATAGATTTGCACCTGATTTTCCAGCACCCATACCGCCCTCTACTCTCATTAAATAATGCATTGTAGGTAGAGTTCCCCCGAAAAGTGAACTTGCATTATAATCTGAAAAGCATCCGGGTATGTCCACACCAAAGGGACATGGCATACAATAATTGCAACCTGTGCAGGGTGTTTTCATCAGTGATTTATAAACAGCTTTAATTTTATCAATTACTATTAGCTCTTCTTCAGACATGCAATCAGGGTATGAGCTATTAACAGTATTGCAGTTTTCATCAAGTTGTGATGGTTCACTCATTCCACTGAGTACTACTGAAACCTCTTTTTGATTAAACAGCCATCTAAAAGCCCATGAAGCCGCTGAGCGTTTTTCATGGTATGAATTTATCTCATGTAAAACCTTCACAGGGACTTTACCAGCAAGTTTTCCCCCTCTAAGAGGCTCCATTACTACCACGCCAATTCCAAGCTCATCTGCTCTTTTTAGACCCCTCACACCGGCTTGATAATTTTCATCGAGATAATTATATTGTATTTGGCAAAAATCCCAAGGATAGTCCTCGAGGATTTTAATAAATTCTTCGGGTCTGCCATGAAAAGAAAATCCAACATGACGAATTTGCCCTGAATTCTTTTTCTCTTTAAGAAAATCCTCTATACCAAATGCTTTTAATCCCTGCCATTGAGTGTTGCTGTCAAGTGTATGCATGAGATAATAATCTATATAATTGGTTGATAGTCTGTTGAGCTGAGTATCAAAAAATTTAGGTATCTGCTCCGCTTTCTTAACTAAAAAGCAGGGAAGTTTATCAGCTATATATACTTTATCTCTAATACCCATCTCTTTAATAAAATTCCCAAGTATTTCTTCACTTTTTCCTGAATGGTAGAAATATGCGGTGTCAAAATAGTTTATCCCATTCTTATATGCTGATGAAAGGAGCTCATTTGCGGCAGATATATCGACCCTACCTGATTTCATAGGAAAACGCATACAGCCAAAACCAAGTACGGATAGTTTATCAGAATTTTTCACGAGTGAATTATATCGCATCACTACCTCCAAAATATTATTTACATAAATAGTATAACAAGTTAAACATGCCCTTTCAAGTGATAAAATTAATTTGCCAATATTTAAATTAAATGATACAATAATTAAAAGAATTAAAGGAGCTTATATGCGATGAGTGAGCTGTATCTTCTTATATATGAAACAGTTAAAAACATACCCATCGGGAAAGTTGCCACATATGGGCAAATAGCATCGCTCACAGGAAATCCAAAACGCTCTCGTGTGATAGGGTATGCGCTGAGCAGTTGCAGTGACAAGAGCGTGCCATGCCACAGAGTGGTAAATCGATTTGGCGGACTGAGTGATAATTTTTCACCAGAGGGCAAAGCTACACAAAGGATGTTATTATCACTTGAGGGAGTTAGCTTTCTGATGGACGGAAATGTAGACATTGAAAAATTTAGGCATACTTTTTAAGACTAATCTAATTGTACAATTTAATAATTAAAAATAAAGTGAGGATTTTTAAATGAAAGATAAAGTTATTCTTTTGGATGGTTCGGTAGGTACTGCTTTGTGGAAGATGACAAATCTAACTGATGAGGTTTGGAATTTTAATATTACGAAGCCCGAAGTTGTTTTAAAACTACACAGAGATTATATTGAAGCAGGCTCTAAAATAATTACAACAAATACTTTCAGCGCAAATAAAATGTCACTTTCTAAAAGCGAATACAATGTTGAGCAAGTCGTACGTGAAGCAGTTAGAATTGCGAAAAAAGCCACATCGGGAACTGATGCAAAAGTAGCACTTGACATCGGCCCGCTCACTGAGCTTTTAGAGCCATATGGAGATTTAACCGAGGAAGAATGCGAAGAAATCTACACTGAAATAATAGATAGTGGCATGAAAGAATCCCCAGATTTAATCTTTCTTGAAACATTCATGGATATAGAAATGCTAAAAATTGCGGCGAAAGTTGCTAATAAATATGATGTACCACTATTTTGCTCAATGACATTTGAGCCAATAGGCAAAACTATAATGGGCAATAGTGTGCAGGATATGATCAATGAGTTAAAGGACTTTAAAGTAGCGGCTATCGGTATGAACTGTTCTTTAGAGCCGGAGGCATCACTGCCTGTAATAAAAACTTTCAGAGAATTAACCGATATGCCACTTGTATTTAAACCAAATGCAGGAAAGCCACAGTATAATGACGGTGAATTCACATCAAAAACCGATGAAGAGGTATTTGCACAAAGTATACTACCTGCAAAAAAATTCGGAAACATTCATATCGGTGGTTGTTGTGGTACCGACCCTAATTATATAAAACGCATGGCGGAGCTTTTTTCTGAAAATTAATATATGGAGGGTGTTTACATGATAAGGCTTGCAACAATAGATGATATGTCAAGCATTACTGAAATATATAAAACAGCAAGAGAATTTATGAAGGCAAATGGCAATCCAAACCAGTGGGGGGAGGACTACCCAACCACCGAGATAATTAATGCAGATATTGATGCAAAAAATCTTTATATCTGTGAAGATGGTGGGGAAGTATCCGCCGTATTCACGCTTATGAACGAAGTAGAGCCCACCTATGAAATGATTGAGGGAAAGTGGAGTTTAAACAGTGAATATGCCACAATACACAGGGTAGCATCCTCAATGACCAAAAGAGGGGTGTTTGGCGAAATTATTGAATATACCAAAAAACTATATAATCATATACGAATAGATACCCATGAGCAAAATATAAAAATGCAAAACCTTATTTTAAAAGCAGGGTTTAAAAGAGCGGGTATTATCTATGTTGAAGATGGTAGCCCAAGGATTGCTTATGAGTATATAAATTAAAATTTTATAAATGTAGAACTAATTTATGCTCCTACTATCGCCGATGGCGGTAGTAGGAGCATAAAAAATAGTAGATTTTATAGTTTGTAATGAGTAAGGCATATAATTAATGCATGCTCTATTGTCTTAAAGCTCTAATGGAGTTTAGCACAGCAAGGAAGGTAACTCCCACATCTGCAAATACAGCACTCCACATACCTGCAAGACCCAATGCCCCTAAAAACATCACGACAACTTTAATACCGATAGAGAAAACAACATTTTGTACTACAATCGCCATTGTTTTTTTAGAGATATTTATAGCTTTTGCAATCTGTGTAAGCTCATCGCTCATGATTACCACATCAGCCGCCTCAATAGCGGCATCCGAGCCTATTCCACCCATTGCAATCCCAACATCTGAAAGCGAGAGCACCGGTGCATCATTTATACCATCGCCGACAAACACAGTAGTGCCATTATCCGAAGCTTTTATATATTCTTTTACTCTATCCATTTTATCATGGGGGAGTTGAGAAGCATAAACAGTAGCTATACCAACACTTTTTGCTACATTTTTTGCAGTAAATTCATTGTCTCCAGTAACTAAAGCGGTATTTACTGATAGATTGTTTTGCAGTACATCCACTGCCTCGTTAGCTTCGGGTTTAATATTATCTTGAAGGAATATTACACCCATATATTCACCATCAATGGCAATATGCACAGCAGTCCCATCGCCATGAACTATATCATATATTCCACAATCTGCCATAAGTGCACTACTACCTGCAAAAATCTTCTTACCATTATAGACAGCGGATACACCTCTGCCTGCAATGTCCTTAGCTTCGGAGATTTCAAGGAGCTTTAAATTTGAATAAGCAAGAAGTGCCTTAGCTATTGGATGTGTTGAGGTTTGTTGTGGTGTTGCCGCAAGTGAGACAAGCTCTTCCTCAGAAATGTTAAGAGGTTTTATTTCGCTAATTGAGAATTTACCAGTGGTGATTGTACCGGTCTTATCAAATACAACAGTTTTACACTTGGCAAGCTTTTCAACAGCTATGCCGCCCTTCATTAAAATACCATGCTTAGATGCAGCACCAATTCCCGAGAAGAAAGAAAGAGGGACGGAAACTACAAGGGCACAAGGGCAAGAAATTACTAAAAATGTGAGTGCACGATAAATCCAGACATTAAAATCTCCCGTTACTAAAGAGGGGATGATAGCTAATGCAAGTGCGCAATACACTACAATCGGGGTATAATAGCGTGCAAATTTTGTTATAAATCGTTCCGATTTTGATTTTTGAGCCGAGGCTTCACTCACAAGCCTTAATATTCGTGCAACAGTGCTATCATTGTAAATAGCAGTCGCTTTTATTTTAATCATATCGGAAGTGTTTATAGAGCCTGAAAGCACTTCATCACCAATCGAAACTGATACAGGCAGGCTTTCACCAGTAAGTGATGAGGTATTGAGCTGAGTAGTACCTTCCACTATTACACCATCAACAGGAATTTTTTCACCCGTTCTCACAAGTAGTATATCCCCAAGCTCAACCTCGGAAGGAGTAACTGAAACTACATTATCACCTATGATTTTATTTGCAAACTCAGGATTAATATCCATTAAATCTGAAATAGATTTTCTTGATTTACGCACAGCACGCCCTTGAAAATATTCGCCTATTTGGTAAAACACCATAACAGCAATACCTTCGCTGTATTCTCCTAATATAATTGCTCCAATGGTTGCTATCGACATTAAAAAGTGCTCATCAAAAACAGACCCTTTTATAATGTTTTTAGCTGCTCTTAGCAAAATATCATATCCCGAAATTAAGTATGCTAAAATAAATATTATAGTATTAATTAGTGGAGAAACTTGCAAAAAAATTGCGGTAAAAGTGAGAACTGCGGCCATCGACATTCTAAGCAATATATTGCTGCTATTCTCGTGTTCATGCTCATGTTCGTGAATAGGGAAGACATCGGCAGTATCACACCCGCATCCACAATCGCTATTAGTATGCTGAGTTTCAACTGCTGCAGTAGTATAGGTTGAAGTGGATCCACAACTTTGAGTAGCATGTTTTAAATTGTTAGTTGACATAATTATAACACCTTTCAAAAAATATAGAGTAGTATGGTATTTAATAAATATTTAGCATTCTCCAACGGTATGGGAGAAACCTTGAGAAATGATATTCTTTATATGTTCGTCATCAAGTGAGTAATAGACAGTCCTACCGTCTTTGCGATGCTTAACAACTCTACCTTGCTTTAATACTCTGAGCTGATGAGATATTGCAGATTGACTCATACCAAGCACATTTGCAATATCGCAAACACATAATGGCTCTTTATACAATGTAAACAAAATTTTTATTCTTGTGCTATCGCCTAAAACTTTAAAAAATTCAGCTAAATCATACATTTCTTCTTCTTTAGGTAAATTTGACCTCATAACTACTACTTCAGAATGGGTATGACTTTGCTCGCATGGAGTTTTATTATTCATCTTATATACTCCTTTACAACATCATTATATATGAACATATGAATACTTGTTCATATGTTATCATAAAAAAAAGTGAATGTCAACTAAAAAAGTAGAGAAATCATTTCTCACAGAAACAATAGAAATTCTAAAAAAACATGGGTGCATCATCTGCAATCCCATGTTTATATTATATTCCTTAGACTACTATTGCTTTTATAATTTTCATAAGACTAACAAAATTATAAAAGCAGTTAAAATGATCCCCAAAAACATCCCACAACCAGATTTTTGGGAATTGTTATTAGAAGAGAAGTGCTTATCTTTTGGATACATCTTCTTATGATGCAAAGTAAGTGGGTCAGTCCGATTTAAAATGCGGCTATAAAAATTTTCAATCCACTCAATATCGCTACTGGTGCACATATTCTCTTCACTTGCATTATTTTCATGTACAATTTTATTTCGCACATATCGGTAATGCTTCAATTTATAGTAATCATCTTTAAACTTATTTTGATTAATTCTCTCTAAATATTCTATATATGTAGTTACACCCTTATCAGAGGATAATAAATCTTTACAGAGATTATCTAGTCTTTTATATGATTGCAAAAATCCCAAAGTATTCTACCTCCTATTTGTCTTTACATAGAAGAACGCAAGCTTCCACATGGCGTGAAAAAGGAAACATGTCCACCGGCTGAAATTCTTTTACAGTATAGCCAAAAGAAATGAGTTTAGTTAAATCATTTGCAAGAGTATCGGGATTACAAGAGATATAAACAATTTTCTGTGGCAAAGCTTTAGAAATTGCATTTAAAAACTTTGCATCACTACCCGAGCGTGGAGGATCCATGAATAAAACATCGAGTTTTAAGCCCTCATCAAGCATTTCAAGCATAGTTCTTCCAGCGTCCCCACAGTGAAAACGAATATTGCTTATATTATTATTTCTTGCAGCAGATATTGCGTCTTTAACAGCTTCTTTATTTATTTCAATACCAAAAACTGTCTTTGCTTTTGAAGCAGCAAGCATACCTATTGTGCCAGTACCACAATATGCATCAAGAACTAAATCGCTTTTATTTATATCCGCCATTTCTATTGCCTTTTTGTAGAGTTTTTCAGTTTGGATAGGGTTAATCTGATAAAATGATTGTGGGGAAACTTTAAAAGTAAGCCCGAGAAGTTTATCATTAATATAGCCATTTCCATGGAGGATTTTTTGAGTGCGACCCACAACCATATCAATATTGCTGTCATTTACACAATGTACAATGGTGGTTATTTGTGGGAATTTCTTCAAAAGCACCTTAGCAAATGAATTAGCAGAAGGGAAGGTGACACTCTGTGTTACTAAAACTACCATTATTTCATTTGTGGAAAATGAGCGACGGACAAGTATATGCCTAAAAAATCCCTGCTCTTTCATCGAGTTATATGGCTTAAGTTTAAAATCATAAACAATTTTAGCGGTTGCGTCAATAATTTTGTTGGAGAGCTTATCCTGTATCATGCAGTCTTTAACTTTAACTACATGCTTTGTTTTCGACTGAAAAATACCATGTATCGGTCTATTGTTTCTATCAGTAGAAAAAGCACAGGATGCTTTATTTCTATAATGTGTAGGATTTTCCATAGTTAGTATGGAATTTATTCGCATAATTTTTGGGAATTTTTGAGAAATCAGCTTTTGCTTTAGTTTAATTTGTGAGTGATAATCAAGATTTTGCAACTGACATCCACTGCATTTTTTGTAATGTGGACATTTGTTTATTTGCTCAGTTTGAGTAACAACCTCTTCTATTTCTTCATAGTCATCATCATCAAAATCGTCAAAATCTAAATCAACATTATTTTTGAATTGCTGTTTCTTCTTTATTTTTTCTGCTTTTGCCTGGGGTGTAAATTTATAATAAAATTTTTCTTTCATATAAGTATCAATCCTTAATCCGGCTAATATTCACCGGCAGTGGTAAAATTGTTTATTATCTTGATTGCGGAGCTTGTACCTAAACGATCGGAGCCGAGTGCAATGAATTTCTGCATATCATCAACCGTTTTAATGCCTCCCGCCGCTTTAATTTTAACTCGCCCTCCAATTTGAGAGTAGAAAAGCTCAATATCTTCAAATGTTGCTCCTGCTGTGGAGAAACCAGTGGATGTTTTAATATATTCCGCACCCGATTGCTCAACGATTTCACACATTTTCTTCTTTTCATCGGCCGTTAAAAGGCAGGTTTCAATTATAACTTTTAGCACTTTGCTCCCAATAGCTGATTTTACCGCTTTAATATCCGCCAGCACATAGTCATAATCACCTGATTTAAGCTTGCCGATGTTTATAACCATATCAATTTCGTCAGCGCCATTTTCGGTAGCACATTTAGCTTCAAACGCTTTTGCTTCACTGCACATTGCACCGAGAGGGAAGCCAACAACTGCGCATATGGGCACAGCTCCTTTGAGGTACTCCTTTGCTTCTTTTACATAACAGGAATTAATGCAGATGGAAGCAGTTTTATATTCCACTGCTTCGTCGCATAATTTATAAATATCCGATATTTTTGCATCTGCCTTTAGATAAGTGTGGTCAACTTTAGAAAGTATATCCGAAAAATTCATAGTAATCTCCATTCTTTAATTATATTTTTTCTTTATTCTAATATCTTCGCCCATAAAGGTGAGTATGTCATAATTTCCTAAAAGCCTTGATACAAAGCGTGCTGAATATGCTTCTTCAAGCTTTTTTGTTGTGTCTAAATTGGAATTAATAATAGTGGGCAAAGTTTGCAGTAGCCTTGAATTTATTATATTGTAAATTGCCGATGTGGTAAAGCTTGTAGAAAACTCAGCTCCCAAATCATCAATAATTAATAAATCGGTTGAAAGTATAATTTGCATATAATCTTCAAAGTCATTTTTATTATCAGAGGAGAATTTTTCTTTTTCAAGCCTATGCAGTAAATTTTGCGCCGAGCAGTATAGCACATCATATCCACTCTCAATTACTTTTCCTGCAATTGCCACCGAGAGATGAGTTTTACCAAGTCCTGTTTTTCCAAGCAGTAAAAGGCTCTGCGAAGTGGGGGAAAAGTTTTCAGCATACATCTTAGCTTTAACAAAATTCTGCTCCATAACCGATTTAGGGGAGATAGCAGTAGTGGACTGCTCAGGGTAGTAAGACAGCGAAAAATTAGCAAAACTATATGCATTTAGATCAACCTGTTGGCGCAATTTCTCATAGGAGAGCTCTTTGAGCAGCTTTATATGGCAATCACAAAGTGAGTTGTTTTTAAATCCTGTATCAGAGCATTTATTGCATTTAAAATTTGGCATCAAAAAATCTTCAGTATAGTTATTTTTAATAAGTAACTCTGCTTTTTCTTTTTGTAAATTTAAATTTTCCTGTTTTAACAGCTCGATATTTTTCTCGACATTTTCGCCATTTAATATAGCTTTTGAAACATTTATCCCTGTTAAAGAAAGTAGTCTATCTATCTCTTTTATTCGGGGGATTTTTGCATAAACTTCATTTTTGCTCTGTAAAGCTCTTTCCTTTGCAAGGGATTTTCTGTTTTCAAGTATTATTCTTGCTTTATCCCTTTGCTCTTTTTGATAGTTCATTTTCAACACCTCAACCTGAATATAAATTAACGATACAATGTCAATTATTATCAAAGTAGTCTTTATATATGAGCTTATCAAGCTCGTTTTGACTATATGATGGGGAATCCGTGGGTTTATTTTTGCGCTTATCCGATTGCTGTGCGGCGTCGTTTGGAGTTTTTACAGATAACTCATGCCAATTTTGCAGAATTTTATCCATGTATGGAAATGATAGCTTGCCCGTGCCCTCAACAGTTCTCTCATATGCAAGCTTAATCATATCTAAATCAAATTTATAATCCGACATCCAGCGCTTAATATGCTTTTTCTCCGATGAAATTAGTGCTCTGTCATTAATTCCTAAAACGGACTTCACCTTGCCCTCTACTGACTGCATTTCAGAAAGTAATTGAATATGATTATCGAGCTTTTCATGATTATCTATTCCTTCTTCAAGCCAGGACATAATCATTTTTTCAACATATTTAAGCCCTTTTTTGCCCCTTTTACTGCTGTAAACAACTGCCATAAGTATGTAATCAGTGGACAATCCATAATAAGAATATAATGCAGCAAGGCACTCAAAATCTACTGATGTTAAAGTTTTACCGGTGCTTTCTTGTATTGCGTGTACCAGTGTTTTAAGCTCGTTATTTTTTTGAACTAAATCAAGAGCCTCTTTGCGTGAAAATTCACCCCTCTTTATAGGTTGTGGCTTATTTTCAGATTTTTTTTCTATTAAGCTTTTATCCGATATTCTAATCTCAGAATTAATAACATCTTGTTTAACAGATTTATCTTCACTGATTAGCACCCCGAGTTGTTGCCAATATTCAATTGCCTCATTTACTTCTTCGATACTGTCAACACCGAGTATTTGAGAAATAATCTGTGGGGAGATTGGATTTTGAGCATTTCTCATTATTACAAGCAGCGTTTTCACTGCAACTTCTGAGGCTAATCTAATGTGCTTATCAACAATAATATTTGGCATGGGAAATATCCCATCAAACATCCCTAAATTTATTTTATAAATCATTATTTTCCCTTTCAAAAAAAATTACCTACAAATTATAACATTTTTACTTTAACTCTACAATTGAAATTTTAAATAGAGTTTAATTTTCAAAACGCTTTGTTACTATTCACTAATTTTAAAATAAAAATTACAGTAAAAAATCTTATTTGTTTAATTAATCGTAAACTTTATGTCAATGTATTAAGACTATTGTTGAAAAAAAGTCTTAATAGTAGTATAATTATTAGAAAGAATATTGATAAAGATATAAATAGGAGTAAAAAAATGACCCATACTTACAAAACAAAAGGCGTTTGTGCCAAAGCAATTACTATTGAAGTGGACGAAAATGATGTGATTAAAAAAGTTGAATTTTTAGGAGGATGTCCAGGAAACCTTTTAGGTATGTCAACTTTATCAGTAGGGAGAACTATTGATGACATTGTTTCTAAATGTAAGGGTATTCGTTGTGGATTTAGAAAGACATCATGTCCAGACCAGCTCTCAATAGCATTAGAAGAAATTAAAAATGCTAAGAGTGCATAAATTTTAATATTAAATCAAGGGGTGTAAGTAATAAATTACACTCCTAATTTTTTGTTCTTAATAATTAGCGCCTAACATTATCACTATAATAAATCTCTATAAAATATTTTCCTTATTCCGATTATTTATATCCTTTCATGGGTGATTTTATCAACATTGGCAACGGAGTGAGTACGGGCAAATTTATATATTTTCTTTTTATTTTAATTATAACACATTTACACATCAATTGTCTTGCACTTTTCAAGGTTATAAGCTATTATATATTTAAAATAAAACTTATATTTATTTTTTCTTTTCAAATTTACATTATGGAGGCATTATATGAATAATTTTACAATTAAACAAGCAACCCCCGAAGATTGTCCAATAATTTTAGATTTTATCAAAAAGATTGCTGAATACGAAGTTTTGCTTGACTCTGTTCGTTGTAGCGAAGAGGAAATTTATAATTCTTTCTTTAACCTCAAAGCGGCACATGGTCTTATTGCATATGAGGGAAGCGAACCAGTGGGATTTGCTGTCTATTACTACAATTTCTCCACATTTAAAGGCAGACCAGGATTGTATTTAGAGGATATCTTTATAAACTCAGATAAACGCAGTAAAGGGTATGGCAAAAAGCTTTTTGAATATGTGATGCAAATTGCGGTAGATGATAACTGCGGCAGGATGGAATGGAGTTGTCTCGATTGGAATAAGCCTTCTATTGATTTTTATTTATCCTTAGGCGCTGAACCGATGGACGAATGGACAGTTTATAGATTTGATGATAAAAAATTAAGAGAGTATTTTCAATAAATTGAACTAATCTATCATTAATTTAGGGTATTGCCTTGTTATGGACAAAGGCAATACCCTAATTAATTTTTGTATCAAATTATCTAAATAAAGCATAGAATATATAACAATACTTTTAAAATCAGGAGGATTTTAGATGGATTACAGTGATATTTTTAATGAAGAAAATAATAAAAATTTGCACCTTAAGTATATTTCACTTGAGCTTGAAATAGCCGAAGAAACACTTTTTGGCACTACAAAATGTCAGGGAGAAAAAGTGAGCGATGTAATAATAAATATATGGGGTTATGACAATGAAGTTGCTGAGGAAATAATTACCACGGAAAGCGGAGAATTTAAACTTGAAAATATTCCTGATGGCAAGTATGCATTATCACTATACTCAGCGGAATATATCACCATGGGAGATGTTGATATAATTATTAATAATGGAAATATATCTAAAGTAGAATCAGTGTATGAAATAGGGTGCAGTGAAGATGATATAACAATATATGGCCGAGTACTGGGTTTAAGTTCAGCACCGAATGCAGATGAGATTGTATCGCTTTATAAAATAATACACGCTGAAAACGGATATGCAAATCTGTATCCGATTAAAGCCTCTTTTACAAATAAACATGGTCAATACATATTTGAGCATATAGGTGTTGGGAGTTATAGAATAAGCAGTAAACTTAGCTGATGAGTGCAAAAGCTTAAAAAGTTGCAATAAATAATATGCTTTCTCCTTTTAATATATACTGCATACAGTAATCAAAGCTGGATTAACATCATCTGTAATTCAGCTTTGATTACTGTTGTGATATAAATAATTATGAGAGAATTTTGTACTACACAAAAATTCGATACTGTGGTAAAATAAAACCATATATTTACTAAATGGGGTGTATATATGCTTCAACTGATTTTAGGACGAGCAGGCAGTGGGAAAACAGAATATTTAAATAATTTAGCTAAAAATGCTGCAAATGAAGGCAAAAAAATATTTTATATTGTGCCAGAGCAATATTCTTTTGAAAGTGAAAAGGCACTTTATAATATACTTGGGTCAAAAGCATCTGCGCAGGTAAAAGTAGTTAGCTTTAGTTCGTTATCTCATTTAATTTTTAGACATTTAGGATTTCCGAAAGGAAATGAGTTGTCTAAAGCTGAAAAACAATTATCAATGGCTGTTGCAGTGGAAGAATTAAAAACTCGCCTTGATATTTACGCTGGATATGCGCTAAATGGCACATTTATTAGCTCTATGGTGGATACTATTGAAGACTTCAAGTCGGCAGGTATCACTACTGAAATACTTAAAAGCTCCCTTGAGAATTGCGAAGATGATATTTTAGCAAGAAAGCTTTCGGATATAAATTTAATATATACTGCATATCAAAATGTGATGGATAAAAATGGATGCGACCCAAAGGACAATATAAGCGTTGCCACTGAAAAAGTTATCAGTAGCAGTTTGTTTGCTAAGAGTACTATTTTTATTGATTCATTTATGATGTTTACAACATCCGAGTATGAACTTATAGCAGCCATAGCTCGACAATGCGATAAACTTTATGTTAGCCTATGCACACCCTCACTCCATGATGACAGTGAGGGATTAGGGTCGTTTTCAGCACCAACTCTGACTGCATCAAAACTTATAAGAATAGCAAAAAATGAAATGATAGCAGTCAATGCACCAATTGTATTAGAGAAAAATTATAGGCATAAAAAATCGGATATATCTCATTTTGAAGAGTATTATCTTATAGATGATACACCTGACGAGAGAAAATCAGAAAATATATTTATTTCTTCATATGTAGATCCATATGCTGAAATTACTGCGGTTGCAGCTAAAATAAAAGAGCTCATCTGTGAAGAAGAATATAGATATAAAGACATTGCAGTGATAGCAAGGGATTTTACCCGCTATGAAAATGCAATAAATAGGGTATTTAGGCGATATGAACTTCCATATTTTACAGACCGTTCTGGGGATTTATTTTCCTCGCCGATAGTAATGTTTATTCAAAGTGTACTTGAGGCCGCAGAAAAGAGCACACAACTTGACTCAATGCTTAAAATTGCAAAATCTCCAATGCTTGAAATCGATGCATTATCTTTTAGTAGACTTGAAAATTATGCATATGTCTGGAGCCTCAAAGGGAGTGATTTCGCAAATACATTTAATAACTATCCCGATGGTATAACTAATAAGGCTCAAAATGACAATGAAGAAATTTTAAATGAAATAAATCTTGTAAGAGAAAAAGTATATAATGTAGTTTTAAAAGTAAAAGAGGGGACTAAAAATGCCACTGCTAAGAAATTTGCAGCTGTGGTTTATGAGTTATTAACATCAGTAAATATCAAAAAAGTCCTCACTGATATTTCAAATTATCTTCCTACTGATAAACAGGTTACATTTTTAAAAGAGCAAAATTCAGTCTGGGAAGAAGTAATCTATATTTTAGACATTATGGCTGAAATACTCGGAGAGTATAATTTCTCATTACCACGATTGACTGAACTATTTAACATATGTCTTGCTACAACAGAATATGGAAAGCTTCCACAAACTCAAGATCAAGTTATCATAGGCACAGCTGACAGAATTAGACTTGGAGAGATAAAGGCTGTATTCGTGATAGGGTGCATAGAAGGGGAATTTCCAGCTTCACCGCAAGAGAGGGGAATTTTGACTAATAAAGAGCGTCAGAAAATTGTAGAAATGGGAGTTGATTTAACTGCACCCGTCGACGAAATTGCAAAATATGAAAATTACTATTCATATTATGCGATTACAAGAGCAAGTGAAAAACTATATATTTCATATCCTCAAAACGATGCTTCAGGAAATACACTCGAACCATCGGTAATCATTGCAGAAGCTGTAAAACTATTTGGTAGCATATCACAAAAGTACGATGTTCAGACTAAAATAAATTTAATTTGGAATAAAGAAACAGGCCTTGATGTGCTTACTGAAATGCAAAGTGATGATGATAAATTAAAGCCTCTCGGCAGTTGGCTATGTGAAAATCTCTATCCAGAGACTTTTGCCGAGCTATCACGACGCTCTAAAAAGGTATATAACCATAAAATAGAGGATGACACACTAATACATCAGCTATATGGAACAACTTTAAAGCTTTCTCCTTCAAAGATAGATAATTTTTTTAACTGTCGCTTTAAATACTATCTATCAAATACACTTAAAATTAATCCACGCCGCAGGGTGGAGCTGTCTCCGATTGAAGTAGGCTCCTTAATTCATTATGTCCTCGAAAAAATGGTGAAAACACATGGAAGTCAGTTAAATTCTTTAACTGAAAGCAATATAAAATTTGAAGTATCAACACTTGTCAAAGAATATTTAAGCAATAGTATAAACGATTTGGAGATACTTTCAGCAAGACTTAAATATCTTTTCACAAAAATTGAGAAAGACATCACTTTAATAGTGCTCAGACTCGCAGAAGAGCTTGTTCAAAGTGATTTTATACCAATTGCTTTTGAGGAGAAAATAGGATATGGCCAAAATTATAAGCCATTAAAAATAGCCCTTGATAATGATGCTGAAATAACAGTGAGCGGCGTAGTAGACAGAATAGATATGTATGAGCGTGATGGGTCAAAATACATAAGAGTTATTGACTATAAGTCGGGAAGTAAGAAATTTGAGCTCAGCGACATACTTTACGGACTCAATATGCAAATGCTAATATATTTATTTGCCATTTGTGATGATGATTTTATAAAAGGCAGTACTAAACCTGCCGGAATACTCTATATGCCTGCAAAAAACACTCTAATTTCAGTGGATACAGATATGAGTGATGAAGCTATTTGGAGTAAAAAGCGAGAAACAATGAAGATGAGTGGGATAGTCCTTGCAGAGCAAGACATTATTTATGGCATGGAAAAAGGTGGAGAGGGCCTTTTTATACCTGCAAAGATTAAAGATGGAGAAATAGAAAAGAAATCATCAGTAGCCACGCTTGCGGAGCTTGGTATGCTGTATAAAGCTGTATCTAATAATTTGATAAAGCTTGGAGGTAAAATATACGAGGGGGATGTGGCTGCACTGCCAATATCGGGCGGAGGATATAACCCCTGTACATATTGTGATTTTGCCGTTATGTGTGGAAATGAAAGCGGAAAAGAAGTTGTTGAGATTGCAAAGCTTGACAGATTCGAGATTTTTAAGGAAATGGGGGATGAATGTGAAAGTTAATTGGACACAGGCGCAAAAAGCAGCAATAGAAGTAAGGGATATGTCGGTCATAGTATCCGCAGCTGCTGGCAGTGGTAAGACTGCTGTGCTTGTGGAAAGAGTTGTTTCACTGCTGACCGATGAAAAAAATCCTGTCGAATTTGAAAATATGATACTTGCCACATTCTCTAAGGCTTCAGCAAGCGAAATGAAGCATAGAATTTCTCAAAGACTTGGAGAATTATATAAGCAAAGTAAATCACCATTTATTAGAAGGCAAATACAAGATTTACCCAAAGCAAGAATTAGTACAGTGCATTCCCTTTGTTTTGATTTAATTAGGGAAAATTTCCATACACTTAATTTTTCACCAAATCCTAAAATAGGAGATGAAAAGGAGCTTGAAATTATTCGTAGAGGCGCAATACTTGATGTGTTAAACAAAAAATATGAAGAATTGTGCGAAGGGTTCAGAGATTTAAGCGAACTTATGTCGTCAGGTAATAATGATAATGGGCTAATTACAACAATTGAGGACATGTATGCCTTTCTGCGCAGTTATCCTTTTTATAATAAATGGGTAGAGGAAATGAAAGAGGAGTATTCACAAACTGATAACCCGCAGCACAGCAAATGGGGTAAGGTGATTATTGAATATGCTCTATCTACCTGCAAATACATCAAAGAACTGCTCACCCATGCACTAAATGAAGCTAAAAAAGATGATAAAGTTCATGAAGGATATTCAAATGCAATACTTAGTGATTTAGAGCAAGTAAATAATATAATAATAGCGCTTACTGCATCTGACTGGACTACTTGCCACAAATTACTTAGTAATTTGTCATTTATGACTTTAGGTAGGGTCACTAAATGTGAAAATAAGCACATTCAGAATAATGTAAAATCGCTTAGGGATGATTCAAAAAAACTATTAAAAGATTTAGCGGATAAGCATTATTTTTGTAGCAAAGAAGAATTTAAAAAAGAGATGCAGTTTATACTACCTTTAATTAACACACTTTTTGACACTATTATAGAGATTGATGAACTATATTCTGAGCTAAAAAAAGAAAAAAATCTACTTGATTTTAGCGATTTAGAACACCTTGCACTTAAACTTTTAGTGACAATGGAAGAGAGTGGATACAAATATACTGAGACCGCTAAAATGCTAAGCGAGGATATTTATGAGGTGTTGGTAGATGAATATCAAGATACAAATTATGTTCAAGATATGATTTTTAAAGCAATAACCGATGATGGTAGAAAACTATTTATGGTAGGCGATGTTAAGCAGAGTATCTATGGATTTAGGCAGGCTAAACCAGAGATTTTTTTAGACAAAAAAGAAAATTTCCCAAACTATACTTTAAAAGATAAAGAGGGAAAAATAATAATGCAGGACAATTTTAGAAGCAGAAAGGAAATTACGGACTCAATTAATTATATATTTTCAAAAGTCATGAGTAAAAAAGCAGGAGGCATGGATTATAATGAAGAAGATGCATTGTTTCCAGCTGCTAATTACCCAAATGCTAAAGATGTAGGGTGTGAAGTAGTTTTGCTTGACAGTGCCTCTGGAGATAATGAAGATAGTAAAAGGGAAGTCGAAGCAAAGTATATTGCACAGAGGATTAGCGATATGATTTCATCGGGATATACTGTGCATGAAAAAGGACTTGATAGACCTTTAAGATTTTCTGATATTGCTATTTTACTTCGCTCAACATCAAATAAGTCAGATATTTATCAGCGAGCGTTAAAAGGAAATGGAATTGACTCGATTATTAATTTAGAGAAAGGATTTATATTTTCTGAGGAAGTATATAGTGTGATTTGTTTTCTTAAGATTATTGAAAATCCACTGCTTGATATTGAACTGACAAATGCACTTATTTCACCACTTTTTGGGTATACTGCTAAGGATTTGGGCAGGTTATCACTAAATAAAACAGATAAGCCTTTATTTGTAAGGCTTAAAGAAGGTAAAAATACCGAAAAAATTGATAGATTCTTTAAGATTTACGATGAAATATCCTCGTATACAGCAATTACACCCGTTTCCGAATTAATATATATGTTATATGATTTAACAAATGCTGAATCCGTATTTGGGATGATGAAAAATGGCAATGCAAAGGTTGTTAATCTTAGACTTCTCTCTGAATACGCATCAAAATTTGATAAAAATGGATACAAGGGGCTCTCATCATTTATTTCTTTTGTAAATAAAATAATTGATAACGGCTCCGACCTTGCTCCTGGAAGTTTAAAAAATGAAACGCTTGAAGCTGTAAAAATAATGAGTATACACAAGTCTAAAGGTCTTGAATTTCCAGTTGTTTTTTTGGCGGACACTACTAAAAGATTTAATGAAGAGGACAATAAGAAAAACTACCTTATTAATCCTGATTTAGGTTTTGCTTGCAAACGAAAAGACTTAAGACTTGGTGCAAAATACAATACAATGCCGCTACTTGGAATAAGGCTTAAAAATCGTAAAGAAATGCTTGATGAGGAGCTTCGGCTTTTATATGTAGCACTGACGAGAGCAAAAGAAAAGTTGATTATTACGGCTACAAGCAAAAACATAACCTCGGAAATATCTAAATCAGTAATTCCTCTTACAAAAGAGGATAAAATACCAGAGAGATATATAAACAACAGCAGTAGTTATGCGCAAATAATTTTATCAGCATTACTTCATCATAAGGATGGCATAACTCTTCGTAATGAATGTGAGATTATTAGTGAGGATTCACATGGCAATGTAGGAGAATTTAATATAATCATTACAAATTTAAGTAATAAAGAAAAAAAATCTGATAACGAGGATGTAGTAGAAAATATTAGTTTTAAAGGAGATGAAAAACTCCTTTTAGAAATAATTAAAAGACAAAGCTACAAATACCCCTATGAAGAGATGACAAAACTCCCTACTGGGCTTGCAATATCACATATTGGCAAAGATAAAGAAGAAAAGGGAGATATATTCTCTAAGC
Organism: uncultured Oscillospiraceae bacterium; assembly: GCA_964371155.1. Classification (GTDB taxonomy): domain Bacteria; phylum Bacillota; class Clostridia; order Oscillospirales; family Ruminococcaceae; genus CAYJEQ01. Next base: position 109,312 of record CAYJLI010000002.1, on the reverse strand, counting down.
GTCCTAAATTTTTAACCGAGCAAAAACTAACAGCTGCAGAACGCGGTACAGCAATGCATAAATTTATGCAGTATGCAGACTACGGTGCAGCAGCAACTTCTTTGGATGAGGAGATTAAAAGGCTTTTATCTAAAAATTATTTAAGTGAAAAAGAGTCAGAGAGTCTTAATATTACAAAGCTAAAAAAATTCTTCAATAGTACACTGTACAATAGAATGGAGAATGCCGATGGAATGCTAAGAGAGTATAGTTTTTTTGCCGATATTTCAGGAAAGCGACTAAAAGCATATACCGATGAAATACCAGAAAACGCATCAGTAGCACTCCAAGGGATAGCGGATTGTATACTTTTAGAAAATGGTAAAGCTACGATTATCGATTACAAAACAGATTTTGTTTCAAATGTTGATATTTTCAAAGAGCAATACAGTACGCAGATTAATCTATATAAAGAGATTGTAAAGAGTTTTTTAGGATATGGGGAAGTTGAAGCAATGATCTATTCTTTTTATCTTGATGACACAATAAATATTTAAAAAATAGAATGAAAGTGAGAAATTTATGCCAAATATAAGATTTACTTGTTTAGAAATATCAAAGGTTAAAGACCTTTCAAAGACTATTACCTTGCCACTTGCAGAAGTAATAGGATGCCCAAATGATTGGATAACATTTTCTGCCGACAGAATGGGAGATGGATATTTATTCTGCGAAGGGGAAGTGGTAAAAGATAGCGTATTTGCATATGTTGAATGGTTTGACAGGGGAGAGCATGTAAAAGATGCAGTCGCAAAAATAATAACGGATGCTGTAATGGACACCAAAAGAGATGCATCGGAAACAATAGAGACAGTTACCGTTGTTTTCACACATATAGATAAAGATAACTATTATGAAAATGGCGTTCATTATTAACACTAAATCAGATTAAATAATTAAATTAAGGGTATTCACTCCGTATATTGCAGAGAGAATACCCTAATTCTATATAATTTTCATTTAAGCATAATTAAAGCTCTATGTAAGAATCAATAATTTTTTCATAATAGTCTATAACCTCGGACTGCTCATCACCCCAACTTAAATCACGTATGCATATTACTTTAAATCCTGCATCATTAGCGGTTTTAATTGCATAAGGTGCATCTTCAAATATAACACAATTCTCAATCGGTACACCAAGCATTTCACTTGCAGTGAAGTAGATGTCAGGCTCGTGTTTTGAGGTATTGTATGTGTTTACATCAATAACAAAATCAAATAAATCAAGTATGCCGTTTGCATCCAAGCAGGCAGTAGCAAGATGATTGTATGTAGCTGTAGCAACGCCGAGCTTAACACCTTGCTCCTTTAGTGTGCGCAGATATGTTTCAGCGTGGGGCTTTAGCTTAACATGATTGGTATACATATCATGTGCCATATCAATCCATGTTTGAACAATATCATCATCCGAGCAATCAATACTATATAAATCCCTAACAAGTTTTGCAGCATCAGCAAGACTCAGTGACTTAAATTTATGCATTACTTCATCATTTGGAGGTATATTAAATTTATCAAAAAAGTCATAATTTATCTGCCTCCATTTTCCTAAAGAATCAACCAAAGTGCCGTCTAAATCAAAAATTGCACCTAACATCTTATCACCAACTTTATAAAATTTTTAATTAACTAATCTTCCCAGTTGTGCCACACTTCTTGAACATCGTCATTATCATCGAGAAGTTCTAAGAGTTTCTCCATTTTTATAATCATTTCTTCATCTGCAATTGAGGAGAATGTAGAGGGAATATATGCAAGCTCTGCCGAAATAAAAATATAACCTAATTTTGAGAGAGCGTCCCTTACAGAAATAAATTCTGTTGCTGATGTATAAACTTCATACACATCTTCGACTGTTTTAAAATCTTCCGCACCACATTCCATACTGTCTTCAAGCATTTTATCTTCAGAAATATTACCGCATTCAATTACAATGAGTCCCTTTTCCTCAAACATAAAAGATACACAACCATTTTGACCTAAATTACCGCCGTATTTGTCAAAATAATGCCTTAAATCGCCTGCTGTACGATTTCTGTTATCGGTGAGTGCAGATACTATTACCGCTACTCCACACGGGCCATATCCCTCATAGATTATGCTTTCAAATGTGTTTTTATCACCATCACCCTGAGCTTTTTTTATTACCCTATCTATATTATCGTTTGGAACATTATTAACCTTGGCTTTAGCAATAAGATCTCGAAGTTTACTGTTAGCTGCAGGGTCAGCTCCTCCATCTCTTACTGCTACACTGATTTCACGACCGATTTTTGTAAATATTTTTGCTCTTTGACCATCTGTTTTTTCTTTTTTTCTTTTGATGGTACTCCATTTTGAATGACCTGACATATTGTGCTTGCCTCCTGAGTTTTGTAATTAATCTTTATTATATTTTAAACAAAAATCTACAAAGAAATTTTTGTCCATTTACCACTATAAAATCTTATTCCTACCAATACAAGTTTTATTATCTGATCTAAAGCTATTGAATACCATGCCCCAACTACACCTAGTCCCATTGGGTAGCAAAATAGATATGTTGTCACAGGTCGTACTAATGCAAAGCTAACAAGCGATACTGCAGCGGTATATTTTACATCTCCAGCTCCTCTAAGCACTCCCATGAACACACCGTTTGATGCCATAAAGGGACCAATGAGTCCAGTGATTATTATCAAATACGCCGAAACTGCAATTATATCTGATTCGTTGGTAAATAGCATTGCAATTGGATTTCTCAAAATATATAGCAGGAAAAAAAGTAATACTCCTATTACAAGCGCTATTCTTTGACCAACTTTTCCATAAACGATAGCAATATCCTGCCTTTTAGCTCCGAGAGATTGTCCAGCAAGCGATGAAGATGCCATGCTTATACCATCGCCTACGCAAAAGCATATACTTAAAACATTCATGCTTATCTGATATGTTGCCAGTGAGCTTGTCCCTAAATTTGCAATGAGCATGGTGTTTACAAACACACCCACACGAATAAATACTTGCTCCATCATCGCATTTGAGCTTATTTTAACAATTGTTGATAAGGTAGCTTTTTTGAATTTCCAACTTACTTTGTTTACAACGCTTAAAAATCCATGTGGAGAACTTACAGATATCATAGCAAGAGCAAAAGCAACTACATTACCCATTACTGTTGCTATTGCAGCACCATTTGTGCCGAGTTTCGGGAAGAACCATATTCCATTGATGAGAAAAAAATTGAAAATTAAATTTATAACATTGGCGGCTATATTGGTATGCATCGAAATTTTTGTATTACCTATTCCACGCTGTGCCGCATTAATAGTAAGTGCTAAAGACTGAAAGACATTTCCTATCATAGTAATTCTAAAATAACTTACAGCCATGTCTAAAATATCATCACCCGCACCTGCAAATGATAGTATGTCATCGGCAAAGAAATATCCTGCTATCGCCATCAAGGTCGATAAACCGGTACAAATAATTAGCGCTTGTTTAAAGCATGCATTAGCACCGTCAAAATTATTTTCTCCTTTACGCCTTGATACCACAGCGGTTACACCAATATTGAGTGAAAGTATTATTGCAAGTACAATATATTTAGGTTGTGCTGTAATTCCTACAGCGGCTATGGCATGTGAGCCGATACCACCTACCATTATGGTGTCTACTGAAGCAATTATACTAATAAGTACTGCTTCTAAAACACTGGGCCATGCAATATCATACATAGTTCGATAAGCGGATTTATTTGCTGGTATATCACCTTGTATTAAGTTTTTATCAATCATGTGTTCGGTTGAGAAGAAATTAGTGAATGTTTTTTTCAAATCAAGCACCTCCGTATCTCAAATAAAATCACGAGCAGATTTTTAGGAAAAGCCAATACCTAAACATATATAATTAGCCTTTTGAGGTTATTATAACATAAAAATTAATAAAAATATATACTAACTTTAATAAAGCAAAAATGAGTAATGCACCGCATTACTCATTTTTGTGGTAGAAAATTTTGGACTAACAGCCACAATTGTTACAGCTGTTGCAGTTATTGTAACCACAACCTGTTCCACCCAATCCACCGAAGCAGATAACAAGAAGAATAAGAATAAGTATCCAGCAAGCACCATTGTTATAGTATCCCATAAAAAAAGCCTCCTTAATTGTGATTTCATCCTATACTATGTTGTAATGGGAATTTTGGTTACAGCTATTTTTGCTTAATTCTTTTTTGTTTGTATTTTAAGAATAAACACTATTTAGCTGACAATATTATATAATATGAAATTAAGAAAAAAGAGTTACTAATTATTTTATCTACATGTAAGTGGGGGAAAAGAATGTTTCGATTTAATGGATTTACACAAAAGGCTAATAATGCAATAAATATTTCTATTTCGGAAGCTTCATCAATGGGACACACCTATATTGGGAGTGAACATCTTCTGTATGGACTTGCAAAAGAAGGCACTGGCGTGGCATACACTATACTTAAAAGTAAAGGAATTACTGCTACTGATTTAAGGGCACAACTTTTAAGGACTATTGGCAGTGGAATATCAACTATTCTTTCGCCGGATGATTTAACCCCCAGATGCAAACGAATACTGGAAATGTCCATTGCAGAAGCAAGGGGAATGGGGCATAGTTATGTTGGGACAGAACATATTTTAATTTCAATAATTAAAGAAATAGATTGTTTCGCTTTAAGATTTTTAAGAGAACTTGGTACCGACCCAGAAATAGTCTATAAAGGGCTCTGGGAAGTGCTGGGTAACTCTCCAATGAATGTATATAATGATAGGAGTAAAAAAATGCAGACAAAGCCACAGCGTTCACAAAACACTAAAACTCCTGCACTTGATAAATATAGCGTCGATTTAACAGAGCAAGCAAGAATTAATAAACTTGACCCTGTAATAGGTAGGGAGAAGGAGATAGATAAAGTTATTCAAATTCTCTCTCGAAGAAATAAAAATAATCCTTGCTTAATAGGTGAGGCTGGGGTGGGTAAAACTGCGATAATTGAGGGACTTGCTCAACGAGTAGTTGATGATGATGTCACTGAGCACCTCAAAAACAAAAGAGTGGTTTCGCTTGACCTACCGAGTATGGTTGCAGGGACAAAGTATAGAGGTGATTTTGAAGAGCGCATAAAAACAGTTATCTCTGAAGTGATTACTGCGGGTAATGTCATATTATTTGTTGATGAAATTCATAATATTATGGGGATTGGTGCAGCTGAGGGGGCGGTTGATGCGGCAAATATACTAAAACCTCAACTTGCGAGAGGAGAATTGCAATTAATAGGTGCAACAACGACGGATGAATATAGAAAGAATATTGAAAAAGATAGTGCTTTAGAGCGAAGGTTTCAAGGTGTAAATATTAAAGAGCCAAGCGAACAGGAAGCAATAGAAATTTTAAGAGGTTTAAAAAATAAATATGAAGCTCATCACAAGATAAAAATTACAGATGAGGCGATTGTTGCGGCTGTAAAGCTATCGCTTCGCTATTTGCCCGACAGGTTTTTGCCAGATAAAGCGATTGATCTAATTGATGAAGCAGCTTCGAAGATTAAACTGGGGGCATTTAGTACCCCAACTGACCAAAGAGAACTTGAAGACGATTTAAAGAGTATTAAAGAAGAAAAAGAAGCAGCAATAAATTCTCAAGATTTTGAGCTTGCGGCACAGTTAAGAGATAGGGAAAGTGATCTTAAGGAAAAATTAAATAGTAAAATTAATATTATAGGTGACTCAGTTCAAAGATATGAAAAAGAAGTGTCCGCTGAGGATATTTCAAATATAATTTCAATTAATACTGGAATTGAAATAACAGCGATAAATCAAGAACAAGGGGAAAAGCTATTAAACCTTGAAAATAATCTAAAAAATAGCATTATTGGGCAAGATGAAGCAATAATGTCCATATCAAGAGCAATACGAAGAGGAAGAGTTGGTCTGAATGACCCTCAGCGCCCAATAGGTTCATTTATTTTTTTAGGCCCCACTGGAGTGGGAAAAACGGAACTTTCAAAAGTATTAACCAAAGAGCTTTTTGGCACGGAGAAGGCTATTATAAGATTTGACATGTCCGAGTATATGGATAAGCATGATGTTTCCAAGCTTATCGGTTCACCCCCGGGATATGTTGGATATGAAGAAGGGGGGAAGCTCACTGAAAAAATTCGCAGGAGACCATATAGTGTCCTGCTTTTTGATGAAATAGAAAAAGCACATCCGGACATCTTTAATCTTATGTTGCAAATTCTTGAAGATGGCATACTCACCGACAGTCAAGGTAGGACGGTATCATTTAAAAATGCTTTGATTATTATGACTTCAAATGTAGGTGCCAAATATATAACTGACAGCAAAACATTAGGGTTTTACAGAGAAGATAAGATGGATGCCAGAGATGAAGAGGTGAAAAAGCAGATTTTGAAAGAGTTGAAAAATGTATTTCGTCCTGAATTCTTAAACAGAGTTGACGATATTGTGGTTTTTCATATACTAAACAAAAAGGATTTAAATCTCATTACTTCAAAGTTACTACATGAAGTGTCTGATAAATTAAAAGAGTTTGATGTTGAACTAACATACAGTAATGCTGTAATTGATAATATTTCAGAACATTCACATACTGAAGGATACGGAGCAAGACCAATAAGGCGAAAAATTCAAAAAGAAATTGAAGACGAAATTGCAGAAATGCTAATTAATAAAAAAATAAAAAAAGGAGGGAAGGTTTACTGCAATATTAAAGACAAAAAAATTATTGTATCTGTAAATTAGATTAAATAAGTATTTACTTTTTTATTTTTTAAATATATAATAAATATGAAAATTAATTTAAAATATAAGGTGGTTGTAAATATGCAGATTGGACAAAAATATATTGCTGAAATAGTTGTTGACAAAACCAATATTGCCACTGCGGTAGGTAGTGGTAATGTAGAAGTTTTTTCAACGCCTATGATGATTGCACTCATGGAGAACGCAGCATCAAAATGTGTTGAGGCAGACTTAAAAGAAGGATATACAACCGTGGGAGGTCATATATCCACTTCGCATATCAGTGCTACACCAATTGGTTGCAGAGTAGAAGCAACTGCTCAAATCACATATTTTGACGAAAAAAAAGTTGAGTTTAAAGTAAGTGCCAGTGATCATGCTGGAATTATAGGTGAGGGAACGCACACGAGATTTATAATTAACAGTGAAAAATTTATGATGAAGACTGCACAAAAAAGTGTGAAATAAAATATTAGTGTTGATTAACAATGCGGAATGATATCATTTTTGATATCATTCCGCATTTTGCTTTATATAAATAAGTCTATGATTATTAGATTTTATACATTTAATGTTCTAAATAAGGACAAACCATAATATGAATTGGATATGGGAGAAAGGAAGTGAAAATATGTACCATGAAGATAGAATAAAAAGTGAAATATTTACTTTTCTTCCACTCTGGATAACAGATGCTATATCTAAACTTAGTAAAAACCAATTTAATTCATTAATGGAAATCAGGCTTAGAATAAATTCTCCTGTCGCACTAAGGTTAAGCAGTGAAATGTTATTTATTGGAAGAAAAAGCTGTATTGTAAAAACTATTAATAATGATATACCTAAAGTAACGCAAAATGAAGTTTGGGACATATTTAAGAAAATTTCTTTTTATTCATTTCATACATACGAAAATCAAATCAAAGAAGGATTTATTACCACAAATGGTGGTCATAGAATTGGTATAAGTGGTGATTTTCAGTATGATGATGAAAGCTTTGGCGTGAGAGACATTACATCGCTTAACATAAGAATTGCCCGTGAGGCAATAGGATGTGGGGAGGAGCTTGTAAATAGTATATTTATAGATTCTCTTTCTGGGGTATTGATAGTCTCGCCACCATCATGTGGCAAAACTACAATTTTAAGAGATATATCAAGAATACTCTCAAATGGTATAAACGGAAAACACTACAATGTTTCAATGATAGATGAACGTGGGGAGTTGTCAGGGTATTGCAAAAATAAGAGTGTATTTGATATTGGTAGCTGTACTGATCTCATGTTAAGCACAGAAAAATCAAAGGGAATTTTGAGAGCACTTAGAACACTATCGCCGGATGTTATAATTTGTGACGAAGCTGGTAGCAGAGATGAAGTGAAGGCGCTTGCAGAGGGTTTTAGCGGTGGTGTGACAATTATAACGACAGCGCATGCAGGGAGTGAGTATGACATACATACACGTACTGTGATTAAAGAATTACTCAATAGCGGGGCATTTAGATATGTAGTGATGCTAAAAAAATCTTTAGCTCCTGGGGAAATTGAATGGATAAAAGAGGTGCAAATGAATAATGAGATTAATGATTTCGGCAATAATTTCAGTCTGCATAGCACTGATTGGGATTGGGAAGGCAAAAAAGCTACAACTAAGAGTAAGAGAAATAGAGAAAACGATACACTTTCTTACATTTCTTTTTGAGCAGTTAAAATCAAGCAAAAAGCCACTTGTTTTACTCTTTGAAACTATTTCAAATATAGATGCCTTTCGGGAACTGGACTTTATTAGATTTACTTCAAATTATATGTCTATGGGTAATTCATTCGAATTTTCAATAAAGAAATCCTTAGAAGAAAGTAAATGCTTATTAAATGATGAGGAAAAAGAGATTATTTTCTTGCTAAGTAAGACTTTGGGGAGCTATATAACCTCAGTGCAACTCGCTGCAATTAATACTGCGAAAGATTCTTTGGCAATTAGACTTGAAACGGCAAAAAATGAAAAAAATCAATATGCTGAAATGTACACTACTTTAGGACTGACAAGCGGACTTGGAGTATTTATTTTGACGATATAAATGCGAAAGGAATTTAAATTGTATGGATGTAGATTTAATATTTAGAATTGCAGCAATAGGTATTATCGTTTCTGTTTTAAATCAGGTGTTAATTCGCTCAGGTAGGGAAGAACAAGCAATGATGACAACATTAACAGGCTTAATTGTAGTCTTAATGATTGTAATACAAGAGATTAGTCGCTTGTTTGACACTATAAAGTCGCTTTTTGGGTTGTAGTATATGGATATTATACAAATTGTAGGTGTGGGTATTATAGGTGCAGTGCTTGCCATAGTACTTGGACAGTATAAAAAAGAATATAGCATGCTTCTTTCTGTATGTTCAGGTTTGCTGATTTTATTTTTAATTATACAACATATTGAGCCCATAATCGATACTATGAGCGCAATGTTACATACCGCAAATATGAGTGGTGGATATGTGGACATACTGTTTAAATCAATTGGAATATGTTTTTTAACACAAATGGCTGTAGATGTATGTAAAGACGCAGGTAATTCAGCAATAGCAACGAAAATAGAAATGTCAGGTAGGGTAGCAATTTTAATTATTGCTTTACCACTTTTCACTTCTTTACTCGATCTTGTGGCAAGCTTAATTTCACTCTGAAAGGATGTGCATCGTGCTGAAAATTAAAATTCTTATTTATATGATAGTTATTTTATTTGCTTCTTACACAGCATATGCACAAACTGATATCCAACTCGATATACTAAAGGCGGAAGAATATATCGCTGAAATAGGTGAGGAATTTGAGGATGTAGTGCCAAATGCAGCAAAAGAATACATTTATGACTCGAATATTAATTATAGTATAACTGAAATTATAAATATGCACCCTATGGAGATGATAAGTTTTGCTTGGGATGTTGTTTTGGACGAGCTCAATAAACCGTTGCAGATACTCACATCCATTGTAGCTATAGTAATTTTGTGCATGTTTGCTGAGTGCTTGAGTAGTGGTTATATGAGTGAGAATTTGTCTTGGGTATTTACAGTTATTTGCATATTGTGCTGTGCCTCAGCTATTGTGGAGCCAGTTGTTGATTGCATTAAACTTGCTTCTTCAACAATAGCCGATTCATCAAATTTTATGCTTTCATTAATACCCGTCTTAAGTGGGATTATGACTGCCGGTGGTCAAGGAATTAGCGGTGCAGCATATGGAACCATATTATTTTTTGTATGCCAAATAATGTCTATAATTGCACAGTCGTTTTTTGTTCCCTTTTTAGGTACATTTTTAGCAATTAGTATTGTTGGTAACACTGTTCCTGGGTATCTGTCTTTAAGTAAAGTGTCTCAAAGTATTAAAAAAGTTATACAATGGTCTTTAGGTTTTGTGATGAGTATATTGCTTGGATTTTTGACAATACAAACTTTAGTAGGAAGTAGTGCAGACAGTGTGACTGCAAAGACAACAAAATTTGTAATAGGAAGCTTTGTTCCAGTCATTGGTTCCGCACTTTCAGATGCTTTTATGGCCACAAGAGGATATATTGGAATAGTAAAATCTACAATAGGAGCATTTGGCATTTTTATTGCTGTAATCACATTTTTACCAATAATTGTAAGAGTTGTTATTTGGTATGTTACAGTAAGTATTGCTTCATATTTGGGTGAAGTACTTAGAATAAATCAACTTCCTCAGACGTTATCATCCATTGCAACTGTTTTAGGTGTACTGATTTCAATATTGTTATGTATAATTTTACTCATTACAGTATCTACTGCAATAGTTATCATGACAAGTATGGGAGCAGTGTGATGGATATAATTAGAGAATGGGCGTTTTCGATATGTGCAGCTGCAATAGCAGTAGGGATTCTAACTGTTATAATGCCTGAATCAAGTATGAATAAATTAATAAAAACTGTGGTAGGCGTATTCTTTGTAATAGTAATTTTTTCACCAGTTAAAGTGCTTTTAAGTGGCACCGATAGCATAGAAGTTTTAAGTGTAGAAAGTGAAGTCTTATATGAGGATGCAATTGACTTAACTAATAGAATATTAAATGAACAAGCCGCTATGCAAATGGAAAACTTGCTTTTAAACGAACTCTCTGTATTAGAAATAGAGAATGCTCATTTTCAAATTTTTATTAATACTACAGAGGAATTGAGCATACACATTACTAAGATTGTTCTTACATTAAACGAAGTGTATAAGAGTAGGGAGAGTGAGATCCGATTCAGACTAATAGATGAATTGGAATTACCTGTTGAGATTATATATAGTCGGGAGAGATTAGATGATAACGGAAATTAAAAATAAAGCAAAAATACTTTTAAAGCAAAATGATAAGACAAACTATGCAATATATATTGCCATATTATGTTTAATTTTATTAATTATAATACCAAATGGAGATGAAAGTGATACAGTAATTGAAACAGAAAAAACAATTACAACAATGGAATATACAGAAGACTTGGAGCATAAACTTACACAACTGATATCATCAATAGATGGAGTGGGTGAAACAACTGTAATGGTTACTTTGGAAGGAGGTATAGAGTATATTTATGCTACTGAAGAAAAGTACAGTACCGATCTGACAGAAGATACAAATGGAGAAGTTTACACAAGAATACAACAGAGTGATAATACGGAAGAGAGCTATATATTAATAGAAGATGAAAATGGTGAAGAAAAAGGATTGATACAAAAACAGGTAGAGCCAGCTATAAAAGGGGTGGTAGTGGTTTGTGAAGGGGGAGACGATGTAGTTATACAACATCGAATTACAGAAGTAGTTACAACAGCGCTTAATTTATCATCCACAAAGGTTTATGTGGTAAAATAAATATACAATAACGGAGGTCAATTATGAATATGATTTTAGGAAAAAGACAGATTGTGCTTGCTACATTAGTCTTAGGGCTAGGAGTTGCTGTTTATCTAAACTGGCAATATGGTGACATTGCAACTGAAATAGCCGCAACGACTGCTGAGGAAGTGAAAAATTACGGTGATGCAAAATATGTAGGTACTGCAGAAGAAGTTGAGGAAAGTGAAGCATATTTTGCAGAGGCAAAGATGTCGAGAACTAAGTCAAGGGATGAAGCAACAGCAACACTTGCTGCAATGCTTTCAGACGCAGCCCTTCCAGTTGAACAAAAAGCTGAGCTTGCACTCAGAGCGACAGAACTTGCGCAGTCAATTGAAATTGAGGGTAAGATAGAAAATCTACTTAAGGCTAAAGGATTTACCGACTGTATGGTATATTATGATACAGAGAGGGTTGATGTCATAGTTAAAACAGCTGGTTTATTGGAAGAAGAAAGCGTGCAAATTTGGGATATAATTGCTAAAGAAACTCCCGTATCAAGTAGTAATGTATCAATTATTGAAATAAACAATTGATATAGTGGTTTAATATAAAATCAATAATATTTATAAACTTAAGCCTTTTATACAGACTGAGCTGTTCCCAACTGGGGGCAGCTCAGTCTGTATAAAAAAAGTAAGGATATTTACTATCATATACAAAATGTATATTATTAGTGTTTTTTATGTATATTTTCATTAAATGGTGTTAAAAATTGCAAATATAGCTTGTTTAGATTTAAATTTGTGTTATAATAGTTTTGAGACTAAAACAATTTTTAAAAGTTATTTATAAAAAAATGAATTGAGGTTTTTTATATGTTAAATAATGAAATTAAGCAACCATCTGGAAGTCTTCGGATCTCCCGAGAAGTAATAGCTACAATCACAGGTACTGCTGTCAAAGAAATTGATGGAGTAGCGGATTTAGCTCCATTTACAACGAATATCAAGGGTTGGTTAATAAAGAAACAAACAGCTCGTTCTATAATAATTAATCTTACAGATGATGTTGCTGTTATTGATGTGCATGTGAAACTTAAAAACGGTGCACGTATACCGGATGTTGCTGGAAAAATACAGCTTTCTGTTAAAGAGGCGGTTCAGAATATGACAGGAATTGCTGTTGCAAGAGTTAATGTAAATATAGCAGGCATTCAGTTTGACGAGTTAAAGACTGATTCAATTTTAATTTAATCCAACCCAAACCCTCTGAATACCTTTGGAGGGTTTAATTTTCTTTTAATAAACTTATGAGGTGCAAGATGAAAAGAAGCGAAGAACGAGAATTGGCATTTATTATATTGTTTGAATATAGCTTTAGCGGTGAAGATATGGATAGCATAATAGAAAATGGCGATGAAGGTAGACAAATAAAAAAGAATTCATTTGGATATGAGTTAGCTAAGTTAGCTATTTCGCATATCGATTTTTGCGATACTTATATAGAAAAATTCTCAACTAAATGGAAAATTAATCGATTGCCAAAAACTACGCTTGCTATATTAAGGCTATCTATGACAGAAATTGCTTATCGAGATGATATACCTGAGAGTGTATCAGCCAATGAAGCAATAGAACTTGCTAAGAAATATTCAAGTGAAGAAGATGCAGCGTATATCAACGGTATTTTAGGTAGTTTTATAAAAAGTCTTGATACAATAACTCTACAATAATTATTAGATTATTTTGTCTTTAATGGGGGCATATATGCAACTGCAAATTTTAACCGTTTCACAACTAAATAAATATGTTAAATCTATAATTGAGGAAAATGCTCTGCTTTCTTCACTATACATAAAGGGCGAAATTTCTAATTTTGTTAATCATTATAAATCAGGACATTATTATTTTACTCTTAAAGATACTAAATCTGCAGTGAAGTGTATTATGTTTGCTTCTTCGGTGAAATTTTTAAAATTTACACCAACTGATGGGATGTCAGTAATACTTGGTGGATCAGTATCACTCTTTGAAAGAGATGGTGCTTTTCAGTTTTACGCTACTGATATGCAGCCAGATGGAATGGGTGCATTAGCTGTTGCATATGAGCAGCTGAAAGTAAAGCTTGCAGCTGAAGGCTTATTTAACCAAGACCGTAAAAAAAATATATCTAAAATGCCCAAATGTATCGGGTTAATAACATCTACTGATGGCGCTGCTTTAAAAGATATGTTAAATATTCTCTCCAGAAGATACCCTATCGGTAGGGTGATTATTTATCCGGTTAGTGTACAAGGGACTAAAGCAGTGCCGGATATAGTCAAAGCAATTAACTTTGCAAACAAAGAGAATGTATGCGACACAATTATATTGAGCCGAGGTGGTGGTTCAATAGAGGACCTATGGGCTTTTAATGAAGAGCAAATAGTAAGAGCGGTTGCTAACTCAGATATTCCTATAATATCCGCCGTTGGTCATGAAGTGGATTATACTCTAACTGATTTTGCAGCTGATTTAAGGGCAGCAACTCCCTCAGAAGCTGCAGAGCTTGTCGCATTAGATATTAATATTATTAAAGCTAATCTTGATATGCAAAAATCTTATTTAAAATCAACTGTTTCTGATTTTATCATGAAAAAAATTGAAGATATTAATCAAAAAAACAATAAACTCAGTTTATATAATCCTAAACGACAAATAGACCAACATTATCTTAACATTTCTCTTATTGAAGATAAATTGGATCAACTAATCAAAGAACGGATATCTCAAAAATCTGAACGGTTATCATATAAACTTAAACTACTTTCCTCACTAAATCCATTTCAAATTTTAAATAGGGGATATACTTTTACATTTTCTGAGGATAATAAAAAAATTAACGATGTAAGTGTGGGTGACACTATAAAAACAATTACTGATTCCAGTGAAATTTTATCACATGTTTATGAAATAACTAAAATAGGAGATATAGCATATGACTGTAAAAAAGAAAACGTTTGAACAAGCTTTAAATCGCCTTGATGAAATTTTAAATGAAATTGAAAAAAGTGATTTACCTCTTGATGATTTGATTAAATTCTATAAAGAGGGACTGGACTTAGCGAATTTTTGCAGTAATAAGCTTTCTGAAGCAAAACTTTTAGTTGAGCAAGCCGAGATAAAATAAATTTCTAAGGTGGTATACGATTTAATTGAATAAAAATTTTAAGTTGGAGCTTGATTTAAAAATAAATTTAGTTGAAAGTGCACTAAATCATTATCTTAGTGTGCCTGTTTCACCACATCAGAAAGTGTGGGAAGCGATGCGTTATAGTACCTTAAATGGAGGAAAACGCATCAGGGCACTACTTTTAATGGGTATCGGAGAATCACTAAATGTAAATAAAGATGCACTTATTGTTGCTGCGTCGGCTATAGAAATGATACATGCATATTCACTTATACATGATGATTTACCCTGTATGGACAATGATGATTTACGAAGAGGTAAGCCTACTTGTCATAAAGCTTTTGATGAAGCTACCGCACTCCTTGCTGGAGATGCACTTTTGACATATGCATTTAATATAATACTTGAAAGTAATTATATTGATGATTCAACAAAGGTGAAAATTTTACTATTGTTGTCAAAAGCTGTAGGTGCTGATGGAATGATTGGAGGACAATGCATTGATATTTTGAATGAAACCAATCAAATATCCGAAGAACTCTTAAATACACTTCATAAGCTAAAGACAGGCGAGTTAATTCGTGCGGCATGTAAAATAGGAGCAATAATTGCAGATGCTGATGAACAGGTAATTTCGTCGGTCGATGAATATGCAGCTTTAATTGGACTTGCTTTTCAAATTCAGGACGACATATTAGATGTAATAGGAAATGAAAGCTTACTCGGAAAACCTATTGGCAGTGATGCTCTCAATAATAAAACTACTTATGTAACACTATATGGAGTAGAATCTGCAACGAAAACTTACAACGAACTGTTTATAAAAGCTACTGATATTTTGAAAGAAAATTCTATATGCTCAGATTTTATTTTACAATTTACTGAATGGTTGAAAAATAGAGTATATTAATTTAAAGATAGGTGTAAATTTCATGTTTCAAAACTACTTATTGATTGTAATGGTGACGGCTTGGGCATCAGCGCAAATATTAAAGACTTTTATTAATTTTTTTGAATATAAAACTTTTAATCCTGAAAGACTTGTAGGTGCTGGAGGAATGCCAAGTGCTCATTCTGCATTTGTTTGCTCACTTACTGTTGCTGCAGCTAAGCAACTTGGCGTATCATCTCCGGAGTTTGCGATTTCTCTCGCTCTTGCCACCATTGTAATGTATGATGCTATGGGCGTAAGGCGTGCAGCAGGTGAACAAGCAAAAGTTATTAATAAAATTGTTAAAGGATTTAGAGAAAATCCATCAGATTTTTGGAGAGAACTCGGTATTTCTATCGAAAAAGAAGAAGAAACGCAAATTGATAGTACTTTTGATAACATTGAAGAGTATAACGAAGAATTATATAAAGAGAAAAAATTAAAAGAATATATAGGGCACACACCAATGGAAGTACTTGGAGGTGCACTTTTGGGAATTTTAGTTGCAACAATCATACCGTTACCATAGAAGGATGATATAAAATGGATTATAAATTTTTAAATAAAATAAATTCGCCACATGATATTAAAAAACTAACCATTGAACAGCTCGATATGCTATGCAGTGAAATAAGGGAATTTTTAGTTGACAATGTTTCTAAGACAGGCGGACATCTTGCGTCAAATTTAGGTACAGTAGAATTGACAGTTGCTATTCATAAGGTTTTTAATTCTCCAGTTGATAGTATTCTTTGGGATGTAGGACATCAAGCATATACGCATAAGATTATTACAGGGCGAAGAGAATGTTTTAATACGCTAAGATGTACCGGTGGAATTTCAGGATTTACAAGACCCTCCGAACACCCTTGTGATGCATTTATTGCAGGACATGCAGGTAACTCACTTTCTGCTGCATATGGAATAGCAGTTGCAAATCGATTATCTGGTAAAAAGTCTAATACAATTTCTGTAACAGGCGATGGAGCTTTAGGAAACGGTATGTTATTTGAAGCGATGAACAATGCAGGTAGAAGTAGTGAAAAATTAATTTTGATTATAAATGATAATGAAATGTCCATATCGAGCAATGTAGGTGCAGTTGCAAAATATTTAGCGGAAATACGCAGTACAAATAAATATTTTCAAACTAAAGATATGATAGAAAAAAGTGTAAGTAACATCCCAGTAGTAGGGAACACGGCTAAATCTGTAATATCAATTTCAAAAAATGCTTTAAAGAATTACTTGTATCAGTGTAATTTTTTTGAGAGCTTTGGATTTACATATTTAGGTCCAGTAAATGGACATGATTTAACTTCTCTAACACAGGTACTCAATAGAGCGAAAAATTTAAATAAACCTGTTGTAGTACATGTAAATACAAAAAAAGGCAAGGGATATACACCAGCACAAAAAAATCCGGAGCATTATCATGGAGTATCTTCATTTGACAAATCGATTGGCATTAATCTTAAAAATGAAAGCTTTTCACACACATTTGGAAAAACACTTAATGAACTTGCGAGAACTGATAAAAAAATTGTTGCTATTACATCAGCCATGACGGATGGAACGGGTTTAAAAGAATTTGCAGATAATTATTCAAATCAGAGTAGATTTTTTGATACGGGTATTGCTGAAGAACATGCGGTAACATTTGCAGCAGGACTTGCTTCAAAAGGGCTAAAGCCTGTAGTGGCACTCTATTCTACCTTTATTCAAAGGTGTTATGATCAAATAGTACATGATGCATCTATTGAGAGTCAACATATTGTGTTTGCAGTGGACAGAGCTGGAATTGTTGGTGAAGATGGTGAAACGCATCAAGGGATTTTAGATGTTGCTATGCTTCGAAGTATACCAGATATTACAATCTATTCTCCTGCAAGTTATAAAAAATTAAATAAAGCTTTAAAATGCTGTTTAAATGATCATAGAACCCCAGTAGTTCTTCGTTATCCAAGAGGTAGCGAGCCAGAACTTTTGAAAGAATACAATGATGAAAATATTGATTTTAATTACTATAATTCAAATAGCGATAAAATTATAGTTACATATGGACGCATTTGGTCAGAAGTTTGTGGATGTGGAGAAATGTTAAAAATGAATTTACATGATATTTCTTTAATGAATATAACAAAAATTCATCCGATAAATCCCGAAATTATTAGTATTCTCTGTAAATATGATAATATATTCTTTTATGAAGAAGGTATTCGGGCTGGTGGAGTTGGTGAAGGTATTGCTCTAAAGCTTTTACAATCTGGATACAAAGGTAACTTTGATCTAACAGCAATAGACGGTTTCGTTGGGCAATCGGATATAAAAACGGCACACTCTACTCTTTTAATGGATAGAATTTCAATGTATAATAAGGTGAAAAAATTTTATGAAAGTTAGACTTGATGTTTTTTTGATGGAAAATGGCTATGCAGAGTCAAGAGAAAAAGCTAAATCAATGATTATGGCCGGAATCGTTTATGTAAATAATCAAAAAAGTGATAAAGCAGGCAATGAAGTCAGTGAAAAAGATGAGATTGAAATAAGAGGCGAAAAATTAAAATATGTTAGCCGCGGTGGATTAAAACTCGAAAAGGCAATAGTTAAATTTGGTATTAATTTAGAGAATTTAATTTGTGGCGATTTTGGTGCTTCAACAGGTGGATTTACTGACTGTATGCTTCAAAACAAAGCACAAAAAGTATACTCAGTTGATGTAGGTTATGGGCAGCTTGCATGGAGCCTGAGGAATAATCCAGCAGTAGTAAACATGGAACGTACCAATATTAGATATTTAACGAAGGATGATATTAAGGAAGATCTAAATTTTGTTTCTGTTGATGTGTCGTTTATATCGCTTAAGCTCATATTACCAGTAGTATATAATCTGCTTTCAGAGGCTGGCGAGTGCATATGCCTAATTAAGCCACAGTTTGAAGCGGGTAGGGATAAAGTTGGTAAAAAAGGTGTAGTCAAAGATAAAAATATTCACCTTGAAGTAGTAAATAAGATAATTTTATTTTCAAAGAAAATTGGATTTAATATTAGAAATCTTACATACTCACCTATAAGAGGACCTGAGGGAAATATGGAATATCTTCTGCACATTTCAAAATTAGGTGATTGCAATTTTAGTGATGAATTACCACAGTCAGTGGTGAATGAAGCACACTTAAAACTTGATTAATTATAAGGGGAAAGATATGAATTTTCTTATTTTACCTAATTTAACCAAAGAAAAAGGTTTAGAACACGCAATAAGCGTAATAAATGCATTAAGGGATATTGGTGTTACAGCTGTCTTACCAGAAGAATATTTCAATACATTCAACCATTTAACTAAAGTGAAATTTTTACCAATCGATATAGCTGCACGAGAATCCACTTTTTTTGTTGCTGTTGGTGGTGATGGTACAATGTTAAATGCTGCTAAAATTGCTCTAAAATACAATAAAGCGATTTTAGGAGTAAATTCAGGTAGGCTCGGGTACTTAACTCATCTCGAGCCAACCGAGCTAAGAATGTTAAATCGTGTAATGACAGGCGACTATATTATTGACGAGAGAATTGTGCTCGAAGCTACGCTACAAAACAATAAGAAACTATATGCAATAAATGACATAGTGATTTCACGTGGTGTAATTAATAAAGTAATCGATATTAATTTACTTTGTGATGGTAGGCCAATGATTGACTACAGAGCTGATGGTGTTATAATTGCTACACCGACAGGCTCTACAGCTTATTCATTATCAGCAGGTGGTTCTGTGGTAGATCCAACAATATCTTCAATCATCGTAACTCCCATATGCCCTCATGCACTTGCTAATCGCTCTATAATAATGTCACCGACAAGGGAGTTAACAATCATACCAAGTTTCACTGCGAGAAATAGCGAAGTTTATATAGCGGCAGATGGAGAGGAATCCTTGCGTATTGAAAAAGATTCAGAGATTAGCGTCAAAATTTCTGAAAAGACTGTCAAATTTTTAAGAATAGACGCAAATAATTTTTATGATATAGTAAACAAAAAACTTAAAGCTTATTAAATGAAAGGTGGAGATGAATATGAAAGCAAAAAGACATTCAAGAATTTTACAACTAATAACTGAATATGCAATTGACACCCAAGAGGAACTTTTGAAAAAATTACAAAACGAAGGACTATATGTAACTCAAGCAACTGTTTCAAGGGACATTAAAGAGTTAAGACTAATTAAAATACAGGAAATGGATGGAAGTTATAAATACGCTACTGCGGGTAGAGAGAGCAGTAAGGATATGTCATTTAAATTCCATGCAATTTTTAGCGAAGCTGTACAAGAGGTTAATTTCGCAAATAATATTATAGTTGTTAAGTGCTATACTGGAATGGCTAATGCTGCATGCGCTTCACTTGATGCAATAGAGTGGAGCGGGGTTTTAGGTACAATAGCTGGTGATGACACTATCTTTATATTAATGAAAGATAATACCAGTGCAGCAGACTTTTCAGTACAACTGAAGAAAATGATGCGTGATTAATCGATGGAGGTTTTATATGCTTTCTCAACTTTATATTGAAAACTTAGCAGTAATAAAGCAAACTGAAATAAATTTAAAGCAAGGGTTTAATGTGTTTACAGGCGAAACCGGCGCTGGGAAAACTATTTTAGTTACAGCTATTAATGCTATTTTAGGTGCGAAGTTAAGTAAGGATATTGTGCGTACTGGTGAAACAAAAGCAATTATTATAGCAACATTTGAGAATTTAGATAAAAATGTAATAAAAATTGCTGCTGAACTTGGATACGATATTTCTGAAAATCTTTTAATCTCAAGAGAAATTTCCGTAGAAGGAAAATCAACTTGTAGAGTAAATGGTAAGCCGGCGAATTTATCTATTATAAAAGAAATTACCGAACATATTGTTGATGTACATGGTCAACAGGATAGTAGCAGACTTGTTTCCGCTGATAAGCAACTTGCCTTGATAGATGCGTATGGTGACTATACAGCGGATTTGCAAGATTATCTTAATATCTATAATGAAATGCGCAGTATTAATAAACAGATAAATGATTTGACTCTTTCTGAAGCTGATAAGGCGCAAAAAATAGATATTTTATCCTATCAAATTGAAGAAATAAACTCTGCAGCACTTGAAATTGGGGAAGAAGAAGAGCTTGAAAAAAGGAAGAAGATATTAGATAATTCCCATCAAATTATAAGAGATTTATCGGAAGCAGATTCTTTTTTAAACAGCGACATAGAATTACCTGAGCAAATTAACAGTTTAAGTGATATACTTATAAAATTAGAGCAGTATTTGCCTGAACTTGAAAATGCTTCGGAAAAATGCAGAGAATATTATTATGAATTAAAAGAGATAGGTACTATCATAAGGCAAAGATTTGAAAGTTTTGAATATAATCAGAATGAAATTGACGATATTGAAAACAGGTTACATGTAATATATAATTTAAAACGAAAATATGGTAAAACAATTAAAGAAATATTAGAATTTGGCTGTAGAGCAGAAGTAGAGCTTGATGAAATAACCTTATCTGGCGAAAAATTAGAAATTCTACTCAAAAAGCAAAAAAGCAACCTTGAACAAATTACTGTAAAGTCGAAAACCATTACATCGCTCAGAAAGGCTTCAGCAAATAAATTTACTAAGTTAGTTGAGAGTGAACTGAAATTTTTAGATATGTCCTCAGTGAAATTAACTATTGAATTTGAAACCTGTGATTTTACACAAAATGGTACTGACAAACTTCAAATTTTGATATCTGTTAATCCAGGAGAGCCACCAAAACCAATTTCAAAAATTGCATCAGGAGGTGAAATTTCCAGAATAATGTTAGCGATTAAAAATGTAATAGCAGGTAAGGACAATATTAATTCAATGATATTTGATGAAATTGATACTGGTGTAAGTGGTAAAGCGGCAGATAAAATAGGAAAGAAACTCAAAGAGTGTAGTACACAAAGACAATTAATTTGTGTAACCCATTTAGCACAAGTAGCTGCGTATTCAGATCAACATTTTAGAATTGAGAAATCTATAGTAAATAATCGAACTTTTACTAATGTAGTTCCACTTGATAAAGAGCAACGCATTATAGAAATAGCAAGGATAATGGTTGGTGAACACATATCTGATGCAGCAATAAGTTCTGCTAAAGAATTAGTAAATAACTCTCAAAAGATTTAGCTTATTATATTTAACCATTCGGAAAGGAATGACGAAAAAAATATGGATGAAAAGATATTTAAAGGGGGAGTAGAGTCCGGGGGACTTACAACTACTAATGAAATAAAATTTTTAATTTGTCATATTATACACAATGTTGATATGCCTTTATCGTTTATGGATTTAAATCATATTCTTCAATCATGTGCAGTCGTAAATTATTTCGAATATAGTGATGCATTGAATAAACTAATAAAACTAAACCATATTGTTGTTGATAATGATGATAAGCTTTTGCTTACAGAGATCGGACACTCAGCAGCAGTAGTCTTTGAGCGTAATTTACCTAAATCAATAAGAGAAAAAACGATTAAAGAAGCTATAAAATATACTGAACGCAAAAAAGCTGAAAAGACTAATTTTGTTAAAATTAAGAAATTAGATGAAGGGTATAGTATCACAATTACTATATCGGATTTGGGTAGTGATTTAATGTCATTAACTTTATTTATGCCAACTGAACATTATTGTGAATTTATAAAAGAAAATTTTTATAAAAGTCCAACTTCTGCATATTTAAAAATTTTACAAGCCTTTTCAGACGAAAAAAAATAGTAAAATAGAATCAGAGATTTTTTATACAATATTAACACGGACATTAATGAAGGTAGAATGTCCGTGTTAATATTTATTATATTTTAAGGGGATAAAAGATTATATTAATTTCGCTAAATAAAAATTTAGCGAAATTAAGGGAAGCAAAAATACAGAAATAAATACAACCATCTATATTTACTCCTGTATTTAAAATTTCAATCATTAATTTCCTTTAATCTTATTAATTGCATTTTTTTCAAGCCTCGATACCTGTGCTTGACTTATTCCAATTTCTTCAGCAACTTCCATTTGTGTTTTACCGAATAAAAATCTAAGTGTTAATATTTTTCTGTCGCGCCCATTAAATGACTGAATTGTATCTTTTATATTCATTTCGTCTATCCAGTCTAAATCAGTTGACTTGTCGCCGACTTGATCCATGACATAAATTGGGTCACCATCATCAGAAAAAATCGGTTCGAATAATGAAATGGGATCAATTATTGCTTCTAAAGCTAAAACTACTTCCTCTTTAGATAAATTTATATATTGACTTATTTCTTCAATCTTTGGTTCTCTACCCAGCTGATTTGTTAGTTGTTCTTTTGCTTGCATAGCCTTATATGCAATATCTCTTATAGATCTACTTATTCTTATCGGATTATTATCTCTTAAATACCGGCGTATTTCACCTATAATCATTGGTACTGCATAAGTTGAAAACCTAACATTTAAAGAAATATCAAAATTATCTATTGCTTTGATTAATCCAATACATCCTACTTGGAATAAATCATCGGGATTCTCTCCCCTATTTGAAAATTTTTGTACTACAGATAGTACAAGTCTTAGATTTCCTGATATCATTTCATTTCTTGCATTTTTATCTCCAAGAAGTATTTTTTTTAATAGTTCATTTTTGTCCTTTTCTTTTATTAATGGTAATTTTGATGTATCTATTCCGCAAATAGAAACTTTATTATAACTCAAATCTATCACCCACTATTCTGCTTTTAATTAGCAGTTTTAGTATGGCAGATTTATATACTTCTTAAACTCAATTTTAAACACTTCCATAAATTACAATTTAATTTTACCAAATTATTTGTAAACTTACAGTAATACTTTTAATGATAAAAATGTAAATTTGAGTAATATTTTTATATTATTGTTTAAATATTAATCATTTTATGCTATAATAATATACAAATAATTACTTTTGGAGGAAATTTTATGAAAAAACACCGCTTATTAATTTTCGGTGGTATCACATTAGTAGCTTTTCTATATTTTATTATTGAAGCGGTTAACTTAAATCCATTTTATTCAGAAGGTGCTTTCTTTTGGTGTGCGCTTATAACTGCATATATTGCAGGATGGGTTGTACTTAAATTTGGCAGCATTCTTCCTAAATTATCAGTGGACGAATCAACGGGAAGAGTTAACATGGGTCAAGGTCAACCAATTCCTCGCAAAATAAAACTCCTACTTGCTGCACCTTGGATTTTCTTTATTGCAATGTCAATATTATCGTCCCCTTTGATTAATTGGGTTTCATACAGAGATCAATTAGGTGAACCGGAAGTAAAGACTTTTTCAACAGATATTCAGGTTCTCGATACATCACAAATACCTATAGTCGATGCATCACTTGCATTAAATTTAGCTGATAAGAAATTAGGAGAGCGTGCATCTTTAGGTAGCCAAGTATACTTGGGTGAACCAACTATCCAATTGTTTAATGAAAAATTAGTTTGGGTTGTGCCGTTACATCACTCTGGATTATTTCAGTGGATAAATAATATGGAAGGTACTCCAGGATATATTGTGGTATCAGCAACTAATGTAAATGATGTGGAGTATATTGAAGGATACAATATTAAATACCATCCAAGTTCATATTTGCATCATGATTTAGAAAGATTTTTAAGATTAACTGCAGTCCCTTTTGTAGGAATTACCGACTACTCTTTTGAGCTTGACGATTCAGGGCAACCTTATTGGGTAGTTACAACTTATGAAAACCAAAAAGGTTTTGCATTGCCAGAAGCAACAGGCGTTGCAATCTTAAACGCATCAACTGGAGAAACAGAAATATATACCACGGATAATGTACCAGAATGGGTTGATAGAGTCCAACCAGAAAGCTTTGTTTTACAGCAAATAAGTAATAAAGGTGAATATGTACATGGTATATTTAACTTCTCAGATAGAGATAAATATAAACCTTCACAAGGACATGCAATAGTATATAATAATGGCACATGCTACCTATTTACAGGTTTAACAAGTGTAGGCCAGGATGAAAGTGCAATTGGATTTATGATGGTTGATATGGTGACGAAACAACCTATTCTATATCAGATGAATGGTGCTACTGAGCGGTCTGCGCAAAGCTCTGCTGAAGGTAAAGTACAGCATCTGTCATATAATGCTTCCTTCCCTATCATTATAAATGTTAATGGTAATCCAACTTACTTTATGACACTTAAGGATAATGAAGGATTGATTAAGCAATATGCCTTTGTTTCTGTTACAAACTATTCTTCAGTTGGTACTGGTGAAACGATTGAAGAAGCTATGAGCGATTACCAACGTGTACTTCAAAATGATGGTGTTACATCTCCAGATATTCAAACATCCGACTTTGAAGAAACACTATCTGCTGAAGTAATTAGAATAGCCAGTGAGTTTAACGGTACTGAAACTGTATATAAAATGCTTTTAGAAGGATATGAGGAGAGTATATTTATCGTTCCAGCCCGTATAAGTGATGAGCTTGCTTTAACTCAAGTTGGAGATAATATTACAATAAAGTACTATAATAATTCTGACCTAATTATAAATGTATTTGAATTTAATAATAGAACTTTTGGTTAATCAATAATCTTAATTAACTGCTTTCATTATAAAGCCCACCCAACTTTCATTTTGAAAGTCGGGTGGGTTTTGTATAAGAATATGTCTGTCATAATTTCTTATGCATCGTAATAAAAGAATGAATGGAAAAACGCATTGATTTATATAAATCCTGAATCAGCCATCGAAACGAAGTCATTATTAGCTACAATAATATGGTCAATAAGTGTCACATCAAGTTTTAGTAGAGCCGAACGCAATGCTCTTGTTGTATCGACATCGGACATGGATGGCAGAGCAAACCCTGCTGGATGATTGTGTGCAATAACAACACTGTCTGCATTAACACGAACTGCATGCTCTACTATTTTCCTTATAGTTATTGTAGAACTATTTACAGTACCTTCACTTATTGGCTTGCATAACAACACTTTCTTTTTACAATCAAGGCATAGCAAATATACTACTTCATTTTTTAAACCTATAAATTTAGGCACAAGATATTCTCCTACAAGTAATGAAGAATTCAGTATAGTAATACCTTGTATTTCTTCATTTAAGTAATATCTTGATATATTAGGAATTAATTTAATTAAAGTTGCTGTATGTGAGCCAATTCCATTTACTTTCAGTAATTCTTCATATGGAGCTTCAAAAACAGCTTTTATAGAACCGAAGTGTTCCAATAGCTCATATGCTATATCTTTAGTGTCTTTTTGAGGTATACCGAAAAAAAGTAGCAACTCTAAAACATATTGGGATTCCATATTATCAAGACCCTCTTTAATAAAACGATTTTTCAGTCTTGCACGATGATCCTTTTGTCTGGCGGTGCCCATAATTTACCTCCTAATAAAAGTGCAGAATGGATATTTCATACCTATTATACATCAAAAGTTTAAAATAATAAATATCTATTTGACATTTTTCTTTAAGTATATATAATTTATATTAGGTGAAGTCTAAAAAAAACCTGACATTGCTGGACTCCTACTCTATGACAATTTCATCTATATATTCTTATATAGATGAAGAGGCAAATAGATGATATGAATTAATATTATACTTTTAAAAATAATTGATAAGGAGTAATACATGAAAGAATTTACTATATCAAAAAATGATAGTAATCAAAGAGTAGATAAGTTTGTATTAAAGGCAGCACCCTTACTTTCAAAAAATTTAATGTACAAATATATTAGAACTAAGCGTATAAAAGTTAATGGAAAAAAATGTGATATTTCAACTAAACTTTTAATTGGCGACAAAGTTGAGATGTATATTAATGATGAGTTTTTCGCAAATAGTACAGATTTTGAATTTTTAATCGCAAAAACAGATATAGATATAATTTATGAAGATGATAATATTTTACTGATTAATAAACCTGTAGGTCTTATAGTACACGAAGATAAATCAAATTCTGTTGACACACTTATAAACAGAATTCTTCATTATCTATATCAAAAAAGAGAATATATACCTCAAAATGAAAATAGTTTTATTCCTGCACTATGCAATAGGATTGACAGAAACACCTCAGGAATAGTAATTGCAGCAAAAAATGCGGAGGCACTAAGAGAGTTAAATAAAATAATCAAAGAAAGAGAAATAACCAAAAAATATTATGCTATTGTTCATGGTATACCAAAACAGAATAAGGCAATACTAAAACATTATCATGTAAAGGACAGTGCTACTAACATAGTCAAAATTTTAAATACTCCTACCAATGATAGTAAAACCATAATAACAAAATATTGGGTAGAAAATAGTATTAATAATTTTTCTTTAGTAGAAATAGAGCTCGTAACTGGTAGAACGCATCAAATCAGAGCCCATATGTCCTATATTGGACACCCACTTTTAGGTGATACTAAATATGGGCTGAACAAAAATAATAAACAAACTGGATATAAATTTCAAGCTCTGTGTGCAAAAGAATTAATATTTAAAATAAAAGATGTCCATTCCCCTCTTTCATATTTAAATAAAAACAAGTTCGAAATTAAGAATATTAGCTTTGTTAAAGATTTCTATGATAAAAAAATACACAATGATTAAAAGCGTACTTTCTTTATATAGTATAAAGAAAGTACGCTTTTAATATTTACTCAAATTTAACAGCTTCTATTGGGTCTAAACTTGCTGCTTTCACTGCAGGATACACACCAAAAACTGCACCAACTAAAATAGATGAAAATACAATAAATATATTTTTTAAAATGTCAATTGAAAAACTAATTCCTATTAAATTGGTGATTACAAAGACAAACATTAAAGCTATTCCACTTCCAATGAGAACGCCTATTACGGATAAACAAAGTGACTCAATTAAAAATTCTGAAAAAATTAAATAATTAGTGGCCCCTACTGCTTTTTTTACACCAATTTCAGTCCTACGTTCTTTTACAGTGATTAGCATGACGGTCATAATACATATTCCAGATACAAAAAGTGAGACAGCACCAATGGAACTAAGTATAGTGGTTACCGATGAAAGTATGCTTTCTAAATTGGATTTTTGATCTTCAATATTGCTAACCTCATATCCTGAGGTCTCGTTTAACTTTGAAAGATTATTTAATATTTGTTCTGATGCATTATCAATGTTTATACTCTCATCGAAGGAAACAGCTATTTGATTGAATGATTCCTCTCCTGTTATATCTGATAAAGTAGTATATGGTATATATACCATATTTGGTACAACACTCTTAACAAGATTTTGCATTAAAATGCCCCCAGAGGACACCACACCAATAACTTCCATGTTTTTTGTAACACCCTCAATGGTTATCATGATGTTCTTACCAACAATATTCTCTCTTTTATAAAAAGCTAAAGCAACTCCTTTATCAACAACACACACATTTTTACTGTTTATAAGATCATTTAAACTGATTAATCTACCATATATTAGTTTCAGAGATATAGCTTGCTCTGCTCCATTATCAACACCCCAGACTGCACTATTGGCATACATTCCTCGCATTTCTAAAGTTCCGATGGAAGTATTCACTGGTGTAGCGTCTGAAACAAAGTCTAATTCTTCAATAGTATTTAGTTCATCTAAATATAAATTTGCTTGTGGGAAATCTTCAATGTCGCTACTTATTAAAATAGAACCTAAACCAAAGCTATTGATTTCAGTAGTGATGACACCAAGTCCAATATCTCCGATTGCCGATATTAATGTTACACATAATGCACCAATTGCAATACCTGTAATAGTTAAAATTGAGCGTGACTTAAGTGCAAAAATATTTTTAATAGCTCTTATTATTGTGTCAAATATCAAAATTATCACTCACCTAATAATATAATTTGCTCGGCTTTATCAATATGTGATGAAGTTATTAAAACTAAATCATTACTGGTTATTCCGTCCGTTATTTGTACGCCATAAAAATTTTCAGAAACAATTTCAATCGGAGTTTTAATTGACATATTGTCTTTATATACATAAACATACTCAATATTATTTTCATCTTGGTGAACAGCTTCTATTGGTAGCTGAAAAGAATATATTTCAGATTGAAGTGGTATATTACAATTTATAGCATAACCTGGCTTTAATTTTTCATCAAATTCTAAAGATACTGTTACCTCTACAAAGGGTGATCTTCCGATACTTTCTTTTGCTACAGGTGAAATTTCTTCGATTGTACCGTTAAAAACATCACTTCCGGCTTCAACCGTACAAAGCATTCCAACCGATATAGAAGCTATATCGTTCTGTGATACTTCTATAATCGCTTTATAGTTAGATAAATCACTTATTATGAATGCGGGGTTATCTGGATAATTTAAACTTCGTTCCATAATCCCTATTTCAGTTACAGTACCGCTAAAAGCCGCTGTTATACATTCTTCTACATAATAAGTTTTTGCTTCTGAAAGATTATATTTTGTAGAGTCTAAAATAACATCAATATCCTCATCTGAAAGTCCGTACATTTTTCCAAATTCATATAGAATGGAGGGATCTGGAAGTACAGATATAAAGTCTGTAAGTTTGGTAATTTGCAATTCAACTGGTGTTTGTGTTGTAAGTATATTCATAGTTGTTTCGACATCGATTTCTGCAAGTATATCACCAACAGATACATAGTCTCCAATTTTAACATTTATACTTTCTGGGTATACTGGAACAGGAATATATACTTCTTTTGTAGATGCTGCTTCTATTGTCCCATTAGCTGTAACATATTTTGTAAGTGGTACAATAGTTGGGCTGATAGCAGTAGCTCTTATAGTATTTTTTTCAATATGACTTGGAATATATAACATCGCAGAAAATAAAATAGCGGTAAATATACCTAAAAATAGTTTCTTTTTCATATACACCTCAAATAAAACTTTATCATAACTATTATAAGTAATTAATAACAAAATATTAGCTTAATTATCCAAAAAAATTTTTGAATAATTAAATTGATATAGGTTAATTTAATAGTATATAGCATCAAGATTGATTATAGAAATTTCAGGAGAATATATGAATAGTTTTATACCATGTTCAGAAAATTGTAAATATCAAAAAGACGGACAGTGTCACCTTGAAGATTTAACTTACATAGGTAACAGTGTCCGTGGTGATTGTGCCTATTTTATACCGAATAACACTCTAATTTCCAGCAATGATCCTCCAACACTCAGAGAGAGTTTTAACAGGAATTAATTCGATATCAGAATTAGAATTACTTAACTTATTCATAGCATATTTGGGTAATATGCATCTACTAAATCCAAGGCGAGCTGCTTCAGTTATACGCTGTTGAATGTGATTAACCGTCCTGATTTCACCTGTAAGTCCTACTTCTCCAAATGCTACAATATCCTTTTCAATGACTTTATTAGTTAAATTTGATATCAAAGAAAGTGCAACAGGTAAATCAGCTGCTGGCTCATCAAGCTTTAATCCACCGATAACATTAATATATGCGTCCATGTTACCAAAGAAATAACCACATCGTTTTTCAAGTACAGCAAGAAGAAGCGACATTCTATTAAAATCAAATCCTGTTGAAGTCCTTCTTGGAGTGCCAAATGCTGTTTTGCTCACTAAAGCTTGTACTTCTGCTAATATTGGCCTGCTACCCTCCATTATGCATGCTACACATGTTCCTGAAGTATTTACTGGTCTACCAGAGAGAAGCATTTGAGAAGGATTTTCTACTTCTTCTAATCCCGTTTCATACATCTGAAAAACACCTATTTCATTAGTCGAGCCATATCTATTTTTTACAGCCCTTAGTATGCGATAAGACATCGTGCGTTCACCCTCGAAGTATAGAACTGCATCTACCATATGTTCCATTACTTTAGGGCCAGCAATGGCACCATCTTTATTAACATGTCCTACAATGAATATTGGAATTTCACTGCTTTTAGCAGCATAGATAAGCCTTTGTGTACACTCTCTCACTTGAGTTACACTTCCAGCTGAAGACTGTAATCCACTTAAATACATAGTTTGAATAGAGTCAACAATAACAATAGTAGGATTGATTGTGTCAATCGCTGTTATTACTTGCTCAATATCAGTTGCAGCTGCTACATATAATCTCTCTCCATTTACTCCTAATCGTACAGCACGTAGTTTAATCTGGCGTGGGCTTTCCTCGCCAGTTATATATAAAACTTTTGAAGTTTGTGAGAGATTGGCGCTCATTTGTAAGAGTATGGTCGACTTCCCTATTCCAGGATCACCACTGAGGAGCACTACTGAACCTTTTACTATACCTGAGCCAAGTACTCGATTGAGTTCTCCAATTCCTGTATCATATCTGTCTTCATCACTTATTTCAAGATCGTTAATTGTAGAGATGGTAATATTGCTAATGTCAGCCTTAGTGGCCATATTATGCTTATTATTTTTAAGCGTTTCAGTAATTACAACTTGCTCTTCAAGAGTATTCCATTCCCCGCAATCAGGGCATTTACCCAGCCATTTTACAGTCTCATACCCACAATCACTACACTTATATGAAGTTTTGGCTTTTGCACTCATATAACGCTCCTTTCTGCCACATTTGTGGCAAGTATTAAGATTTACTTAAATGCATATTCCATTTCATTGTCATATGCATCAATTCCTGAAAATATTGCAAGTGCAATCTTTTTTTGGTAATCAGAAGATTTTAATTTCTCAGATTCCTCATTATTTGAGAGAAAACCACATTCTATTATTACACCAGGATTCTCTGAATAATTAAGCAAATAATATTCCTCACCGGAACTTTTTTCAATCCTGTCATTTTGTGGGTCAAGTAATGCACAAAGTTGATTTTGCATTTGCTCCGCTAAATCTCTTCCACTATTATTACCTATATTGTAAAAGACTTGAGCTCCACTACAATACTCCTCAGTAAATTTATTTTGATGTATACTTACAAATATAGCAGCAGGATTTTCCTTTAAAACATTAAGGCGATTATCCATATCAGAAATTTTCTTTTCCCTTATTGTAACTGCGAATTCTGAGTGCTGTGAGCTATCATCTTCTCTTGTCATGATGACATCATAACCACTTATATGTAAGATATCTTTTAGATAGAGTGCAATTTTTAGGTTTATATCTTTTTCGAGTGTGCCATCAGCGGTTGAAGCACCTCCATCTTCCCCCCCATGCCCAGCGTCTATTATCACTATTGGCTTATTATTTAAATGCGCATAAGCAGGAACATTTTCTTCAATGCTATTTACAAAGAAATATGCCATAACCATAAAAATAGTTATTAGATAAAATGGAATATCTTCTCGATTTTTTTTCATATATAAAACCTCCGTCATACTATGTATTATAATCGTATGACGGATAGTTATCTTATTATGTTAAAAATTAGTTTTCAAGCTCTTTAATCATTAAATCTTTTAATATTGCAGGATTTCCTTTGCCTTTTGAAGCTTTCATGCATTGTCCTACTAAAAATCCTAAAACATTTGTTTTTCCATTTTTATAATCTTCAACGGCTTTTGGATTATTGGACAGAATTTCTTTTACAACAGCTTCAAGTGCAGATGAATCACTTATTTGTATAAGTCCTTTTTCCTCAACAATTGTAATAGCTGATTTATCAGTTAACATCATTTCTTCTACCACTGCTTTACCTGAAGTATTAGAAATTTTTCCCTCTTCTATAAGCGCTACCATTTCTGATAGCTTATTAGGAGTGAGTTTGTAATCTGATAGATTTTTATTCTCTTCATTCATAATTCGAGAAATATCACCTAAAAGCCAGTTAGCAATGCCCTTTGGCTGGCATTTTTCAATTTTCATGCATTCCTCAAAAAATACAGCCTTATCTTTATTTTCAACCAAAAGATTTGCATCAAAATGTGGAAGTTTATACTCACTCATATATCTAAGTAGTTTTTTATGTGGAAGCTCTGGGAGAGAATTCTTAAGTTCATCTACCCTGTCCTGTGGAACAGAAATAGTAAGCAAGTCAGGTTCTGGGAAATAGCGATAGTCATGTGCATCTTCTTTGCTTCTAAGTAAAAAATTCATGCCTTTTGCATCATCCCAACGCCTTGTTTCTTGAGTAATGATTTCACCTTTACCTATAGCTTCTATTTGTCTTTTAGCTTCGTATTCAATGGCTCTAACAGCTCCGCTAAAGCTATTAACATTTTTCATCTCAACACGAGTGCCCAATACATCACTACCCATTTCTCTCACAGAAACATTGATGTCACAACGAATAGAACCCTCCTGCATTTTGCAGTCTGAAATATCAATATAGCTTAAGATGGATTTAACAGTTTCAAGGTATGCTTTTGCTTCGGAAGAGCTTCTCATATCTGGTTCAGAAACGATCTCAATTAATGGTACTCCACAACGGTTAAAATCAACCAAAGATCCTGCAAAACTATCGTCATGCAGAAGCTTACCAGCATCTTCCTCAATATGTATTCTCGTTACGCCTATTCTCTTTGTGCTTCCGTCTTCATTTACCACTACATCTAAATAACCACTCTCGCAAATAGGTATATCAAATTGAGAAATTTGATAAGCTTTTGGTAAGTCAGGATAAAAATAATTTTTTCTATCCTGCTTTGATATTCTGTTTATATTGCAATTTGTAGCATGTCCCATTTTAATTGCATAATCTACAACTTTGCTATTGAGCGTGGGTAATGTACCTGGCATCCCCATGCATTTAGGACAACAATTTGTATTTACTTCAGAACCAAATGCATTTTTACATCCGCAGTATATTTTTGTTGCCGTGTTAAGTTCAGCATGAACTTCTAAGCCAACTACTATTTCGTATTGCATATATAACTTACCTCCTATAAATTGGCAGTTTTATTAAAACTACCAATTGCCATTTCTATCTTGTGAGAAACATTTAACATAATCTCTTCAGAGAATTTATTACCTATTAATTGAACACCAATTGGCATGCCGTTTTTACCACTTCCCATAGGAAGTGAAATTGCAGGAAGTCCAGCAATATTTACATTTATTGTACATATGTCCGAGGCATACATTTTTAATGGTGAGCTTATATTTTCACCTAATTTGAACGCAGTTGAAGGTGCAGTTGGTGTAATAAGTATATCGCAATTTTCAAAAGCAGTACTAAACTCAGACGAGATTCGCCTTTGAAGTAGTTTGGCTCTGTTGTAATAAGCATCGTAATAACCTGAACTTAAAACAAAAGTACCAAGCATAATTCTTCTTTTTACTTCATCTCCAAAACCTTCACTTCTTGTGTTTTCATACAATTCTGTGAGATTTGAAAACTCTTCACTGCGATAGCCATATTTAACACCATCATACCTTGCTAAATTAGAAGAAGCCTCAGCTGAAGAAATTATATAATAAGAAGGAAGAGCATAATCTGTGGACGGAAGAGATACTTCTTTAACCTCTGCACCGAGTGATTTAAGAATTTCGACAGTTTTTAACACTTCTTCTTTTACCTCTGTGTCAACACCATCACCCATGTATTCCACTGGCACTCCAATTTTAATCCCTTTAATATCATTGTCAAGCGAAGATAAAATATTATTATAATTAAAGCTTACAGAAGTAGCATCATTTTTATCCACGCCTTTAATTGCATCAAAAAGCATTGCAGTATCTTTGACTGTTTTACCAAATGGACCTATTTGGTCAAGTGAGGAAGCAAAAGCAATTAATCCATATCTTGATATAGAGCCATATGTAGGTTTTAATCCTACAACACCGCAATATGCTGCAGGCTGTCGGATTGAACCACCGGTATCAGAACCGAGTGCAATAGCAACCTGTCCCGCAGCAACTGCTGCAGCCGAACCTCCCGAAGATCCACCAGGTACATACTGAAGATCGTGTGGGTTTTTTGTAGGCTTAAAATATGAAGTTTCTGTTGAAGAACCCATAGCGAACTCATCCATATTTGTTTTGCCGATAATAACTGCATTTTGTGCATACAGCTTTTCCACTGCCGAAGCATTGTAAGGTGGTACAAAGTTTGAAAGCATCTTTGAAGAGCAAGTAGTCAGTATATCTTTTGTGCAGATATTATCTTTAATAGCAATTGGAACACCTGCAAGCGGGGAAAGAATTTCACCATTTGCTCTTTTTTTGTCTACATTTTCTGCTTGTAAAATAGCCTCTTCCTCTGAGACAGTAACAAATGCACCTATTTTATCTTCGGTTTCATTTATTCTTTTTAGAGTGTCTTTTAGAAGCTCAGTTGCTGAGATTTCTTTTGAAGTAAGTAGCTGTGAAAGCTCAGCAGCAGACTTATTATATAATTGCATATTAGTTCCCCCCATTATTCTACTGTCTTTGGCACAACCACACAACCTGCTTGTGTTTGTGGTGCATTTTTTAGTACTTCATCTCTGTGTAAAGATGGTTCTAAATCATCGGAACGTAGTACCATCACTTTTGATTCATCAACATTTAGCACGCCATCAATTTGCGGCAGTTTCTCACACATGGAAATAATGTCTGACAACTCTTTTTCAAATTTAGAATTTTCCTCTTCTGCAATTTTAAGTCTTGCAAGTTTAGCAATATGCTTAATATCAATATTCATCATGTCCTCCAATTAATTGTTTATCAGATTTATAAGTTCTTCTTCCGAAAGCACTTTAATTCCAAGTTCATTTGCTTTTTTTAGTTTACTCCCTGCTTCTTCACCAGCAACAAGAAAACTTGTCTTTTTTGAAACAGAAGATGAAACCTTACCACCTGCATTTGTAATAAGGTCTGAAGCTTCGTTTCTTGATAGTGTTGGTAATGTGCCCGTTATAACGAATGTCATATTTGAAAGGCTTCCTTCTGACGGAAGAGTTTTTCCCAACATATTTACACCAAATTCGGATAACTTATTAATTAATTTTATATTTTGATCACTTTTGAAAAAATCAACTACATTTACTGCCATAACTTCACCAAAGCCATCAATATTTAAGATTTCTTCGATAGTACTATCAGCAACTTTTTCCATAGATCCAAACCTTTGAGAAAGCAATAAGGCATTTTGTTTGCCTATTCCCTCAATGCCAAGTGCATAAATCACCTTTGATAAATCCTGCGCTTTACTCTTTTCTATAGCAAGAATTAGATTGTTTGCACTTTTTTCAGCAAACCTATCAAGTAATAATAAATCACTTATATTCAGTGAATATATATCTGATACATTTGAGATTATGTTTGAACTGATAAGTGACTCAATAACAGCTACTCCCATACCATCAATATTCATGGCATCACGGGACGCAAAATGAATTATATTTCTTATAAGCTGTGCAGGACAGTTGATGTTGTCACACTTTTTATCTGCTTCACCATCTTTACGAACTGTATCGCTGCCACATGATGGACAAATATCAGGAATAGTATATGGCGGATTTTCGTTTAAATGTTTTTTTACACTTACAACCTCAGGGATAATATCCCCTGCTTTTCTTACAATCACAATATCTCCAACTGAAATATTTAGATTATTAATAAAGTCTTGATTGTGAAGTACAGCACGGCTTACAGTGGTGCCAGCAAGGGTTATTGGTTCAAAAATTGCAGTGGGTGTTAGCCTTCCTGTACGCCCAACATTTATTTCTATTGCTAAAAGTTTCGTTTCTTTTTCCTCAGGTGGATATTTATATGCCACGGCCCATTTAGGGAATTTAGAAGTAGCACCGAGTATGTCTCTGTCACTTAATTTATCTACCTTTATCACGGCACCATCAATATCATATGGGAATTGTCCTCTAAGCTCTCCGATAGCATTTACTTCATTTATAACATCTTCAATATTATCAGTTTTGATATAGTTTGGTGAAACTACAAATCCTAATTCTTTTAGCTTTACAAGGGATTCACTATGGGATGTAAAGCTTATTCCATTTACTTGCTGTACATTGAAAATGAATATATCAAGTCCTCGTGAAGCAGCAATTTGAGGATTTTTCTGCCTAAGTGAACCTGCGGCAGCATTGCGGGGGTTTTTAAATATTTTCTCTTCTCTCTCAGTTTGAGCTTTAACAAGTGTTTCAAACTGTGAAGTAGGCATATATACTTCGCCACGTACTTCGAGATATGGTATTTCCTCTGTCAGCTTTTTGGGTATGTTTTTAATTGTTCTAAGATTTTCGGTAACATCTTCACCCACAAATCCATCACCGCGGGTAGATCCACGGACAAACAATCCATATTCATATTCAAGCGAAACTGAAAGCCCATCTATTTTTCTCTCAACCACATACTCTGGGCTCGCAATTATCTCAGATACTCTATTATTAAAACCATATATTTCATCAATTTCAAAAACATCTTGTAGAGAACCCATCTGTACCACGTGCTCAATTTTTGAAAAAGTATTCTTAATTATATCTCCTACCCTGCTGGTAGGAGAGTTTTCTTGAGAATACTCAGGATAATCAGCTTCAAGCTTTTTAAGTTCATTTAGCATCTTATCATATGTGTAATCATCAATCTCAGGTTTATCTTCTACATAGTAAAGATAACTGTGATGATTGAGTGTAGCGGTGAGTTCTATAATCTTCTTTTTAGTGCTTTCGCTCATTATTTACTCCTTCTATTATCTATAGTATAAACCAAATATTAGTTTATCACAAATGTAGGTTATAGACAAGTTTTTTTTCCTTTGACTAAGCTATCTTATAATGCTAAAATAGTATAAAATAACTGAGTAATAAAGGTGATTGATAGATGACAAAAAAAGAATTAGCAATTATCGCCATTTCCAAACTAAAAACTGCCTTCCCCGAAGCAGTTTGCTCCCTTGATTATACCCATCCCTATGAGCTCTTAATCGCTACCAGACTCTCAGCTCAATGTACCGATGCAAGGGTAAATATTGTTACAAAAGAACTATTTGGTAAATACCCTACATTACATAGCATTGCCGAAGCAGATATATTTGATTTAGAGAATATTCTACGCCCTTGTGGATTATATAAAATAAAAGCAAAAGATACGAAAAATATGTCCATAAAGCTTATAAATGACTATAATAGTGTCTTACCCGATAATATTGAGGAACTAACAAAGCTACCAGGTATCGGAAGAAAAACAGCAAATTTAATTATGGGAGATATATATAAAGAGCCTGCATATGTATGTGATACCCACTGTATACGAATAACTAATCTAATCGGTATTACAAGCGGAAAAGATCCTCTCAAAGTTGAAATGCAACTCCGAAAGCTTATACCTCCTGAAGAATCAAATGATTTTTGTCACAGGATGGTACTACATGGTAGGGCTACTTGCATTGCAAGAAATCCAAAATGCAATGAATGTGTATTAAACGATGTATGTAAGTATGCAGCAGAAATATTAAAAAACAAATAGAAAATAGGATGGGCAGTATGTAATTATACGCCCATCCTATTTTTGTTCAAAGAAAAATAAATATTAATCACTTATTAGTTGTTGTGAGTTTTTTAAAAAAAATATATATAAAGCCCCAATAAATTCCTTAGTAGAAATTCCTGCAAGTGCTTTAATCCATCTTCCCCCGCCTTTTTTTTTCATCACTTTGTCTATAACGGAGTAAATATATGATGTAAGCTCTTTTTTTTCAAATTTTGCGAGTAGTTTCGCAGTTTCTGCAACACTTTTTGGAGTTTCAAGTGCTTTTTCAATATGTGTGAACGAGAATTTTACCTGTTCATCAAATTTAGTTAATATAGCTTTATTTATACTTTCATTAGTATATACTATATCCGGTGCAACATCCATAAGTTCAGCAGCTATTTCAGCACTTCTTTGAATGTAAAGAGGCATATTTACTCTTGCTTTTGGCCTACGATTAAGAGTGTTTATAATCCTATATCTCGCAAGCTTTTCAGCAGGAGAAGTTGGAATTCGCTGCACACCTATTTCAAGTGCATTTTCGTAATACTGGATATCTTTTTTAAATGTATTGTATAATTTTTCACACTCACCTAATTCAAATGCATAGGCATGACCTTCCAATACACCATATGAACGCATGGTATCAAGATAACCAAGTTTGATATTCCTGCTAATTACATTTTTGTCCACATGAAGAAAAAGCCCTAAATCCCATTGACATCTTATATATCTAATTGGAATACCCTCTACCTTAGGTATGTTATTAAATACAAACCCTTCAAGGTCAACAGCTATTATTTCATTGGCTCCTAAATCAACAGCTAAGTCCATTGGAAGATTGTTTCTATAACCGCCATCAATGTATTTTGCATTATCTATATCCTTTGATTTAAATGCAGGAAAACATGCTGCTGAAGCTACTAAATAATCAGCCATCTTTCCACTTGGTATATCAGATTTGGAAATTGCAACTTGTGTTAATTTGGGTAGTTGTACAGTTACTAAACCAAACTCTATATCTGAGTTTCTTATTTTTTCTTCATCAAGGATATTATTTATTGTATTTTCTAAAGCTTTAATATCAAGCCCACCTGAAGTTACAAGTTCGCTAAAAAACATTTTTATAGTACTACCTAAATTTTGAAATGTGGCAAAGCTTTCGGATGTAATTGAGGAAACCATCATTTCAAATTTGATATCATTCCAAAGTTTTAAGCAGGTATCATATTCATCTTGTACAAATAGAGCCCCATTCATTGCACCTATTGAGGTGCCTGTTACTATATGAATGTCTATATTGAGTTCACGCAATGCTTGCCAAACACCCACTTGGTAAGCACCCCTTGTGCCCCCACCTCCGAGCACTAAACCTCTTTTTATCATAACTACACTCCTAATAAATCTAATGATATATTAAATTATTGACAGAAACTGTGATATAATTAGAAAACAGTTTCAAATATATAATAATATTTTTTAAAGAATATTTCAACAATCTATTTATTTGTTGCAAAAAAAATAATATACAAGTATACTTATTATTAATTTATAAATTAATTCATAGGAGATTTTAATGAGTAGTTTTACTTTTAAAGTAGCTTCCGAGCATGATGGAATGAATGTGGGTATATATTTAAAATACATACATGGTGTGTCTTCAAGAAATATTAAATCGTTAAAAAAACATCCTTTAGGTATTACGCTGAATGGCGAACATATTAGAACGATAGATAAAATTAAAACAGATGATGTAGTAGGAATAAACATTATTGACAATGTAAAAGAAATACCTGCAAATGATATCTCAGTAGAGATATTATACGAGGATAAAGATGTAATTGTGTTTAATAAACCATATAATATGACCTGCCATCCCTCACGCAAACATCATACGGATACATTGGGAAATGTCTTTGTATCGGTAATGCAAAAACAAAATACATCTGCAAGTTTTCGTTGTATAAATCGTCTTGACAAAGATACTACCGGTGCGGTTGCTGTTGCAAAAAATCAACACTCAGCATATTGCTTACAGAAGGAAATGAAGAAGCAGTATATAGGAATAATTAAAGGCGAATTGCCATTTCAAAAAGGCACAATAGAGGGAAATATTCTAAGAATTGATGAAATTCATATCAAGAGAATGGTTCATCCCGACGGTCAGTATTCTAAAACTGATTATGAACTCTTAAAAAAGAATGGGGATTATTCCCTATATTCCTTTACTTTACATACTGGAAGAACGCACCAAATACGAGTGCATACAAGCAGTATTGGATTCCCTTTAATCGGAGATATGTTGTATGGTGGTGATTTAGAAGTAATGAATAGGCAAGCACTTCACTGCGCATCACTTGCGTTCACTTCTCCCACTAATAAGGAACTAATAATAGTTAATGCTCCACTACCAAAGGATATGGCTGAAATTATTGGCCGTTACGAATAAGAATACTCACAAGTCTTATGAAAAATATCAAAATTAATTTTTAATATGTATATTACATTACAAATTTTTAGATTGCTTGTTATTGAAGCCTATATATATTATAATGATAGTAAAGGATATATCTATTTAGATTAAGAGGTATGTAATGATAATTTTTAATACACAAAAAGAGTTTTTTGAGGTGTTAGAGCCATATATAAACCATGAAATAGTACAAAAAATGAAAAATGAGTATGCACATAACAAGCAAATTAGTAGATTTGAGCACAGTTTATATGTGGCTTATATTGCATTTCTAATATGCAAAAAACTTAAACTAAATGCATCTTCTGCTGCAATAGGAGGCTTACTT
This sequence comes from uncultured Oscillospiraceae bacterium, assembly GCA_964371155.1. Classification (GTDB taxonomy): domain Bacteria; phylum Bacillota; class Clostridia; order Oscillospirales; family Ruminococcaceae; genus CAYJEQ01. The sequence continues at coordinate 68,267 of CAYJLI010000002.1, read as the reverse complement.
CATGATGTTGGTATAAAGTATGGGCTAAGTAGTGCTAAGGATAAATTACTCGACTTTTTCTGCCATCCAAAACAATCAGAAAATTTGTTGTTAGAGCATTTTGACATAAGTGATATGGAAAGAAATATAATTAACACCCATATGTGGCCCGTTACTATCACTAAACCACCTAAATATGCAGAATCATTCATGGTAAATATTGCGGATAAATACTGTGCTTCGGTAGAATTTTTAGGTGTTTATAAGGCAAATATTGGTTTAGCACTAAAATTTTCAAGCAATTATTTATTGCCACAAAAGTAGATGTATATATCAAAGGTATTCAGTTTGCCTAAAGCAGACTGAATACCTTTGATTTTTTAAACAACTAATAGTATCCTGATTTTAAATTCATTAAAAAGCAATTTTGAATATTTAAATTAGTCGTCGCTTTTATCACCATCTAAAATTCCAGGTGTTGTTGGGTCAATTACAATCCCTAAAATTGCAAGGATAATAAACAGCGATTCGATTACTGCAATCAATTGACTCTGCAAATTTTCAAGATCAAATGAAACGCCAAATGCAGAAAATATTGACTGTAAGAATAATAAGGTAGCCGGAATAAGTGCAATCCAAAATGCTTTATTTTTAAATCTATTCTTTAAATCCATTTTTATACATCACTTTCATCTACAATTTTTTTAATTCGTTTTAATGATATTTCATAGCTTTTACTTTTATCAACTTCAGCTTTTAAAAGCTTTTCAAGTTCTTCATTTTGCTCTTTAAGCTCTATGATTTGATTACTATCTGCCGAATGTGTAGCATCTAAATCAGTAATTTTTTTTAAGTTAAGATAAGATACTATACCTTTTGCAATAGCTTCACCAAATGATTGACGCTTTGCTAATGTGTCTATTATTTCAAAGTCTTTAGTATCCATAAAAGCGCCTTCAATTAATACTGCAGGTGCATTCACTTGTCGCAAGAAGCCAAAATAATCTTTTCCATATGCATTTAATTTCTTTTTTAATCCTCTTGTGTTTTGTCCGAATTCTATTACATATTTTTCAATATCTTGTGCAAGACCCATTGAATAGGCTTCATATTCATTAGTTTGATAATAAGCTTCAAAGCCATCTCCACCGCCTGCGTTGTTATGCACTTCGATTGCAACTTGAGGCGCAAATGAATTTGCCTCATTGATTTTCTGCGTTAAAGATTTACTGATGTCATTTTTTCTTGAAATCATAACTTCACACTGATAATTTTCTAAATATTTCTCAATAGCTAAACTCATATCTAAATTTACATCAGATTCTTTTATTCCTTTTGGAGATACAGCACCGCCGTCTGTTCCCCCATGTCCAACTCCAATATATATTTTTTTCATTTGTTTCTCCTTTAGTTTTTAAAATAATTTAAATCCGTTATATTATATGAATATATAAAGAGTTTTGATATACATTAACTTTAATATCTTTCTATTTTGATTTAAAAAATGCATTAAAAAAGAGATTTTATTATAATTGATTTATTTTTTATCATTTTTAAAAAATATTTATACTAATTCATCAGTAATTCTAAATGTGCCAGATGGCACATTTACTTTTTTTTACAAAAGAATTAATATCCTATTGTAGAATATTAATTTTACAAATAATTATTGTGAAGGTGATAATATGAAAAAAATATCTGTTTTACTTTTAACTTTAGCTTTAAGCCTTGCTTTTACTTCTTGTAGCAGCGAAGAAGTTTCTGAATCCTCTACAGAATCCTCAGAGGCAAGTAGTAACGACAACACTTCCGTTTCCCAAGTAATTGAGGGGGAAACTTTAAGTAATGTCATGTTTGACATTATTCTAACTCCTGAATGGACAGAGGATACAGAAAGTCGTTATGAAGGAGACGACTACTCAGAAATTACACTTAATGTAATGGAAGATGATGAGGCAAAGATTTCTGTTAATGTGAATATTTACACCAATGATGTAAAAGATTTTCGCAGTACACTGCAGAATATGGGTATAGATTTGTATGAGTATGCAGTTAATGGTGCAGGAGAACGCGAAATGCTTGCAGGATACCAGTGTGTAGTTGCAGAGAGAGAGTTTTGGGGTGAGTCCTTATTAACTTATGTAGGGCGTGACGAGTCAAGCGGAACAACTTTAACAATTGATGTTAGTGGTGAATACAATGATGCACTCGTAGCACAGCTTCTATCAACAATTTCACCTAAAATAGAAAATCAAGGATTAGTTGACTACCCTTATTTCTGGGAAGGTGAACGTGTAACTCTTCCAGCGACTTCTGTACAAGTAGGCAATTTTGCAGTTTCTGCTGAAAATATAATTTTTGAAGAAGCTATTGAGGTTGATGATATATTTAGTGTGAGGATTGCACAAACTACAAGCACAAATTCGTGGGTTGCTTACGATGATATGCTTTTTGAATATGCACTTGCCGAAATGCTCACTTCACCTACCGAATTTGATTTAGAAAACAGTTTTTCAGAAATTGATTCCGATGCAAATGGAAATTTATTAATTTCAGAATTTGGATATGAATTAGTAAAGATAAAACCTGATAAAACTACTGTTACCTACCCCGATATAACTGATTATATTGCCTTTCACCCAAGTGGAACTTGGGGTCTTACATATTTCCTTGACAGCCCTGCTGACAGGATAAATATAGATGGTGATACTGCAACGGTTGAAGAAGATTATATCCCTGAGGGAGTGCTTTTTAATATTAGTGATATAAGATTTACACAGAATCATATTGTTTTGATTGGTAATGAGATTAATGGAGAAAATAAAAAGTTGATGATACTCGACCATAATCTAAATGAAATGTTCATACTCGGAGGGGATGACTTCATCGATGATGATGATTATCTTGCAGCAATAACTGATGTTGTAGAGACAACTAATGGATTTATTGCAGCTGACGGTAATTTACGCAATTTCTTATTCTGGGATAAAGCGGGTAATTTTATCGGTAATCTGGATGCTAACGAAGTACTTGGTACAAACTATCCGTGGGTATCGGATATGCAAGTTGAGGCAAATGGAAGCATACTAATTTCATTCTCGGAGGAGCGTGAAGATAATTCAGGGTATGAAGTTTTAATTACTCGATTAACTGGATTTTAGTATTTACTAAATATATTTTAATAGCAAATATTTATAAATAAACAACAGGGCTGAAACACAATGAAAATGCGTTTCAGCCCTGTCGTAATATTGGTTGCTTAGATTTATATTGTTATATAAAAGTTATTTATTAATTGGATTGAATCCAGATCCTAATATTTCACTTGCTTCCGTAGAAACAATAAAAGCATTTGGATCTATTCTGTTTACAATTTTTCTTAATTTAACGGATTGCGCCCTGCGAACAGCACAGAATGTTACAAGTCTGTCCGTGCCCTCAAAAGCACCTTTAGCCTTTAGTAAAGTAGCACCTCTATCAAGTTCATTTATTATTGCTAAACCTATTTGTTCTGATTGATTAGAAATGATAAACATAAGTATTCCGCTATCCATACCATAGAGTAGGGTGTCTATTATTCTCGAAGATACATATATTGCAATAAGACCAAACATTGCAGGTTCAATTTCACCATATACAACTACAGAGAGGGCTAAAACAATACCATCAAACACCATGAAAATCCGCCCGAGCGACACATGGGGTGCTTTGATTTGTATTAACCTGGCAGCAATGTCACTACCGCCTGTACATGACCCTCTTATGAGTATTATGCCTATTGCTACCCCCATAAAAACCCCACCGTACATAGAGGCAAGAAGTGGGTTCTCAGTATATGGCTCTACCCAATCAAAAGCATAATCAAGCAATAATGATTGTATGACAACGGTTTTCATAGTTAAAAGCGTGAATTTTTTCCCTACAAATTTATATGAAGCGATGAGTAAAGGTACATTTAATAAAAGCGTCATTGTACCAATTGGTATATTAGTTATGTGATTTATCAATGTGGATATACCTGTAACTCCACCTGGCGCAATATTATTAGGAACTGTAAACATATTTATCCCAAAGCCAAAAACAAATGCTGAAATTACATCAAAAATTATATCTATTATTATTATCTTAACATTGTTAAAATTCAATTTGTTCAAATATAATCCACTCCCTAAGTAACTTAAATTAATATAAACAAAGCTAATAATTTCATATATACTGAAATTCAGTAATGAAAATCTAAAATCCTATTCTTGATAATTATTAATATTTTCATCTATAATTTTAATTGCCATATTAAATAGATAATCTAATCTATTACTATCACCAATTAAATATAAGTACCCGAAAAGACATTCTACACCAGTCGCTCTTCTGTATTCTGTGGGATTTTGTCTTCTGGGGGCTTTTGTGGTATTTGCGTTTCTTCCTCTTTTCATCATATTAAATTCTTCTTCATTCAGAATCTCTTTAAAATGGTTATAAACAATTGCCTGAGCGGAAGCATTTACATAACTTGTAGATATTTTGTTTAATTTATTTGCTGAAATATTAGCTTTACTTATTACATAGTTTCGCACCATAATTTCATACACTGCATCCCCTAAAAAAGCCAGTGTTAGCGGGCTTAACATTTTAGGATTTTCTGTTGAATGATAGAGTTTAAGCAAGTTAGTACCTCCACTATTTAACATAATCAAATTCAAAGTTTAGTATGCTAACTGTATCACCCTCTGCAATACCCATTTCCTCAAGTTTTGCAATAACACCTACATCAATTAATATCCTTTGCATAAATTGCAATGATTCATAATCATCTACATTAATCATACCAAACACAGGTATTAACCAATCAGCTTCAAGTATATAAATACCATCTTCAATTGTAATTTTAAAATCACTGCTTGCTTTAGCAAGAGTTACTTTTTCTTTTACATAATTTACTTCATATTCTTTTATTGGAGGGAGTGTATCTAAGGTTGCAGAAACATAATCTATAAGCTCTTTTGTTCCCATTGTAGTAGCCGCTGAAATTGCAAAAAATTTATATCCCTTTGCTTCTATATAATTTTTAAATTCTTCAATTTGCTCCTCAGTTGCCATATCACATTTATTTGCGGCAACTATCTGGGGACGATTGCTTAATTCTTCACTAAAGTTTTTAAGTTCTTTATTTATAAGCTCAAAATCTTCCACCGGTACTCTTCCCTCAATTCCCGAGACATCCACTATATGCACAATAAGTCTGCATCTGTCCACATGCCTCAAAAATTCATGTCCAAGTCCTGCTCCATCACTTGCACCCTCGATAAGTCCAGGAATATCAGCCATTACAAAGTTTTTTTCACTACTCACTCTAACTACTCCAAGAACGGGAGTGAGGGTAGTAAAATGATAATTTGCAACCTTTGGTTTTGCTGCGCTAACTGTCGATATTAGTGTGGATTTACCCACATTTGGAAATCCTACCAGACCTACATCAGCAAGAAGCTTAAGCTCAAGTGTTATTTCAAAGCTTTCACCTGGAAGACCGGGTTTTGCAAATCTTGGTATTTGGCGAGTTGGGGTAGCAAAATGATTATTTCCCCATCCACCTTTACCGCCCTTGGCAATTATTACAGGCTCTGCATCAGACATATCAGCCATAACAGTACCATTTCCTGCATTCTTAATAAGCGTACCTTTTGGTACCTTTATGATTAAATCGTCAGCAGATTTACCTGTACAGTTTTTTCTTCCACCATTTTCGCCATTTTGGGCTATGTATTTTCTTTTATATTTAAAATCTACCAAAGTGGATAGGTTTGTATCTACTACAAATACAATATCCCCACCTTTTCCACCGTCTCCGCCGTCAGGGCCGCCTGCAGCTACATATTTTTCACGATGGAATGAAACTGCACCATTTCCCCCATCTCCTGCTTTTATCTTAATTCTCGCTAAATCAACAAACATAACTATCCTCCGTTATTTTCACTCACTATTCACCATTTACTTATAAAGTTATTATACCAAATAAATCATACTAAATCCAACAAATATTGTATTTAATATAAACTAAATTATACTCTACTTTGCAACTTAATAGTATAATACAAAAACGACAATATGTAAAGGAATAATTCTTATTATGTTTTTGACACTAATCTTAATATTCGTCTGTTAAAAAACTAATGTGATATTTATAGAGATTATTAAATAACAAATCGTAAGTATTGAATTTAATACTTACGATTTGTTTAATGAAGTCGGATTAAGGATGTTAGTTTGAATTATTGTATATATTATGATGGGATATTACCTATAATATCTTGAATATTCTTAAGGCCATCAAATGTTCTTCCATTTGCTTTCATTTCACTGATTTTAGCTTTGGCATCATCTGCAGTTAATCCAGTTGCAGTTAGAAATTCGTTAAACATCCCCTCAAAGTTTGCTTTTGCCTCATCAAGTGTAATACCTTGTGCTTCAAGCTCAGCTTTAAAACCATTTAAACTTTCAAATGTTTTACCATCGGCTTTAAAGCCTGCAATTATTGCTTGAGCTTCTTCGAGTGAAATTCCTCCAGCAGTTGCAAATTCATTTAGCTTAGTTTGAAAATTCAGCTTTGCATCTTCTAAAGTCAAACCTTTCGATTCAAGCTCATCTTTGATATTTTGTAGCCCTTCCACTGATTTACCGCTTTCTTTAAATTCTGCGAGTTTTGCTTCTGCTTCTTCTACTGTAATGCCTTTATTGCTTGCAAACTCTTCAATTCTTTGGCCAATATTTGCCTTAGCTTCCTCTAATGTAATGCCTCTTTCTTCAAGATTTCCCTTGGCTGATTTAAGACCTTCTAATGTCATTCCACTTGTTCTAAATTCTTCGAGTGTCATACCTGTTTTTTCCTCAGATGCAAATGCTGTAATGCTTGCTCCAGAAGTAATCATAACTCCTGCAAGTACAAATGATGCAATTTTTTTTGTGAACATAATAGTTCTCCTTTCTATTAGGGCTGTTGATTTATTTTTTTGCTTCTTACCCTGTAACTAAAGTATATATCAATCCTATAGGGAAAAGCATCGGTTAAAAATAAGCAAAATGTAGGCAGTATATAATATTTACTAAGAATTACTTTATGGAGGTTATAATCAATACCAAAGATGGATGTGTAATACATTTTATATCTTATTACACTCCTAATGAATGGATAGGAAATTAAAATTTATTTTTATATTTATTATATAATCTTAAGAGATATCATATTTAAAATAATTCTCCCATTAATTCTACATATGATAAAAGACACGAAAAACATATTACTTTTCGTGTCTTTACTATATTATTTATAATTATAAGTTAATATAAACAGTTATTTTAGCCGAGTTTTTATGTATAAGAAAATTACTTTGTTTTAAGCGCTTTCTTTCCAATATCTGAACGATAGAATGCGCCTTCAAACTTAATCTTCTTACAAGCTGAATAAGATTTACTAAGTGCATCTTTTAAAGTAGCACCAGTAGCACACACTCCAAGCACTCTACCACCATTTGTACAAAATTCATTTTCAATAAACTTAGTCCCAGCATGGATTACGGTTGCTTCATCGATCTGCCCACTTCTATCAAGCCCCATTATCGGTAACCCTTTTTCATATGCAGATGGATATCCTCCACTCGCCATAATTATACAAGCCGCCGCATCATCAGCCCATTCGATATTGATTTTATTAAGCTCCTCCCTATGTATGTGCTCAATAATTTCAACTAAATCGGTTTTGAGTAGTGGTAAAACTACCTGTGTTTCAGGATCTCCGAAACGGCAATTATATTCAATTACATATACGCCTTTTGGAGTTAGCATAAGCCCAAAGTATAAGCAGCCTTTAAATGGCCTACCCTCTTTTTCCATAGCCTTAATGGTTGGGATGAAGATTTTTTCCATAGCTTCTTTTTGATGTGCACTGTTGTAGCATGGATTAGGTGCAATGGTTCCCATTCCGCCTGTATTTAGGCCTTTATCATCGTCAAATGCTCTTTTATGATCCATAGAGGAGATCATTGGGACAAGTGTCTTGCCATCAGTAAAAGCGAGTACGGAGACTTCGGGGCCTGTTAGAAATTCTTCAATAACTATGCTATTGCCACTTTCTCCAAATGCTTTATCCTGCATTATTGATTTAATAGCAAGTTCAGCCATTTTAAAGTTTTCTGCAATAATTACACCTTTACCAAGTGCCAAGCCATCAGCTTTAATTACCAATGGATAGTTTTTTTGCTTTTTAACATATGAAATTGCTTTTTGGTATTCATCAAAAACTTCATACATCGCTGTAGGAATATTATATTTTTTCATTAAGTCTTTTGAAAAAACCTTGCTTCCTTCTATTGCAGCAGCAGCTTTATTAGGGCCAAATGTCATAATTCCCATAGCCTCCAGTGCATCCACCATGCCTAAGACAAGTGGATCATCGGGTGCCACCACAACTAATTCAATTTTATTGTCAACTGAAAATTTAACTATCCCATCAATATCCTTTGCGGCAATATCAACACAGGTTGCATCCATAGAAATACCTGCATTTCCCGGTGCACAGAAAAGCTCAACCCCGCGCTTGCTTTCTTTTAACTTGCGCACTATGGTATGTTCCCTGCCACCGGAGCCTACTACTAATATCTTCATAAAAACCTCCGTTTAATGTTTAAAATGTCTTGTTCCGGTAAACACCATTGCAATATTTGCTTCATCACATGCATTTATACTATCTTCATCACGAACTGAGCCACCAGGCTGAATAATAGCAGTTATCCCATGTTTTGCAGCAAGCTCAACACAATCAGCAAAAGGTATAAAGGCATCCGATGCCATAACTGCACCTTTTGCGTTTTCTTTGGCATAATTAATTGCTAAATCGAGTGCAGTAACTCTGTTGGTTTGTCCAGGGCCTACTCCCACAGTGCGATTATCCTTTGTGAGGACTATTGCATTTGATTTAACATTTTTTACTATTTGCATACCGAAAATGAGGTTTTGCATTTCATCCTCAGTAGGAGAACGCTTTGTTACTACCTTTAGGTCACATTCATCATACAATTTAGTGTTTATTTGTTGGTATAGCAGCCCACCGACAACTTTTTTCATGTCTGTAGAGGCTTCATTCGGAGTCTTTGTGATATTTTCAATTTGTAAAAGCCTTATATTTTTCTTAGATTTTAATAATTCTAAAGCATCATCATCAAAATCGGGAGCAATGATTATTTCTAAGAATAATTTTCCCATTTCCTCTGCTGTTTTGGCATCAATAGTGCGATTAACAGCCACTATTCCTCCAAAAATTGATACAGGATCGCTTTGATAGGCATTCATATACGCAGTGTAAAGGTCATCGCCTTTACCTACTCCACAAGGGTTTGTATGTTTAACTGCTACTGCTACCGGAACGGCATCTCCTATTTCTTTAATAATATCTACTGCACTTGAGGCGTCGTTAATATTATTGAAGGAAAGTTCTTTGCCATGGAGCTGTTTAGCAGTGGTAAGATTGCCATTTTCCCTGCTTACTTCCTTATAAAATGCTGCAGCTTGGTGTGGGTTTTCGCCATAACGCATATCTTGCACTTTCTCATAAGTTAGTGTGAGTTTATCTGGAAGCATTCCTTCTCCCGATTGCTTTCTCATGTAGTTTGCAATGAGTGCATCATATGCAGCTGTATGCTCAAAAACTTTTGCCGATAGAGAAAATTTCATCTCACTTGTAAGTGCATCATTTTTAAGTGCATCAATAACATTTGTATAATCATTTGGGTCAATAACTACTGCAACATCCTGCCAGTTTTTAGCAGCGGCACGAAGCATTGTAGGGCCACCGATGTCAATATTTTCAATTGCATCATGAAGCTCTACATTCTCTTTAAGAATAGTTTGCTTAAATGGATATAAGTTTATTGCAACAATATCTATTAACCCAATACCAAGATTATTTATTTGTGCCATGTGTTCTGCATTATCCCTAATTGCAAGTATTCCTGCATGCACATTTGGATGCAAAGTTTTTACTCTACCATCAAGACACTCAGGGAAATTTGTTACCTCGCTGATATTTGTAACACTCAGTCCCATTTCTTTCAGGTATTTTTCCGTGCCACCTGTGGACACAAGCTCATAATCAAGCTCATATAAGGATTTTGCAAACTCATAAATCCCTGTTTTATCGGAAACACTCAGTAAAGCTCTCCTTTTCAAAGCAATAGCCCACCTTTCTATTTTAAGTTACTACACACATATTCAACAGCCTTGGGTAGTATCTCCCACTCGGCTTCTTCCATTACACGGCGTTGTAATATTTCAGCTGTATCATCATGAAATATTTCAACAGCTTTTTGCATTATAATTTTACCACCATCTACAATTTCATTTACAAAATGTGCGGTAGCGCCTGTTATCTTTACGCCATACTTTAATGCTTCTTCATGTACTTTAAGCCCATGAAAGCCTTCGCCACAAAATGATGGTATAAGTGATGGGTGAATATTAATGATTCTATTTGCATACTGCTCAGTGAGTGTATTAGGCAGTATATTCAGAAATCCTGCTAAAACAATTAAATCTATCCCACTATCATTTAAAGCTTTTTGCATGGCGTTATCATAATCGTTTATAGAAGCAAAGCTCTTTTTTGATATAACCATGGATTTAATATCGTGATTCTTAGCCCTTTCGAGTGCAAAAACACCCTCTTTAGATGATATAACCAGTTTAATTCTGCCACTAATAATAACCCCAGAATTTTGTGCATCGATAAGTGCTTGTAGATTTGTTCCGCCACCCGAAACTAAAACAGCAATATTTTTCATATATAATTCCACCTGACTTAGATAAAATCTATGCCACTACCCTCTTTTACACTGCCTATAACATAAGCATTTTCACCGACTTCATTCAGTATGCTTAAAGCTCTTTCACTATCTTCTTCAGCAACTGCTATACACATACCAATTCCCATATTAAATGTATTAAACATATCCCTTTCAGGTATATTTCCTCTTTCGGCTATGAGTTTAAATATTGGTAATACAGGGAAAGAATTATTGTTTATAACTGCTTTTACACCTTCGGGAAGTGCTCTTGGAATATTTTCATAGAAGCCACCACCAGTAATATGTGAAATACTCTTTACTTTTACGCTTTCAAGAAGTTTAAGTAAAGATTTTACATAAATTTTAGTTGGTTTCATGAGCTCTTCGCCTAGTGTGCAGCCAAGTTCATCAAAATGTTTATTAAGGTCAGCATTTTCTACATCAAAAACTTTTCTCACTAATGAAAAACCATTAGAATGAACTCCGGATGAAGCTAAGCCTATCAGCACATCACCTGACTTAACTGTGTTTTTATCTACGATTTTAGATTTATCCACTACTCCAACAGAAAATCCTGCAAGGTCATATTCATCCTCTTCATATAATCCAGGCATTTCAGCAGTTTCACCGCCGACAAGAGCACATCCAGCCTGAACACAGCCTTCTGCTATCCCAGAAACAATGTTAGCGATTTTTTCAGGGAAATTTTTGCCCACTGCTATGTAATCTAAGAAAACCAGTGGCTTTGCACCACAACAAACAATATCATTTACACACATTGCCACGCAGTCTATTCCTACGGTGGTGTGCTTATCGGTTAAAAATGCAAGCTTTAGCTTTGTGCCAACACCATCCGTGCCCGACACAAGCACTGGCCTCTCTATTCCGTTTAAATCAAGCTCAAACATTCCGCCAAATCCGCCGATTCCATCGAGTACACCGGGTATCATTGTTTTTGCTACATGTTTCTTCATAAGCTCAACGGCTTTATATCCAGCAGTTACATCAACACCTGCTTCTTTATAGCTATCGCTAAAACTCTTTTCCATAATTACACGCCCCTATTTTATTTTTTGCTTGTATTTACTATTTCAATTTTTTGCTCAAATTTATCTTTGGGCATCTCCTTAGGCACTTCTATTGGATATTCACCTGTAAAGCATCCTATACAGAAATCACTACTTGCTTTATCAGCAATTTTTTTAACTGCATCAATACTTAAATATGCAAGTGTGTCCGCACCGATGTGCTTTGCAATTTCTTCTATACTCATCTGACATGCAATTAAATTCTCTTTGCTATCAATATCAGTTCCAAAGAAGCATGGAGCTACAAATGGTGGTGAAGATATTCTCATATGTACTTCTTTAGCACCTGCATCCCTTAAAAGTCTAACTATGCGAGCACTTGTAGTACCTCTTACTATTGAGTCATCTATTAGCACTACCCTTTTGCCATTTACAGTATTTGCGAGTGCATTTAGCTTTATTTTAACAGAAGCTTCACGCTGTACTTGGGTTGTTTGTATAAAAGTCCTACCAATATATCTATTTTTTATAAAACCTACTCCATATGGTATGCCTGAAGCATTAGCAAAGCCGAGTGCGGCATCAAGTCCTGAATCGGGAACACCTATTACAACATCAGCATCAACTGGGGATTCTTCATGTAAATACTTACCGGCTCTTAGCCTTGCTTCATGCACACTTGCTCCGTCTATCACAGAGTCAGGGCGAGCAAAATATACATATTCAAATACACATACATTGCCTTTTTCCTTGCAATGCGTTGTAATTGAGCGAAGTCCATCTTTGTCCGCTATTACAATCTCACCGGGAAGGACATCTCTTATAAATGTTGCCCCTAAACTATCTAATGCACATGTTTCGGAAGTAAATATGTAAGCATCCCCAAGCTTTCCTATGCAAAGAGGTCTAAAGCCATTTTTATCTCTGGCAGCTATTAGCTTCGTTGGTGACATAACTACAATAGAAAATGCACCTTTAATTTCGTACATAGCTTTTTCAACGGAGGTTTCTATTGATGGACATGTAAGCCTTGACTTTGTTATTGTATATGCAATTACTTCAGTATCATTTGTAGAGTGAAATATTGCCCCTTCAAGCTCAAGCTCTTTTCTTATTTGTGCGGCATTTATCAGATTTCCATTGTGTGCAAGTACCATCGGCCCTTTTACATGGCGAACGAGTAAAGGCTGTGCATTTGTTCTTATTGTTGAGCCCGTGGTTGCATATCTAACATGTCCCACAGCTATATGACCTTTGCCCAACTTTTCAAGTGTTTCCTTATCAAAGACTTCTGGAACCAGACCTATGTCTTTAGCCATGGAAATTATTCCGCTGTCATTTACAGCAATTCCACAGCTCTCCTGCCCTCTGTGTTGAAGTGCATATAGTGCCAGGTAAGCTGCCGCAGCTACATCGGTCTTTTTAGTCGTGTCGTATATACCGAAAACACCACATTCTTCATGAAGCTTGTCAAACATTGTTATTCTCCTTTATTTAGCTATTAAAGCATGTCAGCTATCGCTTTATCTTTAGCTATTACAGCCGCTTCCATTTCTTTTTTCATGTTACTAAGCTTGTCCGCAACTTCTGTGTTTGTGATACCAAGCATTTGAACTGCAAGCAGTGCAGCATTGTATGCACCATTAATTGCAACTGTTGCTACTGGCACTCCATTTGGCATTTGTACGGTTGAAAGTAGTGCATCAAGGCCATCTAAAGTTGAAGACTTAACAGGAACTCCGATTACCGGTAATGTAGTATGAGCCGCAAGCACTCCAGCAAGATGCGCTGCCTTGCCAGCTGCAGCAATAATTACACCGTATCCATTTTCTCTGGCATTAGTAGAAAATGCACAAGCTTGTGCAGGTGTTCTATGTGCGGACATTACATGCACAGTAACTTCTATTCCTAAATCTTTTAGTAAATTGATGCCATCTTTTAATACTGGCAAGTCGCTATCGCTACCCATAACTATTGCAATTTTTTTTGTGTTCATCTTTTATTCCTCCAAATTTTAAAAATTAAAATGAGGTTGCGGAAAATGCGCAACCTCATTTAGGATATACTAATCCCGTATTTTTATTAATTTATCCGCACTGAGAAAATTGTAGTGTAAATAATTATTTGTTATAGAATTGTCTAAAATATACATGGTACACTACTCCTTTCAAAGACTTACGGACAGAAAGTGATATATACCCATATTACAATATATTATGATAAATTTCAAGTGTAAAAGCAACTTAATTTCAACTTTGTATAAATGCTGTATTTTGCCTATAAAATAAATATTATTTTATAGAATTTATTGATTACTTCATATCATTCTCTGATTTCTCTTCGGTTTCGCTTTTTTTATCATTCAGTGACTCAAATCTTGAAACAATATCTTTAGCAGAAGTACCCAGTGATTTTTTTCTGTTTTTATTTATCTTTTTACTTATGAATTTTAATATTTTATAAATTACAAAAACAATTAGCGCAATAAATAGTAGGACTGGGCCGCTTTCAACGGTAGTCAGCAGAAAATCTTCGGTTAGATTAACTAAATTATCTATTCCATTTTCAAATGACTGAGCAAATCTTTCAGCAAAGCTTATAGGTTCTTTCTCAATCTCTTCATATTCAACCACTTCGTTTAGTGAAATCGAAACAGTGGAATATGCAACTGCATTGTCAATATTTCTAAGTGAGGCTTCAAGGCTTTCAATTTCATAGCGTATTTCACTGAGTCTTGACTGCAGTGCTATTATTTGATTTAAATCGGTGGATTGAACGAGTAGCTCAAGAAGTGTGTCTTCTTCGGCTGTAAGCACCTCTATTCTTCGTGCAGTGTCAAAATATCTATCGGTTACATCCTGTGCGCTTTCCTCGGAGGAAACCACATGGCATAACTCCCCTACTTCTCCTGTAAACTCATCAAGTTTATCGGCAGGTATTTTTGCTACTATATATGCGTTCTTTTCGTAATAGTCATAGCCATTATAATTGCTTCCACCATATGTACTCTTGCTTTGAATATACCCACCTAAACGCTCTACAAATATATTTATTTCAGATAATGCGTTTTCATAATCTTTGGTTTCAAGCTCTAAATAGACATCTTTTATTATTTTTCTGTCTGGCTGGGTTATTTCTATACTCTGTATGGCATCTGTACCGAGGGATTCTGCAGTTGTTGTAGCACTTTTCGAATAATTTGCAGCACTGTCCATCATTTCGATTTCGGCTTCTTCCATCATTGGCGAATATTGGATGGCGGCATAGCTTCCTTCGTCCACAGCCGTTTCATTACCGCTACTGCAAGATGCAAAAAGAGCCGATGAAATTACAATCGCTAAAACTGTTATCAGTAATTTAAAATTAATCCTCATATTATTCCCACCTTTTATATATTTTTTATAGCTTCATCTATTAAGTGTAATATGATTGGCTATTTATTGCAAAAATAATTTTAGTGTATAAAATAAGGGAGTTATCAAAACAATAACTCCCTTAAAATATTTACTACATAGATTTATTAAAGTGAAGCCGCTCTGAGTTTGTCAGTTCTATCTGTGTTTTCCCATTTCACCCCTAATTCTTCACGACCCATGTGGCCATAAGCTGCAAGTTTTCTGTATATGGGCTTTCTTAGGTCAAGGTCTTTGATTATTGCCGCAGGTCTTAGATCAAAAACTTTATTCACAGCTTCTGCGAGTTTTTCATCAGGAACTACACCAGTACCAAATGTATTTACATTGATAGAAACTGGGCTTGCTACACCTATTGCATATGCAAGCTGTACTTCGCATTTGCTTGCCAGTTTCGCTGCAACAATATTTTTCGCAACATATCTTGCTGCGTATGCGGCGCTTCGGTCAACCTTTGTTGGATCCTTACCAGAGAATGCACCACCGCCATGACGACCATATCCACCGTATGTATCTACAATTATTTTTCTACCTGTAAGACCTGAGTCACCCTGTGGGCCACCTACTACAAATCTTCCAGTTGGATTTATGAAATATTTTGTGTTTTCATCAAGTAGCTCAGCAGGTATAACTGTCTTGATAACCTTTTCAAGTATATCTTCTCTGAGTTTATGAGTAGCAATATCCGGTGCATGTTGATTTGAGATTACAACAGTGTCAATTCGCACTGGCTTATCGTTAATATATTTAACAGTTACCTGTGTTTTACCATCGGGTCTTAAGTATGGTAAGGTTTCATTTTTTCTAACTTCTGCAAGCTTCTTTGCAAGCTTGTGGGAAAGTGAAATTGCCATTGGCATAAGCTCTGGAGTTTCATCGCAAGCAAATCCAAACATCATTCCCTGATCCCCAGCGCCTGTGATGAATTCTTCAGGTTTATCATTCTCTTTTGCTTCAAGCGATTTGTCAACACCTAAAGCAATATCAGCAGATTGTTCATCTATTGTGGTAATTACACCACAAGTTTCACCATCAAAGCCGTATTTAGCTCTTGTGTACCCTATGTCCGTAATTACATTTCTTGCAATTTTTGCTATATCAACATAGCATGTAGTTGATATCTCACCCATTATAGATACCATACCTGTGGTACAAGTAGTTTCACAAGCTACTCTACCATATGGATCTTTTTCGAGTATTGCATCGAGTACTGCATCTGAAATTTGGTCACAAATTTTGTCGGGATGTCCTTCTGTCACCGACTCAGAAGTGAATAAGTATTCTTTCATTTTTTTACCTCCTAATGTGCAAATGTGTATATATCCTATAAGTTTATTGCCCGACAATCGGACTTTTTTAAAAAATAAAAGTGCTCGGATAACCGAGCACTAATAAAATCTTATCTGCCGGTTTTATCCGCTGGAATTGGCACCTTTACAAATGTAGGTTGCCGGGCATCGCAGGGCCAGTCCCTCCGCCACTCTTGATAAGTTATTCACTTTTAATAAGATTATATATGCAATTAAAGATTTTGTCAACATATGACGATTTAATTTATTTTAAATAATTTGAAATAGATTTATATAAAATAAATGTAATAGTACCATTCAAAACGCCTTTTAATAAATTAAAAGGAATAAATACAGGAATAATCATAGCCATTACAGTTTCCACTGGCTGACCCATGAATATCGGAGTAAATATTAGATTAAATGCAACCATAACAATGGTGAGTGTAATAGCACCTAAAAGTAGTCCGATAAGTGCTGATTTTCGGGTTTTACCTTTACTGTATATCGTGCCCGCTACAAGTACAAAGCTACCGGTAGACAGTATGTGCATTATAATGCCTATAACGCCACTCGCTGCACTAACTGTAATCCCCTGTACTAAAGAAACCACAATAGTTAAGATAAATCCTGTTAATGGGCCATATGCAAATGTTGCGATAAGTATTGGCACATCCGCAAAATCAAGCTCTAAGAATGGCGCTGGTGGAAAAGGAATTCTAATCGCTGCTACAAGCATTACTGAAATTGCTGCTAAAAGTGATAGTCTGGTGAGTTTTTTTGTTGACATCCTGTTCATCCCCTGTGTGCTTACATTTTCTGTCATAATTTTTTCCTCCAAAAATAATTTTTTAATCTGTCTGTGTGGAAAAAGAAAAACCCCGAGTAAAATAACTCGGGGCGAGATACAACAAAAAATGCTATATGCATTTATGTCGTTGTTTCTTTCATCCGGACTATACCGTCGGTTTCGGAATTTAACCGAAATCAGCATTTTAAACGCTCGCGGACTCGTGGCAATTTGCCCTTTACCGCCGGTGAGGAATTACACCTCGCCCTGAAACAGACATTTTAACTTGTACTAACATTATATATTCTTTATAAAATATTGTCAAGAATTTATTAATGATCGCAATCGTGACAATGGCTGTGAATTTCTCCAACAATTGGCTTAGGGTCAATTCCCTGGCGAATATAGTAATCTGATATTGCAGTTTTAACTGCTTCTTCCGCAAGTACCGAGCAGTGAATTTTTGCAGGTGGAAGACCATCAAGAGCTTCTACAACAGCTTTATTAGTAAGCTTTAGAGCTTCATCAATGCTCTTACCTTTAATCATTTCGGTAGCTATGGAGCTTGTGGCAACAGCTGCACCACAACCAAAAGTTTTAAAGCTAATATCTTTTATTATATTCTGCTCAACTTTAAGATAAATTTTCATTATATCTCCACATTTTGCATTCCCAACTTCGCCAACTGCATTCGCGTCAGCAAGCTCACCTACATTTCTTGGTGAAGCAAAGTGATCCAATACTTTTTCTGAGTACATTTACTCATCCTCCTTTATATATATCACAGGTGTTTTTTGTTTAAATATTTATCCAAAAACATTATATACTGTTTCGGTATATTTATCAAGGGTTTTTTAAAAATTATTTTTAAATTTTTCACTCTGCATTACTGCAAGTGTGTCACATCTTTCGTTTTCGGGATGTCCTGCGTGACCTTTTACCCAAATTAGCGTTATTTTATGCTTTTTGAGTAGTATGAGCATTTCTTCCCACAAGTCCACATTAAGTGCAGGTTTTTTATCACTTTTAATCCATCCCTTTTTCTGCCATGCATATACCCAGCCTTTTTCCACTGAGTCTATAAAGTATTTTGAATCGCTGTAAATGGTAACTTCACAGGATTCCTTAAGTGCTTTTAGACCTTTGATAACTGCTGTGAGCTCCATGCGATTATTTGTTGTTTGAGCTTCTCCGCCAGAAAGTTCTTTTTCGATATCGCCATACCTCAGTATTGTGCCCCAACCTCCAGGACCTGGATTACCCGAGCAGGCTCCATCAGTATATATAGATACTTTTTTCAATTTACAACCACCAATATAAGATAAATTTTCATTTATTATATACTTTGTTGATAAAATTTGCAATAGTTTTATTTAAACTGGTCATTAAATGAGATAAAATTAATTTATATATACCAATTTGAAGAAAAATTTGCTATAATTAACTAAAAATTAATAATAGCGGAGAAAAAAATGATAGTAAAAAATCAAAACATAAATCTTGATATTACCGACATTACTCATGAATGTAATGGCGTGGGACGGTATGATGGTATGGCAGTTTTTGTGCCACTTACTGCTACTGGTGATAATGTTGAAGCTAAAATAATTAAGGTAAATAAAAATTTCGCAGTGGGCAAGCTTGAGAAGATAAATAGGCCGTCTGCTATGAGAGCTGAGAATGAATGTCCTGTATATGATAAATGTGGAGGATGTTCTTTAAGGCATATATCCTATGAGGAAGAGCTTAGAATTAAAGAGGGTTGGGTTAGAGAAAATATACGCCGTATAGGTGGTTTTGCAGATTTTAATACACTACCCATTCTCCCCTCCCCCAAAACTTCTGCCTATCGCAATAAAGCACAATACCCCATTACATCGGTAGACGGTGAAATTGTGGCAGGGTTTTATGCTAAACATAGTCATCGTGTCATTCCTAACAGTTTATGTATTTTACAGCCAAAAGATTTTCAGACTATTGTTGACGAGATACTAAAGTTTTTAAATGAAAATAAAATTGCTGCTTACGATGAAGTGAGTGGCAAAGGGATAATAAGGCATATTTATATTAGAACAGGTACAGTTTCTGATGAAATCATGGTGTGCTTAGTAATTAATGCTAAATCTCTACCAAAACATGATAAACTTATCCAAAACTTACTAAAATTAAAGCTGAACAAAAAAATTGTATCGATAGTTTTAAATCACAACTTTGCTAAATCAAATGTGATACTTGGAAAAAACATTACTACGCTTTATGGAAAATGTTCGCTGACAGATGTATTATGTGGAAATGAATTTGACATCTCCCCTCTTGCTTTTTATCAAGTAAACCATGCAGCCACGGAGTTACTCTATGCTGAAGCAGTGAGACTCATGGAGCTAAATGGCAATGAAAAAGTGGTCGAGCTCTATTGTGGTGCAGGCACAATAACTCTTACAATCGCTAAATACGCCAAGGAAATTATCGCTATTGAAATAGTTCCTGAAGCAGTAGTAGACGCAAAGCATAATGCAAAAACCAATAATATAAATAATGTTACTTTTATTTGTGATGATGCAATGCCAGCAGCAAAAAAATTATCATCAGACGGTGTAATTGCAGATGTTGTGGTAGTAGATCCACCCCGAAAGGGTTGTGATAGTGAGGTGCTTAAAGCCATTGTGAATATATCTCCTAAAAAAGTTGTATATATATCATGTAACAGTGCTACACTTGCAAGGGATTGTAAGTATCTTTCGGAAAATGGTTATATACTAAAGACAGTAACGCCTGTGGATTTATTCCCACGAACTGCACATGTGGAGAGTTGCGCTTTACTCTGTAAGGAAGATTAAAGTAAAAAGTAGGAGAACTAAATAAAATATGGGATTAGAACGGTACCAATTAGTCGTAGATTCGTTTAAGGTTGATTTAATAAACCTTGCAAGAGCTTTTAAGTACAACGACGAGAATTTATCTATTTTGCAGGACGATGAAGACACATTCAAGAATAAATATCCTAAATGCTATGAAAAATTAAATAAATGCGCTCATAACAAAGACAAACGAACAGCAATGGAATATGGTAGGGATTTAGTGGTTTCTTGGTTAGTCGAAGATACAGCGCTCATAAGGTTCAGACGCTTAGGTTTAAATATCTCACTCAATGGTAAAGATAGAAACCGTGAAATTTTAACTGCAGAGAATATATCTTCTGCTTCTGATTATCTTTTAAACCACAATGGCAAGACTGCACTTATAGAGCTTATTTGTGATTACACTGGATACTGGTATAAAAATGGTGTTTGTGATTTAAGAGATAATAAATACTTAAAACTGAAAGAAATTGAAAAAGATTATTCACTGTTAATAGGCATTGATTTTCAAAATAGCAAATATTTCTGTATTAATGTATTAAATTATGATGGCAATGTTAAGTATATTGAAAAGCATAAAGTCTATGATAAGCCAGTTCATTCGTTAGAAATAAACTTAGAAATTTTTGATGAGTTTAACTTCTACAATATGAGTAAATCTATATTAGGTTTTATAAAATAAAATATGAAAGGTTTTGAGGTTATGACTGATTTAACTGTAAAAAATGAGCTTTCAAACAGAGAAAAGATTTTAATTGCAGGTGCAGGAGTTGCAGGACTGGAGGCAGCTCTGAAAGTAATTGATCTTGGCTATGCCCCCATTATTTATGAACAGAGTGAAAAAGCGGGCGGTTTGGTCAATTATGCAATGATGCCACCAAAAAAGCAAGGAATGGCAGCAGTTTTTACATCGAGGGTTGAAAAGCTTGAAAAAATGGGTGTGAAGATAAATTACTCGACACCACTTACCGTAGATGTTATTAAAAATAGTGGCGTCTGTAAGGTGATAGTTGCAACCGGCAGCTCATGTTTAGTGCCTGGGGCAATTCCTGGGATAAAAGATGAAAATGTATATCCTGCCGATTATGTATTTGATCATCCGGAAGTTGTTTCTAAGCGTGTGGCTGTATTAGGTGGCGGTTTAGTAGGATGTGAAACTGCAACTTTTCTTGCGGATATGGGTAAAGAAATAACCATAATAGAGATGGGGGCTGAAATCTCTAAAGACCTAAATCCCGCACTCAAAACCACTTTCTTTAAACTTATGTCAGAATTAGACATTGATGTTCGTTCAAGCGTTAAGGTGATGGGTATAAACCTACCCGAAATCAACCTTGATTTATCGGGTTATTCCTTCTCGGTAAAGCCGTTTGATACCGCTGTAATTGCATTTGGAAGAAGACCTATTAAGATTTTAGCCGATGAAATCATCGAGCAACTCCCCCATGTTAAAGTTTATTTAGTAGGTGATGCAAAAGCTGTTGGTACAACTGCTACCGCTGTATCAAGCTGCGCAGAGCTTGTAGAGGAATTAAAAGAAAACTAATCAGCATATGTGAGGTAAAAATTCAATGCACTCTACTACTAAAACTTTTTCAAAAATAGGCTTTATATTCTCAGCACTAATGATTATTATAAATTTATCAAATCTTCTTTTGGGGTATTTTATTTCTAAATTTTTTCCATCTGCATGGAATTACAGTAATTTAATTTTTTTACTTTCTTCCCTGCCGATTTACCTCATTTCCCCACCTTTTTTACTTTATTTTTTAGGTAAAATACCTACTACTAAAAATCCTTTAATAAATATAAGACTAAGCAATTCAGAAATTTTTCAGCTCTTTTGCATGTCATATTCGCTTATGTTTGTATCAAATCTTATTGGGCTAAGTTTTACGGAGTTTATTTCTTCACTAAAAGGCACTGCAGTGGAAAATCCAGTTTTGGAAATTGTTGATGGCATAAGTCCAATTTTAATCTTTGTAACAACAGTAGTTATTGCTCCGATTTTTGAGGAAATTTTCTTTAGAAAGTTAATTATTGATAAAATCATTGATTACGGCGAAGGCATTTCCATCTTTATATCAGGGTTAATATTTGGTCTTTTTCATGCAAATTTCAATCAATTTATTTATGCATTTTCACTGGGTATGTTTTTTGCCTATATTTATATTAAAAGCGGTAATATCAAATTATGTATTCTGCTGCATGCAATAGTCAATTTTATGGGAACTATGATTGCAATACTTTCTGAGAAATTACTCGATTATTTTGATAGCATTTCTTCTGATTCTTCTCAAACTCTTATACAACTCTCTATTTCCTCTTTAATAGTTTTACTACAATTATTTATATTTTCGATTATATTTCTTGGGATAGTGTTCTGGATTAAGAATTTTAAAAAGATGAGACTGAGACCAAGACCCGAGCAAATTGAGCCAGAAAATAGTGTAAAATATGTTTTTCTGAATTTTGGGATGTTTAGTTTTATTGCAATTACCTTAGTTATAATTACATGGCAATTATTATCGTAATTTATATTAAAACAAAAAATAAAATTACTTGCATATCATGTGAAAATATTGTATAATGTTTAAGCATGATATTTGCCGGTGTGGCGGAATGGCAGACGCAGATGACTCAAAATCATCCGGGCGACCGTGGGGGTTCGAGTCCCTTCACCGGCACCAATAGTCAACAGCTAAGCAGAAATGTTTGGCTGTTTTTTATACAATAAATTAGACATCTCTGCGGTTCTCATCTTTGTAGCAATAAGTAGAAATAAATATATAAATAAATGATAGGAGATAATATGGTTGATACAAACAATTCAGCCTTCTAAATCACAAGTAATTATAGATAAAATTTAGGAGGCATTTAATAATGTTCAACAAAATTGATATGCAGAATTGGAATAGAAAAAGTAGCTATAATCAATATTTCGATAGTCTGCCTTGCACATATAGTATGACAGTAAACTTAGATATAACTGATTTCTTAGAACTTCTTAGAGTAAGTCATCAAAAGTTTTCCCCAATGATGCTTTATGCACTTGCGAAAATTGTCAATGCACACAAAGAGTTTCGTATGGATTTTGACGAAGATGGTAATATTGGATATTACGATTATTCAAACCCTTGTTATACAATTTTTCATAATGAAACAGAAACAATCACTAATATATGGACAGAATTTGATGATGATTTTAAAGTATTTGTAAATAGATATAATGATGATATGTTAAAGTATAAAGATGATTTTCACAATTTTAAACCACTGATAGGTAAGAATTATTTTAATGTTTCTTCTATACCTTGGGTAAGTTTTACAGGCTTTAATTTAAACTTGCAAAAAGGATATGATTACTTACCTCCAATTTTTACATTGGGAAAATATTTTTCTGATGGTGATAAGATTATGCTACCATTAGCAATACAAGTTCACCATGCAGTGTGTGATGGTTTTCATCTTTCACGATTTGTAAAAGAACTGCAAGACTACCTTAGAGCATTTACATTATGATGTTTATCTCAATCAAATGTAAGTGGTCTTTAAAAACTTATTGTTTTCTATAAAAAGTCGATATAGCAGTTAGAGACTAATTTATACAATGTTTAAATTCCATAAGGAGGAAATAAATAATGATTACTAAAGTTTCAAGTTTACAATCGAATCAGGCAAAGGTAAATACAGAGGTTGATTTAAAGTCTAATGATAAAATTTTGAAAAACGAAGAGCTTATAAATAGTAAGGACACTTTTGTTAAAGAAACATCTTTCAGTGAAACTACAACATATTCCCCACCCAAAAAGCTCACAGCTGAGCAAGTTAACGACATCAATAGAGCAAGAGAAGAATCTACTCTTGCAATGGTTTCTGATGTAATAAGACAGACTGTTCAAAACCAAGCTAATGGGGCAAACATTAATTATAATGGTTTTGAAATACGCAGTGATACAGCATCTTTACTTACAGATATTTTTGGCAGTTTAGAGAGCGCACTCCCCGCCCCCGCTACAACCCCCGAGGGTGCACTTGAAAACATCTCCGAAGGTGGAGCTTATTCTGTTGAGGCTGTATCGGGCAGAATAATGCAAATGGCTACATATTTTGCGGCAGGTAATCAAGATGTACTTGCCGAAATGGAAGAAGCTGTTAAAAAAGGATTCGAGGCAGCTGGGCTCAATTTAGAAACCGGTGAGGGAATGCCAAGTATCACTATGGAAACTTATGAGCATGTAATGAGTGAATTTGATAAATTATATGCAGAGTATGTGTAGTAATTATATAAACTAATTTTAACTATACTGCAAAACATAATTTAATACCTTTACACTGCTTATTGCATTGTAAAAATAAAAATAATTAGGAGAATTTAAAATGATAATTGCAAAAACTAAATCAGAAAAATTAATTGCGGAGATGCAATTAGTAGGTAGCGAAAATATTAAACCTATTGTAGCTGGACAACCAGTAGAAGTTGGTGGTACTGGCGATGAATTCCGTCCTGGTCAACTGCTTTTAGCAGGATTTGCAGGATGTATTCAGCTCACTGCAAGAAAAATGCTAAATAAAGAGGGGCTGAAGTACGATGATGTAATCGTAACTGTTGATATGGACAATAGCGAAGAGGGCGTTACTAAGTTTTTTAGGAAAATAGAAATAGTGTCCGACACAATAAGCGAAGATAAAAAGAAAGAAATTATAGAAATTTTGAAAGACTGCCCAGTTTGCAATATTTTATCAAATAAAAAAGAGTTCCTCGATTTATAGAATAAAAGCTTTAATGAATATAGATATATTAATACAAGCTTCAATTACTTATTTTAACTTTTGTAAAGTGAAGATATTAGGGGATTTAAAATGAAAAAATGGGAAGCCGATGTAAGGGGACATAAAATACTGATAGTGAACACCATGACATCCGAGGCATTATTTGTCAATGGAGAATTACAGGATGAACGCCTTGGATTAAAAACAGAATCAAGATTATTTGGGAAGCTTCCTACTGGTGAAGAGATTAAAGTTTCAATCGGTGGCTGCTTTGGCATAACATGCAGATTATTTGTGGATAATAAGCTTGTAAATACATATTAGTAAATTAAATATTATATAAAAAGTAGAGTTTCGCACTGCGAAACTCTACTTTTTATATTAATAATATTCTATCTTCACCTTTTAAATTATCCTTAAAGCGTTTGATTAAATCATCCACAGTAAGATTTTTGCGCTCCTCACCTTTTACATCAAGAATAATATTGCCGTTATTCATCATAATTGTTCTATTACCAAGCTCCAATGCTTGTTGCATATTATGTGTAATCATAAAACAAGTAAGATTTTCACCAGCAACGATTTCTTTTGTGAGATTTAGTACTTTTTCTGCAGTTTGTGGGTCGAGCGCCGCAGTATGTTCGTCCAGTAGCAAAATCTTTGGGGGAGTCATTGTTGCCATTAAAAGTGTAAGTGCCTGCCTTTGTCCACCAGAGAGAAGCCCCACGGGTTGTTTCATTCTGTCTTCAAGTCCCATGTTTAATCTGCTTAGATGTTCCCTAAAGTAATCCCTATCTTTTTTACTTACGAAACTAAAAAAAGCTTTATTGTGCTTTGCAGTTCTAAGATATGCAAGGGATAGATTTTCTTCAATGCTCATGTTTGGAGCAGTACCCCTCATCGGGTCTTGGAAGAGTCTACCGATTTTTCTGCTTCTTTTATATGGTGGTAGGAAAGTAATATCCGTATCATCAAGAAAAATTTCGCCCTCATCAACAAAAAAATCTCCCGAGATAGCATTAAATAATGTTGATTTGCCTGCACCATTGCTACCAATGATGGTTATGAATTCCCCTTTTTCTACCGAAAGATTTAAATTGCTTACAGCAATTTTTTCATTAGCACTGCCTTTATTAAATGTCTTGGATATTGAAGTTAATTTTAGCATTAAACCCTACCCCTTCCATATGCAGAAGCATTTTTTCTCTGTGCCAAAGTAATTTTCCCTTTTATGGTTGGTATTGCTATTGCAAGCGCTACCACTAAAGCTGTAACTAATTTTAAGCTTTCAATCGGCACAATAGATGTGCGAAGCACTGCTGCATACATAAATCTATATAGTATACTTCCCAGTATTGCCGCAAATACGCCTTTGGTTACCGATCTTTTTCCAAGTATAGTTTCACCGATTATCAAGCATGCAAGCCCAATTACAACTATTCCTGAGCCACCATTTATATCGGCAGTTTTTTGAGCTTGTGCAACCATTGCACCTGATAAAGCTGTGAGCGCATTTGCAATGAACAGCCCTACTGTTATTGTAAAGGTTGGGTTAATAGAAGAGGCTCTCACCATGTTCATATTATCACCAGTAGCACGGACAGAAAGCCCTAATCGTGTGCGTAAAAAGCATATAAGTAAAGCCATTACAATGATTACAATTACACCGGCAAGCAGCACTTGATAATAATCTCCACCTATTCCTGTATCTTTAAATAATGTGAATATCGTTTCTTGCTTTAACAAACTGATATTTGAGCGCCAGCCCATTACCATTAAATTTATTGTATACAGCCCTGTATTTGTTACTATACCTGCAAGTATCGAGGGCACGCCTAAGAATGTTTGCAAAAATGCAGTAACACATCCTGCACATCCACCCGCAATCATAGCCGCAAAAATACCCAGTACCGGATATCCTGCCACCGCCATTGTCACCGATACAGCTGAGCCGAGCACAAAAGAGCCATCAGTTGTAAGGTCTGCTATATCGAGTATTCTATAACTTAAAAATAGCGCCAATGGCACGAGTGAATAAAATAGCCCAAGCTCTATCGCAGTTTCAATTATATACAACACTGTATACACCCCTTTAAAGTATAATAATCAATTAGCACATACTGAGTATCAAGGGTGACTTTCCCCCGATACTCCCATGTAAATCTAATATAAATTTGCTATATGTGGCATACTTGCCCTTTGGCAATTTAAATCTATATATTATTCAGCCGTAGTAACAACTTCTACTACCTCACCTAAATTATTAAATACTGAGTAATCACCTTCAATTGCAGTAGCAGTTTCTGTGTTTACTGTAATTATTCCACCATCCATTAAGTAATAGTCTTGCATTTCGTCCATGCCCTCTACCACTGCCTGATATGCGTAATTTGCAGCATCGATGCCAAGCGCTGTGTAGTTTACACCCATAGTGGCAAATGCACCGTTTCTCACGAATGAGTCTGCACCTGTGTAATGCGGGATTTTTGCATTTGCAAGATCTTCATATATCGCAAGCTCAGCCGCCATAATTATATTATCCGTTGGGGTAAATATTGCATCAACACCTTCTGCTATAAGTGCTCCTGCCGCCGCAACTACTTCATCATTTGTGTTGGCTGTTTTCTCTGTATAAGATATTCCTTTTCCATCTAAATATGCTTTAGCTTCTGCAATGGGCTTTGTTGAGTTGATTTCTGAAAGTGAATATAATAGCCCTACATTTTGGATATCTTCATCAAATGCCAATATCATATCCATAATATTGTTTGTACTCAGTGCATCACTTATCCCTGTTACATATGGAATGTCAATAAGCTCTGCCGCTTCTGGGTCGGATACACCAGCGAATATAACGGGTGTTTCGCTCTCCTCTGCCGCCACTGTCATAATCTGTGCCGCAAGAGTTGCAATAGGTATAATAGCGTCGTACTCTTCTGCTATTAACTGTGTTCCAATTTGTGTAAGTGTTGCTTGGTCACCTTGACCGCTGAATACTTCATAAGAAATTTCCACGCCATTTTCTGCGGAAATTGCATCTAATTCCCCAGAAATAGCTACTGCAATTTCGTCGAGTGAAGCATGATCGAGCTGTTTAACAATCGCTATTTTATAGCTTTCTGTTTCTGCTTGCTCAGCATTTTCTACTGCACTGCTACTTGGAATTTCTGCGTCGCCATCTTCTGCCGCTGTGCATCCTGCAAACGGTATCATAACCGCCGCTAAACATATTGCTGAGAACACCTTTAAAAAATCCATCTTTTTCATCTTAAAATCCTCCAAAAAAATTTTTTTAAACAAATAAAAAAAGGCTTCTGTCCCCTACAAGGGACAAAAGCCTAAACTTCTGCGATACCACCCAAATTGATGCAAAAATGCATCCACTCTATTCATCCACTAACATGAATGCCCGATGGATAACGGGTGGGTTCCCGTCGGCATCTACTGAGATAATAAAATCTGTTCAAGCCGCCCTCAAAAGTCCATTCGTCGGATATCTCATACCTCATTTCCACCATCAGAGGTTCTCTATAAATTAATATTCCGATTACTTCTCTTTATCAAAGGTTTATCTTATCTGTTTTTTATATTATATACCATTAATTTACTAATGTCAAGTTTTTTCACAAAAAAATAATTTTTTCACATTATTCTGCTGTTGTAATTACTTCTACGACTTCTCCAAAACTTTCAAAGAAGGAATAATCCACCTCTAAAATTGCTGCAGTTTCGGTATTTACAGTAATTATGCCACCATCCATTAAGTAGTAGTCCTCCATGCCACCCATTCCTTCCGTAACTACTTTATAGGCATAATTAGCCACATCAATGCCAAGCTCTGTGTAATTTACACCGGATGCTATAAATGCACCGTTTCTTACAAATGAGTCTGCACCTGTGTAATGCGGGATTTTTGCATTTGCAAGATCTTCATATATCGCAAGCTCAGCCGCCATAATTATATTATCCGTTGGGGTAAATATTGCATCAACACCTTCTGCTATCAGTGCTCCTGCGGCAATAATAACTTCATCGTTTGTGTTGGCTGTTTTCTCTGTATAAGATATTCCTCTTTCATCTAAATATGCTTTAGCTTCGGCAATGGGCTTTGCTGAGTTGATTTCTGAAAGTGAATATAGTAGCCCTACATTTTGGATATCTTCATCAAATGCTACCATCAAATCCATGATATTAGCAGTATTAACCGCATTGCTTACTCCTGTTACATATGGAATATCAATAAGATCTGCCGCTTCTGGGTCGGATACTGCTGCAAATATAATGGGAGTCTCACTCTCTTCTGCTGCGACTGTCATAACCTGTGCCGCAAGAGTTGCAATAGGTATAATAGCGTCGTACTCTTCTGCTATTAACTGTGTTCCAATTTGTGTAAGTGTTGCTTGGTCACCTTGACCGCTGAATACTTCATAAGAAATTTCCACGCCATTTTCTGCGGAAATTGCATCTAATTCCCCAGAAATAGCTACTGCAATTTCGTCGAGTGAAGCATGATCGAGCTGTTTAACAATCGCTATTTTATAGCTTTCTGTTTCTGCTTGCTCAGCATTTTCTACTGCACTGCTACTTGGAATTTCTGCGTCGCCATCTTCTGCCGCTGTGCATCCTGCAAACGGTATCATAACCGCCGCTAAACATATTGCTGAGAACACCTTTAAAAAATCCATCTTTTTCATCTTAAAATCCTCCAAAAAAATTTTTTTAAACAAATAAAAAAAGGCTTCTGTCCCCTACAAGGGACAAAAGCCTAAACTTCTGCGATACCACCCAAATTGATGCAAAAATGCATCCACTCTATTCATCCACTAACATGAATGCCCGATGGATAACGGGTGGGTTCCCGTCGGCATCTACTGAGATAATAAAATCTGTTCAAGCCGCCCTCAAAAGTCCATTCGTCGGATATCTCATACCTCATTTCCACCATCAGAGGTTCTCTATAAATTAATATTCCGATTACTTCTCTTTATCAAAGGTTTATCTTATCTGTTTTTTGTATTATATACCACAAAATGGATAATGTCAAGTTTTTTAACAAAATAATAATTTTTTCACATTAAACTAATTTTTTAATCCGCATCACAGCTGTAATGCGGATTAAAATTATTAAGTAATTAATTATATACTATTCAGCTTTTGCAATTTGGTTAAAAACTGCAATATATCTTGTGGGTATTATTTTATCAATATGATATTTGCCAAAAAACCATTTTTTAAACTGAATATTTTCAGATATGTACTTAAGCAAATCATTAAAAGTGTTTTCAGAGGCATTTTTAGCTAAAAGGCCTGATTCTATTTTGGGGTAAGCTTGATGAGTGATTATATAGTCCACTTTATTTTCTAAATGTGAAAGCCTTGTGATAGTATCACTTATTTCTTCTTCGCTGGGCATTTCACCCTCCCACCATGTACCAAGGCTCATCCTTGTATCAATATCATCACTTTCACCGCCACCGTGAACAAAGACTTTTTTATCCTCAATTGTAAAGACATGTCCATTTGAGAGTGCATAGAGATTTTTAAAAATCTGCCTCGCTCTGCCCTCCATATAATCTATTTCAGGATATGAGTTTATTATATCTAAATTGTCATGTGTACCATGAATAAATAGTGTGTTAAATTTCTGCTTGCCGATCCACTGTATGGCTTTTTGTTCTGTTTTAGAATTATCCCAAAGAAAACCAAAGTCACCACAAACTATAAGGGTATCCCCTTTTTTTAGTTGCCTTAGATTTCTCTTTTTAAATCCCTCTAAGTCGCCGTGTGTATCCCCAGTAACATAAATCATTAACTCGCTCCTCGATGTAATTTTTATGCGAATGCCTTTGTAATAGCTGCATCTAAGTCAGCAATTATATCTTCTGCATCCTCAATCCCGACTGAAAGCCTTATTGTGCCCTCTGTAATGCCCGACTTAATAAGCTGCTCCGATGTGAGCTGGCTGTGGGTAGTAGAAGCTGGGTGGATTATTAATGTTCTTACATCTCCCACATTAGCAACATTTTTAATTAGTTCTAAATTATCTATTATTTTACCACCCACTGTGCGGTCGCCATCTATTTCAAATGTAAACACTGAGCCTATTCCCTTTGGTAGATATTTTTCTGTTAAAACAAAATACTTGCTATCTTTTAGTGCTGGATAGTTTACTTTTGTGATGTATTTATTACCGCTTAAATAACTTGCTACCTTTTCTGCATTTTCGCAGTGCTTTTTCATTCTAAGCGAAAGTGTTTCCACCCCTTGGAGCACCATAAATGCATTAAATGGTGAGCAGGTAGCGCCTAAATCCCTCATAAAGAGTACTCTAAGCCTTGTAATAAAAGCTGCATTTCCGCAATCCCTTGCAAAAATTAGTCCATGATAGCTTGGGTCGGGTGTATTGTAGCTTTCAAATCTTTCATTTCCCTCAAATTTAAAATTACCACTGTCCACAACTATACCACACATGGAAGTACCATGACCGCCTAAATACTTTGTGGCAGAATGGATAACTATATCTGCACCATGCTCAATTGGTCTTATTAGGTATGGAGTAGTAAATGTTGAGTCAACTATTAGCGGTATGCCATGTTTGTGAGCAATATCTGCCATAGCTTTTATATCGGATACATTTGCATTGGGATTTCCCACTACTTCGGTAAATATAGCTTTTGTTTTTGGGGTAATTGCAGCTTCAAGCTCTTCTAAATTATCAGGGTCTACGAATTTAGTAGTAATCCCAATATTTTTTAGAGTAACACCAAGCATATTTATTGCACCACCATAGATGCAAAGAGAAGATATTATTTCATCCCCTGCTTTGGCTAAATTTAAAATAGTGTTAAATATTGCGGCATGTCCCGAGGAGAAGCAAAGTGAGCCCACACCGCCCTCAAGCGCTGTAATACGGCGTTCAAGTGCATCCGTTGTGGGATTTTGCAGTCTGGTATATATATTGCCTGCAGCTTTTAAATCAAAAAGGTCTTTTGCGTATTCGGTGCTTTCAAATTCATATGCCGTAGTCATATGTATGGGCATTACTATACTTTTAGTAGTGGGGTCACTTTCTATACCCGCATGTATGGTCAGTGTGTCAAAACGATAATCTTTCATAATAAACCTCCAAAAATTAATTTAATGTAGTAAAAATATCTTTAAAATATCCTTTTTATGTGTTACAATATCTCAGTATAATTTCTTTAGATACAAACTCTCTAAAGTATTATACATAATTTCAGTGTTTTTTTCCATAGATTTGAGTATTTTTTTACATTTTAGCCAATAAATTTATTGTTGCAGTTATTAATTTAAAACTTTTTATAGATATACGGAGGTAGGGATGAAAAAATTTTTAAGACATATATCATTACTAATTACTTTTTCCTTTATATTTTCACTTGTAGCATTTGCACAGTATCAGACTGATTTTCAGCTCTCAGCTTCTTCTGTTTACTTAGTAAATACGGATACGGGCGAAGTAATACTTGATATAAACTCAGATGAAAAGATAAACCCCGGAAATATGACAAAACTCATGACTGCAATTGTAGTAATTGAGAACACCCCGAAACCACTTGAAGAAGCAGAAGCATCAATGACCATTGGAATACAAAACTATCTTTACAACACAAGAATTAGCGGTGTTTCGGTACCTCTTGGTGGTTTTTTAAATGGTGAATTTACTACTCTTGACAAGCTTTTATACGCTATACTCCTCCCTGGTGCTAATGATGCTGCAATGATGGCTGCAAACTATGTGGGTGATAATTCCGAGGGATATTTTGTTGAGATGATGAATAAAAAGGCTCAAGAGATAGGCGCCTTTAATACCAATTTTGAAAACTCCCATGGACTTGAAGGCGAAAATCACTATACTACCGCCTATGATATGCATTTAATAATTGAGTATGCACTTGATAACCCATTAATTGCAGACATACTCACAACGGCTACATACAATGGCGGCCCCACAAATATGCATGACACTCTTCATTGGAATAATTCTAATCGCACCGTGATAAGTTCTTCACCGCACTACTCCCCTTCAATTGTTGGTGGGATAGAGTCTAAAGGTGGTAATTCTACTGGATTTGTAGAGGGGCGTGGATATTCATATGCATCTAAGGCTACAAGAGAAGGATATAATTACATCCTTGTGGTAATGGATGTACCTGCTGGAGACGATGATAATCATCCGGCATTTGTTGAAACCAACAAGATTTACAACTGGGTATTTTCAGCATTTAAAGTAAAAACAGTTGTCGATAAAGGTGAAACACTTACAGAAGTCCCTCTTCGCCTTGCCGCTGAGAATAAAGATCACCTTAAGCTTATGAGTGGTGAAATGCTCACCGCACTACTTCCTGAGTCGCTCGATGTTGAGAGTGTAACGGTTGAGCTTGATGTTCCCTCTGCAGTTAATGCTCCAGTCGAGCGTGGGGATTACATCGGCACTGCAACATATTCTTTAGCTGGCAGAGAAATTGGAAGTGTTGAAATAATTGCTGCAGAAACTGTAAATGCAAGTAGTTTTGAAACATTCATAGACGAGCTATGGGGAATTACCGATACATTTATGTTTAAATTTGTTCTTATACTGGTAGTGCTTCTATTGGCTCTGTATATATTCTTTATTTTCTATATAAATAAAAGAAAGAGAAGATATCGCAGAGGGAGATAAGCTTTGTAGCTACTAAATATTTTTATGCAACTTAAAAGAAAGAAATGGTCATTACTATGTTTAAGAAATTTTTCAAAAATAATAAGCCTGCGATGGGTTCTGTTGACTATATTGTTGTAGGACTTGGAAACCCCGGCAGTAAGTATGAAAACACTCGTCACAACGCAGGATTTTTAGCAGTGGATGCAATGGGTGAAAAGTTTGGTTTTAAAGTGGATAAGCTTAGGTTTAAATCCCTTTGTGGACAAACTGTTATTGGTGGAAAAAAAGTTTTATTTATGAAACCTACTACCTTTATGAATTTATCCGGTGAAGCTGTCCGTGCGGCAATGGAATACTATAAAGTATCCCTATCCAATGTGATTGTAATATATGATGATATATCCCTTGAGCCTGGGAAACTCAGAATTCGCAGAAAAGGTAGCCACGGCGGGCATAATGGAATTAAAAGCATTATATATATTACGGGTTATGATGAATTTCCAAGGATTAAGCTCGGTGTAGGTGCAAAGCCCCATCCTGAATATGATTTAGCCGATTGGGTGCTCAGCAAGTTTACTAAAAAAGAAACCGAGAACCTCTCCTTAGCACTTAAAAACTGCGGTGAAATAGTTTCACTTATAAGTGAGGGTAATATGGATGAGGCAATGAATAAATATAATTCATAGACAAACTATATAAATCCACTAATTTTTTATGCTCATACCCCAAAGACATCGGGGTATGAGCATAAATTAGTTATTAGCTTTATGGCAGTATCACAGATAGCGTGACATGCCACCTAATTCTTTAGTTTTTTCTCGACTAATATTCTGCTCCAATCTGAATTAACGATAGGATTATAATAAAAATGCAAATCATATATATTCCCCTACACTGCACCCATAAACATTTTTGTAGAGAATTTCCCTGTATTGGTTAAACTTCTCCTCACTTAGTGGTGCGCCACTGCTCATAAGCATTAAATCAATAATAGGTGCTCCATTGTAAAGTGGTGGTTGTAGATATTTATATTCATTTAGAAAAAAGCCGTTTCTTTTGTAAAATTCTATTCGTCTTCCCCGTATTTCTTCGGTAGGCGGTTCAACTTCTAATATTATTGGTATTTTAATTATTTTTGATATTTCGCTCATGGCTTTGCTGCCCAAGCTTCTATTTCTAAATTTATCGTCCACTGCTAAATGCTCAATGAATGCAAATTGCTC
Source organism: uncultured Oscillospiraceae bacterium (assembly GCA_964371155.1). Lineage (GTDB taxonomy): Bacteria > Bacillota > Clostridia > Oscillospirales > Ruminococcaceae > CAYJEQ01. Next base: position 33,417 of record CAYJLI010000002.1, on the reverse strand, counting down.
AAATTGCCATACCGCCATAAATCCCATGATATTATTGTTTTCTTCTATTACAAAAATGCTGTATTCTTCTCTTTTTAAAAGCGCAAGCTGATTTTCATAGGGGCGATGTTCTTCTATGGGTAGACTATTATCCATTATTTCGTATACTCTCCCAAACTGCTCTTCAGTTATTTTTTTAAGCATATAGTCGCACTCCCAATAGCATTTATTTTTTTCTTTTTGCGTATTTTTCATAGATGTGTATCAGAGTGATAAGCAAAGATTTTAAATTAAGAAGCAATATAAATATAAATAGTAGTAGTTGTACAAGCCAGTTGTGCTGTACCTGCACTAAAGTGGCTACTACTTGCAAAATTACTGCTAATAAATTAAAAAACAAAACAGTATAATTAATTTTAAGTTTAACAAATCTTCTGGTATCAATTACTCTAAATACAAACACAGAGAAATAACTGATAAAGGTTGAAACTGCTGCACCCTGTGCTCCGATTATCGGTATCATTAGTATATTAAGCAGTAAATTTATCACAGCCCCTACCAAAGTGGTTACAAGTGACATATTGTTCTTTTTTGACGCCATATAAAAGCTTGAATAGAATGTACAAAAACAGCTAAATACCATCGCTAAAACAAGCACAACAGCAGTTTGACTTGTGGAGTGGTATGATTCCTCCATTAATATAAAAGTGAATGGTTTAATTGCTAATATTATAAAGGAAGCCGCTGAAAACACAGCCGACATTAAAAGATTAAATACTCTTGAGTAAAACTTGTCCTTGTCTTTTTGATCATACTCGCTTATAGCGGAAAGTTGCCATGCTTGGGTGAAAATTGAGGAAATTAAAAAGATAATTGTAGGTATTTTATATGAAGCAGAGTAAAGACCCATTGTGGTTGCATCAGTGAAATACTCTACTAAATATCTGTCCGACACATTCATTACCCACCAAAAAATTGTAGTGGGTATAAGTGGCAATGCATATGAAATCATCTGCCTGCGTACTTTTTTGCTGTAATTAATTGGTTTAAAATATCTGTGAAGTTTTGCAGATAATGCTAAAAACAGCACCGATATTAAATTTGAAAATATTATTGATAAAATATATCCTGTAACTCCAAGTCTAAACACTACCATAAATATAACATTGAATATTAAAATAGTAATGGTTGCAAATACACTGTCAAACGCATAAAGCCTTACATACCCTATTCCCCTTGTAAACTGAGTGCAGACGCCTCTTAGGCAAGCTGAAACGACATATAGGTAGATATATATTATGTAATCCGAGGTGAGTTCATATAGATTTAACAGGGGCAAGAAAAGTAAAAATGCTACAAATCCTTTTAAGCAAGTGGTTATACCAACGGTGAATACATCGCTTTTTCTCACCGATTTATCCAAACTGTAACGAATTACAGCTTCACTCATTCCAACAAAAACAAGGGGTATAATTAAATTTGAGCTTTGTACTATAATATCCATTACCGCATAATCGGCAGGGGTTAAAAGCCTTGTATAGAGGGGCATTAAAAGAAACACCATGAGCTTTGAGCTAATAGTGGAAATTGCAAATATAAATGTGTTGTTCATTAAAGATGTGTATTTATTCTCAGCTTTCATTTAGCACCAACTTTTATTATAATTTTATCGATTAGTTAATTTGTAAAAAAGCTTATCATAAGGTTATTGCCATTTTACAACCAATATATTCTACCACAAAATTACTTTAAATAAAATACTTGTTGCATAATTATTTATTTAAGTATAAAATAGATAATGAGTTAATATGTATTTGAGTTTATTAGAATGAGGTAAGGATATGCAAAAAATTCTTGGCTATCTGCGCAAAGCAGTAACCGATTATAATATGATAAGTGAAGGAGATAGAATAGCTGTTGGTGTGAGCGGTGGTAAGGATTCTGTGATACTTGCGGCTGGGCTTAAAAAGCTTAGTAGGTTTTTAGGGGTAAATTATGAGATTGTAGCAATTACCCTTGATCCATGTTTTGACGGTGTTCATACGGATTACAGCACGGTTGAAAATTATTTTAAAGAGCTTGAAATAGAGTACATAATTAAGCGTACTGAAATTGCAGAAGTTATATTTGATGTGCGAAAGGAAAATAATCCATGTAGTTTATGTGCCAGAATGAGGCGTGGTGCACTGCATGATGCGGCTAAGGCGGCAGGATGTAATAAAATCGCACTCGGACATCATTATGATGATGCAGTGGAAACCTTCATAATGAATTTGTTTAACGAGGGGCGTGTTGGTAGTTTTGCACCTGTTACATATATGTCGAGAAAAGATGTAACTGTTATTAGGCCTCTGATTATCGCTGAAGAGCGTGATATAATTAAGGTGGCTAAGGCTGAAAAAATCCCAATAGTAAGAAGTAGTTGTCCCGTGGATGGTCATACTGAAAGACAATGGACAAAGGATTTTTTATATAACCTCGACAAAGAAAAAAAGGGTGTAAAAAAGCTTATATTTGGCGCAATGGTTAGGGGAGATATAAGCGGTTATGGAATAAAAAAGGATTTGAAAAAAGAATTTTTAGAGGGATAGTACATTTGTAATTATATACTGTGATTATTCTCAACCTTTGCAGATTTTCAATAATAAATACTCTCAAAAAATTAGTAAATCCCTCCCCTATGCTTCTCTGCATTGCAGGCATAGAGAAATATATAAAATATTCGACTGCTAAAACTATCAACATCGGAAAGGAATATTTATAATTATGAAATTTGTATCATGGAATGTAAATGGATTTAGGGCATGCCTTGGTAAAGGCTTTAATGATTATTTTTTACAAATAAATAGTGATATTTTTGCGCTACAAGAAACAAAGATGCAACCTGGACAGGCTGATTTTTCTCCCGAGGGTTATCATATATATGAAAACTCCGCTGAAAAGAAAGGCTATTCGGGAACGGCTGTCTTTAGTAAAGTAAAACCTATTTCGGTCAAGTTTGGTCTGGCAATACCTGAGCACGACACCGAAGGCAGGGTTATAACAGCAGAATATGAGAATTTTTACTTTGTGACTGTATATACACCAAACTCCCAAAAAGAGCTCGCAAGGCTTTCTTATCGAATGGAGTGGGACGATGCATTTAGAGAGTATATAAAAAAGCTTGATTTAGTAAAACCTGTTATAGTTTGTGGGGATTTAAATGTAGCCCATACAGAAATTGACCTTAAAAATCCAAAGACAAACACAAAAAATGCAGGATTTACTCCCGAGGAAAGAAATAAATTAACCGCACTACTCAGCGAGGGCTTCACAGATAGCTTCAGACACCTTCACCCCGATTTGGAGGGTGCGTATAGTTGGTGGTCTTATATGTTTAAATCCAGAGAAAAAAATGCTGGTTGGCGTATAGATTATTTTTTAGTTTCTAATAGAATTGCAGACAAGATAAAATCGGCTGAAATTCATAAGGATATTATGGGAAGTGACCACTGCCCCGTATACCTTGAAATTGATATTTAGTAGAAATCTAATTAAATTTCTCAATTGGTTTTTTTGTCACAAAATACTTATAGTAATGGTGAGATAATCTCCTCTACATGGAATATTTGCTTGCCATATGAGCATCATTTCCCCACGGAAATATAAACTTACGCCGAGGACGGAAAAATTGGATGATATAAAAATCTTTTACAATATGCATTTAATATTTAATGATTTAAGTCTAAATTTATAATACTAAGGAGCTGAAAATATGTTTTGCAGTGTTCCGAGTGTGGGTCTTTTAGGAATTGAGTCCTATCTTATTAATGTAGAAATAGATATTTCAATGTCAGTGCCTGCTTTTGAAATAGTGGGCCTTGCCGATATTGCTGTAAAAGAATCAAGGGATAGAATTCGTTCTGCAATGAAAAATAATGAATTTCCCTTTCCCAAAGGAAGAGTTGTAGTAAATTTAGCGCCTGCAGGCACTAAAAAAGCAAGCACATTATATGATTTACCAATACTTATTGGACTTCTAAAAGCTCAGGATGTAATAAAAAAAGACTTAAGTAGCAGTGCTTTTTTAGGTGAGCTTTCCCTAAATGGTGAACTGCGTTCAGTAACCGGTATTATGCCAATGCTTCTTGAATGCAAGGCACTTGGCATTACTGAGGCATATATACCAATAGGAAATATAGCCGAGGGAAAAGTAATTGAAAATATTAAAGTATATGGTGTTAGCAATATAACAGAGCTTGTAAAGGCTCTCAGAGGTGAAGCCGAGCTTCCTCTTGCACAAAACACTGCAGAGAGTATAGCCACTTTATTAGAAGCTCCCGACATGCGTGATGTTAAAGGGCAAAAGCAGGCAAAAAGAGCCCTTGAAATTGCAGCGGCTGGAAGTCATAATCTTCTTTTAATCGGCCCTCCCGGCACCGGAAAGAGCATGCTTGCTAAGCGTCTTCCCTCGATACTTCCTCCTTTAACATTTGAGGAGTCACTTGAAACGACAAAAATTCACTCGATTGCTGGTATACTGGATTCTGGTCATGGAATAGTATCTCTGCGACCTTTTAGGTCTCCGCATCATACTATATCTTCGGTTGGGTTATCCGGTGGTGGTTCAATACCAAAGCCCGGTGAGCTTTCACTTGCTCATAATGGGGTTCTCTTCTTAGATGAGCTCCCCGAATTTTCAAGGGTCACCATGGAAGTCCTCCGTCAACCGCTTGAAGATGGCAAAGTAACTATATCACGAGCAAATGCAAGATACACCTACCCTGCTTCTATAATGCTTGTAGGTGCAATGAACCCCTGCCCTTGTGGATATTATGGCCATCCTGTTAAAGAATGCAGTTGCCAAAAAGGTGCAGTGACAAGATACCTAAATAAAATTAGCGGCCCACTCCTTGACAGACTTGATATACATATAGAAGTTTCACCAATAGATTATAATTCACTCTCCTCTACCCAAGAAGAAGAGTGTTCTGCCGATATAGCTAAGAGAGTGTATAAAGCTAAAGAAATACAACTTTTGCGATATAAAGATATTGGTATTACTGCAAATAGCCGTATACCTGCCGGAAAGCTTGTAAAGTATATTAACCTTACAGATGATGCTAAGAAGATGCTAAGCCTTGCTTTCGATAAAATGGGCATGTCTGCAAGAGCATATGACAGAATACTAAAAGTAGCGCGTACAATAGCGGATTTAGAGAGCTCAGAATGTGTGGAGATGCCACATATAGCTGAGGCAATACAGTATAGAAATCTCGATAGAAAGTACTGGAATACAATATGATATATAGATTTTAGGAGAATATTTTAATGTCTTGGATTATTAGAGAAAAAAGTTTTTACAAAAATATAGCATTAATTGCAGTACCTATGGCTTGCCAAAATGTGATAAGCCTTGGCGTAAATTTAATGGACACAGTGATGATTGGTAGATTGGGTGACATTTCACTTGCTGCAAGCTCTATATCAAATCAGCTCTTTTTTATAATGACTGTACTTATTTTTGGTATAAGCAGCGGTTCAAATGTAATGTCAGCACAGTACTGGGGCAAGGGTGATAAAGCTATGGTTAGATCCATCTTTTCCCTTGCTCATAAAATAGCTATTGCATTAGCACTCTTTTTTATGTTCTCAGCCATCTTCTTTCCCGAAGAAATTTTGTCTATTTTCTCAAATGACCAAGCGGTTATAGATGAAGCTGTGAAATATTTATCGGTGGTCTGTTTTTCTTATGTGTTTTATGCAATTAGTAGTAGCACAATTATGATGCTTCGCTCAACGGGCAATGTAAATATGTCGGTAATCGTTTCTGCTATATCACTTGTAACAAATGTATTTTGGAACTGGGTACTAATATTCGGTAATTTGGGCGCTCCCGAGCTTGGGATAGTCGGTGCCGCTTATGCAACAGTAATAGCAAGGGTTCAGGAATTAGTAATAGTGCTTTTCTACACCTTTTATTTAGACAAAAGCTTAGAATACAAATCAAAGGATTTCTTTACCTTTGATTTCTCAAAATTCAAAACATTTATGACAATGGTAACACCTATTTTGTTCAATGAATTTTTGTGGTCAATGGGAGCTTCTATGATAACTGTGATTATAGGCAGGCTGAGCACTGATTTCTTAGCAGCCAATAGTATTGTGAGTGTGATTTCACAGCTTGTGAATGTTGCTGTTATGGGTGTGACCACAGCCGCAGCGGTAGTTATAGGAAATAATATTGGTGCAGGTAATTATGAGCAAGTAAAAATAATGGCTAAGACCCTTATAATTATTAGCTTTTTCTTAGGACTGATGGCGGCTACTGCACTGCAAATCATTCGACCATTTATACTTGGATTTTATGATAACCTTTCACCTGATACTTTGGAGTATATAAGTATATTAATACATATTATATCCGTCGTTACTGTCTTCCAAAGTATAACACTCACAAATATGATGGGAGTGCTCCGTGGAGGAGGCGATGCAAAATTTGTGCTTTTCTGTGATATTATCTTTATGTGGGCAATATTTATTCCACTTGGATTTTTATCCGCATTCGTCTTTGGATGGAGTGTGCCAGTGGTTTATATAATCATAAAGCTTGATGAAGTATGTAAAACAGTGCTCTGTACTTGGAGAGTTGTTAGTGGAAAATGGGTAAAAGATGTAACTGTTTAAGAGTCTTTTAAGATTTTATTTAAATTATATATAAATATTTGGTAATAATAACTAATTATTTACATTTACTTTAAAATTAAATAACTAAAAAACTCTTATAGTATTGACATTTATCACTTTTACACATATAATTAGATAGGTTGATAAATGTTATTAGTTTTGAGGTATATATGGATGTAGTTTTTCGTGAACTTTCCGATGAAATTCTAATAGAATATTATGATGAAAATTCAGATGTTGTACTTGCAGAATTTGTAATCAGATATATGCCACTTATAACTTATAAAGCAAGATCAATCTCCGCTAAATACACAGATATTGATGATGTAATTCAAGAAGGTCTTATTGGACTGTTTTATGCAGTTAGGAAATTTAGTACCGAGCGAAAAACACTTTTTAAAACTTTTGCTACATATTGTATTACAAATCGAATTATATCGGCTGTTAAAGCTAATAAAAAATTTGCCACTCGTAAATGCGAGATTCCCCTATCACTTGATGATGATACCCTATCGGATATTTTAGAGTACAATTTTGGAAATAGTAATGACCCCCAAGAATTGTTTATTCAAATGGAAGACAGCGATCTAAAACGGCAAATTATCAATAAATTACTCTCAGATTTTGAAAAAGATGCACTTAGCTTATATTTGAGTGGACATTCTTATAAAGAGATTGCAGAATCACTTTCATGCAGTACGAAGAATGTTGATAACACATTACAAAAAGTTAGGAAAAAGCTCAGAGAGTAAACTTCTACTTTATATTTTTAGTTGATTGGCCGCTGGCTTTTCATATATGCCCTGTTTCCCCTAATTGTACAACTGAAATTAATTAGTCATTTATCTTTAGGTGCCACGGGTAAATCTAACCAACAAGCGAGGTAAAAAAAATGTACGCAGACAGAAATCTAAAATGCAAAGAATGCGGTGAAGACTTTGTTTTCACATCCGGTGAGCAAGAGTTTTACGCTGAAAAAGGCTTCACAAATGAGCCACAAAGGTGTAAACCATGCCGCGACTCCAGAAAACAAAGCGCAAGAGGCGAAAGAGAAATGTTCGAAGCTACTTGTGCAGATTGTGGAAAGATCGCTAAGGTTCCTTTCAGACCACACGAAGAGCGTCCTGTTTATTGCAGCGATTGCTTTGCAAAAATGAAAGAAGAATAATAAAATATTCGCAGTTAAGGCATATCGTTTGATATGCCTTTTTTGTTTATTTTTTAAAAGAGTTTTTTTCTATTGCTATTTACTATTTTTTTTGCTAAAATTGTAATTGAATAATTTTGTAAAAGGAGTGACGGAATGTCGGAGAATAAATTTATAAAGTCCACAACCTTTGGAGGGTTTGACAGAAAATCCGTTCTTGCATATATTGATGAGATTACAGCTAAATCTACAAAAACCGAAGCAGAGCTTACTGCAAAGCTCACTGCACTCACCTCGGCAAACGATGACCTCTCGGCACAAATTGAAGAGTTTAACAATCAAATTTCCTCTCTTGAGGGCAGCATTAAGGATGAGCGGGAAAAAATGCTTAGGCTCACTTCCGAAATTGATAGCCTAAACTCAAATATACTCGCCCAAACTGCAAAGATTAATGAGGACAGCCGAGAAATACATCTTAAAGAACAACAAACAAAACTTCTAATGGATAAAATCGAAACTTTAGAAGATAAAAACAATGAATATAATCGCACTCTACAACATGTGGGTGGGATAATAGCCGAGGCTACTACCTCCGCTGATTCCATTATAGAAAAAGCTATGCATGAGGCCAATTTAATAAAAGAAAATTCTCTCAGTAAGCTGAGCTTTATTTCTGAAGAAATTGATAATTTTAGGCATAATGTGGACAACCTACGCTCCACTGTATCGGAAGTTATGACATCAATCTCGATTAGACTTGATACTTTAGTGGAGAGCATTGATGAAGTTGATGTTCGTTGCCAAAAAATCACGACAGCTTTTGATGAAGCTGTGGAATACACTATCTCCTCCGATGAAACTCAGCCTATCATGCAACAAAATGTTATTGAAACCAAAGCATGGGACTATGTTGCTGAAGTAGAATAGTACATAAAATAATTTTACCATATCCCAAAGCATATGCAGTGGGATATGGTAATTTTTATTTATTATCTTCTTTTCTTGTTTTTAAATGCTAATATCCAAAAGAATATTATTAAAAAAATATATGCGATATAGATTATATATGTAATTATATTACTCTGGGGAAATGAAAGTTCTGGATGTCCTAATGCATATACGAAAAATACGATAGCGAAAATAAATAGTATAGTACCAATTAAAGTGTATTTTAATGATTTTGTCATCTTACCATTTACTCCCACTTAATCTTTAAGATATTCGCAAATCTCTTTTATATGCTTTTCTACGGTTTGTGGTGCAGGGCTACCTATAATAGTTCTATCATTTACGCATTTTTCTAAATTAATGGCAGTGTAAATTTCTTCATCAAAAATTTCCGACTGTTTTAGGTACTCGGATAAAGGAAGTGATTCAAGGGTTTCTCCCCTGTCAATACAAATTGCTACGAGCTCACCCGTGATTTTATAAGCTTCCCTAAATGGCAAGCCTTTCTTTACAAGATAATCTGCACAGTCGGTGGCATTTATAAATCCTCTCGCTGCAGCATTTCTCATATTCTCCTTTAATACCTTTACAGTATCAAGCATTGGGATGAATGTTTCAATGCACAGTGATACAGTGTCCAGTGCATCGAATACAGGCTGTTTGCACTCCTGCATATCTTTATTGTAAGCAAGCGGTATTCCCTTCATCATTGTAAGTATATTCATTAAATCCCCATATACCCTGCCTGTTTTCCCCCTTATGAGCTCGGCAATGTCGGGATTTTTCTTTTGGGGCATAATTGAAGAACCTGTGGAGAAAGCATCGTCGAGCTCAATGAATTTAAATTCCCATGAGCACCACATAATTATTTCTTCGCAAAATCTTGATAAATGCATCATTATTATAGCCATTGCAGATATTGCCTCAATGCAGTAATCCCTGTCTGAAACGCCGTCCATGCTGTTTCTTGATACCGAGGTGAAGTCCAGTGCATTTTTAACCATTTCCCTATTTAGTGGGTATGTAGTGCCTGCTAAAGCACCACTTCCAAGGGGTAGGACATTCATTCGTAAGTATATCGACTCCATGCGCTCTACATCCCTATAAAACATCTCTGTATATGCCATTAGATGATGGGCGAATGTGATTGGTTGTGCTCTTTGTAGATGAGTATATCCCGGCATAACTGTATTAAGGTTTTCACTTGCTTTATCACATAAAACCTTCATTAATTCCTTTGTAAGCGATATAATCTTTTTAAGCTCATCCCTTACATACATTCTTGTGTCAAGTGCTACTTGATCATTGCGGCTTCTTGCTGTGTGGAGCCTTTTCCCTGCTTTGTCTATGCGTTTGGTAAGCTCTTCTTCAACGAACATATGAATGTCTTCGCTATTCATATCAATTTCAAGTTCACCACTTTTAATTTCGTTTAATATCTCCTCTAAGGTTTTCACTATGAGGTCTCCCTCAGATTTTTCAATAATACCCGAGGCGGCAAGCATTGTTGCATGAGCCATGGAACCTATAATATCATGCTCATACAGTCTTACATCCTCATAAATACTTGAATTAAAGTCATCCAGGCGTTTATCCGCTTCTTTTTTAAATCTTCCTGCCCACATTTTCATTTTTTTATACCACCTATATTTATTTTAGTTTTACAAAGCTAATAATTTATGCCATTGATTATTTTCGTGTAGTTTTTTAGACTGCAAAGATTATTTCACTATCCATGCATAATAATAACATATTTCGGGGTATTTATTCAAGATATTTTTCTTTACTGTTGACCTTTTTGCAATATTCTATTACAATTAAAATATTAAAAGATTAAGGAGGGGGTTATGAGTAGTCAAAGATTTTCTGATGCGCCGAGTTTTTTAAAAGATTTTCTTTACTATATGCTTACAATCAAAGGACTCTCTCCTAAAACTGTTGAGGCTTACTATATAGATTTAAGAGGATTTCTCCGTTATTTAAAAGCTATTAAAGACAACACTAAAATAATCGACATTAAAGATATAGACATATCCGATATGGATAAGAGCTATTTAGAAAAATTTACTTTATCCGATGCCTATGAATATCTTACATATATGATGGAGGAGCATAATAATCGTGCTTCGGCAAGGGCGAGAAAGGTATCATCGCTTCGTTCATTTTTTAAATATCTCACCACTAAATCCCACATACTAAGCGAAAACCCTATTAAAGAGCTTGAAGTGCCCTCACTTAAAAAAGGCATGCCGAAGTATCTTTCTTTAGAGGAAAGCTTAGAGCTGCTCTCAGTGGCTAATAATGGCCTTAATCTGAGGGACTACTGCATACTTGTTTTCTTTTTAAACTGCGGTATGCGCCTTTCTGAACTCGTGGGTATTAATTTAACCGATATAAAAGGAAACTCCCTTACCCTACTCGGTAAAGGTAATAAGGAGAGAATTGTTTTTTTAAATAACGCTTGCATTTTAGCATATGAAAATTACTTTGCCGAGAGAAAGCTAATAAAGGCAAAACCTGGATCAGAAAACGCTCTATTTCTCTCAAAGCAAGGAAAAAGAATTTCAGGACGCCGAGTTGAGCAGATAGTAAAGGATTATTTTGAAAAAGCTGGGATAAATAGCGAAGGCTATTCACCCCATAAGCTTCGCCACACTGCCGCCACACTGATGTATCAGCATGGAGGGGTAGATATTCGTGTGCTTAAGGAAGTGCTCGGGCATGTAAGCATTGCTACTACAGAAATATACACACATGTGGCAAATAAGCAAGTAGAAGCGGCTATTGATAGCTCCCCTCTTGCAAATATTAAAGCAAAAAAACAAAAGAAAATTGAGTATTAATATTAAAATATTATTGAGAGGTGAATTTTTTTGAGCAAAAAGAAATTATTACTTACTCTTAGCATATTTTTTACTGTGTTGACATTTGTGGGCATAGGTTATATTCATCTAAATAATGGAGAAGTTAGTGCTGGATATGCTGTAATACCTATGATTGCACAATTAGGCTTTGTATCGTCTTATAGAAAATGTAAGTAAAGATGTTGCAATACATTTAAATAAAACTAAATTTTAAGGACTTTTACCTGTGATATGCAGGTAAAAGTCCTTTTATAATTTAAGCTTTACTGTATATTGCATCTGCAAAGTTTCTAAATATAGGAAGCGATACATCTCCTTCTTTAACCACTTTAAATATTGCATATATTGACATAATGAAAACTATAAGCCTCACAATATTAATTGCGAGTGCTGCTGTGCCAATGAATATGAATCCGATTAAAGGAATACCGGAAAACCATAATAAATTTGTGGCAACTGCCATGAGTATTGTTTCAAATATCGCCACACAAAGTGCCTGTATTACAATCTTCCCTGCCCACACACTCTTCTCTAAAAAAACTACCGCCGCTAAAATAAGCGAAACTGTAATTATACTTCCAAACATTGCAAAAAAGAATGCAAGAAAGACATATATCTCTAATTTAATTCCAAATCTACCATTATGCATTATATTACCTCAATTCATGAAAATTAAGGGTGTAAAGCGACACCCTTAATTTAAACATCTATTAAACTACTATATATTATTTACTATTATGCTACCCATCTCTTTTGTGCCAACTTGCTTCATGTTTGCACTCATGATGTCCGCTGTTCTGTATCCATCGCTTAAGGCCTTCGCTACTGCATCTTCAATAGCTTTTGCTTCAGTTTCGAGGTTAAATGAGTATTTTAGCATCATCGCAGCGGATAGAATGGTGGCTACGGGGTTTGCTATGTCCTGGCCTGCAATATCTGGTGCTGAGCCGTGAATAGGCTCATACAGGCCATTAGTGGTTGCACCAAGGCTTGCAGATGGTAGCATACCAATTGAGCCTGTAATCATGCTTGCTTCGTCCGAGAGAATATCTCCAAATATGTTAGAAGTAAGCATTACATCAAACTGGGATGGATTTTTTATAAGCTGCATTGCTGCATTGTCCACATACATATAATCAAGCTCTACTTCTGGGTAATCCTTAGCCATTTCACTTACTATTTTTCTCCATAGTCTTGAGCTTTCAAGAACATTAGCTTTATCAACACAGGTTAGCTTTTTTCTTCTTTTCATAGCAGTGTCAAATCCGATTTTAGCTATACGGGTAATTTCCATTGGGCTGTATCTTTCAGTGTCAAATGCTTCTTCGCCGTATCTTCCCTCTCTGTAGCCTCTGTCCCCAAAGTAGATACCGCCTGTGAGCTCTCTAACAATCATCATGTCAAATCCATCGCCTACGATTTCGCTTTTAAGTGGGCAAGCGTCGATTAGAGCTTTATGTGTAATAGCGGGCCTTAGATTGCAGTATGTACCTAAATGCTCACGGATTTTAAGTAGACCTTTTTCGGGTCTTTGCTCTCCTGGAAGATTATCGAATTTAGGGTCGCCTATCGCACCCATTAAAATACTGTCGCTCGCTTTGCAGATATCCACTGTTTCCTGTGGTATTGGTGTCCCTGTTTTATCAATTGCCACGCCACCTAAAAGCACATCTGTGAAACTGAAAGTGTGATTATATTTATCGCCTATTTTATTTAGCACTTTCAGTGCTTCGTCTACAATCTCAGGACCAATTCCGTCCCCTTTAATAACTGCAATATTATAGCTACCCATTTTAAACTACCCCTTATTTTCAATTTTGTTTTTAGTATAATTTACAAGCCCATCGCTTTTCATAATATTTTGAATAAATGGTGGGAAAGGTTGCGCTGTATATGTTTTGCCTTTTGTTATATTAGTGATTATACCGGTATCAAAGTCAATTGCTACTTCATCTCCTGCTGAGATGTCGTTTGCAGCTTCTTCACATTCGAGTATTGGCATACCGATATTAATTGCATTTCTATAAAAAATTCTTGCAAATGTAGCAGCAATTACACAGGAAACACCTGCAAATTTAATTGCAAGAGGTGCGTGCTCTCTTGAAGAGCCACATCCGAAATTTTTATCGGCAACTATAATATCACCTTTTTTTACATTGCTTACAAAATCTTTATCTATATCAATCATACAGTATTTTGCGAGCTCTTCTCCAGTAGATACATTTAGGTATCTTGCAGGGATTATTACATCGGTGTCAACATTATCACCGTATTTAAAAACGCTACCTTGTGCTTTCACAGTTTTTTCCTCCTCTTATAATTTACTTGGGTCAGATATTTTACCTGTAAGCGCTGAAGCCGCTGCGACTGCCGGACTTGCAAGATATACTTCCGACTCAACATGCCCCATTCTGCCTACAAAGTTTCTATTTGTTGTAGCAACTGCTCGCTCGCCTGCCGCAAGAATACCCATATGACCGCCCAGACATGGGCCACATGTAGGTGTGGAGAATACCGCTCCTGCATTAACAATGTCTTCTACATAGCCAAGTTTGATGGAGTCGAGGTAAATCTTCTGTGTGCCAGGAATAACTATTACTCTAACACCCTTAGCTACTTTTTTACCCCTTAGTATGTCTGCGGTAATCTTCATGTCGGATATTCTGCCATTTGTGCATGAGCCAATGATAACTTGGTCAATCTTCACATCGCCAACTTCGTCTATTGTCCTTGTATTATCTGGAAGGTGTGGGAAGGACACTGTGGGACGAAGCTCACTTAGATTAATTGTGTATTCTTCGTCATACTGTGCATCCGCATCTGCCTCAAATACTTTATATTCTTTAGTTGAATGCTCTTTTACATATTCTATTGTTTGCTCATCTACTGGGAAAATTCCGTTTTTAGCCCCTGCTTCAATAGCCATGTTTGCTATGGTAAATCTATCGTCCATAGTAAGGTTTTTAATACCCTCGCCCACAAACTCCATTGACATATATCTTGCACCATCAACGCCAATTTTACCGATGATATGAAGTATTACATCCTTGCCGCTTACATGCTCTGAGGGTGTTCCAATTATATTAAATTTAATAGCGGAGGGCACTTTAAACCAACCTTCGCCAGTCGCCATACCAATTGCCATGTCGGTGCTTCCAATACCTGTGGAGAATGCACCGAGTGCGCCGTATGTACAGGTGTGGGAGTCCGCACCTATTACTAAATCACCCGGCACTACAAGGCCTTTTTCAGGAAGTAGCGCATGCTCTATCCCCATTTCACCAACATCGTAAAAATTGGTGATGTCGTGAGAAAAGGCAAATTCTCTACAAGTTTTGCACTGCTCTGCCGCTTTTATATCCTTATTAGGTGTAAAGTGGTCGAGCACAATTGCAATTTTGTCCTTATCGAATACTTTTTTTGCTCCTGCTTTGTTAAATTCGGGAATGGCTACTGCTGTGGTTATGTCATTTCCTAAAACCAAGTCAAGATTAGCATTTATTAGCTCCCCTGCTTTAACTTCTGAAAGTCCTGCATGTGCCGCTAAGATTTTCTGTGTCATTGTCATGCCCATTAGTGGATGTCCTCCCTATTTATTAATCATTTTATTAACTGTACTTACTACTGCTCTGAGTGAAGATTTGGTAATACTGCTTGAAGTACCTGCACCGTAGTATTTTATACCGTCAGTGCCCATTGCTTCAATATAAGAAATAGCCCTTGCTTTTGTTCCATATTCCATTGAATGTTCACGATAATCCATAATATCCACATGCACACCAAAAGCATTTTCAATTGCATTGCAGAATGCGGCTATTACGCCATTACCAACGCCTTTTATTTCTCTCGCTTCACCATTATACTCCATTTTTGCCTCAACTTCAACCTGTGCATCAGAAATCATTCTTTCATCATACCATTTTAGCATTAATGGTGTTCTAATATCCACATATTTTTCTACAAATACTGCATGGATTTTATCACTTGTGAGGAAGGATTGTGTTTTATCGGAAATTGCGGTTATCTGTGCACTTAGGTTTTGCTGGAATGGTTTTGGTAGGTATAGTCCATAACTTTGCTCAAGTACGAACGCTACTCCACCCTTACCCGACTGGCTGTTAATTCTAATAATTGGGTCGTAGTTTCTGCCCACATCCATTGGGTCGATAGGTAGATAAGGCACTTCCCATAGCACATCTTTATCTTTGATTTTATCCATGCCTTTTCTTATTGCATCTTGGTGTGAGCCTGAGAATGCAGTGTATACAAAATCGCCTGCATATGGATGCCTTGGGTGAACAGGCATTGCTGTGCATTTTTCATATATCTTGATAATTTCGTTTATCTCGGTGAAGTCAAGCTCGGGGTCAACGCCCTGTGAGAACATATTTAGTGCTATTGTGAGAATATCGGCATTACCCGTTCTCTCACCATTGCCAAAAAGTGTCCCCTCGACTCTATCCGCTCCTGCTAAAAGTGCAAGCTCGGTAGCGGCAACCGCTGTTCCTCTGTCGTTATGTGGGTGCAAGCTCACCTCTATGCTGTCCCTGCAAATTAATTTGCCACACATGTACTCGATTTGGTCTGCGTAGATGTTTGGAGTGGACATTTCAACCGTTGCAGGTAGATTGATAATCACCTTTTTATCGGGTGTTGGCTTCCATACATCAATTACAGCATTGCATATCTCTGCCGCAAAGTCCATTTCGGTGCCTGTGAAGCTCTCAGGTGAGTATTCAAATCTAAATTTAGTTTCAGGATATTTCTTTTCTTCCTCTAAAACTAATTTTGCGCCTGAAACTGCAAGCTCAATAGTCTGCTCCTTGCTATTGCCAAATACCACATCTCTTTGAAGTACCGAAGTGGAGTTGTATAAATGAACAACTGCTTGTTTACAGCCTTTTAACGCTTCAAATGTTCTCTCTATAATGTGATCCCTCGATTGGGTAAGCACCTGAATTAATACATCGTCAGGAATTAGATTATTATCAATTAGATGCCTTGCAAATTCGTATTCGGTATCCGATGCCGCTGGAAATCCTATCTCTATCTCTTTAAAGCCCATTTTTACAAGGAAATTGAAAAAATTTATTTTTTGTTCTAAATTCATAGGAATTTCGAGTGACTGATTGCCGTCTCTTAAATCCACACTGCACCATGTGGGAGCTTTTGTGATTACATTATTTGGCCACTGTCTATTTGGCATATTCATAACTGGATATTGTCTGTACTTTTGATGGTTCATAAATTTTCCTCCATAATTTTTATGACATTTTAGTAGATGGTAAGGATAGCCTTATCTTTAAAAACAAAAAATCTTTCGTCTTTTAGGCTATAACTAACCTAAGAGACGAAAGATAAAATTCTTCCGTGGTACCACTCTAATTCTTTCAAATGAAAGCACTCATACGGTACGGGCAAATGCCGATACCTTGTCGCTATAACGGTCGACATCCGTTTTTGCCTACTTCATCTTTTCAGCAAACCACTCAAAGGTGAGTTGGGCATTTTTGTAGGTACTGTCTTGCACCAAGCGACAGCTCTCTGAAACCACATGAAACGCTTACTATTCCTTATCATCGTGTTTAATGATATATTTAGTTCTTTATTAATTTACCATATAAATTTTATATTGTCAATAGTCTTTAATCTAAAATGCTTACAATCTTTAATTCATTAAATTAGACTATCATCACTTAGCTCTTTATCTATTGTTTGTTGCTTTTTATATTCTATTCTAATCATTATGACGCGTGACACAAAAGTGAAAACAACATATACTACAAAATACATTATCAAACTACTGGTTTCATAAACACCTGTAACAAATCCAAAGGATACTGCAAATGCAATTCCCGATAGAAGTGCGATTTTAAATGTCTCCATCATTCCATGATCTGATGGATTCCAAAAACCAATACCTTTTTTGTAGTGTCCGTATGCATTGTAAATCCCAGAAGCTATTAATATTATTAGTTCTGCAAGATATTGTTCTATCGGTGACCTGAGAAAAAACTGCTGCACCAAAATTGATATTAATAATGCATAGACCAGGATACTATACCCCGTGCTCTGAATTTTTCTTCTTTCAGCTATGATGCGTTCATCTTTAATTGCATTTCCTTTCATAATGTTTCCTCCCAAAATAAATCATTCAATGTTCTTCCAAGCACTTTGCATATTGCGATACATAAATTAAGAGTGGGGTTATAATTTCCAGCTTCGATTAAACCTATTGTTTGTCTTGTAACACCAACAGCTTTCGCTAATTCTTCTTGATTCATATCGCACTCTATGCGTGCAATTTTCATTTTTTTGTTTTTCATAACCACCCTCCTTATATTACATATTATAATATATATTTTCCTTAATGTCAATTATATATTGCATTTATTTATAGTTTTTTTATTATATGTAAATATGCCTCCGTGTAAAGCGGAGGCATATTTACATATAAAATTTTTAATCTTTAAATTGGATGGACTCACTAAATTTATTAATCTCAATCCAAAATACTTAAACCACCACTTATACTGGTATAATCAATCTGCAAATCACTACCATGGCTTGTTTCATAATTTTTATTTGGGATAAAGCTTCCGCTTAATGAAGTAAACTCCACATTATACTTTACATCATCAGTGAGTGTTACTATCGCCGAGCCATCTATAGTATTTATAGATATTTCCTCGGTAATACCTCCAGCCATAATATTTAAGTTACCGTCAACGCTGTCAGCTTTTATTTCATTGTATGCTCCTTTTACTTCAATGTCACCATCAATGCTATTTAGCCTCAGCTTCTCCCCTGCACCATTTACTATTACTTTGCCATCAACTGTGCTTATTTCGTTATCACTGCCTAAGTTTTCTACATCCACTGTGATATTTCTGGCTGTACTAAGCGTATAGTCTATCACACTACCCTTTGGCACTTTTATTATTACTTCACCTTTTGGTGGATTTGTTGGGAAATTACTCGGTTGTTCAAAATATAATTTTGAGCCATTTTTGTTTACAGTATTATTTGTCTCCCCAGATGAATTTTTTACTATGGTATTATCGGTAAGTATTATATTTTCTCCATCATGTTCTTCTATCACAATATCAAGTGCTACTGCATATATTTCTATTTCATCTATGTTTTCAAATTCATAAGTTTTACCGCTCATAGTGCTATCACCTGAAAGTATACTAAATCCAAAGAAGTTTATCTGATTTGGTGAAAAGTTAAAACCATTCCCCATTATACCTCGAAATAAAAACCCCAACACTAATATTAATGTGAGTGTTAGCACTATTAATTTAATCCATAAAAGCCCTGTTCTACTCATAATTTCTCCTCATTTCATATATAACGCCAACTATTCTATCAATAACCATGTAGGCTATCCAGATTAGCCATGTAGTACCCCATGCGCCTGTGTAAAAGCTCACTGCAAGATATGTAAGCAGTGCAATACTCCAAATTGTACCACTAATTGCTCTCCTCATTCTCGCTTCTTTGCTATTTCCCATATATGGTCCTGCAAATTCTTCAAAGCTCGTGTTAATCATATTATCAATTCTGTCATCACTGCTTTGGTATTTATTATAGTCTTTATATTCTTTTGGAATTGAGAAATTAGTGTAGATTAAAAGCCCCGTGGCTATCGCTACAAAAGTAAACATTGCAAAAATTCCTAATGCACCAAATAATGCGACATTACCAAATGCGAATACTCCAAGGCTTGATATAGCCACGAGAATAAATGGTGAGAGTATATACATCATGACTGCAATGGCAATATTTCTCCCCTTCTTCCTTCGGTGAACATTTGCTTCTCTTACAAATTCGGCATCCGGCATAACTTCTCTTAGCATTTCATCAATATCGCCAAAATTTGAGATAACTAAGCTATATGCTTCGTTTTCACTCTTTCCCTCGGATATATAATCATTATATCTCTCATTCATATTTGAGAGTATTTCTTCTTTGAGTTCCATCGACTTTTTAGTTCTTGGAACATCGGAGAAGAGTCCGTTTACATAGTTTAAAATTTTCCTATTCATTTTGCTACCTCCAATTATTTAAGTAAAATATCAATCATCTCTTTTGCCCTATTCCAGTCGGCATAATTTTCTTTGTAAAGTGCCCTGCCCTGCTCGGTTATTGTGTAGTATCTTCGTCTTGCGCCTGTGTTTTCATCGCCCCAATACGAAACTATATATCCACCGCTTTCAAGTCGTCTAAAGGCTGTATAGAGGGTGGCTTCCTTTAGCTCAAATTCATTTTTTGTGGCACTTTGTATTATTTTGTTTATTTCATAGCCGTAGCTGTCTTTTTTATAAAGCTGTGCTAAAATTATTGAATCGGTATATCCTCTTATGACATCGGAAATTATCAGCATTATTACACCTCTTTTCTTTGGCTGATTTATTTTACAATTACATAATACTATAATATACCTCGCCTGTCAAGGTATATTATTTGAAAAAGTATATAATTTTATAGGAATGCTTGAAAATGTTTGTGAAATGGGTTATGCTTAGGTGAGGTTATTTAATATTATAAACCCAATAATTATTCACCATTCTATTTAGTTTATTAATTAATCGAAGCAAATCAAAGATTAGAGAGGATATATATTATGAAAAAGATAATTAGTTTATTGTTTGTTGGTGCTATGATATTCACTTTTACTGCTTGCTCTAACACAGAAAATTCAGTTAATGACACTGTTGACGAAAACAGTCATAGCCAAATATCTGATAACACACCGAGCGAAGATGCAACAAAGATGTCTGCCAGTGTCGATGGCGGAATATTCATCATAACAGAAGATGGTGAGATAACTACATATGAATTTTACCATCCAGAGCTTGAGAAAATTTTATATGAGAAAGATGGTGAAATAGAAATATACCATATGCTTGAGGGAGAAGGAGAAGGTTCATATATCACTTCTAACAATTATGGCGAATTCTATTCTTCACCCCACAGTGTATCTGCTCACTATGAAGAAGATGATGACGAATTTTGGGCAACATATCAAGACGAAGATGAGGAATATCATTTTCCAGACTATATTTTTGAAGATAATACATTAACTTGGATATTCACAGAGCAAAATTATAAGCCATCCGAATACGGACTTATAATAATAAGACTGGAAACTGATAGCTACGGATTTGATTATAATGGATATTTTATGCCCGATGAATTTTCAAATGCAAATGAGGTTGTAGAATTTGCCGACCCAACTGTTGAGGCCATTGTTCGTTGTATGCTCGAGCAACAAAAATATCCCATCCCTTTAGAGGACCTTGCAGACATAACCGAATTTGGTACTTTACCTTCTCTCTCTATTGAGGAAAGTTTAAAATATGGAATTACTGATGCAGATGGGAATATTACTATTACTACTCTTGATGATTTGAAACATATGCCAAACATTACAAGTATAGCTCTTTCAGATTGCGGTATCACGGATATATCGCCTTTATCCGAGCTTAAAAAATTAAATTATATAAATCTTAACCGAAATGAGATTACTGATATATCTGCTTTGTCCAGCCTCGAGCATTTAACTAAATTAAAGATGACGGAAAATAAAATCACAGAAGTGCCAGTTTTTAATAGTTATAATAGTTTGGAGTCGATGGAATTAACTGATAACAACATCACCGATCTTAGTAATTTAAGTAATCTAACGAAATTATCTTTTTTGACGGCAGGTAACAACGAGATAGTAACGCTTCCGACTGCTTCTAATATGACCTCATTAAGTGAACTCTACCTTAGTGAAAATCAAATAAGTGATCTAACACCTTTAAGCAATGCGCCCGCTTTAATGAGATTATCACTCGAATCAAATAATGTAACTGACGCAACTCCGCTAACAACTATTGAGCCTTTATATTTAATTGTTTTGACTGATAATCCTATATCCGATATTAGCCCACTTGGCAGAATGGCTAATTTAACTGATTTGATGTTAGGTTATACAAATGTCACCGATTTCTCATCAGTAGCGCACTTAGGAGAAAGATTATGGATAGGTTAAAATAGGAAAATAAAAGCGATATCATTGAAATATCATTGTAAAAATATGTTTGGGTGTCTTCCCTCGCCGACAGTGAGGTAAGACACCCAAACATTTATTATAGTGCTAAAAGAATATATAAATTTAAGGCTTAGTTATCTACCATCGACAGATAACTAAGCCTTAAAAATTTCATCATTATTTCGCTTTTCTTTTTTCAAAAGTTACAATTGCTTGAGTTGGGCACTCCTTAACACATAAGCGACAGTTTACACATTTTGTGTAGTCGATTTTAGCTAAGTTGTTCTCAATAGTAATAGCTTCAAATTTACAAGCTTTCTCGCATTTCTTACAGCCGATACAAGCAACTTTACATGCTTTTCTCGCTACCCCACCCTTATCACAGGAGGAACATGTTACTACAACATTGCTCTTCATTGGTATGATTTCAATTATGTTCTTAGGGCAAGCTTTTACACATAGTCCACAGGAAACACATAAATCTCTATTGATTACTGCTACCCCGTCTATGATCTCAACTGCTCCGTAATCACATACAGTTTTACAGTCACCATATCCCATACAGGCATATGAACAGGTTTCGTCTCCACCAAATTGTGTGAAGCAAGCCTTACAGGTTTTTGTGCCTGTGTATTCTGTTGCTTTTGATGTGTTTTCCGATGTAGCTTTACATTTTACAACTGCAAATGTAGGTGTAGCTTCAACAAATTCAACGCCCATTGCGTTACTTAAGTTTTTAGCACACTCCGCACCACCTGGAGGACAGAGGTTTGTTGCTACTCCATCGTTGATTATTGCATTAGCGTAAGCGTCACAACCTGCAAAACCACATGCACCACAGTTTGCACCTGGCAAACATTCTCTTACAATATTAAATCTTTCATCCACCGGCACTGACATAAATTTTGATGCGAGTGAAAGTATGAGTCCCGCAAGTACACCGATTACAGCCACTATCAGAACAGGGATTAAAATTTCATTCATAATCTTTTTCTCCTATCTATATATTCTGTTATCGGTTAAACCATACCGCCAAAGCCCATGAAGGACACCGCCACAAGCGAAGCCGCTACAAGGGTAATGGGTATGCCTTTAAAGCATTCGGGGGTGTCGATACCTTCTAAACGTTGCCTTACACCTGAGAATAGAACCATTGCAAGTAGGAAGCCAAGTCCTGCTCCCACAGCATTTACAAGTGATTCCATATATGTGTAGCCTTCGTCTATGTTTAGAATTGTAGCACCGAGCACTGCACAGTTTGTTGTTATTAGAGGAAGATATACACCGAGGGAAGAATGAAGTGCAGGTATATATTTCTTCAGTATTATTTCAACAAGCTGTACGAGTGAAGCAATTACAAGGATGAATACCACTGTTTGCAGATAGCCAAGCTCTCTTGAGCCGTCCGCTGGCATTAGTATATAGTGGTAAATGGGGTGAGTTACTGCTGTTGCAAGTGTTAAAACAAATATAACGGCACCACTCATGCCTATTGCTGAATTGAGGTTTTTAGAAACTCCTAAGAAGGGACAAATTCCTAAGAATTTAGATAATACAAAGTTATTTACAAGTATGGAGCCGATTAAAATCGCTATATAAGTTTGCATACTATTCTCCCTTCACTACTTGGGAGCATACAGGAGCACTTGGACAACCTGCGCAACCAAATTCTTTTTTCTTTATAGCCTTACCGCCTGTGAGCTTATTAATTAAAGCTATTAGGCAACCGTAAACAAAGAAGCCACCGGGAGCAAGTGCAAAAATTGCAACAGGGTCAAATAAATCGGCTGTAAGCGTGATGCCCATCCATGTGCCTGCACCTATAATTTCTCTCACTGTTCCCATTGCAAAAAGTGCAAGTGTAAATCCAAGACCCATTCCAATAGCGTCGAGTGCTGAGTTTAGCACGCTGTTTTTACTTGCAAACATCTCTGCACGGCCAAGCACGATACAGTTAACCACTATGAGCGGTAAAAATATACCGAGAGCGTCGTATACAGATTTTGCATAGGCTTCTACAACAAATCCAACCACTGTAACAAATCCTGCTATTACAACGATGTAACAAGGAATACGAACTTTATCGGGGATGATATTTTTTAGAAGTGCTATAACGATATTTGAGCCGAGTAGTACGACAGTTGTCGCAAGACCCATACCGATGCCATTTTCAGCAAGGGTTGTAACCGCCAAAGCGGGACAAGTACCAAGTAGTAAAACAAGTACGGGATTTTCTTTTATAAGACCTTTGGTCAGTATTGATAATTTACTCATACTATTCTCCCCCTTTGTAAGTTTCGTAATTTTCAAATGCAGATGTTAGTACTGCATTGAATGCTTCTGAGGATACTGTTGCACCTGAAATAGTGTCGAGTGTATCTGCTGAGGTTTTACCATTTAGGCTTGCAAGGTAATCAGCTTCTTGAAGCTTTGTTCCAAAGCCGTCGGTTTCTTTTAAGCTTGTAATTACAACGCCTGCAATTGCGCCATTATTATCAATTCCAACAACTACTGCAATCTCGTCCACAAAGCCTTTTTCACTGCCTGCATATGCATAGCCTACATCGCCTGCTTTATACATTTTTCCTTCTGTGTCAAGCTGAGTAAACTCTACTTCACCAGAGAAAATTTGCTTCATTGCCTCAAGTGAAACTGTATCAATTTCACTGCTAACTTCTGTGCTTTCAGAATCATCGCCTTCAAATGGCGTTGCATCTTTGTAAGTTTCGTAATTTTCAAATGCAGATGTTAATACCGCATTGAATGCTTCTGAGGATACTGTTGCACCTGAAATAGTGTCGAGTGTATCTGCTGAGGTTTTGCCATAGAGGCTTGCAAGATAATCAAGGTCTGCAAGCTTTGTGCCAAAGCCCACTGTTTCTTTTAAGCTTGTGATTACAACGCCTGCTATTGCACCATCATTATCAAGTCCAACAGCTAAAGCAATCTCGTCTACAAAGCCTTGCTCACTGCCAGTATACACATAGCCTAAATCGCCTGCTTTATAGATTGTTCCATCTTTGTTAAGTTTAGCAAACTCTACTTCACCTGGGAAAATTCTTTCCATAGCAGCATCAAGTGACATTGAAATTTCATCACTGCTCACTTGAGTGCTTGTTTCTTCAACAGGTTCATCCGATGGTATTACTTCTGCCTCACCACCTATGCGTGCCATAGCATCTTTATAGGTTGCAAACTCATCAAGGGCATTATTTATAGTTGTGTTAAATGCATCTGAGGATATTGTTGAGCCTGAAATGCTGTCGAGCTCATCCCCTGATTTTTTACCAACATATCCTGCAAGATAGCTTTCTTCTGTAAGTTGGCTACCATATCCAGCAGTTTCATTTATTTCGGCAAATGCTATATTAGTTATTGCACCGTCATTATCAAGCCCGACTGCTATTGTGATTGGGCCGATAAATCCTGATTCAGAACCTACATATACATAGCCTACTTCATCAGCTTTGTAAACTTCGCCCGCCGCTTCAAGCCTTGTGAACGATGCTACATTTGGATAAACTTGTGATAGCACTGCAGGGTCAACAGGAGCTCTTTCCGGTACTGAAAGCTCAACACCCGCTCCTTCTGCATACATTTCAAACGCTGTATTTGCCGCAGATAGAAGTGCATTAGATGATACAGTTGCACCACTTACAGAGTCTATCCCTTCGAGTGCCGCATCCTTGCCCACATATTGTGCAAGGTATTCTTCGGAATCAGTTACCTTTGTGCCAAGTCCAGGGGTTTCAGTGTGGTTTAGCACTTTTACCTTTTCGATTGTACCCTCAGAGGTAATACCGAACATTACAGTAACATCACCGCCGTAACCTCTACCATTTGCAGTAACAGCATAGCCTGCACCATTATTAGCACTGTAAATTTCTACGCCTTTATCGGGCATTTCAGCAAGCTCTTCCAGTGTAAAATCATCTGCTGCCGCAAGCACTTCAAGTCTTGCCGCTGTGGCTTCTTCCGCTCTTCTTTGTAAAATTATTGGTTGTGTAATGCCATAAACATAGGAAAGTATCCCAGATACAACAATACATATAACAGTAAGTACCGATATAGGTGCTATAAAATCTTTAACAAAACTCATTAGTTAGCACCTCCAAGTGGTTTAGTTTTTGTGTAGTTATCAATGTGGGGGCAAATTATATTCATTAGAAGTATAGCAAATGATACTCCTTCAGGATAGCTTGCATACACACGAATTATCATTGTAATTACACCGCATCCAATACCGAATATTATCTGTCCCTTTGGTGTTGCAGGGCTTGTGGTGTAGTCAGTTGCCATGAAGAATGCACCTATCATAGCACCGCCTGCGAGGATTTGGTATATAGGGTCTTCACCTACGATTAGTGAAAACACCATCATGCTTCCTAAAAATGAAAGTGGAATTACTGGTGTGATTACTTTTTTAACTATTAGATATACTCCTCCGATTAGTAGTGCAAGCGCACTTGTTTCACCTAAGGATCCTGCTACATTACCTGTGAAAAGGTCTAAGTAGCTTGCAAGCTGTGATGGGTCGGCAATTGCAAGAGGTGTTGCACCGCCCACAGTATCAAGCCCTGCTCCGCCCGGTGCTACGAAAGCTGTCATCGGAGATGTAAAGGAAACTAAAAGTATTACCCTTGCTGCAATTGCAGGGTTTGCAAAGTTTTGCCCTATACCACCGAAAAGCATTTTCACAACTATAATAGCTGAAAATGTACCAACACAAGCCATCCATAATGGAAGTGTGGACGGTAGGTTAAGTGCAAGTATTACCCCTGTAACCACTGCACTAAAATCGTTTATGCTCTGCTCACGCTTATTGATAATATTGTAGATATATTCAAAAGCCACAGCAGAAATTATACATACTGCTATCAATATAATAGCAGAAAGTCCATAGAAAACACCTGCAGCAATACATGCAGGAATTAGTGCTATTATTACATCAAGCATTATTGAGCCTGTTGTTATAGGCGATTTTGCATGAGGTGCAGGCGCCATTGTTAGTTTATTATTCAAAATATTCACCTCTCACTATCTCTGATTAATTAGCTTTTTAGCCAATTTATTTACTACTACAAGATTTCTCTTTGCAGGGCACACATATGAACAACATCCGCATTCCATACAAAGATTTACTTTAAGCTCACGTAGGGCATCCACATTTTCAGCTTTGTAGTTTTTCTCAATTCCTGCTGGCATTAGATTAAACGGACAAGCGGCTATACATTTACCACAACGAATACATGGTGTTTCTGGCTTTTCCTTTGTTTCGGCTTCGTTAAACGCAAGCACTGCATTATTGTTTTTAATTAGTGGAGCGGAAAGGCTTGTTACTGCGATACCCATCATCGGGCCACCCATAATTACCTTTTTAGGCTCGGCTTTAAATCCACCACAGAAGTTAAATATATCTTCAAATGATGCGCCCATGGGTGCAATAATATTTTTAGGATTTGCCACTGCACCGCCGTCAACAGTAATGCGCTTAGAGATAAGTGGCATACCTGTTTTTATATACTGGGATATAAATGCAACAGAAGTTACATTGCTGACTATTACTCCAACATCTGCAGGAAGCTTGCCTTCTGGAACTATTTTTCCTGTTGTTTCATAAATTAATACCTTTTCGCCACCCTGTGGGTATTTAGACTTAAGTGAGCACACTTTATAACCATCAAGATTTTTAAGCTTTTCAGTTAAAAGCTTAATTGCCTCGGGTTTATTGTCTTCAATTCCTATATATACATTTTTTAGACCGAGATACTTTTTAATAAGCTCCATACCGTTTACCACATCTTCGGTATCTTCCATCATACAGCGGAAGTCGGATGTGATATAAGGCTCACATTCTGCAGCATTTACTATAAGTGTATCCACTTCTGAGAGGTTTTTAGGATTTAGCTTTACATATGTTGGAAAGCCTGCACCACCAAGACCTACAAGCCCTGATTGTTTAACCGCTTCTACAAAGTCCTCATGAGTATTTACAACAGGAGGTTTTACATCTTCACAAACTGTTTGTTCCTTATCGGTAGTTATTACCACTGCTTTTGTTTTTGAGCCATTGGAAAGTAAAATTTCCTCAATGCCTGTAACTTTACCCGATACACTCGAGTGAATAGGCGCACAGATAAAAGCAGTACTACTGCCAATGAGTTGTCCCACTTTTACTTCTTCGGTTAGTTTCACCGCTACCTCACATGGTGCACCCATATGCTGTATCATAGGCATAACTACCTTGTCGGGGATTGGCATAATTTCAGTTTTAGCGTCTTCAGTATTCTTATGATGCTTTACAAAAATGCCGTTTAAAGATTTTGCCACTATAATATCCTCCAATCAATTATTTATAGTTTTTTGTAATTCAGTTTATCCATATAAGGTATTACAGATTTTAGTGTAACACCCGTAACTACACCCATCACTATACCTGATACAACCATTATAGGTGCATAATAGAGTACTTCTGGAAGGCGTAGAATAAAATAAGCAGATACAAGTTGTCCTATATTATGAAAAACAGCCCCTGCAACACTAATTAGTAGATAGCTGAGGTTTAACTGCTTTAACATCATGAGTAGTGTCATTACTAAAACAGAGAAAATCCCCCCCATTAGGCTCATGGTAGCTCCTATTGGGCCTCTGAGTAGCAAGACGAAAAGACTTTTTAAGAGAGCCAATGTAAATGCCTCTTTTTTACCTAAAAAGAATAGACAATACATTGTGACAATATTAGAAAGCCCGAGCTTTATCCCTCCCGGCATTGCAGGAAGCATATTTTCAAAAAAGCTCAAAACCATAGCCAGTGCAAAAAGAAGCCCTAAAAGTGCTACACTTTTTACATTGTATGTTTTTCCTTTGCTTTTATCAGGCATAAAATTCTCCATTCTGTACATAGCATAAATAGCTTTGAAAAATCTCCTTATAGAATGGAGAATTTTTGGTATCTCGCCCGTCCTCGGGCGAGGCCTTTTGATAAAGGTTTAGCGTGATTTTTCACGCTAATCTCCATTCTGTACATAGCATAAATAGCTTTGAAAAATCTCCTTATAGAATGGAGAATTTTTGGTATCTCGCCCGTCCTCGGGCGAGGCCTTTTGATAAAGGTTTAGCGTGATTTTTCACGCTAATCTCCATTCTGTACATAGCATAAATAGCTTTGAAAAATCTCCTTATAGAATGGAGAATTTTTGGTATCTCGCCCGTCCTCGGGCGAGGCCTTTTGATAAAGGTTTAGCGTGATTTTTCACGCTAATCTCCATTCTGTACATAGCATAAATAGCTTTGAAAAATCTCCTTATAGAATGGAGAATTTTATATCTCTCTCCCATCCTCTGGCATGGTCTACTTGATAAAGGTTTAGCGTGATTTTCAGGCAAAGCTTTATTTAGTTATGACGCAAATTTATAAGCAGAATTTTGCTCATTTAGAGTAATATTTTCCGCATACCAAGGAGATATATGAATTACATTATCATTATCAATTATTATTAGTGCAAATTCTTCGTTGTTTAAATGGCTTAGCGCATAGTCCTTGCCGGCTACAAACATTGCTGTTGAAAGGCAATCTGCAAGTGCTGCGTCTTTAGAAATAACGGTAAGCGACTTTAGCTCGGGATTTGCAGGGTAGCCAGTTTTAGGATCAAAGACATGGTGATATCTCTCCCCATCCACTTCAAAAAAACGCTCGTATGCGCCCGTAGTAGCCATTGAGTACCCCTCAAGTGTAACTACGGCAACATATTCTTCCTGCGTACCCTCGGGGTCACGCACTCCAAATCTAAAATCACTGCCGTCGGGCTTTTTACCAATTACACCTAAATTGCCACCAATGGATAAAAATCCAGTGCAGTTATTTTCCACTGCAATTTCCATACAAAGCCCTGCTGCATATCCTTTTGCTATACCTCCAAGGTCTATTGCCATACCCTCATGCTCTAAAAATGCAAAATACTTTCCCTCATCTTCTGAAAGTATAAGGCTATCCGCATCCACTAAGGCGAGTGCTGTTTTTAGCTCATTTTCTTCTGGGAGTTTTGCTGTTTCACCGTTTACATTCCACAGTGAGGTAACAGGGGCAATAGTTATATCGAAATAATCGCTGTATGCGATGGAAAGCTCTTTCGCTTTTTGTAGGAAATTATATATATTCTCGCTTATCTCAACAGGCTCAATGCCTGCATTTTCATTAATTCTTGATACCTCTGTATCTTCAGTGTACATTGAAAGGGAAATTTCTATATCAGATATTGTTTCGGCAATCATGTCAAATGTAGTATCGGCATTTTCTCCATACCAAGTTTGTTCCACAAAAGTATCCATTGCAAACAATACCCCGGACACCGGTTTTTGTTCAGAAGCAGAGCTCTCCGAACTATTTATTTGTTCGTTATCATTGCATGACGGAAAAATCGCAAATATTATAGCAACAATTAACAATTTACATAGTTTATATTTGTACAATGCTACACACCTATCTTAAAACTTATCGTCCTATCAATTAACAATTTTATAATTTTTTTAAAATTTTGTCAACCTTATCACCTTGTTTTTGACAGTATTCTTGCGTTTTCACAGCATTTTCATTAGATTTGCGAAATTACTAAAAAAAATGAATAAAAAATTAGTGATTATTTATAGCTTTAATAAAAATTTCTCCATATTTATTTGCTTTATTCTCGCCAATTCCTTTTATTTTTAATAGCTCTGTGAGGTTTGCAGGCTTATTTGCTGCCATGTCGGTAAGTACTGCATCGGTAAAAATTACATATGCAGGCACACTTTGTTTGTCAGCGAGCTGTTTTCTAAGTATTTTTAGCTTCTCAAGAAGCGCAACATCAACAGAAGATATCCTATTGACCGCAGATTTTATTTGCGTATTTTTCTTCAGCTTTATAAAATTACCCACACCGCTTTCACTGAGTGATTCTTTGCCTTTTGCTAAAAGTGATATAGTAGGATATTGCCCCTTTTCCACCATTATATATTCATTTTCTATTAGCCAGTTAAATATTTTTGTTATGCTTTTTCT
Organism: uncultured Oscillospiraceae bacterium; assembly: GCA_964371155.1. Lineage (GTDB taxonomy): Bacteria > Bacillota > Clostridia > Oscillospirales > Ruminococcaceae > CAYJEQ01. Next base: position 2,732 of record CAYJLI010000002.1, on the reverse strand, counting down.
CTCCGTGCCACTTAGCTTGCCATATTCGGGAAATCTATCAAACCCTTTATCTTCCGCCCTTGGGTTAAATTCTCCTGTAAGTATATCACATATCATGCTAAGCCCATATCTTTCAGAAACTCTCTCTACGACCTTTAAAAACGCCACAGCTTCAACAGAAATTTCTTTCGCACTATCCACTCCATTACAAGCGGAGCAATTATGGCATTTCTCGATTGAATCTCCAAAGTATGCAAGTAGCTTTTTTCTTAGGCAGGAAGTGGAGGTTGCATAAAAAGTCATATCCTTTAGCCTTTTATATGCTCTTTCTCTGAGCGCTTCTACTTCTTCTGGCTCTATATCTGTTTTCTCTTCCAAACCTTTATCTATCATAAATTTTCCAAGTCTTACATCCGCTCCGCTATAAAGCAGTATGCAATCCGCAGGAGCGCCATCCCTCCCTGCTCGTCCTGCCTCTTGGTAGTAGGACTCAATATCAATTGGCATATTGTAGTGAATTACAAAGCGTACATTTGATTTATCTATCCCCATTCCAAATGCAGAAGTTGCAACGATTATTTTAACCCTATCATATGTAAAATCATCTTGTGCCTTTGTTCTATCTTCATTGGATAGACCTGCATGGTAGCATGACGCACTATATCCATTTTCATTTAAAATTTCGGTGGTCTTTTCAGTTTGTTTTCTGCTTGCACAATATATTATTCCACAAACATTTTTATATTCTGCTATTTTTTGTAGCAATGCTCTTTCTTTTTTTTCTGGTTTTTCTACTGCGAAATAGAGATTTTTTCTGTCAAAACTTGTTGTTATTTCATAGGGTAATTTTAAATTTAGCTTATCTTTTATATCTTCTTTTACCGATTTTGTTGCAGTAGCTGTGAAAGCGGTAATAATTGGTCTTTGCTTGAGGGATTTTATGAATTCATCTATATATAGATAGCTTGGTCTAAAGTCCTGCCCCCAACTCGATATACAATGAGCTTCGTCCACAGCGATAAGTGAGATATTCGCATTTTGAGCAAACTCTCTAAAGATATCGGTGGATAGCCTCTCGGGTGCTACATAAATTATTTTATAAACGCCGTTTGAAGCATTGCTGAGTGCTTTGAGATACTGATTATAGCTTAGTGTACTGTTTAGATACGCTGCCCTTATACCCATTTGATTTAGCGCTGTAACTTGATCTTTCATAAGCGAGATAAGAGGCGAAATAACAATGGTAATCCCACTAAATGCAAGTGCCGGTACCTGATAACACATAGATTTTCCTGCACCTGTCGGCATTACTGCAAGCACATCTTTACCGCTTAGAATTTCTTTTACTATTTCTTCTTGCCCCTCTTTAAATGTTGAGTATCCAAAGTATTTTTTTAAAATTGAGTATATGTATTCGGTCATTTCCCCTCCAAATATGTAGTTGTTTTTGAATAGCAAAATAAAAAGTGACAATAATATATACGCAATTATACCTGTATTATTAAGGGGGTATATCCATGTCAGTAATTATAATTAGAACTATCCTTCTCTATGCAATTATAACATTCGGCCTTCGCATTATGGGAAAAAGACAGCTCGGTGAACTACAACCATCAGAATTTGTAATCACAATATTAATATCAAATATCGCAACTCTACCCATTGAAGACACGAATATTCCCTTTCTTGTAGGGGTAATACCCATACTTACATTAATTTGCTTCGAAGTATTTACATCTTCACTTTCGCTTAAATTTAAATCTTTTCGCACCATTATATCCGGCACACCTAAAATTATAATATCAAATGGTGTAATAAATCAAGCCGAAATGAAAAATTTGCGATTGTCCGTGGATGATTTAATGGGACAACTCCGAGTTTCTGAGATATTTGATGTGAGAGATGTTGAATTTGCAATGGTGGAAACCACTGGAAAGCTTTCCATATACAAAAAATATGAATCGCAAAATACCACGGCGCAGATGCTAAAGCTTTCCCCTGAAAAAGGAGAAACTTCACCGCCCGTAATAATCGTAAGTGACGGCAAAGTAAACAGTCAAGGTTTAAAATATTGTAACATTAGCAATGAATGGCTAAATAAAACATTAAAAGAAAATAAATGCAAGCAAAACGAGATCTTTCTTATGACCTGTGACAGGGTTTTAGATTATCATATTATTACAAAGGGTGATAAAAAATCAAAAGGTTAATTATATCCGTTTTCATCATGTGTGCTTTAATAGTTGTCGCTTTTGCTTCGGCTATGGACTTTTATGATGTTAAAAATGAGCTTCAAAGTAGTATCACTTTAATTATGGAGTATGCGCTTGAGGGCGAAGTCGAGCTTGCAGCAATGACTTCTGAAATAATTTTAGGCGAGTGGCTGAGTGAAGAAGTGCATCTGCTTAGATATCTAAACCACAGTGATATTGACACTGTTACAGATGTGCTTTCAAAGCTCCCCTACACTCTTCGAGACCCTTATTCATACGGTGATGCTTTGGGAGAACTAAATAGGCTATATCATTTTGTAAATCATTTATGGGAGTCGGAGCTTCCTTATTTCAGGAGTATTATATAAAAAATGTTCCATATTATTTATATCCTCGCAGGGGTGATTATATTGCCCCAACTCTCGTCACTTCGTGACAAGCGCAAATGGCAGATTATTTATATCCCTCGCAGGGGCGATTTAGAATGCCGTGGGCAAGGATGCCCACATGGCAGATTTATATTATATTCGTACCTCATAT
>CAYJLI010000001.1:93861-153133 GCA_964371155.1 uncultured Oscillospiraceae bacterium | reverse complement strand
GTGCATCCAAGGGCGTTGTTTCCGATGTGTTTGCAAGAATTAAAGCTCGTATATAGTAATTAACTAATTTGGATTAGATTTTTAATAAATCTAATCCAAATTTGCAAATGTGGATATTTATTTAGGCTGTGCACCGTTAAAATAAGAGTGAAAGAGTGATTTTGATGCTAAATAATCATGATGCAAAATTAAATAGGGAAAATGCGCCGATAATCTCTTGCATTGTACTTGCGGCAGGGAGCAGTAGTAGATATGGCGAAAACAAGCTCCTTGAAAAGCTAAATGGCAAAACACTTTTTGAGCACACAATGGATAAACTACCATTTGATGAGCTCTTTGAAGTGGTGGTTGTTACTGCATATGAAGAAGTGGAAGAGCTTTCCTTAAAATATCCTGTGAAGCTTGTAATGATAGACTCAATCAGCAAATCCTATTCAATAAAACAAGGACTAAAACATATCTCTGATACCGACGGATGCCTTTTCATAGTTTGCGACCAACCGCTCTTAAAAAAAGCAACAATAAACTCTCTCATAGAAGCTTTTAAATCAAAGTCTAAAGCGGTATGGGATATATCGGGAGGCAACCCCAAAGTAATCCCAAGCTCAATATTAAAAGCTATTGATAGTAGAGATGGTGATGTGGGGTTTAGAGATATAATAGATTCTGAAAATATAGAAATTAATTCGATTGAGCCGTCGGATTTAAATGAACTCGTGGATGTGGACAATAAAGAAAATCTGGAGAAAATCAGAAATGTTACTTTATTGTAATAACATACTGAAGTTTTTAATAAGATGTGTATAAATTTATAATTTATTTTTGTTTTATAATACAAAAAAAGTTAAAAAAAGTATATTTTGAGTACAAAGAAATTAAAATATGATATAATATGCGATAAGGTGTGCAAGTTGTGTACATCTTAAATATTGCTAAAAGCATAAAAAGGAGTAACAAGATGGAGAAGATTATTCTAAATGGCAAAAATCTCGACCTACCAACTCTTAGAAGAATTGCGTATGACGGTGAAAAAATTGAGCTTGACCCAGAAGCGGTAGAAAGAGCAAAAGCGGCAAGACAAGTTCTTTTTGATATGGCAGCTGAGGGAAAACCTGTTTATGGATTAAATAGAGGTGTGGGCTGGAATAAGGATAAAGAATTTGATGCAGATTATTTTGAGCAGTACAACAGAAATATGCTCAACTGTCATTCCTTAGGCGTAGCTCCCTATTGTACAATAGAAGAAGTTAGAGCTATGATGGTTATAAGGCTAAATACTGCTCTTTGCGGAAGCTGTGGTATTGGTACTGAAATAATCGGACTTTACAAAGAATTTTTGAATAGAGGAATTCACCCAAGAGTTCATAAAAGAGGCTCAATCGGGGAAGGCGATATTACAACACTTTCCCTAATCGGTTTGGCATTCATGGGTGAGGCAGATGTAGAGTATAAAGGCGAAATCATAAATGCAGGCGAAGCTATGAAAAGGGAAAACCTAATTCCTCCAAAACTTGGCCCTAAGGATGGTCTAAGCATAGTTTCCTCCAATGCACAGGGTGCGGCTTTTGCTGCAATAGCTGTAATGGAACTTGAAGAATATCTAAATGTTTCAAACCTAATTTATTGCCTCGCATGGGAAGGATTAAACGGTGTTATCGATCCAATCAATGCCGATGTAAATGAAACAAGAGAGCTTGAAGGTCAAATCGAAATGGCGAGAAGATGCAGAAATCATCTTGTTGGAAGCTATCTGCATACACCACACCCAACACGCCATCTTCAAGATCCACTTAGCTTTAGAGGTGGTTTCTCGATAAATGGTTCTGTTTTAGACTCAATGAACTATGTGAAAAAATTACTACATATTCAGATGAACACCACAGATGACAACCCTTGCATACTGCTAAAAGACGGCAAAACATATGTAAGCTGTAATTTTGAGGTTACCTCACTATCCGTTGGTATGGAAATGATCGCACTTGCACTGGGGCATCTATCCAGAGTAATAGCGTATCGCATGATAAGAATCACAGACCCTGCATTTACACATCTAACACGCTTCTTAAGCCCAGATGAAGAAAAAGTAATTGCATACAGCACAATACAAAAAACATTCTCGGCTATCGACGCTGAAAATAGACATCTTCTAAACCCTAATTCCATGGACTGCTACTCAATCGCAGGTAATATAGAAGACCATGCAAGCTTTTTACCATTCACAGCTGAAAAGGTAAGCAAAATGGTTGATAATCTCAGATATATGTCCGCTATTGAGCTAATCCATGCAATGCAAGCTATCGACATCCGCAGGATGAAAGAAGGCGAATTTGCACTGGGTGTGGATACAAAGAAAGTTTATGAAGTTTCAAGAAAAGAAGTTCCATTCTATGATAAAGATAGAAACATCAGTATAGACATAGCAAATGCATACAATCTTGTTAAAAACGGTGTTCTAAATGAATTTGTAGAATAGTTAATATGGAGCTTAGCTGTGAGTATGCACAGATATGCAGTGATTAACTATAATATGAATTTTTAGATAAAGGTGGCTTATATAGTTTAATGTGAAGAAAATTATTGAGTTAACTTTAGAGGGAATTTAATTGACTTAGTAAGATTTTTAGCATTTAACTTAAACACCATCAAAAAAATAGTTTAAGGAGCGTAATTATGGAAAAACGTACACAAAAAATGAAACCGGTAATTATTTATCCAGCGGCAGCACTATTCTTAGCAGCAATTGTACTCGGACTTGTTTCCCCTGAAGGATTTTATAATGCAGAAACAGCAATCGTTGGATTTACAATGAAATGGCTTGGGTGGCTATTCGGTGTTGTAACACTTGCAATGCTTGTACTTTGCCTCTATATAGGCTTCTCTAAAAAGGGCGACATCATCCTCGGTGGTAAAGATGCAAAACCAATCCTAAGCAAATGGGCTTGGACAGTTATCGCACTCTGCGGCGGTATCGCTTCAGGTGTTGTTTTCTGGGGTATCGCAGAGCCACTAAGCCACCTTGCAAACCCTGTTCCATGGATGGGCCTTGAGCCATTCACAGAAGAGGCGGCTATTGCAGGTCTTGGTGTTACAATGTTCCACTGGGCAATTCCTTACTATGTATTCTACACAATTTGTGGTATTGCAGTAGGTTATGCTTGTTACAACATGAAGCTTGAATACACAGTAAGCTCCACTCTATACCCTGTATTCGGTAAAAGAGTAAGAGGCGTTGGCGGTAATATTATCGACCTTATCTGCCTATTCGGTATCGCTGGTGGTGTATCCGCTGTACTTGGTGTTATCGCTACACAGCTTGCGGCAGGTCTAAATTACCTGTTTGGAATTCCTGCAACAAATATGACAAGAGCTATAATTCTTATTGCTGTTGTTGTACTATTCATGGTTTCAAGTTACACAGGTATCGCAAAGGGTGTAAGAATTCTTTCTGATCTTAATGCTAAAATATTTGGATTCTTCATGGTGTTTGTATTCCTATTTGGCGGCACATCATTCATCCTTTCTATGACATGGGAAGGCTTCGGATTTGCAATGGACAACTTCTTCACAAATGCTACATACTTAAGTAGTGTTGATGGCGAATTATGGCCACAGTGGTGGACAGTTATCTACTACGCATGGTCGGTAGGATATGGCCCAATGATGGGGATGTTCCTCGGTAAAATCGCAAGAGGTAGAAGTCTTAGAGAGTTTGTAACTGTTAACTTCGCAGTTCCTGCGGCATTTAACTTCCTATGGTTTGGTGTATTTGGTTCAGCTGCATATAATCTACAACTTAAAAAAGGTGTTGACCTTTGGGCAGGTATCCAAGAGCTTGGCGCAGAAGCTTCTGTATTCATCTTCTTTGAACACTTCCCACTCGGATTTGTATTTAGCTTCGTATTCATCTTAGTTGCTGGTCTATCCGTTGTAACACTTTGTGACTCAATGACAACTACAATCTCTGCGATGTCTTGCGACATGAGCGAAGATGTAGGTGCAGAACCTCCAAACAAACTAAAAATCTTCTGGGCACTTGTTATGTCCTCACTTGCTTTCATCAATATCGTTTCCGCTTCAACAACAGGCGAAATCAGCGGTATAGATGCTACAAAACAGCTTGTAATTGCTACAACAGGCCCACTTCTAATCCTCTGTGCATTCCAGACATATTCTGTGTACAAGATGATGAAGTACAACGAAAAATACAATATCGCTGAGTGCCCTGAAACTGCTGAGTACGACCCTGAAATGGTTAACTTAGATCAGGATATCGGCGCTAACTAAGCTAAAATTATAATAATATAAAATGGGGTCATCTGCCTATGGCGGATGACCCCTATTTTATATTTAAAAATCTTAAAAGAATAATTTAAAACTAAGAGGCAGTCGCATAAGCGACTGCCTCTTAGCTGAAAAAACTATCTGCAAATTTTATGGAGTGTTCATATCCTATTATAATTAGTCCAGTAGTGCAGTGCTGATTTTTATTACAACTTTACGCAATTTATTAGGCTCTGATTTTGCTACGAGTGGTCTGTGAATATCGTCTGGGAATAATACACAGAAGCAACCAGGATACATCTCTACAAGGGCTTCATTTTTTACTGCTTTATAGAAGATGAGGTCTTCTTCATCAATTCTTTCATCAACTTCATATTCATCTAAAAAATTGGTTACACCAATGCACTCGTTACCTGAAATAGTAAACTGTACATCGATAAATTTTTCATGGGACTCAGGGCGTCTCTCGGAAATATGCGCTGTTTCTGCAACGAAAAGCTTAGCATACATATCCTCGCCTTTTATTTCGTATGTGCCATCTTCCATTGTACCAAAATCAGTGTTTTTTAGATAGCTGATAGCCTCTGCCAACACCTTTGGGTAGTTTGGTAATTTAACATCATTATCAATATTAGAATAAATCATCATAAGTTCCTCTCGGTTAAGTTAATTGAGATATATTATCTTGTGAAACCTGGTAGGCCTTCTATTGCATAGGCACGCACAGGGCAAGAGTCGAGTCCAACGATTGGAAGTGGGGTGTAGGACATGAAGAAAGTATCTGTTGTAAGTTTATCAAGATTGCATAAAACTTCAATGAATACAATATCTTCTTCCATAAGTACATCGTGGAAAGCGCATACATCGAAATTATTGTTTTCGATGGAAACACCATCACCAAAGCCAACACATTTAACTTTTTTATCTCTAAACCACTCAGCAGCTTCACGGCAGATTAGAAGTCTTTGGTCTGCTTCTGTGTTTGTGAGCTCTGTGAAAGGTGGTATTTGGTACTGGGAGTCTAAAATGATTATGTCGCCTTCTTTAACACGATCGCCAATAACTTTATCTAAATCAGCTGGCATAATATGTGTGTATGGTGCAACATGCTCGAATTTAACATAAAGTGCACGACCCATAAATGTGGTAAGGGGAAGCCCTTGCACATCTGTCCAATCATCGTGGTGATGATATGGGCACTCAACATGTGTACCTAAATGGCTGGTTAAATCCATTACAGTGTGAAAGTCGGGGATTGGGCCACCTGTGTTAAATCTTGTTAGGTGACATCTTCTGCTTTCAGTTTTAGGGTCTAAAATTTTTGTTAGGTCTACAACTCTTAGGTTGCCAAGCATTTCTACGCTCATAATAATTCTCCTTTTATTCATTTAGCTTTAAAAGCTTAATTTTGTTTCATCTTATTTTCTACTACTAAAAATATGCTTTAAACTTACTTTTTACCTTCAATAGCATGAATCATATTTACTATAAACTCATGGCTCGGAGTGGCTACACCAATATCTTTCCCAGCTTTTACTACTGCTCCGCTAATAGTGTCCACTTCAGTTTTTCTGCCATCTCTTATGTCGGCATATATGGAGGTGATACCATGTGGTGCACCCAGTACTACCTTATGGACATTTTCCTGTATTTCGGCTTCATCAAATCCAAATCCTTCAGCGTTAGCAACAGCAACAGCTTCTGAAACAAGTGTCTGCATTAAAACTTTAGCATGTGAATTGGTCTCCATATAGCCCATTTCCACCTGTAAAGCGGCAGTTAGAGCGCTTATAGAGCAGTTTACAAACAGCTTGGACCAAATTAGCTTTCGCATATTATCCTGCGCTTCGCTTTCTACTCCACCTTCTGTAAATCCATCTGCAATCCAAGCAATGTCTTCGCTCTTTCCACTGAAAAGTCCCATGTAGGACTTACCGCTTCCGCCATGTCTTACTGTGAGGTCGTCATTTATGGAGGCGTTGTGATTTGTAGCTCCGATTATTACTCTATCCTTAGCCGCAAACTGGCACAGAACATCTTCATGAGTTGCCCCGTTTTGGAATGTTAAAAGATATGTGTTTTTACCAATCAGTGATTTGTTCGACTCAAGTGCCATCTTAGAAAATAGCGCCTTTACAAATATAATCACAACATCGACTTCGCCAACTTCGGCGGAATTAGTAGTTGCCTTTGGATGTACAAGTATTTTGCTTCCATCATTTTCTACAATTGTCACACCGTTTTTATTGATGTAGTCAGTTCTATTTGCATCCACATCAATCAGATATACATCGTGTTTGCGGGAGAGAAATCCCCCTATGAGCATGCCCATTGCGCCTGCTCCAAGTACAGCAATCTTCAAAAAAACACCCCTTAATTTTATTGTATAATAGTAATCCAATATCATTATAAATAGTATTTGATTATTTGTCCATACATTATTTTTTAATGCATTTTTCCATTACAGCATATGCACCATCCGATTTTATTAAATCGAGATATTTAAGAACCATTTCACTAAATCCATTTATCTTATTTAGGTCTTCGCCCCAAAAATCGATGTTACTGCATACTTTGGATACGAGCTCACTGCTACTTGCATCTTTGTTTGCATAATAGAACTCGAGCACATCCATATCATCAAGTATCTTATACTGCTCATCACCCCTTTTGCCTATAAGGGCATTATCGGCAAGCTTAGTACCACTGAAGAAAGCGATATAAAAGGCGAAAGAAGCCACAATGCATTCGGGTAATTTATCATATTTTGCTATATAAGCCTTTAGTGAAGGCATCACCCTTGCTTTCCATTTTGAAGTAGAGTTCAGTGATATAGCAAGCAGCTCATGATCAATGAACGGATTATCAAACCTATCCACTACCGAAGCGGCGAATTCCTCAAGCTCATCTTTAGGTAGTGTGAGAGTGGGGATAATTTCTTCGGCTATTGTTTTATTCATAAAACTTCTGATCACATCATCCTGCATAGCCTCACGCACAATGTTCTGTCCTGCGAGATAAGCGCCCAGCACCATTGAAGTATGTGCACCGTTTAGTATGCGCACTTTGCGTTGCTTATAAGGAGCAGAGTCCTCTGTGATAACCACGGGTAGGTTAGCTTCCTTAAATGGAAGTTCATTTGCAAGGGAGGCGGGGCCTTCTATTGCCCAAAATCCGAATATCTCTGCGGTGTCAATCAAATCGTCTTTGTAGCCAAGCTCTTCACAGAGTGCATCCGCTTCGCTTCGAGGATATCCTGTCACAATGCGGTCAACAAGTGTGGAGCAGAATATATTTTCGGCTGTTAGCCAATCTATAAAAGCTTCTGGTAATTGCCATAGCTTTGCATATTCGTTTACACATTTCTGAAGCTCTTTACCGTTATTATCTATTAGCTCACAGGAGAGAATAACAAACCCCTTTGCATTTTCAAATGAATTAAATCTCTCATATAGAAACTGAGTAAGTTTTGCAGGAAAGCTTTTGGGAGGAGTGTCCTCTAAGCGGCAATCTGCATCAAGAACTATCCCAGATTCGGTGGTGTTGCAGGTGATGAAGCGAAGGTCTGCATTTTTAGCACATTCCATAAGTTTATTATATTCCTTATATGGATTTATGCATCTGCTGAGTGAGGAAATAACCCTCTTTTGATTTACCTTTTCGCCATTTAGTCTACCCCTGAGATAGAGGGTGTAGAGGGAGTCTTGCTCATTTATCATTTCAGAAAGACCATTTTCAATTGGTTGGCAGACTACTATTTTTGAATTAAAACCTACTTTTTCATTCATTACATCCACAAAATAGTCCACAAATCCACGCATAAAATTGCCCTCGCCAAACTGAAGTATGCGCTCGGGGGCATCTTTTAATAGGTAACCGTCATATGAAAGTTCATCAAGTGTTTTATAAGATAATTTTTTCATCTTTTCTCCTCCAAGTATTTTAGATTTTAGCAATCTTTTAAAGGGTAACGCCTTGCTTGAATATTGCCATGTCGTGATATCCCATTTTTTCAGTTTTTACCTTTTCGCCGGAAGCAACACTCAAAACATAGTCAAATAGCTCTTCAGGTCCGCCATCTTTGCTATTTTCAATAACAGTTCCGCAGTTAAAATCAATCCAGTTGTTTTTCTTTTGGCTGAGTGGGGTATTTGAAGAGATTTTAACAGTGGGCACGGGCGAGGCAAACGGTGTGCCCCTGCCAGTGGTGAATAATACAATATGAGCACCTGCAGCAGCAAGTGCGGTTGCAGCTACTAAATCATTGCCGGGAGATGAGAGTAGATTTAAACCACGCTCTTTTACTGTACCGCCATATGGTAGCACATCTACTACTTCCGCAATACCTGATTTCTGTGTGCAACCAAGCGATTTATCTTCGAGGGTGGAGATACCACCTTTTTTATTTCCGGGGGAAGGATTTTCATATATTACTTGATTATGAGCTAAAAAGTAATCTTTAAAGTCGTTTATTAGCTTTACTGTCTTATTAAATGTTTGCTCATCTTTACAGCGATTCATAAGGAGTGTTTCCGCTCCAAACATTTCTGGGACTTCAGTTAAAATTGTGGTGCCACCGCCTGCAATTAGCATATCGGAGAAAGCGCCGACTGTGGGATTTGCAGTAATTCCCGAAAGTCCATCGGAGCCACCGCATTTAAGCCCTATAATTAGCTCGCTTGAGGGGAGACTCTCTCTCTGAAAGCCCTCGGCATATTTATTTAATGCCTCTATTTCTTTAAGCGAGGCTTCAATTTCGTCTTCATGATCCTGTGCAACAATAAATTTAACCCTGTTAGTGTCATACTCGCCCATATATTTTTTTAGAACTTCTATATCGGAGTTTTCACATCCAAGCCCAAGCACGAGCACGGCGGCCGCATTTGGGTGATTTATTAAATCTGCAAGGATAATTCGTGTGTGCTCTTGATCGTCACCCATTTGGGAACATCCATAAGGGTGGGGGAATGCAACAACATCATCCACATTTTGTGAGACCATACTCTTTGCCATGGTGGCAATTTGTTGAGCTACATTGTTTACACAGCCAACAGTCGGTATTACCCAAATTTCATTTCTCACGCCCACTTTGCCATCCGCTCTCCTATAACCCATAAAGGTTTTAGGTTCAGTATTTGGCAGTGCATCAGAAGATTTTTCGTATTTATAAGATATAACATCGGAAAGGGTTGTTTTTAGATTGTGTGTATGTAGATGGCGTCCGCTTTCAACATCGTTTAGCGCATATCCAATAGGAGCACCATATTTAATTACAGCTTCGCCTTTAGCTATATCTTTAAGCGAAAACTTATGCCCCCTTGCAATATCTTCTTTGAGCGATACTATATCGCCCTCTATGTCTGCTTTAAATCCCGATGGAAGGTCTAATAGTGCCACTGCTACATTATCTTTTGAATTAATCTTTATATATTGCTGCATAATAGCCTACCTCTCGTTTTAAAATTAATGTAAGTGCTTACAAATATAATACCTCTACCAAAGAAAAAAGTCAAGAAAATATTGAAAAAATCCCTTGATTTTTACCTTATTACATATTATAATGATGATAATAAATGTAAACGCTTGCAATTTTGGCAGTGAAAGAGGTGAAAATCTTGAATATTTATGATGTTTCAAAAAAGGCGGGTGTATCTACGGCGACAGTTTCACGAGTGCTAAACAATAGTGCAGGTGTGAGTGAAAAAACAAGGCTTAAAGTTATGGCAGTCATAGAAGAAACAGGATACACGCCAAATGTTTTTGCAAGAGGATTAGGGCTTAATAGTATGTCGACCATAGGGATTTTGTGTGCTGACTCTTCGGATACATTCTTAGCAACAGCAATTTATATGGTGGAGCAGGGGCTTCGCAAGCATGGGTATGACAGTTTGCTTTGTTGCACCGGATATAAGCTTGAGGATAAGCAATATTATCTTGATTTGCTTCTATCAAAGCGTGTGGACGCAGTAATTCTAATTGGTTCAAATTTCATCGATTCAAATCCAAAAAACAATCAGTATATACATAAAGTGTCGCAGAGCATACCAATTATAATTATCAATGGTTATTTAAAAGGCGAAAACATTTATAATGTGCTGTGTGATGATGAGCAGACTGTAAAGAGCGTAACGGATGATCTGATTGAAAGTGGAGCAAATAATATACTCTATATAGGAAGAAGAACATCCTATTCAGGCATTAATAAACGAAGTGGATTTACCAAAGCGCACAGCGAAAAAAGCATCCCGATAGAAAATTGGCAGATGAAACAGATGGACGGCGATTTGGAAGAAGTGTACGAACTACTTGAAAATCTAAGTGATTATAAATATGACGCAGTGATAGCGGCGGATGATGAGCTTGCCATTGCAGTGCTGAAATTCGCAAAAAGAAAAGGCGTGAAAGTGCCGCAGGAGCTGCAAATAGTAGGATATAATAATTCAAAATTCGGCAGATTTTGCGACCCTGAAATTAGCACGGTGGACAATAAGCTATCATACTCTGCCAGTGCAGCAGTAAATACATTAGTATCAGTATTAAATGGAGAAAGCGCACCTAAAAAAATTCTCCTTTCAGCAGATTTTATTAAAAGAGAAACTACAAAATAGAAAAGAGGTTTTGCATGAAAAAATTTATGGACAGCGATTTTTTACTATCCACAGAAACTGCCAGAAAGCTCTATCATGATTATGCGAGCAAAATGCCGGTAATCGACTATCACTGCCACATCGACCCAAAAGAAATTGCAGAGGATAAAAAATTTGTAAATATCACTCAGGTTTGGCTTGGTGGTGACCACTACAAATGGCGTCAAATGCGTTCAAATGGTGTGGATGAGCATTATATCACAGGCGATGCTACCGATAGAGAGAAATTCCAAAAATGGGCGGAAACCCTCGAAAAAGCCATTGGAAATCCACTGTATCACTGGAGCCATTTAGAGCTTAAGCGATATTTTGGGTATGATGGTTACCTAAATAGCAGAACTGCGGAAGAAGTGTGGAATTTGTGCAATAGCAAGCTTCAGTCCGATGAAATGAGCGTTAGAGGGATTATCACAAACTCCAATGTAGAGATAATTTGCACAACTGACGACCCTATCGACAGTTTAGAATGGCATAAGGCTATTGCAGAGGATAAGAGCTTTAAAACCAAGGTGCTCCCTGCATGGCGTCCGGATAAAGCGATGAATATAGAAACTGATTTTTACCTCGACTACCTGAAAAAACTCAGCGATGTGAGCGGTGTAGAGATAAATTCATTTGATAGTTTATTAAAAGCTTTAAGTAATCGCCTTGATTATTTTGGCGAAATGGGATGCAATATTTCCGACCATGCACTCGAGTATGTAGCATATTATCCTGCTACTGCCGAGGAGATTGAAGGCATATTTACTAAGCGCCTTAAAAATGAAGATATTAGCAGTGAAGAAAAAACAAAATTTAAGACTGCATTCATGCTCAAAATGGCAAACGAATACAATGAGCGTGACTGGGCTATGCAACTGCATTTTGGATGCAAACGAGATAATAATGGGCAGATGTTTATGCGCCTTGGCCCCGACACAGGGTACGACTGCATAAATAACTATGCACCATCCGCACAACTTGCAGACTTTTTAAACTGCCTTGTAACATCAAAGGAGCTACCACGCACAATATTATATTCACTAAATCCAAACGACAACGCTTACATAGGCACAATTATAGGCTGTTTCCAAGAAGCGGGCGCAAAAGGAAAGCTGCAACAGGGAAGTGCATGGTGGTTTAACGACAGTAAAACAGGCATGATAGAGCAGATGACCTCCCTTGCAAATTTAAGCCTACTTGGAAACTTTGTTGGAATGCTCACCGATTCAAGAAGCTTTCTTTCCTACACTCGCCATGAATATTTCCGCAGAATACTCTGCGAGCTAATTGGCGGATGGGTAGAAAATGGCGAATACCCCGACGATTTTACAGCATTAGAAGAGATAATTAAGGGTATTTCATACAACAATGCTAAAGTATATTTTAAATTTTAGCAGATAATTAAACTCATGTTTAGCATATCCACTCCACAGCGGAGATAAAGAATATTAAACTAATATTTTGAAAGGCAGGATAAAAGATGGAGCGAATTAAAAAACACAGAGTGGTGCCGGTAGTAGTTATAAATAAAATTGAAGAAACACTACCCACTATGAAAGCCTTATGCGATGGAGATTTGCCAATAGCAGAAATTACATATCGCACAGCATGCGCTAAAGAGGCGATAGCTTTAGCGGTGAAAGAATTCCCCGAAATGCTGATAGGTGCAGGCACAGTTATAAATCCAATGCAGGCAAAAGAAGCGATTTCACTTGGCGTTAAATTCATAGTTGGGCCTGGCTTTAACAAAGAAGTTGCCGCAGTTTGCAGAGAAAACAGCATACCTTATTTCCCAGGATGCGTTACCCCAACTGAAATAATGGAAGCCATAGAAGAGGGGATAACTGTTATTAAATTCTTCCCTGCTAATGTATATGGGGGGCTTAAGGCGATGAAATCACTTGCAGGGCCATTCCCACAGATTACATTTATACCAACTGGTGGAGTAAATGCAGAAAATTTAGCCGAGTACCTTCAATGGGATAAGATAGAGGCAATAGGTGGTTCATGGATGATGAAAGGCAGCAGTGAAGACATAGTTAAAAACTGCAAAGCGATATCCGATATAGTTAATTCGTAGTTTATTGTGTGTAAAACCGTAAATATAAAGGAGAAATATAATATGCTTATAAATGTTAAACCAAAATCAGAATGCTACTATGACCAGCTTTCCATGGGTGAAGTTATGCTCCGCTTAGATCCAGGCGAGGGACGCATACGCACTACACGCTCTTTCCGTGCTTGGGAAGGCGGAGGCGAATACAATGTTGCAAGAGGACTTCGCAAATGCTTTAAGATGAAAACTGGTATTATTACAGCACTCGCTGATAATGAAGTTGGTTCACTTATCACCGACTTTATATGCCAAGGCGGTGTGGATACCGATCTTATTAAATACCTTCCTTACGACGGCGTGGGAAGAAGCTGCAGAAATGGTATCAACTTCACTGAGCGTGGCTTTGGTGTACGTGGTGCAGTGGGATGCTCCGACCGTGCAAACACAGCAATATCCAAAATGAAACCCGAGGATTTCGACTTTGAATACATCTTTGGTGAACTCGGTGTTCGTTGGTTCCATACAGGTGGTATATTTGCAGCTTTATCTGAAGAGGCTTCACAAACACTTATCGCCGCAGTTAAAACAGCTAAAAAATATGGAACTATTGTATCCTACGACCTAAATTATCGCCCATCACAGTGGAAAGCAATAGGCGGTCACGCTAAGGCTCAGGAAGTAAATAAAGAGATAGCTAAATATGTAGATGTTATGATTGGTAATGAAGAAGATTTTACCGCTTGCCTCGGATTTGAAATAGAGGGCGACGATGGTCTGAAAACACTAAATCTTGACGCATACAAAGAGATGATGAGACGAGTGGCGGCAGAATATCCAAACTTTAAAGCAATTGCTACTACTCTACGTGAAGTTAAAACAGCCACAGTTAACCACTGGAGTGCACTTTGCTTTGCAAATGGAGAAGTATATAAAGCACATCAATACGATGGCTTAGAAATCATGGACCGTGTAGGCGGAGGAGATTCATTTGCTTCAGGGCTTATTTATGGACTGATGACACATGGAGATCCTAAAATTGCAGTTGAGTACGGTGCGGCACATGGCGCACTTGCAATGACTACTGCAGGTGATACCACAATGGCATCACTCAAAGAAGTTGAAGGGCTTATGTCCGGTGCGGGTGCGAGAGTACAGCGCTAAGAGATTCATCCTATACATCTAAAATCCACGATTGTAGTAATATTTTAGTATTGCGTTTTGAAATAGCTATAAAAATTGCCACACCAATGGTAAACTATATGAGTCTTAAAATTACACCATTATCCCCATCACATAGGCGGGGATAATGGTGTAATTAATTATAAGCTCGAGCGATGGGTGAGCTGATTTAAACTTAAATAAAACAGAAAACAGGAGCTTCACGCCATATGGCATGAGCTCCTGTTTCCCGTACACATAGAAATCTAAAATGGAGATAAATATAATGAAAAAACTATCTTGTATTATAATTCGCCTACAATGGACTCGATAGCAGATAATAGCTCACCGGATTCAACAAGTCCGATAGTAGCTTTAGACTGATTGCCCATGTAGAAATCGTCTTTTTGGAATTTGATGTATTCACAAACTTTTCCGTATGTAGGCGCAGTACCTTTACCAAGTTTAAACTGTCCTAAAACATCTTCTGTGATGAAAATACCACGGGAAGCTAAAAGAAGCTCGATACCAAGTATTTTTTCAAGGTTTTTGATAATTAGTGCAGCTTTACGTGTTGCCCAAGGAGCCATACTTACATGGTCTTCCTGATTAGCTTTTGTAGGTACTGTGTCAGCAGTTGCAGGGAAAGCAAGTGTTTTGTTTTCCGATACAAGTGCAGAAGCGGCACAACCGATAATGTTATAACCGTAGTTAAGGCCGATTGGCTCACCTACAAGTGCAGGAGGTAGTCCATAGTTTAAGCTTTGGTCACACATGCTAAAGCTACGACGCTCGGATATATTACCGATTTCAACCAATGACATAGCAACGATATCCATTGCAAATCCGATTGGCTCGCCGTGGAAGTTACCACCGCTTAAGAATTCCATATCTTTGCCGTCAGCTGTTGGGAAAATTAGTGGATTGTCAGTAGCGGCATTGATTTCACGCTCAAGAAGAACCTTAGCGTATTCTATATTGTCACGGCAAGAACCGTTAACCTGTGGCATACAACGAAGAGAATATAAATCCTGAACTCTTTCTTGATATACAGGATGCATTACATCGTACTCAAGGTGGATTTTGCGTGCTTCTTCAGTAACACGTTCACTGCCTTCAACTAAGCGACGAACATTCTCAGCGGATTTCATCTGGCCTAACTGACGACGAACTTTATGGATACGAGCATCAAATGCACGTGTTTCACCTCTAACAGCTTCTAAGCTGAGAGCAGTTGTAATTTCAGAAACTTTGATAAGCTGTTCAGCATCGTAATGGCAAAGTGCAGACATCCCAGCAAACATTGTAGTACCATTCATAAGAGCTAAGCAGTCTTTTGCTTTTAGTTGGAAGTCGATTGGAGTGATATTTGCAAGCTCTAAAGCTTTGCGTGCAGGCATACGCTCGCCGTTATAGAAAGCTTCTGCTTGTTCAAGTCCGATAAGAACTGAGCAAATATGTGCCATTGGAGCTAAGTCCCCACAAGCGCCTACGGAACCTTGCCATGGAACTACTGGATGAATTCCTTTGTTGAGCATTTCAAGTAGACGGTCAACAACAGAAATACGAAGACCGGATACACCCTGACAAAATGCATTTACACGAACAACCATAGTAGCGCGAACAACTTCTTCAGGAGCAGGGTCACCAACGCCACCGCAGTGGGATAGTACTGTGCGATACTGATGAAGATCGCTTTCTTCCATAGAAACAGCAAAATCTTTTAGTTTGCCAAGACCAGTGTTAAAGCCATAAACCGCTGGAGCATCTTCACGCATCCAGTTGTCTTCCATGTATTTGCGCACTTCGATAATTTTATCACGGCACTCCTGTGCTATTTCCACATGGTAACCATGACGAGCTACATTAACAACATCCTTAATTGTTAAGTCAATTCCATTTAAAACAATTTTGTTCATAATTTGATTGTCCTTTCTGCAAATAAAGTAGTAATTAGGTTTCAATTATATACATTACGCATTTGACATGTCGTGTTGTATACATCACAATAAGTAGTATATAACAAAATGCAAAATAGTACAATGAACATTTATAACAATTTTTGACATGTATAATTATGATTTCTTCCAAAAAAGCAAATTTAGGCTTGTTTTTTTGAAAACTTTCCTATAAAATAAAAGAAAATATGGGACAAGTACATAAAAAATGAAGCTCTATTGTATGCTTCATAGGTCAAATAATATAAATATCACTTTTCGGCAAAGGGGTATTTTTAATTTGACTTTTTTTAAGAAGTTTAATGTATACAATACATTAATTATATTGGAGGAAAAACTGAATGCTCAAAAAAAAATCAACAACTTTTAAAGAAATGCTCTTAAATGGCGAGCAAGTAATTGCACCATCGGTGTGGGATTGCTATTCTGCTAAGGCTGCAGAGGCTGTTGGATACAAGGCGTTGCTTTTAAGTGGTGCAGCCGCAGCTTCAAGCTTGACAGGTACTCCTGATTTAGGACTTATGACAGTCGATGAATTAATATGGATTACAGAGCGAATTTGTGCATATTCACCACTGCCCGTCATAGTGGATTTCGATGAGGGGTATGGAGATAGTCCTATTAATATATTTAGAAATGTTGAGCGCTTAGTACGTGCAGGTGCTCAAGGATTTACACTCGATGACGGCATGGGTAAAAGAGGCTGGGCAAGACTTAAGTATGGAGAGAAAGGCAAAGTACCATACGAAGTAGTACCAACTGAAATATTACTCGGCAAGGTAAAAGCGGCACTTGCGGCAACCGAGGGAACAGATTGCGTAGTAATTGCCAGAACAGAAAGCAGACCAATAAACGGATTTGATGATGCTATTGACAGAATGGCAAGAGCGGCAGACATAGGAGCTCCAATGACACTTATCAATAGATACAATAATATTGAGGAGTGCAGACTTGCAGCAGAAAAGATACCTGGATGGAAGCTTTATCCCGACATTACAGTAGTAGATGGCAAACCCGATGTTGAGATGGACGAAATAATGGCACTAAACTATAATTTCGTAACAATGCACTATCTCGAAAAGGGCGCTATGTGGGGCATGATGCACTATGGCAGGGAAAATATCAAAAACGGAAATGCAGTATATTCTGAAATGCATGATATGGGTGGACTTACACCCGAAGAACAACTCGCAGCGCGCCAAATGGATCCAGTGGAATGGCTTGAGCTTGAAAAAGAGTTTATGTCATTTTTAAAAAAGTAAAATGGAGAGATGACATATGCCAAATGAAGGCTTAAAAGACAAAGCTTACACGATAATTCGTGAAAAACTAATTAACTGTGAATATGAACCCGGAACGATACTCAATGAGATGACACTTGCTGAAGAATTAGGGTTTAGCAGAACCCCTATTCGTGAAGCGTTAAACCGAATTGAACAAGAAAGATATATTAAAATTATGCCTAAAAAAGGAATACTTGTAGTCGAATGTACATTGTCCGACGTAATACAAATATTCCAAACACGACTTGAAATTGAACCTGTGGCGCTTAGAATGGCAGGGCCATTTTTGCCAAAGGAAAAATTGCTTGAATTTAGAGAAATGTATCTATGTGAGCAGGCGGATGAAGAAAATGGATTCCGCATCGACACAGCAATGCATATGTTTATAATTGAGCATTGTGGAAATAGGTTTATTATAGACATGATGAGAAAAGTATTTGACGAAAACACAAGAGTAATCATCTCATCAAGGCAATATAAAACGAAAATACACGAAGCAAATGAAGAACATATCGAAATTCTAAATAGTCTAATATATGAAAACTATGATAGGGCGGCAGATTTAATGCGTGAACATATTAAAGCTTGCCGAGAAAGCGCACTCGATTTCTTTTGTAGCGTCAAACCTTTTCAAGCTAATAATGTAGTCTATAGTAGAATTGTTTAATATTTAAAGGAGGATTTTTTAGTGTTTGATATAAGTCTGATCTGGTCATACTGGCCGATTATTTTAGGTGGGTTACCCACAACATTGCAAATTACAGCTATTGCAACAGTGTTTGGTATATTCTTCGGATTTTTAATAGCGATTGTAAAAATTAATAAGGTGCCTGTTTTACATCAGTGTGCCGCTGTATATGTATCGTTTATTAGAGGTGTACCGCTAATGGTACTGCTGTATATGTCATACTATGGGCTTCCGATTTTAGGAAATTCAATAAATGCAAGATTTGGAACTAATCTTGATATTAACAGTATCTCACCTTTTGCATTTGCACTTGTAGCATTTATTATGCAGGAGGCAGCATATGAGTCCGAAGTAATTCGTGCGGCACTACTATCGGTTGACCGCAAGGAGATAGAAGCCGCTAAATCAATCGGGATGACAGGCATTCAAACTCTAATTCGCATCACAATTCCACAAGCTTTAGTTGTAGCCATACCTTCATTCGGAAATGCGATTACATCACTGCTTAAAGGTACTTCACTTGCGTTTATCATATCCGTTATGGACTTAATGGGTAAGGCGAAGGTTTTAGGAGGAAGGGACTTCCACTATTTCGAAGCATATTTCTGCGCAGGGCTTACATATTGGATTATGTGTATTGTATTTGGATTTATAGTTAGTTATATTGAGAAGAAAATAAATGTATATGATCGTAAGATAGATGATAGCAAAGTTGAGGTGGCATCTAATGCTTGAGGTTAAAAATTGGAATAAATCCTTTGGAAAAAATCATGTGCTCAGAGAAGTAAACTGCAAAATTGAAACTGGTGAAGTAGTGGTAATGATAGGGGCAAGTGGCTCGGGTAAATCCACATTTTTACGCACACTAAATTTCTTAGAGCAGGCAGAAAAAGGCACGCTTATTATAGACGATATGGAACTCGACATGGCAAAAGTATCGGGCAAGGAAATCTTGGCAGTGCGCCGTGAAACCGCAATGGTATTTCAGTCATACAATCTATTCCGTCACAAGACAGCGCTTGAAAATGTAATGGAAGCGCTTGTAGTAGTAAAAAAGATGGACAAAGAAGAAGCGAAAAAAATCGCAGTGGATGAATTAACACGAGTAGGACTTTCCGACAGAATGAACTACTATCCCCATCAGCTTTCAGGCGGACAACAACAGCGTGTAGGCATAGCGAGAGCACTTGCTATAAAGCCTAAAATAATCTTATTTGATGAGCCTACTTCGGCACTCGACCCAGAGATGGTAGGGGAGGTACTCGATGTTATTCGTTCGATATCACATCAGGGTATCACACTAATTATAGTAACACATGAAATGTCCTTTGCTAAAGATGTAGCGGATAGAGTTATATTTTTTGCAGATGGTGACATACATGAAGAAGCACCACCTGAAGAATTCTTCGGAAATCCAAAAAGAGAACGCACAAAACAGTTTTTACACCGTATTTCTACACATTAGTCACTTTAAAGGTGTTAAAATTGTTATAGTGATAAGCAAAAGATAGGTAGTGAATGCTTAGTTTTGCTTATGGCTAAAAATTATTTGAATAAAGTAGCATAAAGCTATTTTATAATAAAAGAAAAGGATGATGAACATGAAAAAAGTTTTAGCATTAACACTGAGTGCAGTATTAGCATTTTCTCTTGCTGCCTGCACATCCGAACCAGCACCAGAATCAAGCGAAACTCCTGCATCTGAAAGCACAGCTGCACCAGAAGAAAGCACTGCACCAGAAGTGGAAACAGTAGTCTATGGCTTCCCAGGAACAGCGGCTCGTCTAAACTATGTAAATGATGATGGCACATACGCAGGCTACGAAATCGAGATTGTTAAAGCACTTGATGAACGTTTAGAACAATATGAATTTGAACTATTCATGGCGGGCGAATTCTCAGCACTAACACCAGGTCTTGACTCAGATAAGTTTGACATGGTGGGATCCAACATCAGCTGGAAACAAGAACGTGCGGACAACTACCTATATTCTGATGTGTCCTACTTCTCCACACCTTATGCAATTGGTGTAAATCCTGACAACACAGACATTAACGCAATTGAAGATTTAGCTGGAAAAAATGTTCTAACTATTACTGGTACAGCAACAGCTAACTTCCTTGAAAACTATAACACACTAAATCCAGACGCACAAATTATCATTGACTACATAGATGCAGGCGCACATGAAATTATTTCTCAAGTAGTTTCAGGACGCTATGATGCTTGTATTCAAAACTTAGCTGACTATGCAATTGCATACGAAGAGCATGGATATGAAATGCGTATAGTTGAAATTCCTAATGCAGAAGAAATCTCACTACCTGATGGCTTCTTCCTATTCCAAAAAGGTGCTACTGAGCTACAAGCTGCAGTAGATGCTGAGCTACTCGAAATGCGCAATGACGGCACATTATCCGAGCTATGCTTACAGTTCTTCACAAGCGACTTAGTACCTATGGACTAATTGTATTAAATAGCATTAAGTGATTATACTATCACTATCGTGATACTAAAAAGCTTAATAACTTATTTATGCCCTACCGACTGTGTATGCAGTCAGTAGGGCATAAAAAATAAGTAGGTATAGCACAACATTTATGTGTGCACTACAAATATTTACTTTAAATTAAGGGTCTTTCCTCGCAATCGTGCAGGAAAGACCCTTAAACTATTTAGTTGATATAGTAAAATACCTAATTTTGCACAGTAACACTGTCAAATTCAGGGTTTAGCGCATAGAAATTAGCAGAATTCATCTTATCCTGCGCAATTCGGAGCGCCTCGCCGAAACGCTGATAATGTACAATTTCTCTCTCTCTGAGGAATTTTATAGTGTCCCTCACATCTGGGTCGTCACATAGTCTTAAAATATTGTCATAAGTAGTTCTTGCCGCTTGCTCAGCAAACATATCACCGGTTAAATCCGTGAGTATATCGCCGTTGGAAGCTATCATTTCTGCGCTGAATGGTATGCCTCCGGAACTCACTGGGAAAAGCCCTGTGGTATGGCCTAAGAAGTAGTCGCTAAAACCACCGTCTATTATTTCTTCCATACTGAGGTTTCGTGTGAGCTGGAACACAATGGAGCATATCATTTCTACATGGTTCATTTCCTCAGTACCGATATCGGTAAGTATAGCTTTTACCTCATCATATGGCACTGTGTAGCGCTGTGCAAGATATCTGTTTGCAGCACCAAGTTCACCACCCGGGCTACCAAACTGCTGAATAACGCATTTAGCTAAAAATGCATTAGGCCTCTCCACCTTAACAGGGTGGAGTAATTTTTTTTCATAAATCCACATAATAATTCCCCCCTATATTTCCCATGGCCATGGCCCATCAACCCAATCCCAACGCTCAGTAGCTTTGCAGTCGTATGGAGTTAGGGGGCCGTATTTATCGGTGTATTCCGCCTGTGTATCGTTAAGTGCCTGATTGTATCGCCTAAAATACTCAAGGGCTTCGGGGGAGTCGGGATGAGTGTCTAAAAACAGGCAAGCCTCATGCAGTGCAAATCCGTACATTTGTATTCTTGAGAGTAAGCTTTGCTTATCATCCATTAGGTATTACCTCCTCACCTAAGAATGGAAGATCGAGTTGCTCAAAAAGTGTACCCCTATTTAGCGCCACATCTTCGGAATAGAGCCTTTTCCATTGTTGCATAGGTACATATGCCATAGCTAAGGGCATGCTCGATAGCGGCATATCTTCTTCGGGCAATGGGTCAACGCCGAAATCAGGGTCGAGATCGTCTGGGAAAGACACATTAGGGTCTTCACTCGGGCAGTCCGGATTGACACAATCCTCCGGCAAAGGCATAACCTCAGTAGTTGGATAGAGTGGAGTTGCGTCCACTATATCATTCTCGACTAAAATATATCGGCGTTGTTTGGGAGCAGTAGCTCTTCTGCTTATAGAGTTTTTATTACTGACTACTTCGCTCAAATTTATTACCTCCTTTAAGTGTAGTGATGCCGCTATTATGGTTTTTGGCGGCATCTATCCATAAATTCTTATGGTATAACATATAATATGCAAAGCTCAGTATTGGTGATAAAACAAAAGAAGAAATTATAACTATAAAAAATTTTATCAATAATAAATGGCATTGCCTCCACTTAAGGTGGAGGCAATGCCATTTATTATTATGCTATTATAGAGATTTTAAATTAAAATTTATGCTCTGCCGGAAGAACCAAACATCCTCATTTTGCCAATTACAACTTCTTTCATGCTATCCCTTGCCGCACCAACGATTTTCCTTGGGTCATACTCGCTTGGCTTTTGAGCAAATACACTGTGAACCCCATCGGTGAATGCTTGACGAACATCGGTGTCGATATTAATTTTATCAACCCCCAAAGTAACAGCTTTTTTGATGGTTTCTTCATTTAGCCCTGAAGCACCATGCAGTACTATTGGAACATTAATCATGGATTTAATCTTTACGAGTCTATCGAAATCAAGATGTGGAGTACCTTTGTATTTACCATGAGCGGTACCAATTGCTATTGCAAGGGAGTCCACCCCTGTTTCTCTTACAAATTCAACAGCTTCATTAGGATTTGTATAAATAGCGTCTTTATCGTCAACAGAAATATTATCTTCAACTCCACTAAGTCTGCCAAGCTCCGCTTCAACGGATACTCCAACCGCATGTGCTATCTTTACGATTTCAGCAGTAACTGCAATATTTTCTTTAAGAGAATGATGTGAGCCGTCTATCATAACAGATGTCCAACCATTTCTGATACAACCAACGATTGTTTCATATGTAGTGCCATGGTCTAAGTGAAGTGCAATGGGAACACTTGCTTTTTTTGCTGCAACTTCCACCATTGCCCTAATCATTTCATGTCCTGCATATTTAATTGCACTTTCGGAGGTAGCTAAAATAACGGGTGATTTTTCTTCTTCAGCGGCAGCAATAATAGCCTGTAATATTTCCATATTACTTATATTAAAAGCCCCCACTGCATAACCGTTAGCATCTGCATGCAAAAGTAATTCTTTTCCTGTAACAAGCATAATTTTTCTCCTTCTCTGTTTTTAATTTCAGTTAAGTTAAATGATTTTATAATACTTAGTATTCTACCACTATTATAAATTGTATTTACATATTTTGCAATATCATTAAAAAAATAATATTAAATACTTGCATAATTTTATTTTACTCGGCATTTTATAGTTAAAACAGTAATTTTTCGCTAAATATGGCTGTCGATTAACTCCATTAAGTCAAAAAACTACAATATTATACAAACTGTAATCGACATTCTTCTTTTTAATGATTAAGATATAATAATTTTATTAGATAGATTATTTCGGGATGGGAGCAATCTAATTCACACAGCCAATAAAAGCTGTTTTTTACTTATTCATATAAATGGACAAGCAAAAAACATGGCACATTTGTAACCATATTTAGTGGTGATTTTGTGCCTTTAAAAGAAAGGAATGGTCATAAACATGGCAACAAAAACATCCATACAATCACTAAAAAAAGTAAGCGACATTGATGATAGCTTTTTGCAAAATATAAAAGCGTTTTCTTTTATGTTATTTAATGCCTCAGTAATGCTGCTCCTTGCAAATTGCAGTATTGGTGGAGAGGTTTATCCATTTTTTACGGGATATGCTGCTGCGGCAAGTAAAAAACATCTGCCTGCTACGATAGTGGGCGGATTTGTAGGCTGGCTGATTTTTCCAATGGGGGATTATTCGATAAAGTACATAGCTTCACTTTTTATAATAGCGATTATAGAGGCAATTTTAGAGATGCTACCAATTGAATATGCACAAAAAAAGATAGTTCCCATTATCGCACTGATTGCATTGGGCATACCATCCATCATGCTCACAACAGCACTAAACCCAACATTATACGCCTTTACACTTATGGTTTCAGAGCTCGCAGTAACAGCCGGAAGCGCATACTTCTTTCTCAGGGCTACAAGCATAACAATAAAGAAGGATGGATACTGTACAAAATGGGATATTGTATCGCTAATTATTGCATTTTGTATTCCATTGCCAGTTCTTTGCTCGGTAAATATTATGAATGTAAGTGTAGGTTCAGTATTAATTACTGTAATAATACTCTGCTGTGTGTTCTCGCTTGGCGGTGGGGCGTCATCAAGTCTTGCGGCAGTGATAGGATTTTTCTGCGCTATATCAGCTTCTCCACTTAGTTATTTAATAGCGGTTTTGCCGATTTCTTCGGTGGTAGCGGCAATTTTTAAACCACTGGGAAAGCTCATCCTATCATTTTCATTTATAATCACATACTTACTTATATATACTCTCTTAGAGGGAGAATTAGAAGTAGTGGAGATATATCAAATTATTATAGGAAGCATTATTTTTATAGCGATACCCGCAAAACCTATCGAGAGAGTATTTTCGCCCACACTACTTAACACTGCGGAGGAAAGCTCGGTTATAAAGGAAGTGCTAAAATCAAAACTCGTAAACTTTTCACAAGCGATAAAATATGTAAAAGAAGCAGGTGAGCATGTGTCGTTTAATTTGGATAAAATAAATGTGGAAGATGAAAGCTCAATATATACCCATGTGGGAGAAAGCGTTTGTAGGCGTTGCAAAAATAATCATATTTGTTGGCAAAGTCATTATAATGACACAATAGATGCGCTGAGTAAAGGAGTTAATAGACTAAAAGAGAATTTAGAGATAGTGGACGATAATCTGCCAATGTATTTTAGGGAGCGATGCCCTAAGCAAAAAGAGATTATTAATTCACTCACAAATGGGTACTCTGAGCATATAAGAAACTTAAAAACAAATAGAAGCGTGGCACGGATGCGTGATACAGCATGGCAACAGCTCGATATTGTAGCTAAAATGATGGAGGAATTATCCGAAAATGTAATGGGTGTTTCCTATACAAATTTGCATCATGTAAAGCAAATAAAACAGTATTTTTCCTCAATAGGTGCCACCTGCACAAATGCCATATGCTATGCCGATTTAAATAGTAGATATGTAGTGGAAATTACACTGCCAAAAATAAAACTCCCAAGAATAGACCCATCAGTGACGGCGGCAGAGCTATCGGGCATCTGCGAGCATGATTTTGATTTCCCACAGATAAAGGAATATGGTGAAGAAGTAAAGCTTATTTATCATGAAGTGGGCAATTATAAAGTCTTATTTGGCTTGGCACAGCACTCAGCCTACAATCAAGCCGAATGTGGCGATTATTGCAAGCAATTTACTGATAATCGTGGAAATGCCTATACGATATTGTCCGATGGCATGGGAAACGGAAAAGAGGCGGCAGTTCAGTCGGTGATGACGGTGGATATGCTTAGTAAACTCATAGAAGCAGGGAGTGACTATTCTGCCGCTGTGCAGATGGTCAATGCC
Organism: uncultured Oscillospiraceae bacterium; assembly: GCA_964371155.1. Classification (GTDB taxonomy): domain Bacteria; phylum Bacillota; class Clostridia; order Oscillospirales; family Ruminococcaceae; genus CAYJEQ01. The sequence continues at coordinate 127,687 of CAYJLI010000001.1, read as the reverse complement.
TCGCTAATGGCAAAATCAAATAGCGAATGCACCGCTACAATTGATGTGGCAACAGTGAATTTATACACCGCTGGTGCTGAGTTTTACAAAGCGGGCGCCGCACCGAGTTTTGTCTCGAAAAACAGTCGTGTGGGGATGGTAAGGAGTAGTTCACTACCAATAGGAATTATTAAAGACACCTACCCCGAGAGATTTACAACCACATTGTATGCAGACGACATTATACTCATGATTTCCGATGGAATTACTGCAACAGGCGATGGATGGCTTGCAAGCGAACTGAAGAGTGTTATAAATTTAAGCCCACAGGAAATTGCAGAACATATATGTAGTGAAGCTAAAAACAGAAGGAATGATTTAAGGCAGGACGATATGACGGCGGCGGTGATGAAGATAATTGTGGTATAAATTTAAATTTTACCCCCATTTTCTACAATAAATCATGGTTTCCAAGTGAAGAGGGGTAAACCCACAAAAAAGGTATTATTTCCGCCTATGACGAAAATAATACCTTTTAATTTTATTAATATGTTTTTATAGAACGATTGGAAAAACCATCCACTAATTTATCCAAATAATCAAACGACAGTCCTGTGCCTATCGCAACGCATTCAATCGGATTATCCGATAAATAGGTTTCAATATATGTGTTTTCCTTTATAAGGTCGCCAAGGCCATGTATGAGTGAGCCGCCGCCTGTGAGGAGCAAGCCATTTGTATAAATATCACCCATTAGTTCAGGAGGTGTCCTCTCAAGGACTTGCCTAAGTGCTGTTATGATATTTTGCACCACTGCCATCAGATTTGGATATACATCATCACGGCACACAGTGATTTTTTCTGGCATCCCTGTTAATAGATTTCGCCCTTTAACTTCCATTGTTAGGTTTTCGGAAGCGTCGTAATATACACTGCCGATTTCTTTTTTAACCTTTTCCGCCATCTTTTCGCCTATGAGTAAATTATATTTATCCTTAACGGCTTTAATTATCGCTTCGTCAAATTTGTTTCCTGCAAATTTAACTGATTTTTTATGAACAATACCATTCAGAGAAAGGAGTGCTATATCACTTGTGCCCCCACCAATATCGAGCACAATATGCCCCATGGGTTTGCTTATGTCAATGCCCGAGCCTATAGCTGCGGCAACAGGTTCTTCTATCAAATATACTTTTCTTGCGCCTGCGTTTATAGCTACATCTATTACTGCTCTCGATTCAACTTCTGTAACCGCAGAAGGTACACAAATTGCTACACGAGGCTTTACCAAACTGCTTCCGCATGCTTTTTTAATGAAGTATTTTATCATCTGCTCAGTGGTTTCATAATCGGAGATTACACCCTCATTCATAGGACGAACCGCTCTTATGTGCCCAGGAGTTCTACCAAGCATTTTGTGGGCTTCTTCGCCCACGGCAAGTACTTTATTGTCATTTGTATTTACCGCTATTACAGATGGTTCTTTAAGTATTATTCCCTTACCATACTGGTAAATAAGCACCGTTGCGGTGCCAAGGTCTATGCCTATATCATTTGCAGCCACATTTTCACCTCGTTATACTATTGATTAAATTATTAAAATCTTTGCTATATACAAATATGCTATGATAGTACAAAATATAATATATAAAAAATGTACAAAAACTATTCGCACACAAATGTAGAAAGCATAAAAAAGAAAAATTTATACATTAGTATTATATCAACTTTGGCTTAAAAGTGCAAGAAATCCGTCGAATTTTATCTTTACAGTAACCTTTTATTAACCTTTATTTTACTTTGTCGGAAGAATATGCCCTTGCGGCAACAACTGCAATGACTTTCTCGCATCCAGCCTCTTTAAGTAAGCTCGCAATGCTAATTGCAGTAGCACCTGTGGTGAAGATATCATCCACTAAAAGCAGGGCGGAATTCCTTGGAATTTCACCTATTATTCGATAGGCAGATTTAGCATTTCTAAATCTGTCATCCCTGCTTAAAGAATGCTGTGGCAAAGCAGAGTTTTCTTTTATGATAAGATTATCCAGCACTGGTATGCCAAGTATTTTGGATATGTTATCCGCCAAAAGCAGTGCTTGATTTTTCCTGCCAGCTCTCCTGCTCTCGGCAGATAGTGGAACAGGGATAATATACATAATTTCCTCTTTGTGCTTTAAAACTAATTCCGCCATCTTTGTAGCGAAAAATAATGCAGCATTTGCGTCATATTTTTTCTTAAGCCTCATTATGGCAGGCTTGGCACTTTTGGTGTAGTGATATGGGGCGTAGACTGCCGAAATTGCAGAATTTACATCGCAAGCACACCCATTCAAAGGGGAGGAGCATTTTACACATTTAGTATTTCCAAGCCAAATAAAACCATCCACGCACCGCTTGCATGGGTTTTCAGCAGAGGGAGTAACCTTGCCGCAACACAGGCACCTCGTCGGAAATATGAGAGTTGTTAGCATATCAAGTAAATTATTCACCGCTCACCAACCCCTTAAGATTAGTATATCTTTTGTTTTTGCGATTATTATCCACCATTTCTTTGATGGTATATGGGTCACCGGTCACCACCACAAGTTGCTTACCCCTTGTGACTGCTGTGTATAAGAGGTTTCGGTAATGAAGCCTTGGATGTCTACCCATGAGCGGGAGTATCACCGCTTCAAATTCATTGCCCTGACTTTTATGGATGGTTATTGCGTAAGCGAGCTCGAGCTCGTCCGCCATTTCAAAGCTGTACTGAGCCACCCTGTCTTCAAATCTCACCAAAATCGATTTTGAAGGGCGATCAATTAGATCAATTATGCCAATGTCGCCATTGAAAATACCCATTCCGCTTTCGCCATTTTCTTTTTCCCATACAATATCATAATTATTTTTTATCTGCATCACCTTATCACCCTCCCTAAAAGAGTTAAAGGGGGTTTTGTGCTCCTGCTTCTTTTGGTTTGGAGGATTTAGCTGCTCTTGCATAACTCGGTTGAGTTCAGCAGTGCCCAAAGCTCCCTTGCGTGAAGGACAGATAATTTGTATATCCCAAAGTGGAGAAAAGCCATATTTTTTGGGAAGCCTTTGAGATACAAGCTCTGCTACAAGCTCGGCACATCTACTAATATTATTGCGCTTAATAAAGAAAAAATCATTGTCACTTTGTGAAATATCGGGGAACTGCCCCTTTACTATCGAATGGGAATTAGTAACAATAAGACTCTTAGCCGCTTGTCTGAATATCTGTGTAAGGTGTACTTTTTTCACCCTGTCACTGTCTATTAGATCCCTGAGTACATTTCCTGCACCCACCGAGGGGAGCTGATCCGTGTCGCCCACCATTATCAGCTTTGAGCCCATGCGGATTGCCTTTATGAGATGCTCAAATAGGCAGATATCCACCATCGACATTTCATCCACTACCACGGCATCGTAGGGGAGTGGGTTTTGCAAATTTCGCTTAAAGCTGTTTAATCCTTTTTCATTTTTAAAATCCACTTCAAGTAGGCGATGGATTGTTTTGGCTTCTCTGCCAGTCACTTCACTCATTCTCTTTGCCGCCCTACCTGTGGGCGCAGCAAGTGCAACCTTATATCCTTCTTTATCAAGTATGTCTATAATTCCTTTAAGTGTTGTGGTCTTGCCGGTTCCGGGGCCTCCTGTTAAGATGAAAACACCGCTGTTTGCCGCATCGGATATCGCTTTTCTCTGGAGTGGAGCATATTCTATACCACGCTCTGACTGGAGCTTGTCGATTTCCGCTTCTCTGTCTTTTTCAGCAGAGTATGCCGTCATAAGCATCATTTTAATTCTGCCTGCCACATATGTTTCAGCGTCGTAGAGGTGGGGGAGGTATATGTATCTTCTGCCTTCTTCAGTCAGTGAATAAAGCCTTTTTTCCTCAAGCATTTTCTCCATAGTTTCCAAAACTAAATCCCCGTCAATATTTATCAGCAAATTTGCTTTTTCTGTCAGCTTTTCATCGGGTACACAGGCATGTCCTGAATCTGAATTTACCGAGAGTACATGACGCATAGCACCCTGTATTCTGAATTCGCTGTCGAGAGGGAGCGATAGCCCCATAGCAATTGCATCGGCTTTGGCAAAATCAAAGCCAATATCCCCTCCACATAACAAATAGGGGTTTTCTGAAATTACAGCAGGCGCAGTAAGCCCCCAATTTTTCCACACTTTTATTGCCTGAGCGGAGTCTATGCCGTATTTTGAGAGCTGTATCATAACTGTTCTTATACCATACAGCCTTTTAAATTCCACTTCTACTTCTATCGCTTTTTTTTCGGATATTCCCTTTACCACGCATAAGTCCATAGGGGAGTTTTCCATTATATCAAGGGTTTTATCTCCGAATTTGTCCACTATTCTTTTTGCAAGTCCTGCACCTATTCCCTTTATTACCCCTGTGGCGAGATATTTATATATTGACGATGCCCCAGAGGGTAATGCCCTTTCAATATAATCAGCCTTAAATTGTCTGCCATATGTGGGATGGGCAGCAAAAACACCCGTGGCAGTAATACTCTCTCCAACGGATATGTCCGCAAAAGAGCCCACCACGGTTAAAAGCTCATCATTATAATCAATTTCAAGCACAGTAAAGCCATTTTCTTCATTTCTGAAAACAATGTCTTCCACTGAGCCTGCTATACTCTCTCTGAAATCTCTGTCCATAATCACCTCAAAGATTTACTTGCCCATTGCCAATAAAATGGTCTGAAGTTATCTACATTGTTTAGTATAATATATTTTGAGGTTTTTGGCAATTATCAAGCTTATTTTTACAGGGGATAGAATTACAGTTTATAAATGCCGTGAGCTCGTCAGCTGTATAAAATGAAGGTATTTCCCGTGCCTGAGAAAATAGCTGTACAATTTTTATTGTTTTTTCATCATTTGTCCTGCATAAAATTGCCATCGATCCACCAATGCATTTTCTGCTTTTTTCAAAACAATCCGTGAGAGCAAATTCTACTTCATCAACATTCTCATCAATTATCACAACAGTACATCGACGGCAGCATTTAGATTTTTTTAAAACAAAATTTAGCATTACATCAATCAAATATAGCGCACCCAAAAAGGAAAAAATATATAGCAAGAGCTGTGCAAATAAAGTGAAAAACTGGCTGTTTAGTATCATGAGAAGACCCCCAAAAAAAGTTTGGAATTTTAAACTGATATGTAGGCGAATAAATCATACAGGTAAAACTTTACTTATAATATTTTATGCGAGTAAATTATTAATGTTAAAACAACTGCATCCAATATATGTCAAGTAAACTTACAAAAATAGAGCATTTATCCTATTTTTAATCTTTATATGTTCTAATTTTGTGAATAAATTGTAAATAATAAGGTATATTATTAATAATATACCTCAAAATTCAAAATCCTCTTTGCATAATGGCTTTAAAATGGTATAATAATCATTGATTATTTAGCAGGTTTAAATATTTAATCAAATGTGTTGTATTGTATTAAAAACAAATAATACGATATCGTAGATGAACATATAAGGAGACTAATTATTTTGGAAAAATTTTTAATAAAAGGCGGAAATCCCTTAAACGGTGAAGTGACTATAAGCGGAGCTAAAAATGCCGTAGTGGCAATTATTCCTGCAACCGTTTTAGCAGGTGGAAAATGCATTATAGAGAATGTCCCAGGCATAAGCGATGTGGGCTATCTTTTTACCATACTTAGGGAAATGGGCGCTAAAGTTAATCTTATAGACGAGACCACGGTTGAAATAGATACCACAAATATTACAAACCCCTCTGTTTCTTACGAACTTGCAAGGCATTTAAGAGCTTCCTACTATTTTATAGGTGCACTGCTTGGCAGATGTGGATACTGTGAAGTGTCCATGCCGGGAGGTTGCCATTTTGGTGTGCGCCCAATTGACCAGCATATCAAAGGCTTCGAAGAGCTTGGAGCAAAAGTTGTAATAGATAGCGGTATAATAAAAGCTTCCTCAGAAACACTCACAGCTTCACATATTCACTTCGATGTAGTGTCGGTAGGGGCTACTGTGAATGTTATGATGGCAGCGGTAAAAGGCAAGGGCATAACCATCTTAGAAAATGTGGCGAAAGAGCCACATATAGTTGACCTTGCAAACTTTTTAAACTCAATGGGTGCCGACATTAGAGGTGCTGGTACCGATGTAATAAAAATCCATGGGGTGGACATGCTCCGTGGCACAACATATTCAATAATACCCGACCAAATTGAGAGTGGCACATACATGGCTCTTGCAGCGGCAACGGGTGGCGATTTACTAATTAAGAATGTTATACCAAAGCACCTTGAGTCCATTAGTGACAAAATGCGTGCCGCAGGAGTTAGTGTTGAAGAATTTGATGATTCTATAAGGGTTTCACGAAATGGCCCTCTAAAGCATATAAACATTAAAACAATGCCCCACCCAGGATTTCCAACCGATATGCAACCTCAAATGGTGGCTATGCTCACAAAAGCTGAGGGCGCAAGCATTGTTACCGAGGGCGTGTGGGACAATAGATTTAGATTTGTGGACGAGCTAAAGAGAATGGGCGCAGATGTGCAGGTTGACGGCAAAACAGCTGTAATTCAGGGAGTTCGTGAGCTCATGGGCGCACCTGTTAAAGCTACTGATTTAAGAGCAGGAGCAGCACTTTTAATAGCGGCACTTTCAGCAGAAGGTGAAACATATATTGAAGACATACATCACATTGAGCGTGGCTATGATAATCTCATAGATAAGCTCACAGCACTCGGAGCGGACATAAAGAAAATTATTTTGCCCGATCCCGTGAGTAAAAACGCCTAAGATGATTGGCAATAACTTTTAAATTCTCTCAGTATAGTTTGTACGCTTACAAGCGGGGAGAGCTATACAAAAAAATATCTGCCGCTTGGAGTATTGGGTAGCTATTATAAAAAAATATAAAATACCAAGCTGTGGTTATTATAGTTTGTCCGTATGCAGAGTTTTTAAAAAAGCTTTCTTATCGGCTCTAAATCACGGCTTGTTTTTTTGGAAGGACATCTAATGGCAAAATACATCTCTTTATACAGCTCCAGTACCGGCAATAGCGGTTTTTTAACAGCTAAAGGCAGTGGTTTACTGATTGACGCAGGGGTATCGTGTAAAAGAATTTTGCAGGCACTCGCTGAAAATAATATAGACTGTGGTAGTGTTATGGGCATAGTTATAACGCATGAACACTCCGACCATATCAAAGGGCTTCCAATACTTTTAAAAAAGCTTAAAATTCCCGTCTATGGAACGGATATGACACTTCAGTATCTACTAAAAAATCTTTCTCTACCAGCTGACGCAAAGCTGATACCAATTGATAAACCAACCGTAATTGCCTCAATGCAGGTAACACCTTTTTCCATACCGCATGACTGCGCCGATGGTTGTGGATATAAAATAGAAACCTCGGATAATAAAGTTTTTGCAGTTTCAACGGATTTAGGCTATGTGACGGAGGAAGTGAAAAGCAATATGCTTAAAGCAGACGCCGTAGTAATAGAATCAAATTACGATATTGATATGCTAAAAGTTTCATCATACCCATATATGCTAAAGCAGAGAATAAGCGGAAAAGAGGGGCATCTTTCAAATAAAGATTGCGCTGCTCTATGTGCCGAACTTGTGAGAAATAAAACCACAAGAATAGTGCTTGCTCATCTAAGCCGTGAAAACAACACCCCCGCACTCGCAAGAGAGACCACACTCTCTGCACTGAGTAAAAATGGCGTGAGGGACGGCATAGATGTAAACTTACATATTGCACCTGCCGATTTCCCCTCAGCTTCAGTGATATTCTAATTAGGGGCAATGTGCATGGCAGAAACAGAATTTTTATTATTTTATGCCGACATTGAGCGGTGGAACGGAGTTTTCTTATGCTTAATATATATCTGATAACAGTTGGAAAACTCAAAGAGAGCTTTCTCACCGAGGCGGCAAACGAATATCTAAAGCGATTAAATGCATACTGCAAACTAACAGTTATAGAAATAGATGAACAGCGCATAACAGAAAATCCATCAAAATCCCAGATAGATGCAGTACTTTTAGAAGAGGGTAGGAGAATAATATCAAAAATACCTAAATCCACTGTGAAAATAGCACTTTGTATAGAGGGTAAACAGCTTTCTTCCACCGAATTATCCTCTAAAATTACTGAGTATACCACCTCTGGTAAAAGCAGTGTAGCCTTCATAATAGGCGGCTCACATGGACTTAGCGACGAAGTTAAATCACTTGCAGATTTAAAATTATCAGTGTCTAAAATGACATTTCCCCATCAGCTTTTTAGGGTTATGCTGCTCGAGCAAATATATCGTGCCCTATCAATTTCTTCGGGTGGGAAATATCATAAATAAGCATAGAATATACGAGCATAGTTTTAATTATCTCGAATAGATTTATAAACATGAGTAAAATTATAAATTATGATTTCATTTACCATATAGGAAAATTTAATTAAGCTGGCGTTAAGCCCAATAGCTTATTTTTAAGGAGGTGGACTTTTGTACAGGGACTTAAACGATAAAAAAGCAGATTTAAGGGATTATAACCCAAATGAGCACAGATATATACACAGCTATGGATTTGCTCCAAGAAACCCATTTGTAATAGAAGCGGAGAATATCCGTCTATTTTCAAATGCGGCAGGGTTTAGCATAATAATGATGTTTATGATAAGGTCAGTGCTTGCAGAGCCACTTTCACATTTGTTATTTTCACTCTTTGGTTTGGCTGGATCAGTGGGAGATAATATTTCAGTAGCTTATATTATGATAGAGCTTGCTTCTTCCCTCACATTCTGTCTTTCTATATTTATACCGTTTTTCATATATATGAAATTAGTTAAAATACCACACAATAAGGCAATACCCACTGATATCCCAAAACTAAATATACTCATTCCCTGTATATTTATAGCTCTTTCACTTTCGGCAATAGGAGCATTTACTTCAAATGCCCTTACGGTGGCTTTTTCAAATTTCGGTATATATATATTTGCACCCACAGCTGTACCGTCGGGAAGTCTTTTTTCATATGTAATTTATATTTTAAATGCTGTTTTACTTCCTTCACTTGTTGAAGAATGGGCGTTTAGAGGGGTATTATTGCAGTCGCTTCGCAGGTTTGGTGATGGTTATGCAATTTTATTGTCCTCAATTATATTTGCACTCGCACACGCTAATATTTCGCAGATACCCACCACACTTCTCGTAGGAATAATTATGGCGATTTGTGTAGTTATGACGGGATCGGTTTGGAGTGGTGTGATAATACATTTTGTAAATAATGCTTTAGTAATACTCTTTACATTTATCACTTCAAATGCCTCACCTGAAAATATAGATTTGATTACACTCACAAAAAACGCAGTATATATTATTTTAGGGATTTTATCCGTTATATACCTTGCAAAAAATCATCCCAATATTTTCAATCTCAGGCCTGTGAAATCCTATATAGTTACCCGCCAAAAAGTATTCATCTATTTTTCAACACTTGCAATGATCAGTGTGATTTTACTTATTACAGCGATAGCTTTGCAGTATGTTACCGTGCAGTGGTAGGAGGAGTTTTTTGAAAATGGATAATTTTTTTATGGCAGAGGCGTTAAAGCAAGCGGAAAAAGCCTTTGCAATAGGCGAAGTGCCAATAGGTGCAGTAGTGGTAAAGGATGGCGTAATAATTGGCAGGGGGTATAATACCCGAGAGAGTGAGAAAAACCCACTCAAACACGCAGAAATAACCGCTATTGACGAGGCGGCAAAAAACTTAGACGATTGGCGGCTAAGTGGATGCACAATTTATGTGACAATTGAGCCTTGCTCGATGTGCAGTGGAGCAATAATAAACAGCCGAATAGCAAGGGTAGTATATGGGGCAAAAGAAGAAAAGACAGGATGTGCAGGAAGTGTATGCAATTTATTTGCAATGAATTTTGCGCACGGAGTTGATATAACATCGGGAGTTATGGCAGAAGAAGCACTTTCACTCATGGAGAGATTTTTTTCAGAGCTTCGCAGATAAAAGCTTACACTATGGGTACATATTTATTGAATATTATAAAAAGAGGTAGTATATGATAATATCGGAAATAATAAATTCAAATACAGCACTTCCACTCTTGGGAGTTTGCGTATTTGCATATTTGATGGGCAGTTTAAACTTTGCGCTGATTATTTGTAAATTACTTGGCAAAGAGGATGTCCGCAAATTTGGTAGTGGTAATGCAGGCATGACGAATATGCTTCGCACATATGGGAAAACCGCCGCAGTCCTCACCACTCTCGGTGATTTCTTTAAAGGCTTAATCTGTGTGGCAATATCCCGTGCCCTATTTAAATACTTTGGGATTACTACCTTTGATGTAGGATATATCGTGGGCTTTTCGGCACTCATAGGGCATTTATATCCGATATTTTTTGGATTTAAAGGCGGTAAAGGTGTACTCACAGCTTTTGGAATTGTGCTTATACTAAATCCACTCGTATTTGGAATACTATTTATTATATATGTCCCCATGGCGTTTTTAACACGAATTGTCTCCCTTGCTTCAGTGCTCGGCGTGGCAACCTTCCCAATACTCAATTTTTTCGTGCTTAGATATTATGATAGGACATATATCTTCGAGATATTTTTCTCGGTTTTGCTGTGTGCATTTATCCTCTACTCGCATCGTGCAAATATAAAGCGGCTTTTAAATGGAACAGAAAATAGATTTGGAGCTTCCTCTAAAAAGAAAGGTGAAACTGATAATGGCTAATATCGTAATACTTGGAGCAGGTGGCTTTGGGATAGCACTTTCGATAAGTGCATTGCAATCGGGAAATAAATCAACATTGTGGACTAAATTCGAGGCTGAAGAAGAGCTTTTAAAAGCTGAGCGTGAAAGTAAAAAACTACTTCCAGGCGTAAAAATACCGGAAGAAATCGAAATAACTCGTGACCTTGAGGTGCTAAAAACAGCCGACATCGCCATAATAGCCGTACCCTCCCATGTAGTGCGTGAAATATGCATTATGATGGCGAAGTATATAAATCCTAAAGCGATAGTGGTATGTGTTTCTAAAGGATTTGAGGAAGTCAGCCTTAAGACAATGTCACAAATTGCAGAGGAAGAGCTAAAAAACATCTTCGTAGCACTTTCGGGCCCCTCCCATGCTGAGGAAGTTGCAAAAAATATTCCAACAGCACTCGTGGCAGCCTCTACAAGCAAAGAATCCGCAGAGTTTGTACAGGATGCACTTTCAAACTCTACACTTCGTATATACACAAGCAGTGATGTTATGGGAGTGGAGCTTGGTGGAGCACTTAAGAATATCATCGCATTGGCAGTGGGTGCACTCGACGGTTTAGGCCTTGGAGACAATACCATGGCGGCTCTGATAACAAGGGGGATAACAGAAATTTCCCGCTTGGGCGAAAAATGCGGTGCCAATCTTCTAACTTTCGCAGGACTTTCGGGCATTGGCGATTTGGTGGTTACCTGCACAAGCTTACATTCGCGAAATAGACGCTTTGGTAAGCTGATAGGCATGGGTAAATCTTCCGCAGTGGCACTCGAAGAAGTAGGGATGACGGTCGAGGGATATAAAAACACAAAAAATGCCTATGAACTTGCACTCAGACATGATGTGGAGATGCCTATAATTACTGAAGTTTATCGCACATTATATGAGGACAAGCCTGTGGGCAAAGTTATCTATGATTTAATGGGGCGTCCCTCCAAGCACGAAAGCGAAGATAGCTGGCTTACAGGAAATGAATAATATTGTGTGTCGGCACAGCGAAGAACGGAGCACTAATATGTTACCTTTTCTAAATGAAAGCCATGATTTATGGAGCCATTTAAAAGAAAGTAAAAAGCCGATAGTCATATATGGTATGGGCGACGGCGCAATTAAAATAATGGAAGTCTGCAAAAGTTATGGCATAGAAATATCAGAAATTTTTGCAAGCGATGAATATGTACGAGGGCATAGTTTTTTAGGATATAAAGTAAAAACTCTCTCCGAAATAGAAGAGCTTTATGAGGATTTTATAATTTTACTCGCATTTGCCGCATTTGAGAGCACGCTTTTAAAGAAAATATACGACCTTTCAAAAAAGCATGAGCTATATGCTCCCGATGTCCCTGTAATAGGGGAGGGGCTTTTCACATTTGATTATCTCATCTCACACCAAAGCGATTTCTTATGGCTGTGGGATAGGCTGGCAGACGAAAAATCAAGGAATGTGCTAAGTGGTATAATAAATTTTAAAATTAGTGGCAAAATAGATTACCTCGCACCGATTTCCAGCACAAGGACGCAGGATTACACAGAGCTTTTGCCGCTTGCAAATGGCATGGCATATCTCGATTTAGGCGCATATGACGGGGACACGATAAACGAGCTTCTATCACTCTGCCCGACTGCGGGGGAAATACATGCATTTGAGCCCGATGCAAAGAATTTTTTAAAACTCAGTAAAAATACCGAACATCTCAAAAACTGCTTTTTATACAATATAGGCTCATACAGCGAAGAAGCAGAACTCTCATTTAGCAAAAAATCAGGAAGAAATTCAGCTTTTTCAGAAGCTGGAAAGATAAAAGTGGCGGTAAATAGCGTGGACAATCTGCTCTATGATAAAACCTTAAACTATATAAAAATGGATGTGGAGGGTGCTGAGTATCACACCATTTTAGGATGCAAAAATATTATCAAAAGATATAGCCCCGCACTTGGTGTTGCCACATATCACCGAAACGAGGACTTATTTACCCTACCAAAACTCATAGACGAATTAAACCCGAGCTATAAAATTTATTTAAGGCATAACCACTATATACCTGCATGGGAAAATATCTATTACTGTATCGCAGAGGATTTTTAAACGAAAGGGAGAAATAAAATGAAAAAAAATAACGCATTACAAATCACCTTTTTAGTTGTAGGAACACTGACCGCTTTGGAATTCATTTTCGTACAGGGACTCTTTACATGGCTTATGGCTGTTGGCGCTACCGTTATTGTGGGAAGTGTTAACATAATAATGTCCATAAGAAATAAGCAATGGCTCGAGGTGTGGACTTTCGCACTGCTCATTGTAGCTCTCTGTATGGGATATTTTGAGATAATATAGAAAAAAGCAACACATTAATTCAGGGAGTATATCTCCGCCATCGGCGGAGATATACTCCCTGAGATTGCAGAGATAGTCTGCAATCTGTGAGACTAAAGAGAAAAGATGAAATACAAGGAACTAAACTTTTAAATAAGCGAGTAATACGAGGGTATATGAGCGTAATTTGAAAGTTTTAGGTGACACAGTAAGCAAAAAAAATCATAAGTTTTTTTGTGGTTTCGCTTTTGGCTTCAGTCTGAGGGAGTATACCTCCGCCATCGGCGGAGATATACTCCCTAATTTATATTAAGTAAGCCTTATAAAAATTATTAAACAATAAATGTAACAGCTTCTTTTAAATTTTTAATAGTAACATTATCATAGTTTCCGCCAAACTCCCCGTCAAGTGTCCAAGCGAAATTTTCTTTGCAGGATATATTTAAGCTGTCAGTTAAAAATCGATGAATGTATTTAGAGTTGCCCTCGAAAGAGAGGAGCTCGATTATTAGTTTTCTAAACTCTGCAAAACTATTCGGTTTCTTTATCATTATCACCTCGAAAAGCCCATCGTTTAAGCTTATTTTTTCGGCGGAGATATTTTTAAAGCCACCAATGCTGTTGCTATTTGTAATCATGCCAAACATAAAATCGCCACTGATTTTCACACCATTGTACTCAATATCTAAATAATAGCTTTTTATCTCAGAAAGTGCCTTTACGCCCTCTAAAAAATAGGCGAGCTGACCAAGGGTGTTCTTTACATTTTGCGAAGTAGTGTAGGACACATTCGTAAAAAGCCCAAATGCTGCCACATAGAGAAAATTTGTTCCGTTAAAATAACCTATGTCGCAAGAAAATGGCTCACCACTCACAACCACCTTAGCGGCGGTGGGGATATGCCTGCTTATTCCCATGCTCAACGCAAAGTCGTTGGTGGTGCCGGTGGGGATATATCCAATCTTCACAGAGCTGTCAGCCTTTATAATGGCGGACACCACTTCATTGAGCGTGCCATCCCCTCCACTGCACACAATCAAATCATAACCATCAATATTTTGCAGTAAGTGCATTTTAGCATCGCCCGTTGTCTGTGTGATATAAAGGGAAACACTATACCCGCTTTTTACAAATATATTAACCACTTCGAGTAAATCATTTTTTATATGCGACTTACCCGAAACCGGATTTACTATAAACAATAATTTTTTGCTCATAAAAATGCTCCATTTCGCCGTTTGGCATCATAATAAAATAGTAATCATAGCGTGATGTAGTAATAGTGGTGAATAGGTGGAAAACTGTGCTGTGAATAGAGTCTAAGATAATTTGTAATGTGTGTAAAGTTTTAAAAAGGCTAAATTATTGGCGTTTTTTTCTATTTGCATTTTTAAGGATTGCCTCTTTTTGTAGTTTTGCTTTTCTTGCCACATCTCGCCGACGCTGTGCCTCCGCCTTCACTCTCGCCCTCTGCCTTGCCTGATGCCTTTTTCTCATGATAAATCGGTTTAGTAGGATGAAATATTTTCTAAGTAGCATCAATACTGTAAAGGCAAAGAAAACAGCGCACATTATCGCAAGACTTGTGCTACTCACCTTTAAAAGCTCAGTAGCAACCCACGCTGCCTGCTCTTTAAAGGGAAGTGAAACCACTGTGACTATCGTTGGAGTGAATTCCACCTTTAGCGGCAATGTAATTGTGGCAGGGTACATGCCACCACTTGAGGGGAGAGAGATTGTTACCGAGTAATCGGTATCCTCCACCACTTCAAAGGGTATATAATCCGGCAGGTTGTGGCTGTATGTTACATCGCCCATTGAGTTTGTATTGTGGAGCAAAAATGTAGCCCCCTGCGTTAAATACGCCTCCGCTGTACCTACCACATTCACCCCATCCTTTACTTCTAAGCTAACGGGCTCAAAAATAGAAGCAGTGAATATGTTTTCAGAAAAACTTGAAAAACCGTAATCAAAAAGTGCGGCGGTGTCTATATATTTTGAACTTGCGTTTGCTTCGTCCATAACCACAGCGATGAGTGTGCGCCCACCCCTTGTGGCTACTGTTACCTTTGTATGCCTTGCTTCTTCCGTCCATCCAAGTTTACCACCCAATACATCTGAGTAGTAGTATGGGTCGTTTTGCTTCATTGAGTCATCCCCATTTGCAAAATATCTCTCGGGTTGCAGATTTGTTTCGGGCATTGTATAGGTGACAGTGGAAAATATCTCAACAAAATCGCTATTGCCTATTGCGGCTTTAGTCATCATAGCCATGTCATATGCAGTGGTGACATGGCCATCTTCTGGAAGTCCATGTGCATTTAAGAAATTCGTATTCAAAGCACCTGAGGACTCAGCAAATTCGTTCATCAGTGCGGCAAACTCTGAATAGCTGCCACTTACCGCATTTGCAATAGCGTTACAGGCATCATTTGCCGACATAAGCATTGCGGCATATTGTAGGTTTTCCATACTAACCACTTCACCCACAAGCAAGCTTATATGAGTGGCACGGGCTATTAGCTGGGTATCTTCTCTCACGACTGTGTATAAATCTTCGGGTGAAGCATGTACCACTGAGAGGTAAACCGTGGGTATCTTAGTTATACTCGCAGGCTCTTTTACCTTGTGCATGTTTTTTTCATAGAGTATCTGTCCTGTGTCAGCATCCATTAGTATTGCAGTATCGGAGAGCATAACAGGCTTATCCGAAGCTGACGATACAAGCCCAGAAGAAAACAGCACAGCGACTGCAAGGAGTATATATATAATTCTTTTTATCAAAACACCAAATCCTTCATATTACAATATATGTCTATATAAATCATATTATGTCACTTAAAAAATAATAATCATCCATTTAATATTATACAGTCAATATATGCGTTACGACAAGTACTTTTTTAAAAATATTATATACTTTTTAAAAAAGATTTCGGATGGAGTGAGTAAAATGAGATTGCCAATACTTATTATTTCGGTTTTTGCCCTTGTAGTTGTAATAATACCTCTTGGCATTGTAGAGTTTAAAGGCAGTTATATATCTACTGATGCCTCGGTGGAGGAAAATTCACAGGTGCTATCACCGCCATGGGCTGTGCCAATCCCAGAAGTGGAAGAGGCGGAGCAAGAGTATGTAGAGGTGGAGGATGCCGTAAATGAGGAAGAGCAGTTGGAGGAGGTTGAAGACGCTAAGCCAGCCCCTGAAATAGAAGTGGAGGAAGAAGCGAGCGAAACACTTGCGCCGATGTACGATACGGATTATTTCGAAATACTAAATTTAAGTACGGGTGCGGTAGATAGAGTGGATATAGAAGAGTATGTAATGGGAGCGGTAGCGGCAGAGATGCCTGCTTCCTTTCACAGTGAAGCACTAAAAGCTCAGGCAGTAGCGGCACGCACATATGCAATTAGGCTGAGATATAATAATATATTAAAGCCCGACCCCTCACTGCAAGGTGCAGATTTTTCCGCAGACCCAGTAAACCGTAAAGGCTATATGGATGAAGCCACAGCAAGGGATTTTTTTGGTGCTGACTATGAGCTTTACTGGGGAAAAATAAGCGATGCGGTGTACAGTGTTAAAGATGAGGTGCTCACATACAATTCACAGCCGATAGTGGCGGCATATCACGCCGCTTCTGCGGGAATTACTGAGGATGCGGCAAATGTATGGGTGGGAAGTGCTGATTATCTTCTCCCAGTAGAAAGCGAGGGGGATTTACTCTCACCAAATTTTGAAACAGAAGTGGCTATGACCGAAAGCGAGCTGAAAGAAAAAATGCAAGCACTCTGGCCGGAAGTGGTTTTTGGCGATGATGCCAATCAGTGGATACTGCCGGTGGAAACCTCCGAAGGTGGATATGTTGTGCTTGCAAATGTGGGGGGTGTGATGCTCTCAGGGCTTGACATACGAGAAGCACTTGACCTTCGCTCTTCTGCATTTGAGGTGCGAGCATCGGGAGGTAATATAATCTTCACCGTAAAGGGCTATGGGCACGGAGTGGGGCTCAGCCAATATGGGGCGGATTATATGGCAAGGCAGGGCTATAATTATGAAGAAATACTAATGCATTATTACACGGATGCTGTTATAACCATGAGGGAGTAAAGTCTATATCTAAAAAACTAAGGAGTACTTTTCGCCGGCGGCGAAAAGTACTCCTTAAATTTAAGTGTATTAATTATTTCTTTGATGAAGACTTTGCTCTTAACTGATTTGAAAGTATCTTTTTCCTTAGTCTGATATTCTTAGGCGTTACCTCTAAAAGCTCATCATCCGCTAAGAATTCAAGTGCTTCTTCCATGCTTAGCTTTTTGTGTGGAACAAGGCGAAGTGCTTCATCCGAGCCCGATGCACGCATGTTTGTAACCTGTTTCTTTTTACACACATTTACCGCTAAATCATCACCCTTAGGAGACATTCCAACAATCATTCCCTCATAAACGGGGGTGCCTGCACCGATAAAGAGCACGCCTCTATCCTGTGCGTTGTACAGGCCATAAGTTACCGCATCTCCTGCCTCAAATGCTATCAGTGAGCCCACATGACGCCCAGCGATATCACCTTTAAATGGCTGATAGCCATGGAATACTGAGCTCATTATGCCCTCGCCCTTTGTTGCAGTTAAAAATGCACTCTTATATCCGAATAATCCTCTTGCAGGAATTAAAAACTCTATTCTCATACGGCTTCCCTGTGGTGCCATATGTGTTAGCTCACCTTTGCGCTCACCCATTGCCTCCATGATGCTGCCCATATGCTCTTCTGGCACATCGACTACAAGGTGCTCAATAGGCTCATGCCTTTCACCATCGATTTCTTTATATAATACCCTTGGTGTGGATACTTGGAATTCATATCCCTCACGACGCATGGTTTCGATAAGGATGGAGAGATGCATTTCACCCCTACCAGATACCTTGAAGCTCTCGGCGGAGTCGGTGTCCTCAACTCTTAGAGAAACATCCTTTAAAAGCTCTCTGTAAAGCCTGTCCCTCAAATGGCGGCTTGTTACGAATTTGCCATCCTTGCCGGCAAATGGGCTGTCGTTTACCGAGAAGGTCATTTCCACAGTTGGAGCAGAAATCTGCACAAAGGGGAGTGGCTCGGGAGTTTGACTGGCGCATACAGTGTCACCTATTGTGATTTTCTCAATTCCTGAGAAGCATATAATATCTCCCACTGAAGCAGTTTCGCAAGCTACACGCTTTAAGCCCTCTATCTGATAGAGATTTACTATTTTGCCTCTGTATGGCTGATGTGCACCATGATACTCACATACCTGTACATCTTGGTTTGGTTTAGCATTTCCACGCTCAATTCTACCTATTGCAATTCTACCCACATATTCATTGTAGTCAATAGAGGAAACAAGTACTTGAAGAGATTCTTCATCATTTCCCACAGGGGCATCCACATGCTCCACTATCTTTTCAAATAGCACGGTTAAGTCTTTATCAAGCTTTTCAGGAGATACACCGGATGTACCCTGACGGCCAGAACAGAAAATTATTGGGCTGTCGAGCTGTTCGTCACTTGCTTCAAGGTCAATAAGCAATTCGAGCACTTCATCAACTATTTCATATGGACGAGCGTCGGGCCTGTCCACCTTATTGATAACCACTACGATTTTATGGCCGAGCTCAAGAGCTTTTTGTAGTACAAATCTTGTCTGCGGCATGGGGCCTTCAAATGCATCCACCAAAAGTACAACACCATTAACCATTTTAAGCACACGCTCA
The DNA here is from genome assembly GCA_964371155.1 of uncultured Oscillospiraceae bacterium. Classification (GTDB taxonomy): domain Bacteria; phylum Bacillota; class Clostridia; order Oscillospirales; family Ruminococcaceae; genus CAYJEQ01. The sequence goes on along the minus strand of CAYJLI010000001.1, from coordinate 108,819 downwards.
ACTTCGCCACCGAAATCGGCATGTCCTGGGGTGTCTACAATGTTAATCTTAATACCATTGTAGTAAGCAGAGGTGTTTTTTGCGAGTATGGTAATGCCTCTTTCTCTTTCTAAGTCACCCGAGTCCATAACTCTGTCTTCTACAACTTGGTTTTCCCTAAATGCGCCACCTTGCTTAAGCATTTCATCCACAAGTGTGGTTTTCCCATGGTCAACATGGGCGATAATTGCAATGTTCCTCAAATCTTCTCTAATCAAAATTTTTCTCCTTTTCTTCTTGCACATAGCAAAGACGGGACCGCTTTTGCGAAGATTAATCTCCGAGGCGGCGCACCGTCAAATATTATTGTTTTATTGATATATTCTAACAACCGAAATAACCTTGCCCAAAATGGACACTTCATCTAAAATAATCGGTTCTAAACTATCGTTTTCAGGTTGTAGGCGATAATGCCCATTTTCTTTAAAAAACCTCTTCACAGTAGCTTCATCTTCAACCATAGCCACTACAATCTCACCATTATTTGCATAGGAGGTTTTATTGCATATGATAATATCATCCTCGAGTATGGCAGCATTTATCATACTGTCACCACGAACTTTAAGCGCAAATAAATCTTCATTCATGCCATGGGTAGCATGAAAAGGGATGTAATCTGTGATGTTTTCCACTGCGAGTATGGGAGTGCCAGCGGCAACTTGTCCCACTAAAGGCACATGCACCACATTTTGGATTTTGGCAAGGCGTATACTTCTGTTTAAGTTTGTAGAAGTTTTGATATGACCCTTGCTTTCAAGTATTTTCATGTATTTATGTGCTGTTGAAGTGGATTTAATCCCTAAGTCATCACACATTTCTCTTACTGTAGGTGGAATTCCCACGCTCACTCTTTTGGTTATATACTCAAGTATTTGATGCTCGAGCTCTTCTTTTGGTTTGCGCATAAATATTAAAACTCCCTTCAGAGGCTTTATAATTAAAGATGTGCGAATTTATATTTGCATTACAATTATTAATCTTATCACATATTTAAAAACAATTCAACAACAAAATTAACCTTTTTTGATACTACTGGTGATATGCCGTGCATTTTTCCTTGTCTTCTTTACTTCATACATACGGCTGTCCGCAATTTTTATCAGCTCATTGGCCGAAAGTTTATTTAAATGGTCAACCTTTACCCATCCATAGCTTGCGGAGGTTTGATAGCTTAAGTCATACTTATTTGAAAGATCTATTATGTTTTGATAACAACCCATGGTTTTCATAGCGGGGAGATATTCATCAGGATACTCACCAACTATCAAAAATTCATCTCCGCCGTAACGGGAAATAATATCGTCTGAAAAATACGATAAAAGGCTTTCTGCAACAGATTTTATATAAAAATCCCCCTCGGAGTGACCATATTTATCATTTACTAATTTAAGACCATCCATGTCTATGAATATGATGTAGAATGTTGCCTTATCATCAAGGTATTTATTAATTTGATTTATTGCTACATCTCTGGTTCTAAGACCTGTGAGAGGGTCGGTGGTGTATTCGTCTTCAAGGGATTTAATTGCTAATTTTTCGTTGGAGAGAGTGTTCGATAAATTTTCATACTTAGTCACATATATTTGAAGCTGTGAAAATATGTAAGCGTAAAACATTACTATCCCATAACCCATAATAGCCGAGCCACCAACTAAAATAAATATGTATTTTATGTTGTTTTGTGTGGTAGGAGCTCCCATTGTCATAGAGAGTAATACAAGTAACATGAATATCGCTGTTGTAACATTACTTGCAAAGGAGAGGTTTTTTCTGTCCGCAAGTATCATATCCATGTATTGGCTTGGCAAAAGTTTTTTTGCAACAAAAATAGTACTCACCGAAACTGCAAAAGAAGCTGCGGATATTATTAGCCTACTCTGTGCGTCGGCGGCGATATTCATCATAATATCATCTTGTATAAGTGCTAATATTCCTATTGCCGCAAATCTCTTTGAAAAAATATTAACCGTAAATGAAAATGCGGCGAAAACCGCTTTAGCATTATCAGCTCTGTATACTATTTTAAATTCAAAGAAAAGAATTAAAGCATAAATAGAAAGTGCGAGAGGTTCAAACCTTAAACTCAAGTACAAAGTGTAATAAGTCCAAAATGAAGCGTTAATAAGTGCGGTTATAGTCGCAGGGTAAAGCCAATTGGAATTGTATTTTAGTATCGATGCAGAATATGAATGCATTATAAAATGATAGCTGAAAAAACAAATAAAATAAATCAATATAGCTTGAGTCATCACATCACCTCCATAGCTTTATAAAAATCTTTTTTGTTTGCCATCATGTTTTTATCTGCCATGTCGAGTATCGCACTTACGCCAAGGTTTCTTAGCTCATTATCTACATATACAGCTCCTATACTTGCCGATATTGGAAAATCTTCACTACTGTTTTGGATTTGGATGTTCCTTTCTATGCGGTGAATTACCTCGTTTAAATACTGCTCCGTGGCATCTATGAGTACAACTACAAGCTCATCACCACCAAGTCTTGCAACAAAATCTTCTGAACGAACCGATGCGCTTATAGCTTTTCCTACTTTTAAAAGCAGCCTGTCGCCAGCGTCGTGCCCGTAGGTGTCATTTACCAGTTTGAGTGAATTTACATCAATGAAAAGCACACAGAAACTTACATCCTTCATACTGCACAGCTCATCAATTAAATTTTCTATATATTTTTTGTTGTAGAGCTGAGTTAAATCATCTTTTTTAATTTTATCTACGAGCAATTTTTTGGTTATTTGAATAGCATTATGCTCATCTTCGGCAATGTCGGAGTAGCGTTTATAAACAACCATATTCACAAAATTTACGAGATATGTAAACGTGTATACAAACATTGTAACATTAAATGAAAGCATTCCTATTACGATAACAAGCTGTTGGGGGAAGATTTCATCCGTGAGAAGAAAGTGCGCATAAAAGGAGTAAAGCACTATTATTGCTGTACAATACACCGATATTATTGAGGAATATTTTGAAGAAATTGCAAGCCTGTTTATGCTCTTTTTACTAAACACACTTTTTGCAGAGGGAATTTTATCGAGTGCAGCAACCAAGAGGAAAAATGCAATTGATGAAACAAGCAAGCCTAAGTAGCGGTATTGGCTCGTAGTAATCATTTCTATGGGATAGACACCTAAAAACATACTTATTATATAAAGCGATGTAACATGTATAAAAGTTATTTGAAGCGAAAATGCAGCGGAGGCAGTGAATGCGGCGGAAAGCCTACCTCTAACCAATAGAAAAATTTCTAAGCATAATATAAGTAAAATTACTTCATACACCATAAAGTGTGGCAAGTCAAACACATAATATGTGGTTAAAGCTAAAGTGTTAACAGTCGAAAGCAAGAGGTGTAGTGGCAAACTTCTGTTGGAATTTTCTATTGTTTTGGATATGTAATGGAATATATAGAAATTACATATAAGGCAGAAAAAGAATGAAGACGCAATCAATAATTCATTATACATGGATGCTCCCTCCCCAGATTAGATAAAAGCGATTGTACATTTAAACCATTATACTATACAAATAGTATATAAGTCAAAGGTGAAATCAGTTTCTCCTACTGGGTACATTAGCACTCAAATATCATGAGTGCTAAAATAAATGTAAACAATTTGTGAAACCCCTTGACAAAGAAAATAAAAGGTGGTAAATTATATTCACTGGCACTCGAAGTATTAGAGTGCTAAAAGGAGGTATGGATCTTGAAGACGGATGAACGCAAGATGAAAGTGCTTTCGGCAATCATTGAAACATACATATCCTCGGGCGAGCCGGTGGGGTCTAAATTAGTTGCTCATCTTTTGGGAAGCACTGTTTCTTCCGCTACCATACGAAACGATATGTCGTCGCTTTTTGATATGGGACTCTTAGAGCAACCACATACTTCAGCAGGGCGAACTCCCTCCCATTTAGGTTATAGAATGTATGTTGATCATTTTCTACAACCTCACAGCTTAAGCAGTATGGAGCAAGCTGAGCTCGATGCAATGTTTAATGTGAGAAATCCCGACCCTGATAAACTTCTCGAAGATACGGCAAAAGCCCTTTCTTCAATCACGAAATGTGCGGCAGTATCTTCCACTATTACGCCACCGAGCGTAGCAGTGAAGAGGGTGGAAATAATACCCGCAGGAACAACTTCAATAGTAATAATGCTAATTGCTACAAGCGGAGTTATTAAAAATAAGGTACTCTATGTGGATTTCACCGTAACAAATGATGTGGTGGACTTTTTTACGAAGTTTTGCAATTCCGTTCTTGATGGGCAGAGTATAAAAAGTATTTCTACAATGTTTTTAAACTCAGTAGCGGTTTCATTAGGCGAGTATGCAAGAGTCTTTACACCACTTTTTACCGCAATACATGAGCTTTGTAAAGAAATATCCGATGGGCAATATTATGTGGCAGGGCAAACATCGCTACTATACTACCCCGAGCTTTCCACGGTGTCGTATGAACTGCTAACATTGCTTGAAAATAAACAAGAAATGCAGAAAATAGTTGATATGACAAAAGGAAGCGCCAATCTTATCATAGGAAAAGAAAATGTGCAGATGGAGCTCTCAGCCGCTTCTGTTTTTGTAAACAGATACAAAATAGGCGAACACTCCACGGGTGCATTAGCAGTTATAGGCCCTATGAGAATTGATTATGGGCGGATTATACCATATTTAAATTACTTATCAAATAAACTTGGTAAACTGCTCTCGGATGTATATGATGAGCAGATATAGAAAGGAGCTATTAAATTGGCAGAAGAAGCAAACAAAGAGATTTTAGAAGAAGAGCAAAAGACGGAGGAAGCTGTACAGGAACAACCAAGCGAGAGCGCACCGCTTTCACCTGAAGAGCAGTTAAAAGCCGATTACAACGAGCTAAATGACAAGTTTTTAAGGCTTGCTGCGGAGTATGATAATTACCGCAAACGCACTCAGAAAGAAAAAGAAGCAATTTATCCTGAAGCGGTGATAAGCACGGTGCAAAAAATACTTCCCGTACTCGATAATTTCGGTAGGGCTATGAGCACCCCTTGCAGCGATAGCGAATTTAAAAAAGGTCTTGATATGATTGCACAGAGCTTTGGAGATATGCTTTCACGCATGGCAGTGGAGGAGTTTGGCGAAGTCGGAGAAGATTTCGACCCCAATATCCACAACGCAATTATGCAGGTGGAGCATGAAAGCTTAGAAACAAATAAAATAGCCGAGGTATTCCAAAAGGGATATAAAATAGGCGACAGAATTATTAGGCATGCAATGGTTAAAGTAGTAAACTAAAAACCATTCTAAATATATAAAAAATTAAACTATATAAAGCCGAAAGGCAAGGAGGAAAACTATTATGGGAAAAATTATAGGTATTGACTTAGGAACAACAAATTCATGTGTTGCTGTTATGGAAGGCGGCGAAGCAGTAGTAATAGCTAATGCAGAAGGTGCAAGAACTACCCCTTCGGTAGTTGGTTTTTCTAAAACAGGCGAGCGTATGGTGGGACAGGTGGCAAAGCGTCAAGCAATCACCAATCCAGACGGCACAATCATATCCATTAAAAGACATATGGGTACCGACCACAAAAGTATTGTAGACGGCAAAAACTACACACCACAGGAAATTTCCGCTATGGTGCTACAAAAGCTTAAATCCGATGCGGAAGCATATCTTGGTGAAAAGGTATACGAAGCGGTAATCACAGTGCCAGCTTACTTTTCCGATGCACAGCGTCAAGCTACAAAGGATGCAGGTAAAATCGCAGGACTTGATGTAAAGAGAATCATAAATGAGCCAACAGCGGCGGCACTTGCATATGGTATCGACAAAGAAAATGACCAGAAGATTATGGTTTACGACCTTGGCGGCGGTACATTTGATGTATCTGTTATCGAAATGGGCGACGGTGTACAGGAAGTTTTAGCAACAGCTGGTAACAATCGTCTCGGCGGCGACGACTTTGACGAAAGAGTTATAAATTTCTTAGCTGATGAGTTTAAAAAAGACAGCGGAATTGACCTTAAAGGCGATAAAATGGCTATGCAAAGGCTAAAAGAAGCGGCTGAAAAGGCTAAAATTGAGCTTTCAGGCGTTGCTACTGCAAATGTTAACCTACCATTTATCACAGCTGATTCCACAGGCCCTAAACACCTTGATATTACAATCACAAGAGCGAAATTTAATGAAATCACAGCTGACCTTGTAGACGCTACAATGGGCCCAGTAAAACAAGCACTTTCCGACTCAGGCCTAAAGCCATCGGAAATAGATAAAGTTTTACTTGTTGGTGGTTCCACAAGAATACCTGCGGTACAGGATGCAGTTAAATCCTACATGAACAAAGAGCCATTTAAAGGCATTAACCCAGATGAATGCGTTGCACTCGGTGCGGCTATTCAGGGCGGTGTTCTCGGCGGTGAAGTAAAAGGACTTCTACTACTCGATGTTACTCCACTATCACTCGGACTTGAAACACTCGGCGGAGTATTCACAAGAATAATTGATAGAAACACTACAATCCCTGCGAAAAAATCACAAGTTTTCTCAACAGCGGCGGACGGACAGACATCGGTTGAAATTCATGTCCTACAAGGTGAAAGAGAAATGTCAAGAGATAATAAATCCCTTGGTATGTTCAAGCTTGACGGCATTCCATCAGCTCCAAGAGGCGTGCCACAGATAGAAGTTACTTTTGATATAGATGCAAATGGTATCGTGCATGTAACAGCTACGGATAAGGGTACTGGTAAAGAGCAGAACATCACAATCACTTCTTCTACAAATATGTCGAGTGAAGATATAGACAAAGCGGTTAAAGAAGCTGAGCAGTTTGCTGAGCAGGATAAGAAAAACCGTGAAGAAATCGAAGTGAGAAATACTGCTGATCAGATGGTTTACCAAACAGAAAAAACACTCACCGATTTAGGCGAAAAGGTAAGTGCTGAGGATAAAAGTGCAGTTGAAGCTAAAATAAATGACCTCAAAGAAGCGCTAAAAGGCACAAACTCCGATGATATCAAAGCTAAATCCGAAGAGCTTCAAAAAGCGTTCTATGATGTATCTTCCAAAGTGTATGCAGCTGAGCAGCAGGCAGCACAGGAAGCAGGCGGCGAAGCGGCTCCAGAGCAAGGCGGAGAAGACTTTGTAGATGCGGACTTCACAGAAGTAAATGACGACAATCAGTAATTTTATTTAGCTTATATTCCCCGCCAAATAAGGCGGGGAAACAACTTGCAGACTTAGTCTGCAAGTTGTTAAACTTAAGAGAAAAGATGAAAGACAAGGAGCAAAACTTTAAAATAAGCGAGTAATACGATGGTATATGAGTGTAATTTGAAAGTTTTAAGCGACACAGTAAGCAAAAATTCAGAAGAATTTTTGCGGTTTCGCTTTTGTCTTCAGTCTAATTCCCCGCCAAATAAGGCGGGGAATTAGGCACGTATAGGTAGGGAAAATTTAAAACAAAATTTATCCATTTCATTACATAGGATAAACAAATTTTTATATAAGATAAAAGCTGTATATAGTTTGATTTTCCATAGGAAGAGAAGAGGTGAGCGGTTTGGCAGATAAAAGAGATTTTTATGATGTGCTTGGAGTACAAAAAGGTGCAAACGACGATGAACTTAAAAAAGCATATCGAAAAGAAGCAAAAAAATATCACCCCGATTTAAATCCGGGTGACAAAGCGGCGGAATCAAAATTTAAAGAGGTAAACGAAGCGTATGAAGTGCTGAGTGACAGCGATAAAAGGTCTCGCTACGACCAATTTGGCCATGCAGGGGTAGACCCTAATTTTGGCGGTGGTGGCGGAGGATATGGCTCAATGGACTTCGACGATTTAAGCGATATATTTGGAAGTATGTTCTCTGGCTTTGGTTTTGGTGGCTCTACAAGGACAAGAAATCCAAATGCGCCAATTAAGGGAAATGATGTGCGCTATGCGATAAATCTTTCCTTTATGGAAGCGGCTAAGGGGACTGCAAAAGAGGTGAATGTATCAAGACTTGAAAGCTGTGAAAGCTGTTCGGGAAGTGGTGCATCCGCAGGAAGCACACCCGAAACCTGCTCCGATTGTGGCGGTAATGGTCAAGTTAGAATACAACAAAAGACACCGTTTGGCGTAATGCAGTCCACAAAAACCTGTCCACGTTGTGGCGGTAAGGGAAAAGTGGTTAAAAATCCATGCAAGAGCTGTTCTGGTGCAGGAAGAGTTAAAAAGGTAAGAAAGCTCGAAGTGAATGTGCCAGCAGGTATTGACGATGGGCAGACATTCGTCCTAAGAGGTCAAGGCGACCACGGTGTAAATGGTGGCCCAGCAGGCGATGTGGGCATAACTGTATCGGTAAGACCCGACCCAATCTTTGAAAGGGATGGGTTTGATGTTTGGTGTGATATTCCAATTACCTTTACTCAGGCAGTACTCGGTGCAGAAATAACAGTACCCACAATAGATGGTAAGGTTAAATACAATGTTCCCGAGGGCACACAGACGGGCACTACTTTCAGACTGCGCAACAAAGGCATACCATATGTAAATGGCAGAGGTAGGGGCGAGCAGTATGTAAAGGTAAATATCGAAGTGCCACGCAATTTGAGCACAAAGCAAAAGGATGTCCTCAAGGATTTTGACAGTCTAACAAATGACAAAAACTACGAAAAGCGAAAAGGTTTTTTTGATAAGCTCAAAGATGTTGTAATGGGCGAAGATTAAAAGCTCGAGAAAACATTATCAATTGCCAAGCGGCACACAAATAAAATTTTACTCAAACTCTTTCTATGGAGCTATTGAGATAAAAATATCCCCCGCCATGGCGGGGGATATTTTTATGAAATTGAATGTTTAGATTTTAGGTGTAAAGCTTTCTTCTACGGCACTACAAAATAATTAGTATACGAGAATCCGTAATTAGTTTTTAAGCTTAAAGTTAGATACGAGTGATTTCATTGAATCAGCTTGCCCTAAAAGCTCCTCATTTGCTGCAGCACTTTGCTCCGAAGTAGCAGAATTTTGAAGTACAACGGAAGAGATTTCCTCAGCGTTTTTATTTATAGAACTAATAGCCTCGGATTGCTCAGCGGAGGAAGTAGCTATGAGGCCAACGAGCTCGCTAACTTTTTGGGTGTGCTCAGTTACCTCTGAAATGGATTTAGAAGTTTCGGCAACTATTTTATTGCCACGCTCAACAACTACGAAGGTTTCATCAATTAATGTAGAGGTTTCCTTAGCGGAGTTAGCGGATTTAGTGGCGAGAGTACGCACTTCGTCGGCTACCACTGCAAAGCCTTTTCCTGCGGCACCAGCTCTGGCGGCTTCCACAGCAGCATTAAGGGCTAAAATATTGGTTTGGAAAGCAATGTCGTCAATCGCTTTGATTATTTTGCTTATTTCATTCGACTTTTCATTTATATCTTTCATTGCTTTAGTCATGTCAATCATTTGCTGATTACTTAATTCTAAAGCAGAAGTAGCAGTCATTGTGGCACTGTTGGCAGTCTGTGAATAATCCGCAGTGGTGTTAATTTTGCTTGTTATCTGATCAACCGCTGAAGTTAAGCTTTGTAGTGAGATGGACTGCTCATTAGCTCCCTCGGCAAGATGCTGTGCATTTGATGCTGATTGTGCAACACCGATAGCTATCTGCTCCGATGCGTCCGAAACCTGTGAAAGAGCGTTGTTTACAGAGGAAATCATAGTTTGCATAGAGCTATGTAGATTTTGCCAACTGCCCACATATATTTCGGGGGAATGTATAGTCAAATTCCAATTTCCCTTTGAAGCTTCCCCTAAAAGCGAAACAACATCTCTATTAATGGCTGTGAGATTATCGCTCATCGAGCGGAAAGTATCTATCAAAATGCCGATTTCATCTTCATTTGATTTTTTAAGCGTTATATCAAAATTACCTATTGAAATATTTTGAGCCGCCTCTACCACACTCGATAACCTTACAGTAATTTGCTTTTTCAAGAAGAAGCTTGTAAAGAGAATTCCTGCAATCGCTATAACTAATCCAAATAGTGCACTTGAAGAAAGAGTTTCAATGAGTATGGGAGTTAAATGGGATATTTCAACACCGGCAAACAATATCCCCACAATTTCACCACTTGAATTTGTATATGGTACATATGAGCAAAGATGATTTTTCCCCAAGATATCCGCCTCGCCAATATAGGGCTGTCCTTCTTCTAAGACAATCTGAGCAACTGTTTCAGAAAGTGCAGTGCCAACTGCACGTTCACTGTTATTCATAACAGTGGTGTATTTTCTTACATCGCCCTCAAATATGGTAAATTGCATTCCTGTTGCAGTGCTTAAATCGTCTAAAAGTTCGGTATTATCTGTTGAAAAAATGTCTTCTTGATTTTCAAGTTCTTGATTAAGCAAATTTGTACCGATAACAGCTTGATTTTCAAAAATTTCGATTAAATGCGAGTACATGCCTATTCCCTCAGAAATTATCAGAACTGATACTGTTAAAACAATCAGTGTTGTAATTAAAATATTGATTTTTGAAGAAAGTGTTTTTGCAAAAGAAATCTTGAATTTGTTCATAATCTACCTCTTTAAATTGTTTTTGCCATGTTAAATCAACATAGCATTAATATAAATACAAAATATACCAGATATATTCTACTGCTATATGAAAAAAAATACAAGATATATTCTGATTAAGATAGAATAAAAGTATTTTTAAACAATTTAGTAGTGGAAATCGTATATTTTTTTGTCGTATTTTATTTTTGATAAGGTATTGTGTAATACACAGTACTATGCTATAATCAAATCAAAGGTATTATGCAATACACAGTAGTATGCGATAAATAATAGTAATCTGCTTAAGAGGAGGTGAAGCTGTGAATACACAATTTAGGAAAGGTGTAATCGAGATGTGCGTACTTGCACTGATAGAGGGTAAAGATATGTATGGATACGAAATAATCCAAAGTATTGCGGACTATACTGAAATAAACGAAGGCACAGTTTACCCAATATTGCGCAGACTAACGCAGGAAGAGTACTTTGTTACATACTTAAGGGAGAGCAGTGTAGGACCGGCACGAAAATACTACCATATTACCGAGAGGGGAAAAGCGTATTTAAATTCACTCAAAAGTGATTGGAAAGAATTTTCAAGCATGGTAAACGAAATTTTAGAAAAAACGGTGGAAGTAAATTAGAAAGGAAGTGTGATCATGAACAGATTGGATTATTTGGCAAAACTTGAGAAAAAACTAAAAACTCAGCTCTCTAAAAAAGAGGTGAATGATATAATACGAGACTATGCAGAGTATTTTGAAGAGGGAAAAAGGCAGGGGAAGACCGATGAAGAAATAGCTGCGGCACTCGGCTCACCCGAGCAAGTGGCGGAGCAAATTTTATCTGAAAGCAATATGTCCTCAGAAGAATTTGCCGACACAATTAAAAAAGGGATAGTGAAGGGCAGTGATAAGTTGAGTGGTTTGGGCAAGTTTATGAAGGGTCTTATAATTATTGCGATAGTAATAGCTTTAATACCACTTGAAATCGCAGGGCTTTTAGCTGTCTCCACCTTGGCGGCAGGAGTTCTCGCATTTTTAGCAGGACTTATTGTGGTGCCTGTTGGGCTTTTCATGCTTGGAATTGCAGTGATTGTATTTGGAGCACTTGCATTTGCAGCTTTCAGCGGATGGATTGGAAGCTTTAGCATAGCGGCAGCAATAGCGATATTTGCCTTTGCGATATTTTTAGCCTGTGCATTAATTATTTTAATTAAGTATGTAGCTGGAGCACTTGTGAGAACAATTCGCTTCTTTGGCAGGCTGCTGAAAAATCAAACCATGGGTAAAAAGGAGGCTTCACAATATGAATAGTATAAAAAAAGTGATGGCTGTATCTTTTGCAGTCTTTGTAATAACATCGGTGGCGGCACTGTTTTTCATGGCGCAAGCGGTAAGTAGCGGATTAGATAGCTATAATGAATTTATAGGCTCAGAGGAAAGTAGGCACAATTATTACAAATCTTTTGAAGAGATAAGCCATGTTGAGTTTCTTTTTAGCGGCTATACTCATATAAGGGTGGTTGATTCCCCCGATGACAAAGTGCATATATACAGCTACGACAAAGGTGCATTTGTGACGGATATTCATACCGAAGTAGATAGTCAAGGAGTGCTGAGCATTACTGTTGATAGGGAAAATACAATAATTGATGAGAGTAGTGTGGTGAAAATCATTGCAAATATCATCGGAAGCAAACCTGAAATTGAAGTACAGATACCAAGCAATATTATAATTGATGACAATAATCCATACTATATAGAGAATTGGACGAAGGACGGCAGGGAAAGCTTTGCGAGTGTGTACGAAATACATAACAGTATTCTCTCTAATATAATGGAGGAGAGAAACTATTACGCGGCACATGGCGCTTACGATATGAATGGATACGAACATTTATACAAGCAACTCAGTGAAACAAGGGTGGAGCTGATAAATGCATTAGTGCGTGAATACAATATGGCAACGGACATATTGCCATATGAGAAATTAGCAATTGATTTAACCAGCGCAGAGAGAGCACTCCACGCAGAGGAAATAATCAGAAGTTACTATTTCTCAGAGGAGTATACACCGCTTCCTGAATCGAAAAATTTAGATGAGCTGATAGCGGAATCGGATGCAAAGATTGAAATCTTAGAGGCGGATGTGAATGAGTTAAGCGCCGAATTTTATGGATTTATCGAGTCGAACACAATGATAGAAGCGAATGCAGAGGAAACTACCGAAGCAACGGAAACTACAAGAAATGAAGCTGAGGTAGCGGCGTAATTTTCACTTGAATTAAACATGGGAATTAATTAAAAGATGTAAGAGGGTGGTAAGACTATTGCCACCCAAGGCTTTTGCCAAATGAGGCTGTTAATATGCTCGTAAATGTAATATTGTTTACATGGTGAAGTAACCTTTTGTGATGGATTGTATTGCAAATTGTTAATAAAGCATGTATAATATATCTTGAAAGTAATTAGTATGGTAGAAGTATGCGTTGTATGGATTTTACCATAGCTATTATAAAGAAATATTAAAATATTAAGGAGTAAATTAATGGGTAAGTACAAACAATGGTTAAGAAATACATCAATGAGCAAAAAGCTGATACCAACACAGATTATTACCATTTTCTTAGTAATACTTATGGCGGCTATCTCAATAGGTTCTCTTTTTACTGTTAATTCCCTTTCGAATCAACTAATTACAACAAATGTAAAGAATACCGAGGATTTAAACAGTATTATTGAAACAATGTATCTGTGCCGTGTAACAGGGCGTGACATTCTTCTGCAAGAAGATGAAGAGCTTAGAATGGAAGCTTATGATAAATACTTAAATTATTTTAAAAGCCTTGATGAGCAGATGGATGCTTTCTTATTAAAGCTTGATGGTGAACGTGCTGAGGTGTTTTCTTCAATTATCGTGAGCAAAAACCAGTATAAAGATAGCATGATTTTATCTGCTGATTTAAAAAATGAGGGTGGACAGGACGAAGAAGCATTAGCGGCACTGAGGAGTGTTACTCCAGTCGCAAACGAATTCTTTGGCAATATTGCGCTCTTTTTAGAAGATGAAGAAGCTATTATGAATGAAGTTGCTGAGAAAAACGCTTCAACCGTAGCAACAGTTTCAGTAATAGGTGCAGTGAATGCGGCTTTTGTAATTATTGTGCTAATAGTTCTGATAAAGACATTTGAAAAATCTATAAATCAACAAATGAGCTCTTTAAAGAGTATTGTTTTTGATATAGTAAGCACAGGTGATACAAGTATCGAAGTCCCTGAGAGCCTACTTACCAATGATGAAGTTGGTGAAATTGCAAAAGAAATGAAAAAGCTTACTGAAATGTTAGTGGTTTATTCTGATATAACAAATTCTTTAGCCGAAAAGGATTATAGGGTGGAAGCTCCTATTAAATCTGAAAAGGATACACTTTCAATCAGCTTAAATTCAATGGTAACTTCAAATAATGATATTCTCAGCGATATTATAGTAGCTGCAGGTCATGTATCGGTAGAGTCTAAGAATATTTATTCAAATGCGCAGACATTGGAAAGCGGAGTAACACAACAGGCGTCTTCCATAGACGAGCTTTCAAAACTACTTACAAACATAACAAGCGAAATTCAAGACAGCGCAAAACAGGCAGAAAATTCGGTAAAATTAGCCGATAGAATGTCGAGCGATATTGATACAATTGATGAGCGTGTGAAAAACATGATTAAAGCGATGGATAAAATATCTAAGTTTTCAAATGAAATTCAGCGAATCATTACTACAATTGATGATATATCATTCCAAACAAATATTTTGGCACTGAATGCTGCTGTTGAAGCCGCAAGAGCCGGTGCAGCGGGCAAGGGATTTGCTGTTGTAGCGGATGAAGTAAGAAACCTTGCAACTAAGAGCAGTGAAGCGGCTAAGCAAACAGCTTCGCTAATTGATAATTCCGCCGATGCGGTCCAATATGGTGAAAAGATTGCTTTAAGCGTTGAAAACGCACTTGGCGATGTGCTAAAAAGCGCAAATGGAATTTTAAGCTCAATAAAAAATATAAATAATTCTACAACAAAGCAAATCACATCAATAGATGCAATCCATACTGAGGTAAGCCAAATTTCAGAGGTTATCCAAGCTAATCAAGTCAATAGTGTTGAGAGCACACAGATTAGCACTAAGTTAAATACATATGCAAGCAGTATGACCGACTTAGTTTCAGATTTTTCATTAAAATCAAACAACTAAATATAGTGGGTTAAAAAAGTGAGTATTTAGTGCACTGAATACGGCTCGAATTTGCTTGGGGTGGATTATAAAATCCCCATATGAGTTTTTATAAAAACATAAAATTATTAGGGTATTATCTTCGCA
>CAYJLI010000001.1:56344-93761 GCA_964371155.1 uncultured Oscillospiraceae bacterium | reverse complement strand
ATTTTAATTTGATATAGTCGTATATATCGTATAATTATTATTGCTTACAGGACTGTAAAACACCGTGGTAAACCTACCCGTTTTCGCTAAAGAATTGCAAAACTCTTCCACGGCTTCGGAGGAAGACTCAAAATCAATTTCAACAGTGTCGTCAGCTCCAAAGCGAAACATTGTGATTTCGCCCTCTTCTTTTGGCAGAGCAGTAACAATGCTCAAAAATAAGCTGAAATCTTCATCAGGACTAAAATCCCTGCTTACTGAACTGTCCACAGCCGCAAGGGTGTAGAGAGTAAAACTGCTAAATAAATTCGGAGTGTCCTCAAGATTTGAAAGGTCTATACTTACATCACCTTCGGGGAGGTATCGGCTTAGGAAATCACTGTCGATATCGGGTAGCTCATAGGAAACTACATCTGCGACCCAATAGCCAGAGAAATATATCAAAACCATCATGGTAACAGCCGCTATAAAATCAATTAAAGCTGATTTATATATCCGCATTGCACCACCGCCAATCTAAATTTAATTAAAACTCCCCACAGGCATACATAATGGCGGAAATTGCAGAAAGGGGAGCGGTTTCACATCTTAAAATTCTCTTGCCAAGGGAAAGTGAATGTATTCCATTCTCCATGGCAAATTTTACTTCTTCGGCTTCAAATCCGCCCTCAGAGCCAACCATAATAGCTATTTCGGAAAACTCATTTTTCATGACATCGCTGAGCTTTTCGGTGGAATTCTCATAAAATATTATGCCGCACTCAGAATTTGACATTTTCTCCACTGCCTCTTTAAAGCTTAAAATACCACAAACAGCAGGGATTATTCCTCTGCCACTTTGCTTTGCGGCTTCAAGGGCAATTTTTTCAAAACGTTTTTGCTTTTTCACCCAAGATGCACTATCGGGGCGTGACACACAGCGTTTTGTGAGTACAAATACAATTTCATGCACACCGAGCTCCACCGACTTTTGGATAACAGTCTCTGCTTTATCACCCTTTGGCATTGCCATGAAAAGGGTGATTTTTACTTTTGCCTCGCTGGGGCTTATGCATTTATCTGTAATTTTAAAGCTTATGCTATTTTTATCTATCTCGGTTATTAAGCCGGTGTAATCACTGCCCAAAGTATCACAAAGGGTTATTTCATCGCCTATTTTTGCCCTCAGCGAAGTAGCGAGATGTTTGGCATCTTCCCCTGTGATATATGCTACATCTCCATTTATATTATTGGTGAAAAATCTTGGCATATGTGTCCTTACCTCCGCTCATAGCAAAGAGCTACCCAACCGCCCTTCGCAAGCCTCTCATGCATCTTTAAGCCGATGCTCTCCATCACTGAAACAACATCCGCTTCTCTCTCCTCAATAATTCCACTGAGGATGAGCTTGCCGTCAGCTTTTAAGAAGGGGAGAATATCGCCTGATAGCCTAATGATTACATCCGCAACAATATTTGCACAGATTATATCAAATTCGCCCTCCACTTTTTTCACTAAATCGCCTTGCAAAAATAGCGCATCTTCAATTTTATTGAGCTGTGCATTTTCCTGTGCAACTCTCACGGCTACCGCATCAATATCAACACCTACAACACGCCTACAACCAAGCAGTGAAGCGGCAATTGAGAGTATCCCACTACCACAGCCCACATCGAGCATACTCATTCCATCACACACATGCTTATCAAGAAGTTTTACACAAAGCGTGGTTGTGTCATGTGTGCCGGTGCCAAATGCCATGCCTGGGTCGAGTGTTATTATTTTATCCGTCTGCTTTTCTCTTTCATACTCTTCCCAAGAGGGGCAAACCACCACATTTTCAGAGATTCTCACTGGATGGTAGTATTTTTTCCAAGCAGTTGCCCATTCCTCTTCTATAACCTCGGAAGTAGAAATTTCATGTACAATACCATCTTCACGAAGCCTCTGCGAAATAAAACTAACTGCCTCCATAGGATTTTCCTCGGGGCTTATGTATATGTGCACTATGCCGTGCTCTCTATCTTTTTTTAGAAGATCTTCATCAATTAAATCAATGCCCGAAATTTTAGGAGCTTCTATAAGTAAATCGGAATAATCTTCGATATAGATGCCATATGGGACAGTCATCTGGGCGCAGGCGGACGCCGCCTCTATATCTTTAGAGCCCACAGTAATATTTATTTCAGTCCAGCTTGTCATTATTATTCACCTCAAAAATTTTTTTAGCAGGTTTTCTCAATCGCTCTAAACCTTTAATAAATTTGCGATTTATATCTAAGATTTAAATGATGGAGAAAACTTTTAAGCGTTAAGCTAAGCGCTAATAGTAGATATTACATTCTATCATAAAAAAGCAAAAAATAAAAGCATATAAGCCTTTTCTGCACAGAATATGCGAATTTTGAATAAAATAGAAATAAACATAGGTTTTGTTATTTTAAGGTGATAATATCGCATTTAAAAAATATTTACGATATTTAATTCATTTTAATATAGCAGCACCCACCCACGAATGAGGAGTTATTTAGATGAAGAATGCAAAATATTATGATTTTTTTCTCTCCAGTAATACACCGCAGGGGTTTGTTTCAAAATTTAGTGAATTCACACCTGAAAACAATGATTTCAAATGCTATATTTTACATGGTACACCGGGTGTAGGAAAATCGAGTATAGTAAGTGCAGTGAGCGAAATGTTAAAAGCAGAGGGAAATATTAGTGAGCGAATATTTTGTTGCAATGATATATCTACCCTCGACGGCGTTATTTGCCATGATAGGGGGATAGCTGTTGCTGATGGGACATATCCACATATAATAAACCCCACATATCCACAGGCAACACATAAAGTTATATCCCTATACGACTGCTGTGACAGTGATAAAATATATTCACATCGATATGAAATAGCCGAAGCGAAGGACATGGTAACACGCTCAAATAAGTATTGCCAGCGCTTTCTCTCGGCTTCAGGACAGCTCATGAACGATAGTTTTCAGCTCTCGCTCGAAGTTACCGATGTGCAAAAAGTAGGGGCACTTGCAAAGCGTGTTGCAAACAGGGAGTTTAAAGTGCATCGCAAAAGAAGCATAGCGGGCAAGGAGTATATACGCTTTTTATCGGGTATTACAAAGCAGGGGATAGTTATGCACAAAAACACTCCATACGAGCTCGCTGAAAATATCTATCTATTAGAAGATGAGTATGGAGCCTCATCAAAACTGCTTTTATCGGCACTGCGCTCATATGCACTTGAAGCGGGGTATGATGTATATAGTTGCTACTGTCCATTTTTTCCCCATACTAAGATGGAGCATATGTTTATACCGCAGTTAAGCCTGGGATTTATGACTACAAATAAATATCACCCGATAGATGTAAATCCCTATAAGGTAATAAATTCACGCAGATTTAGCGATGTAAGCGAGCTAAAAAGCAGAAAAAAACGAATAGCTTTCAACAAAAAATCGGCTTTCCAATTGCTTGACCAAGCGTTTATCCAATTGGATGAAATTTCTGGATACAATATGAAGCTTCAAAATATATATGGACGATACACAAATTATGATATGGTAGAGTGCATAAAAGATAAGCTTTTAAAAGAAATTGTGAGATAAATATCTGCTTTGTGGCAGATTAATTTCCCAATATTCACACATAAATAGGCCATGTATGGTATCTTTACCCCACAGCAATTTAAATTTTTCAAAATTAAAACCTTTTTCCGCTCGTTTAGGTGAGTGGAAAAAGGTTTAAAATTTATAAAGTATATTTTGAAAAAAGAAGTAAAACTTTTACTTGCAATTCCTAAAATTAAATAATCTCAATGCTATTTATTATTATATCGTCTAAAGGTGTATTGTTTTCATCTGTTTGGGTGGATGATATTTGATTTACTATATCCATTCCCTCAGTCACATAACCAAACACTGTGTATTTCCAATCAAGCGAGGGAGCGCCATGGTGGGAAGAATATATTTCCGAAACAATGGAGGGAGTTTGAGTTTCCTTTAGCAATGCAATCTGATCATCTATGGGAATACTGCTGTTCACGATGAAAAATTGACTGAAATTAGAGTTTTCAGTGCCATTATTGGACATTGAAAGAGCACCATTAAAATGATAAAGTGAACCATAAAACTCCACATCAAATCCTTCGCCTGAAGCACTCACGCCACCATCACCGTTTGGATCACCACTTTGTATTATAAAGTCATTTATCACACGGTGAAAAGGCATATTATCATAATACCCATTATTTGCATGGGCCACAAAATTTTCTACTGCAATTGGAGCTTCCGTAGGAAATAGTGTTATAGAAATATCTCCGAGAGATGTGGTTATCAGCGCCTGAATGGCATCATCGGGTATTTCAGTGCCAAGGTAAAGGCCGGAAATTTTATCGGATATAGTTTGTAGATCTTCTTCAGTTAATGTGGAAGAGGCGGCAGGTTCAGATGTTTCAGAATCTGACGGAGTGTTACCACTTCCAGTACAAGCTGAAAGTAAAAAAACTGCCGAAATGAAAAGTGCAATATATTTTTTGTTAAAATGCATCTATTAAATACTCCATTCTAAATTTATAACTCATACTATTATACATTATTTTTATCTTCTTTTAAATTAACCGACTGTAAATTTTTTAAAAAGTTTAACACACTTAAAATTAGACTATGGCATTTATTAATCTGCCACAGTCTAAAATAATTACTTGAAAGCATATAAAGTCAAAGCTTATGAATCTTTGCCAAGCTCCATCAGTTTAAAATCAAATTTATAGCCTGAGTTCTCAGTGTCCGAGTAAAATGTACTACGTAGTCGCTTCATAACCATATCGCCCACATCGAATGTTTCAATACTTGGTAGTAATATAGCGTATTGGCTTGGGCTGTATCTTGAAATTGTATCACCTGTTCTGAGATTGTCCCTAAGCAAATCTCTGAGTCGACGCATTGCAAAGTCAAGCTCGAGTGAATTGGTTTCACTTAATCCATTATAGCGTATGTTAATTATTGCTAAGAACATAGTGGAATTCAGACGTTGTAAATTCCTCATATAAAGACGATATATATCTTTAAAAATTGAGTACTCACAGACAAATCCACCTTTATCTACATCATCTGTTTTAAGGTCGTTGTAAATTTCTTCAATATTAGCCTCAGCCTTTTGCTCATTGACTACAAGCTCCCTATAAAAATCCAATATCTCCTGAGAAGGTGGAACACCTAAATGAGCATAATGTAGCTCGGTGATGTTTTGATACTGGAGGAGAGCATTTTTGCT
Source organism: uncultured Oscillospiraceae bacterium (assembly GCA_964371155.1). GTDB lineage: Bacteria > Bacillota > Clostridia > Oscillospirales > Ruminococcaceae > CAYJEQ01. The sequence goes on along the minus strand of CAYJLI010000001.1, from coordinate 88,496 downwards.
TTTACCCATTTTAAGAAGAGCGGACATAAGCTCAATATTTAAAACAGAGTCAAATGTATCAACCTCAAGTGCAGTTTTGCATATTCTAATCACTTCGCTATATTTTTTTTGTTCGTTTAGTAATGTGATGTATCTGTATACAGTTCTCAAGTAGAGGTTATGGTAGTAATAGGATTTAGGAGCAATCCAAGTATTTATACTCGAATCAACAAGTAAATCATCATTATACATATAAATAACATCTTCAAACAGCTGCTTGCTGTCGTTATTAAGTTCGCTTACTTTATCTATTTCTTTGCAGATATCATCCATCTTAGCCATGTCTATATCACATTCAAGATCAGGATTCCACATATAGGCACCTCTACGGGTGACAATCGCATTTGGTAAGCCAAGTTCGCTAAGGTCTTTTCTCAGTCTGCTGATAAGTGTTTTTAGGGTGTTTTCAAGAGTGAAATCATCTTTGCCATTCCACAAAACATCCACTAAACTTGAAACAGTCGCAGGTTTTGCCCTGTTTACAATCAAATACTCAAGTAAAAGTAGTTTTTTTGGCGATTGTTTAAACTTTTTAGCTATATCAGTGCCATCTACTACTATTCTTAGTTCGCCCAAGGTAAAAATTTGAATAGCGCTCATTCCATCCCCTCCTCTCTATATATTTTTTGGGGTATAAATTATATGTGCTGATCACCATCAAGCTTTATAAGATGATAGTAAAAATTAAATTTTTTGTTTATTAATTCGGTTGTAAAATTGCTTTTTAAGCGTGAAAGAACCATATTGCCCACTTTGTGGTCGGATATTGCCGGTAAAAGTGCCGCATACTGAGTAGGGCTATATCTTGATATAGTATCTCCACTTCGCAGATTGGTCTGAAGTAGATCAAGCAAGCGATGCATTGCTTGCTGCATGGATTCAGGTGGCTCGGGAGTTTCATCCACTTCGCCGATTCCTATAATTGCTAAAAACATTACGGAACCCAGACGCTTTAAACTGCGCATATAAAGTGAATATATCTCCTTGAATATCGGATATTCACACACATAAGCACCGGAACCATTGCTGTAATCGGTGAGCTCGGTGTGTATTTCTTCGATATTTTGCTCCGAGTCATGCCCACGGCGCTTAAGCATTGTTTTATAAAATCCGATAATTTCATCGGAGGGCTTAACACCTAAATGGTCATAGTGAAGTGTAGTGATATTTTGGTAGTGGGACATTGCCTCGCTACCATTTCCTTTTTTAATTAAGGCATTCATCAAATCCAAATTGATTGATGATTCAAATGGGCATATATCAATAGCCGCTTGACAAACTCTAATTACATCATCATAATTGCCTGCTTCGGCTAAAAGATGAGAATATGTTTGAACGGTTTTTATATATATGTTTTGATAGTGGATAACTTTATGAGAAATCCAGTTGCCCATATTTGAGTTTGCGAGTAAATCACCTACATAAAGTTTGAGTGCTTTTTCAAAAGAGGATTTGGTAGAGGAAGTTAAGCTGTTTGCTGAGCTTAAACTTTCTGCAATCTTTTCAAAATCAAAAACATCAACATAGGAAGGAACTAAGTCGCTCCACATATATGCGCTGTTTCTTGTGACTATCGCATCGGGTATACCAAATGAAGTGAGGTCTTTCCTCAGCCTACTAACTAAAGTTTTTAGTGTATTGGCTAAATCTACTTCGGCACTATCTTCCCACAACACATCAACAAGATTGTCGACGGTCACAGGTTTGCCTTTATTCAGTATTAGATACTGTAGTAGGAATAGTTTTTTTGATGAAGGCTTGAAATTGGGTGCAAGATCTACATCGTCAACTATAAATTTAAAATCCCCCAACATGTATATGTTTAAACTTTTAATAAATAGCACCTCCGTTCGGAATTTTTATAGCATATATTATACTATAAAACAGGAGGAATTGCAAATTTTACTTCAGCAAGTTAAGCAGGGAACACAGCAATCTCACAAAATCACATTTTTACCTATCCTTTATCTATAATATACAACATTGATGTTACAGTTAGGTTACATTGCAAAAGAAAATTGAATAATTTTTAAAATAAGTTTTGATAGAAAGTCAATTATGCAAAACAAAAAGCAAATTAGCCTTTTAAGAATGCAATTTAATAAAGATTTAGTTTGAATTTTAATATAGGTTGTGTTATAATTAATTGTATATGTAAACTCACAAGGAGGAATACAAGTGAGCAAACTTTTTTTAGCTGTATTTACAGCGTTCATATTACTTTTTGCATCCATGACTGGTTGCACAACATCTTCTTCGGCAGCATCGAAAACGCCCACTTCTACATCACAGCAGACTGCTGTGGCAGGGAGTAGAGCTTCCACGCCTGTTGTGCTCTCAACCGAGCAGAGTGGAGATAAGACTTTTGATGGCAAATCTTCGATAGTTGATGTATCAAATTCAAGTGACGGCTATATCATGGTTAAGTACACCGGCAGCAAGAGCAAGATAAAAATGCAGCTGACAAAGTCCGGAGGTACAACCTATACCTATGATTTAGATCCAGAGGGGACTTTTCAAGTTTTTCCAATATCTGCGGGAAGCGGTTCCTATACATTAACAATAAATGAAAATATCTCCGGAACTTCCTATGCGCAGGTTGATACGGCGAAATTTGATGTGAGCTTAAGCAACGAATTCGGGCCATTTTTACATCCGAGCACTTATGTGAACTTCACTGCTGAAACAACTGCTGTAAAACAAAGTGAGCAGGTAGTTAAACCAGCAAATACCGACCTTGAAGCAGTTGAGCTCATATATGAGTATGTGATAAATAATATTTCCTATGATTATGACTTTGCAGAGCGGGTGAGCACATTCTATGTACCCGACTTAGACGGTGTTATGAGCAGCAAATCTGGGCTTTGCTTTGATTATGCGGCAGTGATGACCGCCATGCTCAGAGCACAACAAATACCGACACAGTTAGTGCTTGGATACTCGGGACAGACCTACCATGCATGGATAAGTGTTTACACCCCTGAAACAGGATGGATTCACGATATTATTCAGTTTGACGGAAAAAGCTGGGTGAGAATGGATCCCACATTCGCATCCACAAGTAGCAATAACCCCGATATTATTAAATATGTCGGCGATGGACAAAATTATAATGCAATGTATGTTTATTAATTTATGATACAGCCAAGGATTGGCACTGCAAAGCGATTACAATGACTAATTTATGATATAGCGGAAAGGAATGGTCATATATGAGTAATACATCAAGCACACAAAGCGGTAAAAATAAATGGGGGAAACTGCCGACCACCGAGATAGCCTATCTCTTCGAGCAGTTGGCAACACTTTCAAAGAGCGGTATATCCGTTTGGGAGAGCCTTTACATAATTAGCAGTAATGCCCCAAAGGGACAGGATGAGGCCTTGCTGGAACACCTATATGAAAATGTGGCGGACGGTGCTGTGTTTTCGCAGGTACTATACGACTCTGGAGCATTTCCTGATTATGCGGTTGGCATGGTGGAAGTAGGGGAAGAAACAGGTAAAGTAGAAGAAATTTTCCTCGCACTTTCACAGTACTATAAAAATAAGGATACACTTTCAAAAACAATACGCTCCTCCGTTACATATCCGCTTGCAATGGCTGCGATGGTGCTTGTGGTGGTGTTTGTTATGCTTGTGCAGGTTATGCCGGTGTTTGAGCAAGTCTTTAGCCAATTAGGGCTTGCTATGAACTCAGTTTCAAGCTTTTTACTTGATTTTGGTAGGCATTTAAATAATTACGCTGCATATATAGTGGCTATTATTGCACTTTTGGCGGTAGGATATTTTATAGCTTCTTTAACAGAGTCTGGAAAAAGATTTCTCTCGAAGCTCTACAACAGCCTACCAATAACTAAAAATCTTGCGAAATTTGAAAACACAAATAGATTTGCATTTGTAATGGCGCTTATGATAGAGAGTGGAGTCGATATAGCAAACGCTCTTGAATTCACCACTGTTATAGTTGATAATGAAAATGTGCTTAAAAAGATAGATAATGTTATGGACTCTATGGGAAAAGGCAATGGTTTTGCCGATGCTATTATGGAAAGCGAAGTATTCGCACCTGTTTACAACAGCATGATAGAAGCAGGAGTGAGAACAGGTTCTACCGGTGAAATGTTCATGAATATCGCCGATAGATATTATGAGGAAACACAGGCGCACACAAGAAAGCTGATTTCGGTAATAGAGCCGACGATGGTGGCGGTTCTCTGCCTGCTTGTGGGTATGGTTATGCTATCCGTTATGCTACCGCTAACCGGTATTTTATCCGGAATGTAGGAGGAGGGCTACCTTTTGAATATACATAGATTTAGATATAAATACGCTCAAAATATAAACAGAGGTATAGTCTGGGCGATAATTCTAATAATTGGAGTTATTTACTCCATCAGTACCGCAGTAGCAGATGTATCTTTAACAGTAGCAGAACAACAGGAAATTCTGCTTGAAAATGCGGTGCGTAGAAGTGCGGTCCAGTGCTATGCGATAGAGGGAGAATATCCTGCCGATTTAGAGTATTTAATAAGTAATTACAACCTGTACTACGATATAGAAAAATATGTGGTCCATTACCAAAACATAGGAGGCAATTTGCTTCCGGAAATTTCGGTATTCTATATGTCTGAGTAGGCTTACACCCAAAGCCAAATAAAGAAAAGGGAGGGAGATTATCGGCATGAAAAGAAATAAATCATCGGAAATTATATTTGTACTCGCACTTTTTTGCATATATACGCTCAGCTCTCTGTTTCTGTCGGTTTTAGGTGCCGATATTTACAGAAAAAATGTTGAATCTTCGGAAGAAAACTACAATATCAGGACTTCCGTGCTCTATCTCACTGAAAAAACAAGGCAGAATGAAACTATCGGCAGTGTACGAGTGGACACAGCAGTAGGAGGGGACGCATTAGTGCTTTCCAAGGATTACGGCGATGGAGATATATACGAAACATGGATATATGCTGAAGAGGGCTATCTTTGCGAAGTGCTTGTAGCACCTGAAACTGAGATAGTGGAGGGAACTGGCCAAAAAATTATGCCAATATCAAAAATGGCTCTCACGCTTAACACAAGCGGACTGCTTGAAATAGAGGTTGAGGATATAAGAGGAAATTTATTTAACTCAACAGTTTATTTAGAATGTGATACGGGGGTGGAAAACGATGAATGATACACCGTCAAAAACCCGTTATTTTCTTATAGAATTAATAGTTAACTGTTTGTTTTTTGCCCTGGCGGCGGCAATATGTGCAGGACTTTTCGCAAAGGGATTTGCGGACAGTAAATATAGCGAAGACCTCGCAATGGCAACACTCAAGGCACAAAACTACGCTGAAATATTTAAAGCTGCAAAGGGTAGTGAGGAAATGTTTTCAGAAATTGCCACAGCTAATGATTACTTTGAATTTTACTACGATGAAAATTGGCAGGAATGTGACGCAGTAGACCTTAGATACCTTTTAAAGGTGGATATAGGCAGTGAGGTAGGGAATATTAAAACAGCCGATATAAGTGTTGCAAAGCTTGATAAAACTGAAATATACAGCCTCACGGTTAAAAGATATGTTGGAGATATAATGGAGGTGACTTCATGATATTAAAACCAAAGGAGAGTACTGCAGGTACTTCACTTATAAGCGTTGGAGTGGTATCGCTAATCACATTTTTCACAATAATGCTACTCACATCATTTGCAATGCTAATAATTATGGGAGCAAGAAGCGATTTACTCCTTTCTGAGAAAACATCTGCTTCGATAAGCGGCTACTATGAGGCAAACAATATTGCCGAGGAAAAGCTTGCCGAGATACATACTATTTATCTAAATAGCGATGAAAATACTTTGGAAGACATGATAAACGATGCAGGCTTTACCGCTGTATTTGAGGATGACCTTCCCATGCAGGTGCAGTACAGCGTAGAAATAGATGAAGATAAGTATTTGCAAGTGCAAATAGAGCTTCCACAAAATCCAAATGATGAAATTAAAAGGCTAAAATGGCAATCGGTAAATTATTAGAATTAAGTACATTAAAAAGAATGGAGATGTATTATGGATATTCAACTGCTCTTAAAAGAGATGGTAGAGAAAAAAGCGGCGGATATATTTATTGTAGCCGGCAGGGCAATAAGTTACAAAACAAATCAGAGAATTGAAGTATTAAATGACACCATAATAATGCCGGATATGGCGGAAAAGCTGATAAAGGATGTTTATGAGCTTGCACGCAGGGATATGAATGTGCTCCATGAAAGAGGGGATGACGACTTTTCGTTTGCTCTTAAAGGAGTGTCGAGATTTCGTATAAACACATACAAACAGCGTGGTTCAATAGCGGCGGTTATCCGTGTGGTTGCATTTTCGCTTCCAAATCCTAAAGACATACACATTACCGACGATATTTTAGCCCTTGGAAATAAGCAACGAGGACTTGTGCTTGTAACAGGTGCATCTTGTAGCGGTAAAACCACCACGCTCACCTGTATACTCGATAATATAAACAATAATCGTCCTGCACATATAATAACACTTGAAGATCCCATTGAGCATCTGCACAGCCATAAGATGAGTATCATTAGCCAGAGGGAAATTTCACTCGATACAGGCAATTACCCAATAGCACTAAGGGCAGCACTTAGACAAAGCCCCGATGTTATATTAATCGGAGAGCTTAGAGATACCGAAACAATAAATATTGCTCTTACCGCTGCTGAAACAGGGCATTTGGTATTCTCAGCACTGCATACACTTGGTGCTGCAAACTCAATTGACAGACTTGTGGACACCTTCCCCTCTTCGCAACAGGAGCAGGTGAGAATGCAGCTTTCCATGGTATTGCAAACAGTAGTATGCCAGCAGCTCATCCCAACAATTGATGGCAAAGTTGTTCCAGTATTTGAAATAATGCATTGCAACAATGCTATCAGAGCACTTATCAGAGATGGAAGGACGCATCAGATAAACTCAGTTATTCAAGCATCTTCCGACGAGGGAATGGCAAGCATGGATGCGGGAATAGCCGCACTTTATAACCAAGGCGTGGTTGATAAAGAAACCGCACTTATGCACAGCATTACACCGGCATATCTATTAAGGCTGATAGGTGAAGACCCATCGGGCAAGGAAACTATTAGATCAAAGATACTTAGTAGCAGGAAATAAATAGAGTTTCTTATTTATCTTTCCTCTACGCTCTATGCGTAGAGGAAAGATAAAATTAATAAGAGAAGATAATTTAAATCTTTGGACACAGTTTAAATTATAATCTTAGAGTATATTTAAAGGGATGGATAGGCTTATGGTAAATATAGATAGACTTAATGCACTCATACCATATATGAACTTCTTACAGAATATCACAGGGACTGATACCGAGATAATCCTGTATAATGCAGTAGAACAGACAGTCCATCATGTAATAAACCCATTTGACAACGAAGCGGTGCAAGGTGGAAAAATACGCCCTCTCGAAAAAGAATTCATCAAAAATAAAATACACCTTGAAACTGATTATATTGTAAATTTCAGGGCGGTGTCCAAATCAAAAAACAAACTAAAAACCGCTACATATTTTTATATGGATGAAAATAAAGAGCTTTATGCAGTGCTCTCGGTGAGCATAAAAGTGGATAGACTTATTGAGCTTAGGGATATAGTTAACGACATGATAAGCGGAAGTCACCTCTCACCCGAAAGCAAAGAGCTTTATAATAATTATGACGTCCCATTTGATAAACTAATGCTCGATAAAATTTTGGTGGAAGCTGGGAACTACTCGGCACCTGCGGACAGATTATCCTATGAAGAGCGAATGGATTTGATGCGCAATTTGGAAAAACAGGGAGTGTTCTTAGTAAAGGGTGCAGTGAGTGAGCTTGCACAGATAATGAAAACCACCGAAACAAGCATTTATCGCTACCTAAATAAGCTTGCCGAAGAAAAAGGCGAATAGGAAAGCGATGCCAACAACTTAAGAAAGATATACAAAAAATATTCTACAGCTTAAGTCATTGACATTGAATAGGAAAGATAAAGCAGTGCATTTAGATTTATTATGCCTGCATACTTAAAAGGAGAATGAAACCATGGAAAAACTGTTAGAACTGCTAAATGAAAACTCAAAGCTTACAAATTTACAGCTTGCGGCGATGATGGGCGAAACAGAAGAGGATATTGCGGCCAAGATAGAAACGTATGAAAAAAATGGTACAATTCGTGGTTACCAAGCCATTATCGACTGGGATAAAACTCCGAATGACTACATAATAGCCCAAATCCAACTAAAAGTAATTCCACAAAAAAATATGGGGTTTGATGAAATTGCAAATAGCATTGCCGAATATGAAGAGGTAAAATCGGTTTATCTCATGAGTGGAGGCTGTGACATATTGCTCACAATAAGCGGCACAAGCTTTAAGGAAGTGGCACTATTTGTGGCACACCGCCTTGCACCGATGGATGTAGTACAATCAACTGCTACAAGCTTTGTACTGCATAAATACAAAGAGCAGGGTATATTCTTCACCGATAATACGACGGACGAGAGGGAGGTCACCAAGCTTTGATGGACTACAACAAAATCTTAAATCCCGCAGTATTATCCATTAAACCCTCGGGCATAAGACGCTTTTTTGATCTTGCGGCGGAGATGGAGGGTGTAATTTCCTTAGGGGTGGGCGAGCCCGATTTTAAAACACCTTGGAATGTGCGCAAAGCGGCTATATCCACACTCGAAAAAGGCCAAACATGGTACACCTCAAATGCCGGGATGACACCACTCAAAGAGGGAATTACCGACTATTTAAAGCGCAGATTTAATCTGTCGTATGATTATAGAAATCAAGTGCTTGTAACAGTGGGAGGCTCCGAAGCAATAGACCTACTTTTAAGGAGTGTTATATCACCAGGCTGTGAAGTGCTAATTCCCGAGCCATGTTTTGTGGCTTATTCGCCAATAGTGCAGCTCTGCGGTGCAGTTCCTGTTCCGATTGCTACCTCGGCAGAAGATGCTTTTCGTCTCACGGCAAAAGCACTTAAAGAGCATATCACCGATAAAACAAAAATGCTCGTATTTCCCTTTCCAAACAACCCCACAGGTGCAGTTATGCGCCGTGAGCACTTAGAGGAAATAGCCGAAGTGCTAAGGGGCACCGATATAATTGTGATGTCCGACGAGATTTATGCAGAGCTGACCTTTGAGGGGAAACATGTGTCGATAGCTGAGCTTGATGGTATGTATGAACGCACTGTTATTATAAATGGCTTCTCAAAAACCTACGCCATGACTGGTTGGCGACTTGGATATGCAGTAGGCCCCGAGCCTATTATTTCACTAATGTTAAAACTTCATCAGTTTGCAATTATGTGCGCACCGACTGTAAGCCAGTATGCGGCTATTGAGGCACTGAAAAACTGCGATGAAGATGTAGAGTATATGTGTGACCAATATGATATGAGAAGAAAACTATTGGTGGACACTCTAAACCGATTAGGTCTTACCTGCTTTGATCCCGAGGGGGCATTCTATGTTTTCCCATCGATTAAAATTACAGGGATGAGCAGTGAGGAGTTTTGCGAAAAACTATTACTGAGCAAAAAAGTTGCAGTAATACCGGGTACTGCATTTGGAGAGTGTGGGGAAGGATTTGTGAGAATTTCTTATTCATACAGTATAAACCACCTCACTGAAGCACTTAAGCGAATAGAAGAGTTTTTAAAAGAAAACGAAATTTTGTAGATATTAGACCAAAATTATTAAAGATAAATGCTTGAAAGGAAAGGTCATCGGGATGGTAAATACAAGTGGAAAGAAAATAGTGATAATCGGCGGAGTTGCAGGTGGTGCAGGAAGTGCCGCAAGACTGAGAAGACTTAGCGAAGAAAATGAAATCATCATTCTTGAAAAAGGGGAGTTTATTTCCTTTGCAAACTGTGGATTACCCTATTATCTAAGCGGTGTAATAAGCGATAGGGAAAGCTTACTTGTACAGACGGTGGCAGGATTTTCAAAGCGATTTAATGTGGATGTAAGGGTGTTTTCTGAGGCTGTTGGCGTGGACTGCTTGACAAAAACCGTGAGGGTAAAAAATCATGCGGAGAACACTGAATATGATTTAAATTACGACGAGCTCATACTATCACCCGGTGCAAATCCAGTAATGCCAGCAATTCCCATGGCGAAAGAAATGCCGATATTTACCCTAAGAAACATCCCCGATACCTATGAAATAAAGGATTTTTTAACTCAAAAAGCTCCCAAAACCGCATGCGTGATCGGCGGAGGCTTTATAGGCATTGAAGTGGCAGAAAATCTGCACATGGCAGGTGTGAAAGTCACTGTGGTTGAGGCTATGAGCCACTTAATGCCAAATATTGACGAAGACATGAGCCATGGAGTGCATAATCACCTCAGAGAAAAAGGCGTAAGCTTAGCACTCGGAAAAATAGCTTCTGAAATCACAACGGATGGAGTTTCACTAAATGATGGCTCTTTCATCCCAGCCGACATGGTTATAATCTCGGTGGGAGTATCCCCAGCGACCGAATTTTTAAAAGACAGTGGCATTGCACTTGGAAAAAGTGGCGAAATACTTGTGGATGAGAATTTAAAGACCACAAAAGAAAATGTCTGGGCAGTGGGCGACGCTATTTCGGTACAAAATTTCCTTTCAAAAGAGCAGGGTATTATACCACTTGCAGGCCCTGCCAACAAACAAGCGAGAATAGTAGCCGATAGAATTATGGGCAGAAATAGCATATACAAAGGCACACAGGGGACGAGCATTGCTAAAATATTCGACCTCACGGTGGCTTCAACTGGGCTCACAGAGCAGGACTGCATAAACACGGGCAAATCCTACCATAAGGCGTTTGTCACAGCAAATCATCACGCAGGATATTATCCAAATCCTAAAGTAATGGCGATAAAGCTCCTCTTTTCAAAAGAGGATGGCAGAGTTTTAGGAGGGCAGATAGTTGGGCCCGAGGGTGTGGACAAACGAATGGATGTCTTAGCTACTGCGATAAGAGCCGAGATGACCGTATTCGATTTACAGGAGCTTGAGCTTGCCTATGCACCGCCATTCTCCTCCGCAAAAGACCCTATAAACATGGCAGGTTATGTGGGTGAAAATATTATGCTCGGCGAAATGAAAGTGAGCACATTTAAAGAAGTTGCCGATATGGGGCAAGAAGTTATAAAACTTGATGTGCGCACAGTGGAAGAGTTTAATAGGGGAGCGGTCGATGGCTTTATAAATATCCCGCTTGACGATTTAAGAGCACAAATTAATACACTCGATAAAACTAAGCCTATACACATAATGTGCCAAGCAGGGCTAAGGGGATATCTGGCAATAAGAATTCTCACCCAAGCAGGATTTGACTGCTATAATGTTTTTGGTTCATGGATGTGGTACAGCATGTATAAAGCAGATACCGAGCAGAGAGGGAGTTAATTTTTAAAAAATATCTCTGCCATATAAGGCTACCTATAAAGAAATAAATTACCACTATCAAACCGATAGTGGTAATTTTATTTTTATAAGATTATGCTCATTTTATATAGATAAAGTATCAATCACATCAAAAATAAATTTCTTTTTATCACTATCAAAAAAACTATGAACTTCCATTCCGAGGTAATCTATAACTTTAGTGCTACCATCTTCCATAATAAAATTCTCTGTAAAGCGAGTCGTTATGCCAACAAAAATATCTCCGTCATCATCGCAATTAATTGAAATGTCGCTGATATACCATTCGCCTGTAAGACGATTCCATTGTGGGAACATATTTTCATCATTATTACACAATCTTTCATCATACAAGTAGGCTGTAGTTTCTTTTCTTACAATTTCCAACAAGTTGCTTTCATGTTCCTTATACACTTCCCATAATTCTTCTTTACTCCTATCACAATCGTATATATCATATGATATTCGTGGTTTCAGTTGGTTTTCATAACGCACATAATCATTATTCGCATTTTCTTTTGTCATAAATATTTGTTTTAATGGCTTTATCATTTTGTTTTCTTCCCCGTTCCTATTATATAAATAATCTTTAATAAAGTATACTACAGGGAAAATAATATTTCAAATTAATTTCAGTGAGAATAGCAGAGTGTATATACACCTACAAATCCCATAAAATTAAGGCTGTTTCACTGACATATACAGTGAAACAGCCTTAAAAAATAATTACTAATTCTTCAAACTCTGAAGTGGTGCAGGTATCTGCCCACCCCTATTAATAAATGTTGCAGGGGAATTGGTGTTTACTTTCATAATTGGCCCTGTGCCAAATAATCCACCAAACTCAAGCTCTTCACCATCTTTTCTGCCTATTGCAGGAATTAGACGAACAGCCGTTGTCTTAGAGTTTATCATGCCTATTGCCGCTTCATCGGCGATAATAGCGGAGATAATCTCGGCAGGAGTATCACCTGGGATTGCAATCATGTCAAGACCAACGGAGCAAACTGCGGTCATAGCTTCAAGCTTCTCAATCGTGAGAGCACCCTCTCTCGCCGCTCTAATCATGCCTGCGTCTTCGGTTACGGGAATAAATGCACCCGATAGCCCACCAATGCGTGAGGAAGCCATAACGCCACCTTTTTTAACCGCATCATTTAGCAGTGCAAGTGCGGCGGTTGTGCCATGAGCACCACAACGCTCAAGACCCATTTCCTCCAGAATATGCGCAACAGAGTCGCCCACTGCAGGAGTTGGGGCAAGGGATAAATCCACTATCCCGAATTTAACGCCAAGGCGCTTGGAAGCTTCAGTGCCCACAAGCTGACCCATACGGGTTATTTTAAATGCTGTCTTTTTGATAGTGTCGGCAATTTCATCAATCGGACTGTTTTTATCCATTTTTGATATTGCTGCACGCACAACGCCAGGCCCAGAAACGCCTACGTTTATAACACAGTCCGCTTCACCCACACCGTGGAAAGCGCCTGCCATAAATGGGTTGTCCTCGGGTGCATTACAAAATACAACTATTTTAGCCGCACCCATACATTCCTTATCGGCGGTGAGTTCAGCAGATTCTTTAATGATTTTACCCATCATCTTTACAGCGTCCATGTTAATGCCTGCTTTAGTGGAGCCGATATTAACCGAAGAGCATACCTGTGAAGTTTCTTTCATAGCCCTTGGAATTGAATTAATTAGCTCAATTTCTCCGGCGGCAAATCCTTTTTGCACGAGTGCACTGTAACCACCAATGAAATTTACCCCAACACGCTTAGCGGCATTTTCAAGAGTAACCGCATATTTTACAGGGTCGCCACCGCTAACTGCAAGTAGCATGGAAATAGGTGTAACAGAAATACGCTTATTTATAATCGGTATTCCATATTCTTTTTCTAAATCTTCACCCACTGAAACTAAGTTTTGCGCTAATCTTGTGATCTTAGAATAAATCTTTTCACATGAGCGCTCAATATTTGTATCTGCGCAGTCAAGCAGAGAAATACCCATTGTTATGGTTCGTATGTCCAAACTTTCATCTTGAACCATGCTTATGGTTTCAAGTATGTCCTTTTTATCTATAAATCTCATTTTTCAGCAGTCCCCCTATATTTTGTGCATGGAATCGAATACATCTTCATGCATTACATGGATGGAAAGACCGAGCTCGTCACCGAGGGCTTTCATCTGGTCGGTGAATTCGCTTAGTTTGCAGTTGAGGTTGGACGCTTCCACCATCATTATCATCGCAAACATATCCTGCATTATCGACTGTGTAACATCTGTGACATTCGCATTAGCCTTAGAACATTCCGTACTTACCCTTGCTAAAATGCCTACCATATCCCTACCGAGTACTGTAATTACCGCTCTCATACCATACCTCCTAAAGTGTTTCGTGACAATGTTAATTTTAAATACATACCAATTTTGTTCATCCCTATTATTAATCATCGATTTAGAGAAGTAAATTTTAAAATATACAACAGTTCTAACTTGCCAACTTTGTTTATTTAATACAGTATATCACTATATTGACTTTTAAACAATATCAAATTATGTGTAAAACTTCTATTTATTTACCTATTTTTTTATAGGAGATATACAAATTAAAGGATTTTTATACATTTTTGCAAAAAAAATCGTCTGAAAATACTATTTTATATATTACGGTTTTGTGGTAATATGTTTATTAGTGAATTGTTTTTTAAAAAAAGGAGAAAAAAATGTCAGCAAAACTTTTTGATAGCCACACACATACTCATTTTTCAATGGACAGTGGCGAAGACCCAAAAAATCTGATAGAAACTGCGGTGAAAATGGGTGCCATGGGTATAGCGATTACCGACCACTGCGAAATGATAAACCATGAATGGGAATTTAGCCATATAAATTTACCCAAATCAATTAAAAAAGCCCATGAGCTAAAAGCACAATACAGCGATAGGCTTATTATTTCCGCAGGGGTGGAGATAGGCGAAGCCACCTTCGACCCTGCTAAAACCAAAGCTTTTTTTGATACTTTGCCACCACTGGACTTCATTCTTGGAAGTTGCCACACAATAAAAAGCGGATACGACTTTTATCTTTTCACACCCGAGGATGATGTAAATAAAATACTTAGTGAATATTTTGAGCTTATGATAGAGCTATGCGAAAATGCCGATATAGATATTCTCGCCCATCTTACATATCCAATGAGATATATAATAGGCAATTATGGGATAAAACCCGATATGCAGCTCTTTAAACCGCTTATAGATAAGCTTCTTGAGACCGCTATAAAAAAAGAAATTGGTATGGAGATAAATACTTCTGGCTACCGCAAAAAATTTGGCATGAGTATGCCAACAATGGATATTGTAAAGCGTTATTATGATATGGGCGGTAGATTAATCACCCTTGGCTCGGATGCCCATGCGGCAGAGGATATACTGCACAGTTTTGATAGGGTGATAGCCGAGATGAAAGAAATAGGATTTAGCGAGTACTGCTATTATTTAAACCGTGAGGCGAAATTTATTGAGATTTAACAGAGGTGTATAATGAATATAGCTTTAATACAAATGAAAGTATCTGCTGAGAATGACGAAAATATCGACAGAGCACTATCTAAAATAAAAAAAGCCGCACAAAGCGGTGCGGATATGGCAGTGCTACCAGAAATGTTTTGTTGCCCGTATGAAACTGCAAATTTCAAAGTCTATGCACAACCTCAGTCGGGAGAGAATGTTTTAAGGCTTTCAAAAGCTGCAAAGGAAAATAATATATATTTAGTAGCAGGCTCGATGCCCGAAATTGATGATGGCAAAATATACAATACAAGCTATGTATTTGACCGCAGTGGCAATATGATTGCAAAGCATAGAAAATCGCATTTATTTGATGTGGATATAGTAGGGGGGCAACGCTTTTTTGAAAGCGAAACCCTCACAGCAGGCGATGACATAACCGTATTCGATACAGAGTTTGGCAAATTCGGGCTTGCAATCTGCTTTGATTTGCGTTTTTCGGAAATTGCAAAAATAATGTCGCTCGAGGGTGCAAAGGGGATTATTGTCCCAGCCGCCTTTAATATGACCACCGGCCCTGCGCATTGGGAAGTGCTATTTAGGAGCAGGGCAATTGATAATCAGCTCTTTACAGTGGGAGTGGCACCTGCAAGGGATGTATCGGCAAGCTATCACTCATATGCTAATTCTATAATTGTTTCTCCATGGGGAGAAGTCCTTGCAAGGCTTGGCGAAGCTGAGGAAGAGCTTTATTATGAGCTAAACTTAAATCTTGTTGAGGAGATTAGAAAACAGCTCCCGATAATCAGTGCAAGACGTACTGATTTATACAAGATAGACAGATGCAGTGAGGATTAGAGATTAAGACTAATGTAGAATAGCTATACGAACACATATAAATAAAGGGCTGACACTTAATCTATAAAGTGTTAGCCCTTTTTATGCAGATAATGCTCATTTTACTCTTAATCTTCAAATTCATCTTCACTAACTAATCCACAAATGAAATCTTCAAATGTATCTGCAAGATGTATAATACTGAAATCATCTTCTTGGTCAACATACACAACGGTAGGTTCTCCATCAGAACCACAATCTCTATAGTCTAAAAACACTAATTCATGACCAGCAGAAGGACAATCACATATTGCAACTCCAATATCAGGATAATCCCATTCATCTATCATAAACTTAGTGCCGAGTTCTCCACAAATAGAATAAGGCTTGCTTCTACCAATGCCAGCAATAGATGTAATAGCTATGTGGTCATCTGCCCAACCTGTTGGAGTGTTGGTTGGAAAACAAGTATTGAAAGGTATTCCACCATTTTGTTGTTTCATTAAGAAAATGTAAGATTTAGGTAGTTTATACCCTATTTCCGTTTCAATTTCTAAAAGCAATTCGTCCGTAAGTGGACAATCAATATTTTGGTCTTTACCATACTTAATATGAGAATTATCCCAAAAGTTATTCAAGTCAATGCGTTCAAACATAATTCTTATTTCCTCCTAAATAAAATACAAATAATCTGGAGTATAAAGTTGACCACCAATCTAAAACTAAGCAATAGGAGCGAAAAGCCGCATTTTAAAAGGCGGGGGCATTAATGGCTGAAAAGGTGGAGTACCCCCATTTCTGTCGATACAGAAATTTGAGTGGAGGATTACCTCTATTAATAGCTTTCTGCTATTATTGTAGGGGCAAAGCCCCTTAATATATCTACGGTATCGCATAATATTATTGAATGAATTTTAGATTGTGCATAATCCTCGGGCACTGGGGGCCATGCCCCTACAATGGGATTTCCCACTTAATTTTAAATTCTATATATCCTCCGCTCTTTTGCTTCGTAAAAATTGCTACATTCTTTTTTATCGGTTTCGCCTTTCTATTTATGGGGTTTCACCCCATACCCCACGATTTTTTGAAAAAACCCTGTAAAACTTTATTTTTCTCCACTCTACTTCGATTACTTATTTCCCTGCATCCCCATCTAAAATATACTCACGATATTTCTTAGCCGCAAGCTCGGTTTTATTACTGCCAAACTCATAATACACCCTGTCCTCCATACCCGAGGGAAGGTATTGTTGTTTTATATAATTATTTGGGTAGTCATGCGCATATTTATATCCCTTGCCATGCCCTAATTTGCTCGCTCCGCCATAATGAGAATCCTTTAAATGCTCGGGGACATCGTAAAAATTTCCCGACTGCACATCGGAGAACGCCATGTCAATAGCAGTTATCGCACTGTTTGACTTTGGAGCAGTACAGAGCAGTATAACTGCCTGTGCAAGAGGTATTCTCGCCTCGGGTAATCCTAATTGATTTGCACTGTCTATGCAGGCTTTTACTATCGAAATAGCCTGTGGATAGGCAAGTCCTATATCTTCGCTCGCCATTACAAGAAGCCGCCTGCAAGGGCTTATTAAATCGCCGCTGTCGAGAAGTCTTGCGAGATAATGTAGGGCGGCGTTTTCATCCGAGCCCCTCACTGATTTTTGAAGCGCCGAGAGGATGTTGTAATGCTCGGTGCCGTCTTTGTCATACCTGTTTGCACTGCGAGCCATAATTTCATTTACATTTTCCGTTGTTATGCTATTGTATTTATCAGTCACTGAAGCAGTGAGTAGCTCAACTGCATTAATAGCCTTGCGTACATCTCCACCACTGTGAAATGCAATCTTATTTGCTACCCCCTCAGCTAAGCTGAAAGGTATACCGTAAATTTCCTCCGACTTTTTAAAAGCACGCTCCACCGCTGTTTCCACATCCAAGGGGTCAAGCGGTTTAAACTCCAATACTGTACATCTGCTGAGCACTGCCGAATATACATAGAAATAGGGATTTTCAGTAGTGGAAGCAATGAGGGTAACAGAGCCGTTTTCGAGGTATTCGAGAAGGGTTTGCTGTTGCTTTTTATTAAAATACTGAATTTCGTCGAGATAGAGCAAAACCCCACCCAAACCATCTATTGAGCCCGTGTCCTTAATGACATCTTTTATATCGGCAGTTCCAGCTGTTGTGCCATTTAGATAATGCAGTTTTTTACCTGCTTTTTTAGCTAAAATGCGTGCGACAGTAGTTTTGCCCACACCCGAGGGGCCAAAGAAGATTAAATTGGGCAAACGGCTGTTTTCACTAAGCCGTGAGAGCAGTTTGCCATCGCCAAGCAGATGCTTTTGCCCGACCACTTCGCAAAGTTCAGTGGGTCTGAGTGCATCGGCAAGCGGTGTGTAATTATTCATTTAGCACCTCCTGTGTGTTTAGTGAAAGTTTGGGGGAATATATTGGATATTTTTGAGTTAGCTGTGCGGATTAGCCACTGCTTATATCACTCACAGCATTTTCTAACACTCTTCATACCCAAAACAGACAGCGAAAGTATAACAGTCAAAATCCCAAGAATTAAAAATAGCACATTCGCTCCTATAATGTCGGCAAAATGCCCTGAAATAATAAGTCCAATCGGCATTGCAAGGTCGTTTGCGCTCTGGGAAATCGCAAAAGCCCTGCCAAGACATTCTTCCTCCACCTTAAGCTGAAAAATCGCCGTGATAATTCCATAGTAAATTGGAATTGTGATGCCCATTAAGAGGGATATTCCAGCAAAAAACCATATGCCCGAAGTGGGGAGAAGTCCTGTAATTACAAGCCCTATACCATATCCCATCATGGAAAATACAAGGCCTAAAAATCTGTTTAATCTTGCGCCAAGCCACCCTAAAAGTAGGGAGCCGATGAGAGAACCAATCGCAGAGATAAACTCTATACTCGCCGCCATGTCGGTGCCCTGCTTAAAATAAACCATGGTGATATGTGGGTAAAGTGTGCCAACAGGTGCATAGATAATGCAGTAGAGCATACCCACCACTATAAGCGTAACCATCCCTTTAGTTCTCTTTAAGGCACTAAGTCCTTCTTTGAAATCGGTGATGAGGTGAATTTTTCGCTTTATTGGTTTTTGCTTTTTTATTTTAACAGGTGCAATAAAAAGCACTGCAATAAGTGCGCCTATTACATCTAAAAAAACAATGTAATGCAGTGGTAGGATACTGTTTAAAAAGAGTGAAAGCCCTGGAGATATCAAATGGCTAACAATCATGAATGTCTGCGAATAGCCTGCATATTTGGTCAAATATTCCTCGGGAACAAGCAGTGGCGTGAGCGACTGCGTGGCAGGCTCGTGCAGTGCCATACCCATGGAGCGCACCGCTAAAACAAAGAAAACCATCAATACCGGAAGCTCACCCGCCGAAGCGACAACTGCAAGAATAAGACTCACAGCCGCTATAAATAAATCGGATAGTATTATTATTTTCTTTTTATCAAATCTGTCCACAAATACACCTGTGAACATTCCTATAATAGCTTGTGGCACATATGCGGCGATAACTCCATATGTGAGCACGGCGGCAGAGCCTGTTTCTATTGTGAGATACCAAACTATACACATCTGAAATACAGAAGAAGTGAGCATTGAAATAGACTGACCAAACCATATTGTGAGTATTTTCCGACGCCAATTATTTTCCATTATTCCTCCAAGATGCTTAATTATAAAGTCGGTATAGTATATGAAATTTTAATCAATATTTAAAAACTTATGAAATTTGCCTTTATAACCCACTCACTGACGGAGTGGGTTATTTTTTAAAAATGAAAATTAACTGTGTTGCCATTCGTTTACAAAGCCGCAGCAAATTCCGCATACAGGCTTTTAATACATTACAAAAAGATGGGGTGCAGAAAAAGCTTGTAGGCAAGGAAGCAAGGATTGAAGTGAGGGCGCATATTCGATATATGCAACCGAAGCTTAAAGTCGTAACTGACACCGCATACAGGCTTTTAATACATTACAAAAAGATGGGGTGCAGAAAAAGCTTGTAGGCAAGGAAGCAAGGATTGAAGTGAGGGCGCATATTCGATATATGCAACCGAAGCTTAAAGCCGCAGCTGACACAGCATACAGGCTTTTAATACACCTCATCATTTAACTTCTGTGCCCGAATAATAATGGGTTAATATCTCTTCATAATCATACCCATCCTCAGCCATACCGTGCGCACCCCACTGGCTCATGCCAACGCCATGGCCATAGCCGTAGGAAGTGATGGTGAACCTACCATCATCATAGCTCACATCAAAGGAAGTGGAGCGAATGGAGAAATCGAGCAGTTGCTCTCTTATATTGCGCCCTGTTATTGTAGCGCCAAGTGCAACCTCGCCACCCTGTGACTTTTCTATGCCGCCGAGAGAGACTTCATTTACATAGTTTCCTGGATTATAGCTTAAAATTTCCACCCAGTCCTCAGGGTCGCCATGTTCATATAAATCTATATTGTAGGTATAATCCACCTTTTCGGCAAAATCCTCTTCGGATATGCGATACACTCCCTCATAATATGGGGAAATACTGTCATAGGGGCTTTCCACCGATATTAAATAGGGGTAATGCGTGCCCCAAACCGATTGTGAGGTTGTGGAATATCCGTTGCCCGTGGAGTAATAGGCGGCATTTATGATACTGCCGTTATAGTACACCGCCTCACCGAGCACTGCATCCACCGCCGCTTTAACATTACTGCTGATAGTGGTGCGTGTGAGCACGGAGGGGGAAGTTCCTCTGAGATTATTAAATTTAACATAGCTATATGTTGCCACTACATGGGCTTTGAGTGCTTCGGGGTGAAGATTTCCCCTTGTTTCATTTTCTACTATTTGGCTTATTATTGTATAAGCATCATCCGAAACAGTTCTTCCACTTACTTTCACCGAGAGTATTTCATTTGCCACATCCGCAGGGGGTGTGGTTTGCATATTATCATCGGACGAAGTAGTGCTGTCTTCTTCAGCATTAACAACCACCTGCATTGAGGTTTTTACGCCATTGTCAGCAGTTACGGTAACAGTTGCTCTGCCCTCGGAAATAGCTTCAAGCTCGATATAATTATCCCCATACCAAACTGCCGCTACATCTTCATCATTTACATACCACTGAAAACTGCTACTTGCATCTTCGGGGGTAACTATCAGCTCTAAGTCCATAGCTTCACCCGCTGTCATTGTTATAGTATTTGGGGATATTCTAAGCTCTGTTACTCCATCCTCGGAATTTTCCGATGCTTGCGAAGAGCTCTCAGGAGTTTGTGCGGCTACCGATGAACTCTCAGGAAGTGGGGGAGTGCTCGCAGTAGAACTTTGTGCAGGGGGAGCACTCGCAGGAGCTTGTGAAGCGGAGGAGCTTTCTATGCTCTGCTCAACTTCTTCACCCGGCTTTGTGCCTCCGTAGGTTTCATACCATACATCGGGAAGCAGTGGGTTTTCATTCATCCTTGCAATATCGGTATTTACATCACTGCTTTCCTCGGGGCGCACCCTCCTTGCAATTACCACAGTGGAAGCACCCATAAATTCATAACTATCAGTATAGAGGGTGAGTACATGATCATCTCCCGTAATATCTACATCGGTATGAATAAAAGAGCACTCCCTGAGCATTTCCCCAAATTCCGAAAGCTCGGACACAGTGGAGTCGGTAATGCCCATTTCTATATCGTATACTGCACCTTGATCGGGGTTTAAATTCACCATCATTGCTCCAGCAATTTTGTAAATGTATTCGCCCTCGGCGGTGAAAAATTCAATTGTAGGATGTTCTTTGTAAAAATCTACATTTCTATATTTTTCTAAATCAGCAAAAAGTGAATCGTCCGACGGATTTGCACCGTAGATAACTATATTTCCAGCCGTCGCATCAAAATCACTGCGGTAGTCTGCAAATACTGCGCCGTAGTCGTCGGGTTCTTTATCTATATTATGCTCTTTATAGAACTGATTGTCACTACCCATCACCACTTCGGTGTCGATATTTGTACCCTCAATCCTTATCTCTGCCACGATATCACTGTTTTGCGGTGGGGTATAAGCATCGGTGGAATTAGGCTCATCCGAAGAAGCAGCTTGTCCGCTTGCATCAGCACTATCCTCATTTGAATCTGAGGTAGGCACTATGTCGTCAATGGGTGTGCTTACTAAAATTTCTGCATCGGAGGAGCTATTTCCCATAAAGTCCGATAGATTTACACTGCCTCCAGTAAGAAAAAATGCCCCTACTGCAAACGCTACAATTAGCATTAATAGGATAATTATAAGGGCGATGGGCGACTTCTTTTTTTCTTTGGGAAGCTCGGTATGCTTCTTTATTTTAGAAATTTTTTCGAGATCATCCAAAACTTCCGAAGCAAAAAAATTATTATCCCCTATTATACTTACAAGATATTTATCATGTGCCTTTCCTGTGAGCACCACATTCTCAGGAGTGGAGAGCTCAAATGCTTTTACATCGAGAGCGTCCTCCTGTGTGCGGTCAAATTCCATATATGCAATCTGCCACTGATAGCCCGAATAATCCTTCGCAAAATTAGCGGCATCGAGCATGAGCATATGCATTGAATCGGGGATGTTATTTGGAAGTGATATAATGCATTTATCCCCCAAATTCAAACCATAACCAAATGTATTTGAAAATTTAGGAGTGAAAAGAACACTTCCTTCTGGAAAAGCGGTGAGTTTTTCGCCGAATTTATGTAATGCGGCTGGGAAATGCTCTTCTAAATATGCCACAGCGTCAGAATTTACCTGAAGTTCTGACTGTAGGCCTCTCAAAATCACTTTTTTAACAAAATCGCCCTGATGCTCTCCAAGACCACCAACTATTATCACAAGGTCGTTTACATCGAGCTCCATCACAAAGCGGTCTATAAAATTTTGTTTTTGTGGCTCACCAACCATCACTTCAGTCAGCTGATAACCCATAATTTTATAAAACTCTCTAAATCTTAAATAGAAACTTTTATTATTTGATATGGGTGCGGCGGTGAGATTTATTAATATCGCTTTCAAAATAATGACTACCTCCAAAAGAGAATTACAGCAGCTTGCCGTTTCTCACACTGAAAGCTATCCTACTTGGATAATTTCCACTGTTTCTATGCATTTTTCAATCATTTCAGAAGGGTCGAATTTTTCTTCTGCAATGAGTATTTCGCTTATTTTTGGCTTAGTTTTCGGATGCTTCGGAGTAAAGACTGTACAGCAGTCCTCATATGGCAGGATGGAGGTTTCAAAAGTGTCTATTCGCCTTGCTATCATCACTATTTCATCCTTATCCATTCCAATAAGCGGACGCAGTACGGGCATTTCGCAAGCGATGTCGGTGCAAGCAATTGCCTGAACTGTCTGGCTTGCCACCTGAGCAAGGCTTTCTCCGGTAATCAGTGCGGAAGCACCTTTATCCGAAACAATTCTTTCAGCAATCTTCATCATATATCTGCGCATTATTATAGTGAATAAATCCTCGGGGCATTTATCCCTAATAGCTTCCTGCATTTCGGTGAAATGAACCACATATAGCTTCATTCTGCCACAGTAGGCGGTCATTTTCTCGCAGAGTGAAACCACCTTTAATTTTGCTCTTTCGCTTGTGTATGGCGGGCTGATAAAATGCACGGCGCACAGCTCAAGGCCACGCTTTGCCATCATATATCCTGCTACTGGGCTGTCTATCCCACCGCTTATAAGCAGTGCTGCTTTTCCGCTTGTGCCAACGGGCATACCACCTGCACCACTGATTTGGTCGGCGTGAATATATGCGCCAAAATCCCTTATTTCTACCGTAACAGTTACTTCTGGGTTGTGCACATCAACTTTTAAGTGATGAAATTTGCTCAGCAAAACTCCACCGAGCTCCCTTGAAATTTCAGGTGAACCCATGGGGAAGTGCTTGTCCGCCCTTTTAGCGGTAACTTTAAATGTTTTTGCAGAAGAGAGCTCCTCCCTCAAATAATCGGGGGCTGTGGCAATAATCTCTTCCCAGTCCTTATTTACCACGCAGGAGCGTGTCAGCCCTGCCATTCCAAAGACTTTCTTAAGCCTCTCCATAGCTTCGTCAACATCGCTTTCCTCCGAGGTTGGCTCGCAGTATATTGTGGACTGTGCCTTGTAGAATTTAAAACTACCAAGACCCTCTAAACGGCGTCGGCAATTTTTTATAAGTGCATCTTCAAATGTTGAGCGATTAAGACCCTTTAGGGCAATTTCGCCGTTTTTAATTAAAATAACTTCTTTCATTTTTATGACCTATCCTTTATTTAAAGCTTTTATATCTTCAAACGCCCATGGCTGAAGATATACGAAAAACAAAAAACTCAATATTCACTAAATTTTATGCGCATTTCTCATCGCCTGCTTATCAAAACCTCGGCTATTTATTATCTACTTTTTATAAGCCTTTGCATCGAATGTGCTATCACTTCAAAAAGTGCATCGATATCTTCCTTGCTACTTTCCCTTGAAAAGCTTATTCTCAGAGCGCTGTCTATATTTGCAGAGGGAAGTCCCAAAGCTTTTAGCACATGGCTGGGTGCGCCTTTACTGCACGCTGAGCCCGAGGAGATATATATGCCTTTTTCAGCAAGGGAATGGAGCATTATTTCTGAGCGGTACCCAGGTGCTGAAATATTAAATATATACGGGGAGCCCATTATGGACTGATTTATTACTATTCCCTCGGTATTTTCTGCTTTTTCTGAGGCATATTCCCACAGGCTCTTTACATATTCGTAATTCTTAAGATGTTCCTTTGTAGAAATTTCTGCCGCCTTTCCTAAAGCGCAAATTAGAGGTACACTCTCGGTGCCGGGGCGAATTTTTCCCTGTTGCGAGCCACCCCAGATAAGAGGAAGTATTCGCACACCTTTTTTTATGTAAAGCGCTCCGATGCCTTTTGGTGCGTATATCTTATGGCCACTTACCGTCATTAAATCTATGTCCCATTTTGCAGGTGTAATCGGCAGTTTGCCAAATGCTTGTACCGCATCTGTGTGAAAAATCACCTTAGGGTTTTTTGCTTTAGCCGCTTTTACCATCTCTTTTAATGGGAAAATGGTGCCTGTTTCGCTGTTTACCGCCATTATCGAGATTAATATGGTGTTTAAATCAACATGCTTTGCAAGCTCCTCGGCGGTGATATTTCCACTGCTATCGGGGTTAATTACCACAACTTCAAAGCCCTGCTCTTCCAAAGCTTTAATAGGGGCGAGCACGGAGGAATGCTCCACTGCGGTGGTTATGATTTTTTTGCCCCTTTTTTTATGCGCGGATGCCGTCCCAAATATGGCTGTGTTATTAGCTTCAGTTCCACCCGAGGTGAAAATTATTCTCTCGGCATCACAACCCATTAAAGCGGCTACCTTGCTCTTTGCTTCCTCCACAGAAAGCTGTGCTGAGAGCCCTTTGCTATGCAGCGAAGAGGGGTTGCCATAGTTTTCACCCATCGCATTTATTGCCGCTTCCATCGCCTCGGAAGAAACCTTGGTAGTGGCGGCATTATCTAAATATATTTCTTTCAAACTTACTTTCACATCCTATTATTATCTCAGTGCAACGCAGAGCGAAATTTAAAATCCCCTGCAAAAGCACATAACTAAACTTCATTATACATCATAACACGCTTTTTTTCAAATGTTTTATTTAAATAGATGCTGATAATAGAACTGATTTTTTGCATATCTTCATGCGACTGCAACGCTGGGGATATACGGTGGTGTTTTTTAGTGTTTACTATATTTAACCATATAAATGTGTTATGTTTTTCCATTTAACTTTAAATTAAAAAGGTTTATATATTGAGTTTTTCTGTCAATTATGTTAACATGATAAAATGAACACAAAAACATCAGTGTTTATTATGGTTTATACCCTGTTTTCCTCATTTAGTGGGGGAGGGCAAAAACTATATTACAAATGCAATAAATAAATGTAAGGAGAGATAATTTTGGATAAGAAAACATTTTATATCACAACCCCTATTTACTACCCATCGGACAAACTTCACATAGGTCACGGCTACACCACCGTAGCGGCGGACGCAATGGCGAGGTATAAACGAATGCGTGGGTTTGATGTAATGTTCCTTACAGGCACCGATGAACACGGCCAAAAGATAGAAGAAAAAGCAAAAGCGGCAGGTAAAGACCCACAAGCTTTTGTTGATGATATCGTTGTAGGTATTAAGGAACTTTGGAAACTATTAAATATCACCAACGACAGATTTATAAGAACAACCGACCCGTATCACAAAGAAGCGGTACAAAAGCTCTTTAAAAGACTTTACGAGCAGGGCGACATCTATAAATCCACCTACAAAGGCAAATACTGCACCCCCTGTGAATCTTTTTGGACTGAAAGCCAACTTGTGGAGGGCAAATGCCCCGACTGTGGCGGAGTGGTAAAGGAAGCCGAGGAGGAAGCATATTTCTTTAAGCTTTCTAAATATGCCGACAGAATTTTGGAGCTATATGAAAATAACCCCACATTTTTAGAGCCTAAATCCCGAGTGAACGAAATGGTAAACAATTTTATAAAACCGGGTCTTGAAGATTTATGCGTATCACGTACCACATTTAAATGGGGCGTGCCGGTGGATTTTGACCCAGGTCATGTAGTTTATGTATGGGTGGATGCCCTCTCAAACTATATCACCGCTTTGGGATATGAAAATAGCGAGTACAATGACTATGAAAAATACTGGCCTGCCGATGTTCATCTAATGGCTAAGGAAATTATCCGTTTCCACTCGATAATTTGGCCCGCAATGCTGATGGCGCTTGATTTACCACTACCTAAAAAAGTGTTCGGACATGGTTGGCTACTGCTCGAGGGCGGTAAGATGAGTAAATCCAAAGGCAATGTTGTAGACCCCGTGGTGCTTTGCGAAAGATATGGAGTGGACTCCATTCGCTACTTCTTACTGAGGGAAATCCCGTTTGGACAGGACGGAGTATTTACAAATGAAGCACTGATAAACAGAATAAATTCAGACCTTGCAAATGATTTGGGGAATTTAGTTTCACGCACAGTGGCAATGACCGAAAAATATTTCGGTGGTAAGATTCCTGAAAGCAGAAAAGCTGAAGAGATTGACGATGAGCTAATTTCCCTTGCAAATATGACGGTAAAATCAGTGGAAGCACATATGGAAAATATGCTCTTCCCAAATGCGCTCGCCGATATATTTAAGCTTGTATCAAGGGCTAATAAATATATAGATGAAACCGCACCATGGGTACTTGGAAAAGACGAAGCGAACTTCCCAAGGCTTGCGAGTGTGCTTTACAATCTGCTTGAAACTATTCGCATGGCATCCGTTATGCTATCCCCATTCCTCCCCACAACTTCGCCTAAAATATTTGCACAAATAGGCGCAGAAGAAGCTATAACAATCTGGGAAAGCCTTGATGATTTTGGAAAGCTTTCCACTACCGTAGAAGTAAAAAGAGGGGATACTCTTTTCCCAAGAATAGATGTTAAAAAAGAGCTTGAAGAGCTTGAAGCTAAGGCGGAAGCGGCACGCAAGGCAGCTGAAAAAGCGGAAAACGCTAAGCCTAAAAATCAAGCCGAGGGAGTGGTATCGCTGATAGAAATAGGCGATTTTGCTAAGGTTGAGCTGAGGGTTGCAGAGATTAAAGAATGCGAAAAAGTGCCAAAATCCGATAAACTCTTAAAATTACAGCTCGACGACGGAGTGGGCAGTAGACAGGTAGTATCGGGCATTAGCAGTTACTACACACCCGAGGATTTAATTGGCAAAAAGATAATATTGGTTGCAAATTTAAAGCCTGCAAAACTTCGTGGAGTGGAATCACAGGGAATGATACTTGCGGCGGACAGTGGCGATGCGATAAAAGTTATCTTTGTTGATGATAGTGTTCAGACAGGCTCTAAAGTAAGGTAAATATATTTTTTTTAATCAATAATTACTAAATTTAATACTCCCATCTCTTTACTGAGGTGGGAGTATTATTTATTTTCTAAAGTCAATAGACATTTAGATGAATTTCTAAATGTCTATTGACTTCTTCTTTTTATATGATATAATATATTTAGATATATATCTAAATGTTATAGGCGGTGATTTTATGGGATTTCAGCAGAGCTTTAAAGCTCTATCAGATCCAACACGTCGTGAAATATTGAATATTCTCAAAGAAGGAGAAAAAAGTGCTGGCGAGCTTGTGGAGAGCTTTAATATGACGGGTGCCACAATCTCACACCATCTATCGGTACTCAAAGATGCCGATTTAATAAGTGATAGAAAACAGGGGAAGTATATTTATTATCAGCTTAATATGTCGGTCATACAGGAGATGATGGGATGGTTTTCAGCACTTGGAAAAGATGGGGAATAAATAGTCTGCGGATTATTTATTTAGGCGAAAAGCAAAGAAGTCCTTCCGACTAAAAATAAATAGTGGAGCTGATTATTCACTCTTAGATATTACTCTCATTGCCCCAATGTAAGTAGGAAAAAATAATATTTTATGCTAAGAGGTAAATGCAAAAAAAATAACGAGGTGATTTTTATGAAAAATAGTAAAATGATAATTTATTGGATATTGGTTTTTACCCCATTTCTGTTAGTGGTGTATTTTTACAACAGATTGCCCGAAGAAATAGTTACAAACTGGGGCTTTGACGGCAGCATGGAGTACAGCCCAAAGGGAGAGCTTTGGATACTTGCAGCCCTATCCCCAGTTTTAGCGGTGATGATGTATTTTATGCCTAAGCTTGACCCTAAACGAAAGAATTATAGCAGATTTGAGGGAGCTTATGACATTTTCAGAATAATTATGGCAATATTCATCATTGTAATGCTTGGTATAACAATTTCTGAGGGGTTAAATCCAGGGGCTGTCAATGTAGGGTTTGTGGTATGTGTATTTGTAGGATTGCTCTTCACATTTATGGGCAATATTATGCCAAAAATAAAGCCGAATTATTTTTTTGGACTGCGAAATCCGTGGACACTCGCAAGCGAAACTGTTTGGTATAAAGCTCATCGTTTTGCAGGTAAAATAATGTTTGTTTCAGGCTTAGTGATCACGGCAGGCTCTTTTTTCTTAAAGGACGAAGCACTCTTCATCTTTCTTTTTGTAATACTTCTTATAGCGATAATTCCACCAAGCTATATGAGTTATAAATGGCTGATGGAGGAGCAAGGGGAAAGCGGAGCGAAAAATGCATAATTTTATTTGGCAATCAGTCTAAGGATTGATTGCCATCTTTTATTCTGCTATAATGTAAGCTGTGGAATTTCTTTGGCTAAGGCATGGCGCTTTTGTATATTTCTCTCCGACCATGCAGGGAAAGATATATGGCTACCTATAAATAGAAATTCAAATTTTGCTAAAATTATATAAATAATGAGGTGTGACCAAAATGGAAAAGCTGATGAAAGGCGTTTACGGTTATGATTTTATCGTGCCGAGATATAATTGTGATATGCATAAGGTGATGAGTCTTTCCTGCCTTATGAAAGAGATAGAGAGGGTGTCCACAAAGCATTCAGAAGTGGCATTCGCCGACCATCAAACCCTGCTCAATATGAACATGGTATTCCTGCTATCAAAAGTAGGGATAAAGATAAATCGCATGCCGTCGGTGGGGGAGAATATTAAAATCACCACCACACCACAGGGAACAAAAGGCGTGAGCTTTTTAAGAAAGGTTCAGCTTGGCACACCCGAGGGTGAACTGCTCGTAGACTGCCAAACTTCATGGGCATTACTGGACACAAGGGAGGGCAAAATACTGCGCCCAAAGGCATTTCCTTTTGAGTTTGTAATGGATGAAAACGAGCCAGATAATATAAATGTGCTCGGCGAAAAACTCATTACGACCGAAGAAGCGAAGCATAGCTACACCAAGGTGGTGAGATACACCGATCTTGATCTCAATATGCATATGAATAACACTATTTATGCAAATGTAATTATGGATGCATTGCCATATGAGCTACTCACTGAAAAAACACCTAAAAAGATTTATTTGCACTATCGTAAAGAATGCAAATGCGGGGATGAGGTTGAGGTGTTATGCGGAGAGATTGCCACAAATTCCTATTATGTGGTTGGAACTGCCGAGGACGGAGTGAGGTTTAGCAGTAATATTTACTTTTAAAAGATAAATAGATATACAAATTTTTTATAACCAATACGCTCTGATATTAAATTAAATTATATCAAAGCGTATTGGTTATATTAATATTAACATCAAATATGATTTTTTTTACTATAATTATATGAAAAATACCTATAATTATTAGAAAAATAGAATATTTTGACACTAAAAGTCCGCTATTGAATTTGAACTTACACAGTGATACAATGTATAAAACTTTTATATTTGTTGACTATCAGGCGCTCAAAGCCTGATAACAACTGTTTTTCAAGGAGGAAATTTATATGAATGATGCAAATACACTAAATACCAATGTAGGTGAAAAATTCTTAAAAGAAGGCCTTACTTTTGATGATGTACTACTAATCCCTGCAAAATCCGATATATTGCCAAAGGATTGCAATATTGGCACAATTCTTGCAAGAGATATACGACTAAACACTCCAATTATAACCGCCGCTATGGACACAGTAACCACAGCACCAATGGCAATAGCTATTGCGAGAGAGGGCGGCATAGGAGTTATACATAAAAATATGTCCATCGAAGAGCAGGCGGACGAAGTTGATAAGGTTAAGCGTTCAGAAAATGGCGTAATAGTAAACCCATTCTATCTTTCCCCCGATCATTTTGTTTTTGATGCGGACGAGCTCATGGGCAAATACAAAATTTCAGGTGTTCCAATTTGTGAAAATGGCAAATTAGTGGGCATTATAACAAACCGTGATTTACGCTTTCTAACTGATTTTAGCACTAAAATTAAAGAAGTTATGACAAAGGAAAACTTAATCACTGCACCAGTGGGCACCACTCTTGCGGATGCACAAGAAATTCTTCGTCACCACAAAATAGAAAAACTACCGATAGTTGATTCAGAAAATCGCCTAAAAGGCCTTATCACAATTAAAGACATCGAAAAAGCGGTGCAGTATCCAAATTCCGCAAGGGACAAAAGCGGAAGACTTCTCTGTGCGGCGGCAATAGGCGTTACAGGAGATGTAATGGAGCGTGTAAGCGCACTGCTTGAAGCACAGGTGGATGCATTGGTACTCGATTCTGCACATGGTCACAGTGCAGGAATTATGGACTGCGTGCGCAAAATTAAAGCGAAATATCCAGAAATTGCCTTAATAGCTGGAAATGTAGCAACAGCTGAGGGCACAAGGGAGTTAATAGAAGCAGGTGCCGACTGCGTTAAGGTGGGCATAGGCCCCGGCTCAATCTGCACAACTCGTGTAGTTGCAGGTATTGGTGTGCCACAGATTACAGCAGTGTATGATGCTTGCTGTGAAGCGGCAAAACATGGCATACCTGTAATTGCAGACGGCGGTCTTAAATACTCGGGTGATATTGTAAAAGCGCTTGCGGCAGGAGCTAATATCGTAATGCTCGGTTCACTCCTTGCAGGCTGTGAAGAAGCACCCGGTGAGAGAGAAATTTACCAAGGCAGAAGCTTTAAGGTATACAGGGGCATGGGCAGTGAAGGCGCTATGTCCAAAGGAAGCAAGGACAGATACTTCCAAGAGGAAAACAAAAAATTTGTTCCCGAGGGAGTTGAGGGTAGAGTGCCATACAAAGGCCCCGTTGCCGACACTATCTACCAATTAGTAGGCGGCCTCAGAGCTGGTATGGGCTACTGCGGATGCGAAACAATCCCCGAGCTTCACTCAAGGGCACAGTTTGTACGCATAACAGGTGCAGGACTAAAAGAGAGCCATCCACATGATATCTACATCACTAAAGAAGCTCCAAACTATTCTGTAAGCCCTCACTAATATAATCCCATGCAGAAAAAACTATAAAAACATTAAATTTTACACCCTTATTCCCAAAAACAGTGGGGAATAAGGGTGTAAAAATTGTGTTTAATTTCAATATTAGAAAAATATTATGGCTTTTACCTAAAAAATAATTAGCGTTTTTTGATGTTTAATTCACGCTGAGAATATACAATAAAAAAAATTATACTAAAACAAAATAAAAGTATGAACGCAAACATCTTTAGCACTTAAATATTCTCCCAATACGCTTCTCTTTAGCATATGAGGTGAGCTGTATATGGGTTTTCTTAAGATAGTTGCACTGATTAGC
>CAYJLI010000001.1:38540-56244 GCA_964371155.1 uncultured Oscillospiraceae bacterium | reverse complement strand
TGAAATATACTACAAAAGAAACGGAGAAAAATCGGTGAAAAAATTGGTAATCAAAGATATATGTAAAGGTATAGCTTTTCTCTTTATCCTCTTTGCAGTCAACATACAGGGTATGAATAATAAGTTTCCTGAAGAAAACGCTTTTTTATATTCATTTACTTATGTGCTGTCAATCGGCATATACATAAGTGTTTTTACCGCTTGGACGGTAAGTATCTATAATCGAATTATGCAGAGGCATGTGCGGACATATCTAATGCTCATCGGTGCAAACATCATACTTTGGGTGAGCATAAGAGGGGTCAAATGGGGAGCTTTTCGATATGTGACTTTGGGTGATAGATTGCTGTGGTATATGTTCTACATCCCGATGATAATGATACCACTTCTCTTCTTTTTTACCGCTCTATCCGTCGGCGAAGAGGAAAGTTATCGCCCAAGCAAAAAGTGGAACTTGCTTTTCATTCCTGCAATTTTGCTGATACTACTTGTACTTACAAATGACTTCCATATGCTTGTTTTCAGTGGCTTTGATTTATCAATTCATATGTATGGAATGGAATACGATTACCAAATAGGATATTTTATCATAGTGTTCTTTTTGATTACCTTAATAGTGCTCTCCATCGCTTTGATTATAAAAAAATTCAAACACTCAACAAATTCGAGAAAGGCTTCTCGCCTGCCGCTACTTGTGCTTGCAGCTGTGATTTTATATAATGTACTGCATATAATGAAGCCTGTTTATGGCATAGGACATTATTTTATGGATGTAACAATATTTAGCTGTGTGGCAACGATAGCTTTCTGGGAAGCTTGTATTCGTACAGGTCTTATACACTCAAATAATCGCCACAAAGAGTTTTTTAGGGTGTCAACCACCAATGCACAGATATTAAACCATGGTGGAGAAGCAGTATATATATCTGAAAATGCAAAAGCTATCCCACGAAAAACTTTCGAAACACTTAAAACAAGTAAAAATGTAGAGTATGGTGAAAATTCAATGCTAAACATGTCCCCGATAAATGGGGGATATGTCCTGTGGAGCAGTGATGTATCGGATATTAAAGGCATGATTAGGGAACTTGAAGACTTAAATAAAGAGCTCTACGAAGAAGCAAATTTGCTAACTGCTGAAAATGAGCATAAAAAAGAAGCGACAAAAGCTAAAAAACTAAGTGAACTGCATAGCATTTTACTTGCCGAGGCACTGCCCTATACTGAAAAAATCAAAAAAAATATCGTCACAACTGAAGATGTTACACTCGATGAAATGAAAGATTTGCTATTTGAAACAAGCATTATTTCCACATACTTAAAACGCAAAGTGAACTTGATTTTGACCGAACAAACAGAAAAATGCATATCGACGGACGAAATTCAAAGGGCGTTTTTAGAGTCCTTCTCCCTGCTTAGATGTTATGAAAAAACCTGTAATATAAACATAGTTGATAACTTTGATATGTCTTTAAATACTGCAATGTATTGCTATGACCTGTACCAAAAGATAATTGAAAAGGTGCATTATAATTTTAACATAATATATGTCACATTTAGGAAAAATGAAAACCGAATAGCATTTTCAATTGATATTGAGACCAAAGAGAAAATAGATAAATCATATTTTAAAGAATTTGAGGCAAATAAGTTCTTATCCATGGATGGAAGGCTCGAAATTGAAGACAATGCAGGAAGCTATCATTTTGCACTCACTGCCATTACTTTATAATTGTAAGGAGGGGAAAACTTTGAACTTTTTTTCCTTATCAGATACTCTTAAAGGCTATATTTTGGCGGCAGTATTCATCTGCTTTATTACACTTATTTTAGCCTTGGTATCCCATATAAGCTTAAATAAAAACAAGGGAACAATGCAAATCCTCGTGATTTTATCACTGATAGTCTTAATCGACTTATCGGCGCTCAAAGAGTTAACGTCTTATTGGACCGAGGAGTCAGCAAGCAAAAGTTCGGATATAGCAGTTTTTGTAGATAATATCCCATTATATATCCAGATAATTTTTGCAGTTCTTGGGGTAGTATTTTCGTTTTATTCGATATATAAACTATATGAGATTAGTAGGAATACGATAAATGAATTTTCGATAAAAGAAGCGATTGAAACCCTGCCATCGGGGAGCACTTTTATGTCGCCGAGCAATGAACTTTATTTATCCAACCACATCATGCAAGATTTATGCAAAAAGCTCACTGGTAAAGATTTAATGAGCGGTACTGATTTATGGGAAGATATA
Organism: uncultured Oscillospiraceae bacterium; assembly: GCA_964371155.1. GTDB lineage: Bacteria > Bacillota > Clostridia > Oscillospirales > Ruminococcaceae > CAYJEQ01. The sequence goes on along the minus strand of CAYJLI010000001.1, from coordinate 53,986 downwards.
TCTAAACTGAAAAGTAGCGACCAATGTGTAATGGGAGGAAATAACCCTGCATTTATGCTAAGTGATGGAAATGTGTGGCAGTTTACAAGAGCACTCTGTAAGTGGAAAACAGGTGATTATTATGAAATCAAAGCCACCGATATAACCGAGCTTTATAATCTTAGAAGAAATACGGAAGAAGTAAACGAGGTGCTCTCAAAGCAACAAATACGGCTAAAAAATCTTACAAGCATGATTGAGAAAAACACTGAAGAGGAAATAGCTGCCAATATGAAGGTGAGCTTCCATGATAATTTTGGAAGTCTTCTCACACTTACTAAACACACACTGCAAGAAACTACCGAGCTTGATGAAGCAAAAGTACTTGCAAAGCATTTTGAGCAGCTCAGTGAGATAATAAAAGATTTGGCAAGCGATAAAAATCAGGGTGTATCATTTGAGGAGATAATGACACTTGGAGAAAAGCTCGATTGCAAAGTCGTTTTGCAAGGGAAATTGCCTGCGGAGGAAGAAATAAAGAGCAAGGTGCTTCTTTGCATAAATGAAGCCCTAAAAAACGCCTACTGTCACGCTAATGCCAAAGAGCTTATTGTTAAAATTAATGAAAGCGAAGAAGCTATTGAAGTTATCATACATAATGAAACAAAATATGCCCTGCCAGGTATATCCGAGGGTGGAGGCTTAAGTGGCATTCGCAAGCAAATTGAGAAAATGAATGGTAAAATGGAGATAAGTGTAGAAAATGGAGTGAGAATTACCATCACTTTAAATAAGTGAGGTTAGTAATAATAAAATGTAACCACATAAGAATATAAATTAAGCTTTTAATTCCTTTATTGTTTGTAATAAACCGTAAAGGAATTTTTTTATTTTTTAAAATTTGCAGTTTTACACGCTGTCTTTCTTTGTTAAATTTGATAGAATTAAACAGAATATATAAATTTTAGCTTATGCCAAATTACTAATAAAAAGGTGAATGTTCATTAATGTGGGGGTGAATTTAAATTGTGGAAAGAAAGAGGAAACTATTTATGTGGATTTTAATTATCATAGCTTCAACTTTTGTAGCGATATTGGGGATGGTTTTGATTGGCTCATATTTATTAGAAAAGGATAAAAGCACAGTGCCAATAAATAGGGATGATTACATACTATTTAGCTTTGAGCTCACCGCAAGCTCCGGAAATGCCTTTGCACCGGAGGAAAATAAGTCATATTCTTTTTATTTTTACAATGAGAAATTATCTGTAAATGTTCCCGAGATGAGGGAATCTAAGAAAAAAGAGCTAAATGAAACCGAGCGGAAAAATTTAGAGACAGATTTGCTTAATCTGATAGAAAATCACGGCTTAGCCGAGTGGAATGGTTATGATGAGTTTTTGCCCGTGACGGATGCAAGCAATGGATTTTCACTAAGAATAAAATACAAAAATGATGAAGAGATAATAGCTAATGGCAGCTTTATGTTCCCAGATAATTATGGGGAAGTGTTTGATGATATTGAAGAAACTTTTGCAAAGTATCACAATTTTTATAAACTTGAGGAGGAATGATTATGACTGAAAACACAGTAAAATATCATTGCGACGCCTGTGGTGGCCCCACACATTTTGATGAAGATACACAGATGATAGTTTGCGATTATTGCGAGAGTAGTTACCCCGAGAGCCATTTTACAGCGGAAATAATAGAAGAAAACGCACAGACAAATTGGAAAAACCAAAGCGATGATTTACATAGGAAAACAATAGAGATGCATGCAGGGTTTAGCTGTGATTATTGCGGTGCGGAGGTGGTGTCGGACGAAAACACCATGGCTACCGAATGTATGTATTGTGGCAATCCGGTTATAGTTACTAATAAAGTGACTGGGATAATAAAGCCCGATTTAATCATACCATTCTCAATAAATAAAGAGAGGGCAGAGCAGTTGTTAAGGGACTTTTACCACAAAAAAATTCTGCTACCCTCCACCTTCAAATCAGAAAATAGAATAAAGAAAATCACTGGAATGTATGTGCCATTTTGGCTGTTCTCAGGCAAGAGTGAGGGCAGTATGTACTTTAAAGCAGGAAAGATGCGTGAATATACCGCAGGCGAATACGAAATGCGTGAAACCTCCCACTATGATGTAAAAAGAAGTGGCAGTGTCGAATTTAGCAAGGTGCCGGTGGACGCCTCTGAGAAAATGGAAGATAATTATATGGACGGCTTAGAGCCATATGACTACAACGAACTAACAGAATTTTCACCGTCATATATGGCAGGATTTTTCGCCGATAAATTTGATATGGATGTAAACTCCTGTAAGGACAGAGCTACAAAAAGGGTGGTAAACTCAACAAGGGTGGCACTGCGTGACACCGTAATAGGCTATACCTATAAAACAGAGCAGAGTAAAAGCACTATGATTGACTTTACCGATGATGAAATTAAATATGTAATGCTCCCAGTGTGGGTGCTAAACACCAAATACAAAGACAAAATGTACCACTTTGCTATAAATGGGCAGACGGGTAAAGTGTCGGGTGATTTGCCAATTGATAAGGCGAAAAAGTGGCTGTTGCAACTGCTTGTTACCTTGGCGGTGTTTCTGCCCGTCGCATCTCTATCATACTTACTAATTTCGTAGGGGGTGGAGTTATGAAGAAAATTTTAAGGATTTTTTTATCAAGTTTAACGATTGCACTGCTATCCGTCACCGCCTATGCAAGCAGTTTACCCACCATCATTGATGATTCTGACTTGCTCACCAGTGACGACGAAGCGTATTTTCAGTACCTAATAGAAGAGATATTCGAGCAATATGACTGCCTAATCACCATTGTGGTGGAAGAATTTGATACTGCCGATGAAATGCACAGCTATGTCTCAGATTTTGATAATTACAACAAACATCAAAGCGGCATAGTCTACATGAACTTTGGAGTGGGCGAGGATTTTGACTTTCAATTTTTCGGACGTGGTAAATATCAAGATATCGATGGAGGTATTATAGGACAGCTGATGGCAAACATCGACAATGTAAAGATTGCCTCTTACAGTGGTGAGGAATATTTTGACATATTAGATGGTGCAATTAGTATAATCGAAGACCACATAAAGGATATATACACACCACCCTCCCCGCCACCCGAGGAGTATATGGGCATTGGTGGCATGATAAATGGTTTTGACCCTATGATAGATGCGGCAGAGGTAATGAGCGAAGCCGAGGAAGAACTGCTATTTGATAAAATAGAGTATATTTATCAAAATTACGACTTCGATGTAACATTCATGACAATGGCTAAAGTGCCGGATGATCAATATTTGCTCTACTATTTCGACTGGTACACAGGGCTTGACCCAGAGCGGGACGGCGTGATTTTCGGTATTGACCTTGACCCCGATAACAGGGATTACGCCACCTCCACAAGAAATCTTGGCATTTATGCTTTCACCGAAGATGCACTGGACTTAATTGATTATAATGTTGTCCCACTTCTCACTGAGGGTAGATATTTTGAGGCGTTTGACCTCTATCTCGACTATACGATTCACTTCCTCGATTGCTACAACGCAGGCACACCTTACGAGATACCTCTTGATAAAGAAAGTTTTTGGATCCTCGTTATAGCCGTACCACTTGTCTTCTCACTTGCCATAGGGAGCAAAATTATGAAAAAAGTTTTCATAGCAAGGATGAACACAGCGGTCACACAAGTGGGCGCAGATCATTTTCGGGTAAAAGGTAGCTTAGTAGTGACACACAGCTCCGATGTATTCACACATAAGAGTGTAACTAAAAGCAAGATAAAAACCTCATCGAGTAGCAGTGGAGGGGGCAGTACAAGGAGCGGATACGGTGGCTCACGTGGTGGACGCTCAGGTAAATTTTAGGAGGTTATATGATGAAGAAAATATTGATAGCAATTTTTATATTTTCACTGCTATTTGTAGGGTGCAGTGATACGGGCAGTGAAGCAGAGCAGAGCAGTGAAGAAGCTTTAGTAAACACCGAGCAAAGCCAAGTGGAGAGCAGTGAAAGTACTGCCACAGAACAAAGTGGGGCGAGCGGTGAAACCTCATCTTCCACGCCGATTTCCGATGTGCCAAATATTTCGGTAGAGGACTGTATAGCAATGCTAAATAAGGTGTATCACAGCGATTTTGAGGCAATGTATTCCACAGCCGAGGAAGATATGCTAATTGCAGTTTACCAGAGTGGGGAGGCTTTTGAAAATGGCGAAGAGCCGCTGATGATGCTCGGATTAAATGAGCCGATACCTGAAGAATATTATATCCATCCATATGAATATACATATTCGCCTGTGCGAAATTATCAAAACAAAGCAGAGATAAATGAAAAGTTTAGCCCCTATTTAACGGAGCAGTATATTAAAAGCATGAAGTGGCGATTGGATAATAATTTTATAGAGTTTGAAGATGAGCTCTACATCGCACACGGCGGCATAGAATATCAGTCTTTCAGCATAGATTTTGGCAGCATAGATTATGCCGATATGCTAAATCATACGCTAACAATAAAGACATTCTATCGTGCTACATATAATGGAACAATGATGCTTAAGTTTGCAGAGGAGGATGGCACGCTAAAAATTGATAGCGACCACTACATTTTAATGTATCCGCTATATAATTTAGACAGCGATTTTGAATATATTGAAATACCCGATTTTCTCGCCTTTACAAGTGAAAATGACTTCCCCACACCATATGAAGATTTCACTGCAAGTGAAACACAACCCCCAGTATACACTGTTACATATTTAGGCGATTACTACGAGGACTTGCCCGAATATGCTAATTTACTTAAACTGCTTGGCTTTACAGCGATAATGGATGGCTATGAGGGCTTTTACAGCTTTGAAAAATACGAGGGTGATTATATTATAACTGTAAATGCATATTATCTAAACGAAGAAGATGGAGTGCAGGTAGAGGTTGGTATAACCTACGCAGTGGGTTAAAAGATATAAGAAATTTAATAGCAAAGTGTATAAGCATTTTGATGTTTTATCTATTTAAACTTAATGGGAGTATTTAAAAATATAGGAGGATGGATATGAAAAAGAATTTATTATTAGTAGCTATAATTTGCATGGGTCTTATTTTTTCTGCCTGCAATAATACAATAAATATCAATGAGGCGGATAATGAGGAGAATGAGGCAAGCACAAGTCAGGCATCCGAAAGTTCGGAGGAGAGCGGTGCAGAAAATGAAAACGCATCCGAAGCAGAAAGTAGCACCGCAGGGTCGCAAACAAGCGAAGCGGACGCATCGAGTACAGCAGAAGCGGACAGCAGTAGCAAAGCGGATAGCTTAAGTGAAACAAAACCCGACAGTTCAAGCGAAAGCCAAACACAGAGCAGTAGCCAAGCAGAGAGCAGTAGCCAACCCGAAACAAGCAATGAAAGAAATGTCAGCATAGATTTTTTAAGAAGGGATTATAATCTTGGTGGCACAAGCAATGCCGTTGAAGTGCCTATATTCACCCTCAAAAGCGGTGAAAGCGAAGTTGTCAATCGGATTAATGAGTATATAGAAAATACAGTGGAAATCTATACACTGGATATCGAAGAAGAAAACACGAGGATGTTTGATGGAAACGGCGGAGTGTCCATAATGACATATCCTTTCACATCGGAAAAATACATGCAAGTTGTAGTGAGAAGCCATTTGTATGCAAGAATGGGTTCGTCGGGCGTTATATCGTCAGTTACATACGACATAGAAAATAATAGATATATCACTTTAAATGATGCCTATACTTTAAGTGGCACAAGCGAGAAAGAAATTATAGATTATACAAATTCACTACTACAACCAAGCGGTTCAGAGCTTGGGCAATACACATCGGTGCATGGTTTTATGATAAATGAAGAGGGTGCAGAAGAATACATAGAATTTTTCGTGAGTGCAACAGTTTTTGCAGAGCCAGTGGAAATGCAGTTTCTGTACAGTTATATTCCACATGACCCTGCAAGTGGGGAGCCAATTTTAACCCAGCTCGACACAGCAATGCTATTTCCATATGGCGAATATGATGAATTATCAGAACCACTTGAAGCGGACAATTACTTTTTAAAGAGGGCAAATTCAGCGGTAAACAATTTTATAAGCTATGAAAACCTGAGTGGATATGCTTATTCTGCGGTGGGTGATGTGCTAATTCAGGGCAATATGTGCATAGAAATTTTAGCAACGCCTGATAATGCGGCGGATGAAGAGATGCGCTTTGCCATAGACATATGGGATAATCTCTATAAATATGTAGATGTAAGCGGTGGGGAAGACATCCCGAAATATCATTGGAATAATTATTACCCTCAATAATACCTATCACCTCATTTTCACACAAGGGATGAAAATGGGGTGATTTTTTGCATTTTAACAACTTGTTTTATAAATTATAATCCGATATGCCAAATATCTATTTTTTCTTAGGCTAAAATGTGGTAAAATAAAAAAATAGGATTTAGAATTTGTGTATAAAAAATAAAACACACAAATTTATGCCGAAGATATCGCTTTATAGTGGTGCGAAAAGTGGATTGTTATAAAACAAAGGAGAAGAATATGGACATTATAAAAATACTTTCCTCGGAGCTTTCGCTCAGAGAAAATCAAGTTGAAGCCACGGTAAAATTAATTGATGAGGGAAATACCATCCCATTTATAGCGAGGTATAGAAAAGAAGTGACAGGCTCACTCGATGATAATCAGCTCAGGGAATTATTTGACCGCCTTACATACTTGCGAGGCCTTATAAAGCGCAAAGAGGAAGTAGTGGCAGCGATAGAAAACTTAGAGCTGATGACCGAAGAGATTGCCTCCTCCATAGCTTCGGCGAAAACACTTGCTGAAGTAGAAGATATTTATCGTCCGTTCAAACCTAAAAGGCGGACAAGGGCGTCCATTGCAAAAGAAAAAGGTCTCTCCCCACTTGCAGATTTAATATTTGCTCAAGGTATGGATTGCCCGATGCCCGAAGAAGAAGCGGAAAAATATATAGATACCGAAAAGGGAGTTAATAATACAGAGGAAGCACTTGCAGGCGCAATGGATATAATTGCTGAGTATGTATCGGACAATGCAGCAGTAAGAGCGGCACTTAGGGCGGATATGCTCAGAAATTCACTGCTCTCAACCAAGGGGAAAACCGAGGAAGATAGCGTTTATTCAATGTATTATGACTATTCAGAGCAGGTGTCAAAAATCCCTGGTCACCGCATATTAGCTATTGATAGAGGCGAAAGGGAGGATAAGCTAAAGGTTAGTGTAATAAGTGAAGAGGATAGAATATTCTCGATTGTTTCAAATCTTGTGGTGTCCTCTGGCAGAAGTAATGGCAGGGCTTTTGTGATAGAAGCGGTAAAAGATGCCATATCAAGGCTAATTTACCCCTCGATGGAAAACGAAATACGCACAACACTCACCGAAAGGGCGGCGGAATCTGCAATTAAGGTGTTTGCCGTGAATTTGCACCAGCTACTAATGCAAGCACCTGTGAAAGGGCGTGCAGTATTAGGGCTCGACCCTGCCTATCGTACAGGCTGTAAAATTGCTGTTGTAGATGCCACAGGGAAAGTGCTCGATACAACGGTAGTCTATCCCACACCGCCACAGAGCAAAACTGCCGAGGCGGCTCAGGTGCTTAAAAAGCTTATTAAGGCGCATGGAGTTTCTGTAATTGCAATAGGCAACGGCACGGCGTCTAAAGAGTCGGAAATATTTGTGGTGGAGCTTATAAAAGAAGTGGACATGGATTTATCATATATAGTGGTGAGTGAATCGGGGGCTTCGGTTTATTCTGCTTCAAAGCTTGCGGCTGAGGAATTCCCTCAATTCGATGTATCGCTGAGAAGTGCAGTTTCGATAGCGAGAAGACTGCAAGACCCACTTGCAGAGCTTGTTAAAATAGACCCTAAGGCGATAGGAGTGGGGCAATATCAGCACGACATGCCTCAAAACCGCCTTGGTGGAGCACTTGAGGGTGTTGTTGAGGACTGTGTTAATAGCGTCGGAGTGGATTTAAACACCGCCTCGGTATCACTGCTTTCATATGTGGCAGGCATTGGCCCTGCACTTGCTAAAAACATCATTCTGTACAGGGAAGAAAATGGCGCATTTTCCTCAAGGAAAGAGCTTATGTCGGTTAATAAACTTGGAAAAAAAGCCTTTGAGCAGTGTGCAGGATTTTTAAGAGTTCCTGAGAGTGAAATGGTATTTGATAGAACAGCAGTTCACCCCGAAAGCTACAAGGCGGCGACAGAGCTTCTATCAAGCCTTGGATACAGCAAGAAAGAGATAAAAGAGGGCAGCTTTTCCGATTTAGAGGAGAGGGTAAAAGCGGGTAGCTACACACAAATGAGCGAGCAAATCGGAATTGGTGTGCCAACGCTTAAAGATATAGTTTCAGAGCTTCTAAAACCAGGACGAGACCCAAGGGATACACTTACTGCACCTCTTCTACGCAGTGATTTGCTCGATATGAAAGATCTAAAAGCCGACATGATAATAGACGGCACGGTGAGAAATGTAATTGATTTCGGTGCATTTGTGGATATCGGCGTACATCAAGATGGACTTGTGCACATTTCCCAGATAACAAACAGATATATAAAACATCCGAGCGAAGTGTTAAAAGTTGGGGATATAGTGAAAGTAAAAGTACTTGAAGTTGATGTAAAACGAAAGAGAATATCACTTACTATGAAAGGTGTGTAACCCATGAAATCGGCACCTCCAAGCCCTGCACTATTATGGGTATGGCGAATTAGGACAGCATTTGTCTGCACAATACCGTCTGCAATATCATTCTATTTTTTCACTGATAACAATTTTCTTAGAGATACAATTACAATCGGATGGATGGTTATATTTGTATTGATGTTTTTCATACTGCTGCCCATTGCACATTCAAGATATAAATATGGGTACGATTATATGAAATTTGTGATGGAATATGGAATGATCTATTATCGAACCAAATCGGTGGATATAGCAAATATCAAATTCATACAGATAACTCGTTCCCCACTCGAAAGAGTATTTGGGCTATGCACGATTAAATTTGTTGCCCCAGGCTCCTTTGTTCGCATTGAGGGGCTTGATAAAACTGCCGCTAAGACCTTGGAAGAGCTCTTTATAAAAGGGGGAAGTGCGCTGTGAATAAAATATGCCGCCCCCATCCGATACAGGCGTTTGAAAATATGTTGCGCTTTATATTCCTTTTGATAATACCACTTATAAGGGGTCTTTTTCTTGCGTTTACAGGCGGTATAGTCCTTTGGCTGCAGGGTGCATGGTTTGACATAATTATACTGCTTTTAATTATTACCCTTGGTCTTCTTCGCTACCGCACAACCTACTTTATCCCGTCAGAAAAAGAAATTATTATGCACAGTGGGATAATAAAAAAGAATAAAATAATTATTCCATATGAAAATATAGTTGCATGCGGTACGATTGCAAAATATTATCTTCGTCCATTAGATGCAGCTGTGTTGTATCTCGACACATTGGCGGGCAGTAGTAGAAATTGGGATTTTAAGCTAATTGTAAAAAACGAGGACATCGAAAATGTAATTAGCAAAATTTCACATGACTCAAGAAATAGGGATTTTATTTATAAATCAAATTTTTTATATATCTTTCTTTTCTCACTAATATCCTCAAACTCTTTTGTTGGGATAGTGGTTATAACCACCTTAATAAGCGGCGCAGGTGAAATTTTGGGCGAGAGGATAAACAATATTATCGTGGGTACATTTCAAAACATAGTCAATTTTATTGCGTTTGGAATTCCCACTGTTGCCGTGGCATTTGCTTATTTAATGTTCTTTGGATGGTTTGTGGCATTCATGGCAAATATTATTCGCTATAAAAATTTAAATGTGGAACGAAAAGGAAGAAATTTAAAGATAAACGGTGGTTTTTTAACTTTAAGACAATATGTTATAAATGAGGGAAGTATAAACTATCTCGATATCAGACAAAGCTTTTTCACCTCGCTTTTGGGGATATATTCTGTCTCACTCGATGCAATCGGCTATAAAAAGGAGCGCCACGGTATGTCGGTAATAATACCAACTATTTCGAAAAAACGCCTTATGCCGATGGTGAAAAAACTATTGCCCGACTTCATAATCTCCAAACGCCAGATAAAGCCCAATTTCGGTGCAATAATCCGATTTACACTCGATCCCCTCTATCCCTGCCTTTTAATTCCACTTATTAGCATATTGCTTATGCTACTTTATCCTGTTTGGTCGGAGCTAATATTTTTTATTGCATTGATGGCAATGATACCCTCGGTTTGGTTTTTAGCGGTGAGAATAATAGACTGGCTTACCTCTGGAATATCCTATGAAAAAGGTTTCTATACGATACGATATTCAAAGGGGTATTACCTCCACACATTAATCTTATCCAAAAAACGCTTGATGAGCGTACAAATAAGGCAGAGCGTGATACAAAAATTTAGCAATAGATGCGATGTGTTTATATATAGCTATAATGAAACACGAACACGCCACCGACTGCGCAATTTAGACAGGGATGAAATCGAAAAATTCTTTGAAATTACTTAGAGATGCCACCCAAAGGAATTCTACACTTTATTTCTTAATAGTTTTAAAAAAGCAATACTTTTTTAGCTTGCTTTTTTTATAAAATGTATTGACTATTTCATTTATCTGTGATAAAATATTTTAGTCACCGAAAATGCTGTTTGTTTTATAAGCAGCATAATATGCGCCCTTAGCTCAGCTGGATAGAGCGTCTGGCTACGGACCAGAAGGTCGGGAGTTCGAATCTCTTAGGGCGTGCCAAAAACCCTTGAACAAAGATAATTTGTTCAAGGGTTTTGTGTTTTTTATAATCATATAAGCAATTAAAACCTACTAATATATTTCTCGTAAAATTTTATTGTAAAAATTCTGGTTTTTATCGGTGGAATAATTATCAAGTGACACTTGAAGCCTGCTGTATGTGAGCGAGGAGGTGTGGGCGCCTAAATTATTAGAGGTAAAATATACACCGTCTAAATCCCTGCTCATAGCGGTGGGGCAGATTACACGGCAATATGGGTCGGTAAGTGAGTCCGCATAACTGCTTTGCAGTATAAATACGCCCTGCTCATCACTCCTCCATGAGAGTGACTCATTTATCAGCTTAACCTTTGATTTATCACTTTGAATAGATGAGTAGAGTATGAGCTTTGCGCCCATTTCACGAACAATTTTCACATTCTCATAATATAGTGAATCCTCATCCCCTAAAATAGCCACTGCACCCACATTAGTAGTTGCAATATTTATATTTTCAGCAGCGGATATTCCCCATAATATTTCTTCTTTTGTAGGGGTTATTTTATCCTGCGCAAGTATGATATCGCCCATGGGAGAGAATATGTAGCTGCGATTGTATACTTTACCCTTTTCCGATACTAAAATAGAGCCTGCATGGATATTTACCCCATACTTTTTTGCCAGCGTGCAATATGTATTTACATATATATCCATTAGCCAATCGCCGCAGAAGTTTAGCATATCTTTTAGGAATACCACACGTTCCTCCATGTCTATCACGGAGCCGACTTTTATTAAATCCTTGCCAATTTTAGTGCAGTATAATGGCATTATGCCAATGTATTGGGGCAAGCTTATAAGCTTTGATCCGCTTTCCTTAGAGCTCAAAATGCAGTTATATAATGCATCGATAAAGGAATAATAATCCTTATATCCGCCTTTATTTATAAGCGTGGTGGAAACTCTAATATGATTTACATCATCATCGGCGGGTAAATTTTTTACCTTAAGCCCATGCAAAGCGTCAATATATTCAAAAACTTTTTCACCATTAAGCTTTTGCTTAGTGAAAAACATAGACATTCTATTTCCAAAATCGGACATATTTACCTCACTAAGTAATCAATATATTTTCTAAATAATGTGTTTTGCGGTAAAATTGGATTTTCTTCTCTAAAAGCATTGAGCTTATCGGTATCGCATTCCCAAATGGTGTTAATTCTACCCGGTGTCTTAGTCTTGCGCACACATTCAGTAATCGACATAGGATCAATAAACCTACCGCCCTCTTCGGTAACATCGAGCAAATACAATTTATTCGATATTGCGGAGTTTTCACAACCTTGACAAATTCTGTGGGGAGTATCATTGATAATATCCATAAATCTACTGCATATGAGCACCTGCGCTCCCATTAAAGTAGCGGCACGTGAGACTTCTGGGTGAAAAATATCAACATCCACACAAAGAAAAAACGAGGCATCATCCGTCGTAATAATATTAATATCCTCGGAGTGCGACAAATTGCCACGATGCGCAAGACTTAAGTGAACGGCTTCCTGTGCACCGAGTATTTCGCCCTCGGGAGAAATCATGCACATAGTAATCTTATCATCTCTGATAAAGCGTAAAGGCACGGTGTAAACCTTGAAAAATCTACTGTATTTTACCGCTTTTTTTAGATGTTCAAAAGCAGATTCTTCGGAAATATAAGGCTCTTCTTGCATGAATACAACATATTCACTTCCCTGTGGCGGAGCTTCAAACTGCCTTACAACGGTAATATTAAGTTTTCCCAAGCACTCACCCCCATTTTTATCTACTACCTCTCTATTTTATCACATTTTTTTAAAATGTAAAAGAGAATAAATCGCCACTTATAAGAAAAAAACATTGAATTATAAATAGATATAATGTAAAATGATGGTTAGGGTACTACTAAAATCAATTTAGGGAGTAAAATATATGCTTTCAGACTTATTTTATAATCCGTTTCCGATAAAATACTATAAATTTCAAAAACATATCAGAATTAGTATTGAAAATCACAGGCAATATAAAGAAATGAATATAACGATAAATGAAATGACTACGGGACATGTAGTTATTTTTATATGGATTAAGCTCAAAGATGGTAAATCCATATTTTATTGTAATAACGAGCGCCAAGTCTCCTCAACAAAAAAGCAAATCCCAAATATGATGATTAAATATTCGAGAATTTATATGCATACCGATAAAAGCGGTAATTATATGAAAATTTATTTTAGAAATAGAAAAAGCGAAAAAATTGAGCTTAAAATATTTTTGAATAGAGGATCAAATCATAAAAAGGTTAATTTTAGAAGCTTCGAATTTGATGAAATCGGAGTAGGGGCGGCATTTAATAACTGCTCTACAAATTTAGATTCCAAAACATCACTAAGTGTTATGGGGCAAAATTACAGCATAGAAAATAACTTTGTTTCTATCTGGAGCCCTAAAAGTGCAGGTACTTATACAACTGATGTAAGGGCAATAGCGCTCTTACAAGGGAAATCATTGTTTGAGTTACCTATTGTGACCGAAATGAGCGACGGGCTAAAAACTTTTGAATACCACAGCAAAAGTAAATCAAAAAATTACAAAGAAACCAGAACTCAAGACGAAAAAGTACTTATAAACGGTGAAGGTCTACTCTTTTCCTGCCTAAAAACTGAAAAAGGCTATGAATTAGAAAGCATAGAAAAGCTCCAGTATGACGAAAGCCCCACGGTGAAATTTACCCCACCGCTACCCCTTTATCCAAATGAAATTGACATAATGCAAAAGCACCAGATGACAATCACTTTTGCAAAGCATGAAGTAGATGGGGAAGTGGTGGTCAAATTTGACGATGAAAACAAAGCAGAGTTTATCTATATATGCGATGACCTTGGTTTTGGCACCGATGCACCAATTCACACTGTTATCAGGCTTATGGAAAATCAAATGATTATGTCCACTAAAATTGTAAATAAGCAAAAGGAGTAATATGGCAGAGGTAAAAACAAATGCTATGAGGGCAATTGAAAAGCTTGGTGTAGCATATGAAAAATTAGAATATGATATTACCGACGGATTGCTCGATGGCATTACCGTAGCAAAAAAGACGGGCATGAGCGAGGATGAAGTCTATAAAACACTTGTGACACAAAGCGGAAAGAATTACTATGTTTTTGTTATTCCGGTGGCAAGGGAGCTGAGTTTAAAATCCGCTGCTAAGTCAGTAGGAGAGAAGAGCGTGGAGATGATTAAACACAGTGATTTACTTAAAGTCACGGGATATATTAAAGGTGGTTGCTCTCCTGTAGGGATGAAAAAGCAGTATAAAACTATTATTGACAGCTCAGTGAATAAGCTAAATAGAATTGTGGTAAGCGGTGGGAAAATAGGCTATCAAATTGCAATAAGTCCTGCTAATTTAGCTAAAGTTATTGAGTATGATATTGCCGATATTTGTGTCTGAAATTCTAAGTAATCCAGAAAGAGGAAAGTAAAATGCAAACACCTATTTTACAAACTGAAAGAATGATTTTAAGGCCGCTACTATCAAGTGATGCCAAGACGGCGTTTAAAAACTGGACATCGGACAGTGAGGTTGCAAAGTTTATGCGTTGGAGTGTGCACACCGATTTGTCACAGACCTTGGAATGGATGCAAGCAGAGGAAGAGAATATCATGGGTGATAATTATGCTTTTGGATATGAACTTAAATCTTCGGGCGAATTAATAGGTTCGGGAGGGCTGAGTTTTAGTGCAGAACATGGGTGTTATGAGATAGGTTACAACATAATGAAAGCACAATGGGGCAAAGGCCTTGCCACCGAGGCTGCAAGGCGAATAATACATTTTGCAAAGGAAGAGCTCAGTGAAAAGAAAATCTATGCATGCCATGCTCCCGAAAATTTAGCCTCGCAGCAGATTTTAATTAAGCTTAATTTTAAGCATCATGGCAGGACAACTTATAAAAAATTTGATGGCAGTAAATCATTTGATGCTATATCTTATTTTTTAGAGCTTTAATAAATGAATTTAAGAAGAATTTTGCAGTCAGGCAAAATTCCAAAATAAAACCCGAGCTAAATTACCTTCTAAAGGAAAGTGATTTAACTCGGGTTTTATTTATAATTTGCATATTTATAAAAAATACCATAAACAATTATAGGTCTTACCCTTATTCAACAGGAATTTGTATTTCGGTGATAAACTCACTTGGATTGTCGGTGGTTGAAATACTAATAATTGCAAATTCAATTGATTTGCCTATGATTTTTAGATTATTGTCTTTAATATATTTATAGAGTTGTTTATAGCTTTTGTTCATATCATGATACTCACCTATATGGTGGGTTATCGCATATCTGCTTTCGGGGATATTAGTAATTGGTACGCCCAACTCCCCACCCGTACTATCCACAAAAAATCCGATTGTGGAGTAAGTATCAAATTTTTTTATAAGCAGTGACGGCATATCAATCTGCAAAACAACCTCGCCCTGCTTAAACTGTGGCTCTTTTCCGATGCCCTTTATATATGATGTATATAAGGTTTTTATGCTGTCATAGAGTGCGGCCATTGAAAAGTTGAAATTAAGCACATATAAATGC
>CAYJLI010000001.1:0-38530 GCA_964371155.1 uncultured Oscillospiraceae bacterium | reverse complement strand
TGTTTTTAGATAGCAGCTTGAAGATGATTTCACCTTTTCTGATTTTGTAATTCTTTCAAGCAATTCATCGTTGAGGCTTTTTGCTTTTTGTAGTCTGTAAAGCTCAGAATTTATTATCTCTTGCTGCTTTAATAGTGAGGTTTTTAATGATGATAGATTATTTTTATTTGTCAGTGTAATTATTTCTTCAAGGCTAAGACCCAATCCTTTCATTATCATTATCTGATTGAGTTTATATATCTGTGAATACTCATAATATCTATATCCGTTTTTTTCATCCCTTACAGACGGTGAGAATAATCCTATGCTATCATAATAGCGGAGTGTTTGCTTTGAGATGTTTGCAAATTTGCTGATTTCTGCTATGGTATATTTATCCTTATGCATCAATATGCCTCCTATTCACCAAAATATTTAAAAACATTATAGTAACTATAACATTTAAATGCCTTTAAATCAACAAATAAATTACAAAAAAATATTAAAATTAGCATTGACATTACATTAACTATATAGTTTATCATTTATGTATAAACTATTTTGAAAGGGTGAATAAAATGGAACACAATTTTTTAAATGTTTCTATTTTGCAAACAGAAGTTAGTGGAGATACCCAAACAAATTTTAGCACAATCTCTACTGCGGTAGATAATGTTATGTGTGGGTACATAAAACCTGAATTAGTACTTGGGGTTGAATTTGGAATAGGAAAAACCCCCATCACTATTACGGATGACATATTTGCA
Organism: uncultured Oscillospiraceae bacterium; assembly: GCA_964371155.1. Taxonomy (GTDB): domain Bacteria; phylum Bacillota; class Clostridia; order Oscillospirales; family Ruminococcaceae; genus CAYJEQ01. The sequence goes on along the minus strand of CAYJLI010000001.1, from coordinate 37,784 downwards.
AAATTTGCGGAAATAGCAAAGAAATATAGCATCTACTTTATCCCTGGTACATTTGCAGAAGCAAGTAAAGAACTACCAGAAGGAGAATTTTATAACACCTGCCCGATATTTGCTCCCAGTGGAGAGATGATTGCAGTATATAGAAAAAAAGTCCCATTTCGCCCAGGCGAAATGAGCACTCCGAGCGATACAAATGATTACTGCCTATTTGAAATAGCTGAAAAAAACATCAAGGTGGGCGTAATAATATGCTATGAGCAATTTTTCCCTGAAATCCCTCGTACATTAGCACTGATGGGAGCTGACATCATCCTCTGTCCAGCGCTTGACCCTATGGAGTATAAGCATATCCCCGAAATTATTCCACAAGCGAGAGCACTTGAAAATGAGCTGTTTTACATATGGACTTGCGGAGCAGGACAGTTTGGAGCATCATCGCTTTGCGGTGGTTCAGTCATAGTAAATCCAGAGGGCGAAATAGTATTTAAATGCAGTGAAAGAGCACAAAATATAACCCGTACACTCGACATGAGCATGGTAGATTTTAAGCGAAATTATGGTAGGGATCAGCATATAAAAAGCCTTAAGCAGTTTAATGTGCAATATCCCTTTGCAAATAAAATAGCTGATGCACCCATCTACAATAACAAAGATAAACTGACCATGAATGCTAATGAGTACAAGAACAAAGTGAAAGAAATAAATTTTGGCACTATCTAAGTTTTAACTATAATAAATTAAGGAGAACTTTAATATGACTAACACAAATCGATTAATGGCACTGCTGAAATTTGTAATATTTTCAGGGCTCGGTATTATAGCTTTTTTTGTGGAAATAGAAATTGCAGGCGTATCCGCTATACCAACACAGCACATGACCACATGGGTGGGTAGTACTTTCGGACCGATTATACCATATTTTTGCCTACTGCTAATCGCTTATGGCGGTTTAATGCCTATTATTAAAAAAACATATAAGAAATCCACCTTTGATTTAGTTTTTACTATTATCAAGTTTGTCGGTGTAATAATAGGGGGCATGGCTGTATTTAATGTAGGGCCTGCCGTGCTTATGGCACCGGACATGATTCCCTTTTTATTTAATGTAGTTGTAAAACCTATTGCACTAATGATTATTGCGAGTGGACTTGCATATGTTTTACTAATAAACTTCGGATTTATGGAATTTGTAAGTGTTTTCATGCAGCCCATAATGAGAAAAATTTGGAAAACTCCTGGTGAAAGTGCTATTGATGCAGTAGTTTCATTCACAGGTGGCTATGCGCTTGCTGTGCTTCTAACCAATCAGCTTTATAAAAAAGGAGTTTACACTGCAAGAGAGAGCACTATTATTGCCACAGGATTTTCCACTGTTGCAATTGGTTTTATGCTTGTTATAGCTAATACATTGGGGCTGATGGATTACTGGACTCAGTATTTCTTCTCTACTTTAATTATCACATTTGCTGTAACTGCCATCACTGCACGAATTTACCCCATATGTAAAATACCAAACGAGTACTATGATAAAAAAGCAGAAGGCAGTATCAGTGCTGAAGGCAATATTTTCAAAAGAGCACTTGATGCAGGAATAAATACTGCCGCAAACGCAAAATCATATTTTATTTACCTTAAAGACTATTACACCGGCGATGCAATAAAAATGTCTTCCGCTGTAACATCAAGTATTATGGCAATTGGACTTGCTGGTCTTCTTGTAGCCGAATACACACCTTTATTCGATATTGTAGGCTACATATTCTATCCGTTTACATTATTGCTTCAAATACCCGACCCAATGCTTGCAGCTATGGCAAATGCTACTGAGATTGCAGAGATGTTCATTCCAGCAATGCTCGTTGTAGAAAGCCATATCATCACAAAATTTGTCACCGCAGTTACCAGTGTTTCAGCAATACTATTTTTCTCTGCATCAATTCCTTGCCTACTCTCAACCGATATCCCTATCAAAATGAAAGACGTATTGCTTATTTGGGTGGAACGCACAATATTATCACTTATTATGTCAGCAGCAGTGGCACACATACTCTTTTAAAGATTTTATCAGCCACATAAAGGGTTTCGATGTTAAAAGCCATATCGAAACCCTTTTAATTTCTCTTGGATAGATAAAGGAGTGCTTTGTAATGCAACACAAACTAAAAAAATACTCCCAGGAAATAGCTTTTGATTTGTTGGGTTGTTTTATATATGCCGTAGGAATTACATGTTTTGCAAGACCTGCTGGATTTGCCACGGGTGGGCTTACAGGCATATCACTTATTATAAATTATTTGTTCAATATCGAAATAGGGACTATCCAGCTATTACTGAATATTCCACTTGTAATAATTAGTTTTAGAATTTTAGGGGTTAAATTTATCGCAAAAACAGGAAAGACAATGCTTATTTTAAGCTTGCTTTTAAATATTGTAAACGACTTTATACCCACATATAGTGGAAATCCTTTGTTAGCTGCTATTTACACTGGAGTTTTTGTAGGTGTTGGAATGTCCTTCCCCATACTGTGCGGTAGCTCCATTGGTGGAACGGATTTGCTTACACTATCCATCAGGAAGAAAAAACCACACATGACCTTCGGCACAATAACAATCTGCATAGATGCCTGTATACTAATTTGTGGAGGCTTGGCTTTTGGCAATATAGACGCAGTCTTGCATGGTGCAATTGCAGTGGCAGTTTCAGGGTTTGTTTGTGACAAAATCATATACGGCGCAAATAAAGGTAAAATTGCTCTGATTGTAACAGATAAGGGAATAGAAGTTTCAAGAAAAATAGAATCAATAACAGGGCGTGGAAGCAGTTTGCTCAAAATTAGAGGTGGATACACTGGCAAGGAGAGGGATATGGTCATATCGGCTATGAGCAAGCACCAAATATTTAGCATAAGGCGTGCCGCTCACTTGATTGACGGTGATAGCTTTGTGATAATATCCTCTACCGATGAAGTGTTTGGACGAGGTTTCTTAGAAAATAGCGATTGAGCTTTCAAAAAACAAATAAATTCAAAATTAGGGGCAAAACCGCAATTATCATTGTGGTTTTGCCCCAAAAACATACCATTTAATTTATCAGCTCTCTTAATTCTTCGCCGCTGAACTGCTCTTTTTTATTGCAGAAATGGCATTCCACCTGAGTAACTTCCTGCTCACTTACGAGCCTTTCAATTTCGTCTTTGCCAAGGCTTGCAAGTGCTCTCTTAACTCTGTCCCTCGAGCAGTCGCAAAGATATTTACTAACACCACTGTCGAGAACTTGCGGTGCTAAACCGTCTAAAACAGAAAATGCAATCTGCTCAGGGGAAAGCCCTTCTTTAACTAAAGTCGAAATAGGCTTTAGTTTGTTTATATTTTCTTCAAGCTTAGTTATGAGGGTGTCATCTGCACCGGGGAGTAGTTGCACTATAAAACCACCGGCGGAAATAACTGTCAAATCAGTATTCACAAGCACTCCCAAAGCACATACAGTGGGTATTTGTTCACTCATTGCGTAGTAATAAGTGATGTCCTCTGCAATTTCTCCGCTTACAATTTGGCTATGCCCTGTGGAAGGCTCTTTTTGCCCAACATCTTTAATAACCGATAAAAACCCATCCCTGCCAACAGCGCCTGCAACATCGAGCTTCCCATATTGATTTAGTGGAATTTCCACTATCGGATTTGTTACATATCCCTTTACATTACCCCTACCATTGCCGACAGCGATAAGTGCGCCTATCGGGCCGTTTCCACTCAGCCTTAGAGTGACACTGTCCTCGGTATTCTTGAGCATATAGCCCATGAGTGCAGAGGCGGTGAGTAGCCTCCCAATTGCTGCGGTGGCAGTGGCGGAGGTTTGGTGTATACGCTCTGCCTCGGCGGCTATTTGAGTGCTGTCGATCGCACAACAAATTACCGAGCCGTCCTCCGATATTACCCTAACTATATTATCCATTATTATTCCTCTTTTCTCTCTTTGCAACAAATACAAGTCTTTCAGATTCTGAATGCGGAGGATTAAAACTATCCTCATCATATATCGCCTTAACAGTGAAATTATTTTTATTTAGTAGTGCAGTAAGTAATTCTGTGCTGTATGCTCGCTCACAAAATTCTTCACTACTACGATGATAAACACCGTCTTCATACTCAAAAAAATCGAGTGATATTTCTACTATTTCGCTTTCTTCTTCATATGCATTTTGCCAAACACAATACACCTCTTCATTTTCAAATACAAAGGTATTATTAGAGAGCACATGCATATGCTTATATATGGTGTTTATATCGAATATAAAGAGCCCATCATCCGCCACGAAATTGCTTAACTTAGCAAATGTTTTATCCAAATCAGCCTCTTCGGTGATATGATTTAATGTATCGAGCGTGCAGAGGACAGTGTCCATAGTGCCATACAAATCTATCTCCCGCATATCTTGGCAAAGATAGAGTATATTGTGCTCAGTCTGAGAAGTTTTAGCTACAGCTTCGCTGAGCATTTCAGGCGATACATCCACACCTGTAACATCATAGCCTAAATTAGCAAGCTCTACACAAAGACTTCCCGTACCACAGCCCATGTCGAGTAGGAGTGTGGTTTCGGGAAGAAAAGTATCTATTACTTTTTTAAAATATACAGCCCTGTCCGAGTAGGACAGGTCTGTAATAAGGTGGTCATAATATTTTGCAAAATTGCGATACATTATTTTTCGCTCAACCTTTCAAGAACTTCTTTATAGCCATCCGAACCGTAATTTAAACAACGATTTACCCTGCTTATTGTAGCAGTACTCGCTCCAGTAGCAGCCACAATATCGCTGTATACCATATGTTCTAAGAGCATCTTAGCAACTTGTAAACGCTGTGAAAGAGCCTTGAGCTCGGGGACGGTGCAGAGATCATCAAAAAACTTATGGCACTCATCCTCAGTTTCAAGTGAAAGCACAGCTTTGTAGAGAAGTTCAAGCTCAGCACCTTTGATTTTATCACTATAACTCATTTGCAATCCTCCCAATCTAATATATATGAAAATCCATCATATATATATTAACACTTTAGGACACGAAAGTAAATAGCAGACATAAAAAATATAAATTTGTAGGAAAATTAGCCTTAATTGTTTCTGCAAAAACTAATAGTACATAGAAGTCAGTGCAAATCCTGCTTGTTTTGCAAGCTCTATCTGCTCATTTTTTTCATCTTCATCGTATGAGAGTGCGGTAAAAGGACTAACTCCACTAAATACAGCAATAGAATTCCCTTTATCCACATGGGAGGTAAATACTAAAAGCTGCTCAAGTACTGGCAGTGGATTATTATTTACAACCTGATCTTTCACCACTCCAATGAGGGATAAATCCAGCCACATATTTTCACCCACTGCATTTATAGCACCCGCACCATAGAGCATATTATTGTGATACATTATATCAACTGCGTATGTGTGCACAAATAAAGTTGCACCAACTTCAGATAGAGCAGTTTCAATTTCACCCGATAGCTCTGCAAGTGCGATGTCCCTTGAAGCAGTGGCAATAGTTCCATAATTTGCGGTTTCAAGGGCTTCACCTCTTGGGAAATGGAAACTTTCAAGTAAAATTGCATCCATACCCAAATCGGCAGCTTCAAGAGAAAGAGTCTTTATATAATCCCCTGCCTTGTCACTATATGGATTTAGCCACTGTGTACCACCGTTTGCAAGGGAGGTGTCCACCCAAGAATAGCCACTGTTTAAATATGTTATATTTTCGTCCGTAATCTGCCTTGCGGCGGCGGAGTCATCAAATGCATTTATGCGTCCTATCAGGGTGAAATCCTCTGATTTAAGCGTGTTAATTCCTACTAAATACTCATTAACTCCCTCGGAAATCGATGGGGAGGCATATGGGTGATTGGATGGAATATGGACAGCGCCACCACTTTCCTTAATAGGCAGAGCAACAGCGGTTATACCATCCGAATGAGCAGAGGCTATCTCAGCTGTAAGAAGCTCAGGATTAAGAATGGTGGGCATATCAAGGTATAAAACATTATCATAATTGTTTTCATTATTTAAAACGGAGCCTTGGATAGCACCAGAAGATTCTTCCGAGGAGGAATTTGACTGCTCTTCAGAGCTTGCAATAGAGGAGTGAGGCTCTATATCTTCAATGGTAAGTCCCATCACAAAATCATAAACAGGCTCATAAAGGCTCCAACCTATAAATGCCGCCACAGAAAGTATACCAATAGCCAATAAAACCCTCGAAAATCTTGCGAAAAGCAATTGTATCCGTGAGCTGCGCCCATAATTATATCTCTTTATTTTTTTTCGTTTCTGCATATTTACAACCATTCCTTTAAGAAATATAATAACTAAAATAAAAACAAAGCATTTATTTTAGATTTGTTTTATAACAGGGAGAGTTTTTACATTCTCATCTTTTTAGGGATAAAAAGATAAATTTATGATGGAAGCTGATAACCTATCAAGCCATATATTGCTAAACTAAGTATGCCTATATAAATAAGCGTAATTGGCAAACCTCTGAATGTTTGTGGTATATTTGCAATTAAAAGTCGTTGCTTACAATTATATATGAGTATAAGTGCTATTGTAAAGCCTATTCCCGAGCCGAGTGCATAGGCGATGGTGTCGAACAAATTAAGATTTCTCATTGCCGCAAGTACAAGTGCACCGTGCACCGAGGAATTAAAAGAAGCAATGGCAAGCATAAGCCTGTAACGCCTAAACATTTTTAAATCTATACTTCTCATTATAGTACAAACAATTCCATATACTATACAAACAGCAATGCAAAAGAGGATACCTCTATGATATATCCTCATATCAAATGCTCTGGTGAAATTATTTATATTGAAGCTTATCAGTGAAGAGAGAGTAGTGATAAGTGTTATCATGCCACCGAATTTAATGGTAGTAGATATACTCTCAATTTCAAAAAGCATCTTACTCGTGCCAAGCCCTTTGGCAAATATGGCGTTTTCAGCTGCCATTGCTACGAGCATGGTAATTATAAAGCTTACTATATCCATAAACTTGCCTCCTTATTTTTTGCTGGAAAGATAGATTTGTCTGCGAATTAAGCGGTCAAACTGCCTGAAAAAAGCGGCAAAAAAACCAACTATAATAAATCCCATAAATGGTAAAAGCAAAGCGGGCATAACAAATACCGCATCGGCATCCACTCCCCAAAGAGTTCCGGCACCAAAATATTCTCTTACTGCACTTATAGCTAATAAAGCAAGTGAGTAACCAACAGCCGATTTTGTTGCATCGGTGAAAGCAACAAAAGGCCTGCCAACAACCCCATGCTGAATATATTTTGACACAACGAGTGAATTTGCAGTAAGGATGGGGAAATACATTCCAAGGGAGTCAAATATCGCTGGGTCTATGCTTGATATTGGATAGCTTGCAAGCAGTAGAGCAGCAGCGGCAATTAGCACCAAAATAATATTTTTAATATATGAAAACATACTCTTAGGCAGTAGTGAAGATATTATTGCAGTGGGCACGAGTGTAAAATAAATTGCAATAGAAATTGCGGCAGCATGTTTGAGTTCAGTTGCGGCTGCCACTGCAAAAGTTAGTCCCAGACCCAATACCAAGAGGGGGTTTTTGTGAAAAATACCGCTTAAAATATTACTGTTAAGCTTATATCTTCTAAGATTTTCTGCTTTCACGGGCAAACCTCCTTCTCGCATGCTTTGCGTTTTGTTCGCTGTATTTATCAATCATGCCGACAAAGGAATTTGCAAATAATATAGCAAAAACTACGCCGTCATCAAAACTTCCATAATGCCTAAAGAGCATAACCATAATACCGGTGCAAAATCCATAAATCATACGTGAAGAATCTCGCTTAGGAGAGGTTACGGGGTCGTTTAGTAAAAATACACAGCCTAAAATTAAGCTTCCGCTCATAAGCTCATATAGGAGCGACTGCACTATATCCATCCCATTCCTTGGGAAAATTATCGCCACAAGCGCCACCGCCACAATATATGCAGAGGTGGTAAAAATCCCCGTAGCTTGTCTAACTAAAAGGTATATAAAGCAGCTAATAAGCACCAAAATACAAGTGCTTCCAAGCGCTCCGGCAAAGTTGCCAAAGAGCATGTCGGTATAATTAATTCCAGGGATGCCTCCGAGTTTGAGGGTGTGAATTGTGCTAAGTGTTGTCCTCGCCTCAACAGCAAAATCCAAAGGAAGATGAATATGCGGCGTGGGGTATGCAAACATTTGTGATGGGTAGCATATAATAGTAAAGGCAATTCCTGCGGCGGCGGGGTTAAATATATTTTCACCCACTCCACCAAAGGGATGCTTTGCAACTACCATCGCAAATACAGAAGCAATTATAACAGCTGAAAAGTCGATTGAAGCCGGCATAAACAGCGGTATTATAAGCCCTGTAACAACTGGAGAGAGATCCCTCAGCGAATGTTTCCCACCTCTTATAACAATGCATAGTTTATCAAGTATAAAGCAAGTCAGCACACCTATAAAAGCAAGAATTAAAGTCCTCATACCATAGTAATAATATGCAAGAGCATATATGGGCGCAAGGGCTATAATCACATCAAACATAAGTGTTCTGTTTGAATCGGGAATTCTAATGTGTGGAGGGGCATTTATTATTAATTTCAAATCCTAAACCTCCATACTCTTGCCTGAATTTGGCGTATTATCTTTTAAAATATTTTGTTTCTGTTTTTTAACTTTTTCCTGACGTGCATAACGATAGATGGTATCGGATATACTGAGCTTTGCTGGGCATACATATGTACATATGCCACAACCGATGCAACTGCTCACATCATAATCCTTAAGCCTACCTTGAAGATTGCTTTGTATGTATTTATATATATACATCGGGGATAAATTAATGGGACAGTCCGATATGCATTTTCCACATCCAATACAGGTTAAATTATATTTTTTAAACTGCTCTTTAAAGGCGAGAACCGCCCTTGTTGTAGAAGTTATTACTGTTGAATCGGTATCGGTGATGCTGACACCTGTCATAGACCCACCCACGACAATTCGTATCGGCTCAAACCTAACACCGCATCGCTGAAGTATCTGTGTAACAGTCATCCCAAGTGGAACTTCCATATTCACAGGTGAATATATACAGCTGCCTGCAACAGTGATAAAAGCAGTGGTCTGAATTCTGGAATATTTTATAGCACGATATAAATGAATGAGCGTGGTAGCCCCTATGCGCAGTACATTTTCACTACTTACATCACTTTCATTATAATATCTCGTAGGATATTTCCCACCAATTTTTTTAACAGGAATATCCAATACATTCTTGGGTATTTTAACTGATATTTCACCCATTTCCTTATAGATGGCAATGTAACTTTCTTTGCAGTCGAGTATTTTTTTAACTACTTCAAGCCCACCAACTACATCCTCCGGCATATGTAGAACAGCCGAGGTTTGGGTGGATATATATGGTTCGTCATCGATGGCATCTACCATGATTTTTTCTATTTTTATGTTCTTTGCATCCAAAAGCTTTTGATATAGCAGTACATTATCGCAATCGTCGGTTATATTTGCCTGCTCGCATATCGACATAATCCCGTCCACAGAGAGGGTTGCGAGTGCGGTTTCCTGACGCCTACCATTAATATATTTTATATCCCGCTCATGGTCTATAAATTCTCTATAACCTTTTGATAACGCAGGTTCTTTATTCTGCATAAGGTAAATACCTTTTTTAATATGAAAATTAAGCACTTTTGGGTGGCACCTCCTAACCGAGTTTTCACTGAATTTTTCTCCCAAAAAAGGAGTATATATTATATGATGATTAAATTAATTGAAAAAATGAAACTTTTGATAATACTGAGTACCGAGGATATGGATGATATGAATATATCGCTTAGCGAGCTTTTCTTAGGCTCTCCTACCATAGCCGAAACAATAACCTGTCTGCTTGAAAAGGGTAGGGAAGAAGTGGATTTTGATTATCCTAAAAGCAAAATGCATATCGAAATATATCCCACCGACACAGGCGGCGCCGCAGTGTATTTCACCGCAATACCCTCATATAAACTCACTGAGGGCGGAGTGGGCTCGGTGTGTGAACCAGCAGTATTTGTCTTTGAAGATATCGACGATGTGATAAATGCTTCGGTGATGCTCTTTAAACAGCATTGCCATAGAATATTTAAAAGCTCGATATATAAATACGAGGAGAATTACAGACTTATAATATATCCAATAGACTGTGCCGAAGGAGTGGCGGTAGAATTTTTAAAAGAATTTGCACCGCTTTTAGGGCAAAACGAAGTGATAGTTTCCCAAACAAAAGAGCATGGCACAGCAGTGGTGATAGATAATGCGATAGACAAAATAGCCTATTATCTATCCTAAAATATTAATGAGATATTTCTATACAAAGCTTATAGCTAAACCGCAGATTTGCGCAGATTGGCTATTGCAAGCTTATAATCGGGTTGCGAAAATAGCGCAGAGCCTGCCACAAGCAGATTAGCGCCTGCATCTACAACAGTTTTGGCTGTTTTTTCAGATATACCACCATCGACCTCTATTAAAAGGTCGGTTTTGCCGATTTTATCAGCGGCAAGCCTTATCGCTTCTATCTTAGGCATCATGTCTTCCATGAATTTTTGCCCACCAAAACCTGGTTCAACCGTCATAATAAGCACTAAATCAAGCTCCGAAAGATACGGCAGTATCGCTTCGTGGCTTGTTTTTGGTTTTATCGATATACCGGCTTTTTTTCCATACGACTTAATCTTTTGTATTGTCCCCAGAGTGTCGCTATTGCTTTCGAGATGGAATGTGATTATGTCGCAGCCTGCCTTGGCAAAATCTTCTATGTAATCTATCGGATTTGAAATCATGAGATGAGTGTCAAAAACTGCATTGGTAATAGGCCTAAGCTTGCTTATAATCGGTGCGCCAAATGTAAGGTTTGGCACAAAATGCCCATCCATAATATCTAAATGAAGCATGTCCGCCCCAGCATTAACCATAGCCAAAGCTTCTTCGCCCATCTTCGAAAAATCACATGATAACATTGATGGTGAAATTAAAATATCCATAATTATGCTAAATCCTTTCTATTAAGGCATAAAATAACCATTTAAAGGGTTATAAATACGCAGAGATTTTCCTACAAATTTCAAATTAAGCTGAAAAACAGCATAATTACACCAGTATATTTTACCCCAAATTGTTTAAAAGGTCAATAAAGATTATTTTAACATCATTTATATATTGTTTTAACATTTTAATATATACAAATTAGCCGCAAAGCTAAAATTATCACTAAAAAGCAAAAAAATTCTAAAAAAAAATTCATATTTGGCTGATTTAGGCTTTTTTCTGGTGAAAAAATATGTTATTATTAAATGTACTAATTAAAAAAGAATTAGTGTTAATAATTTAAGATAACTTTCCAGTGTACTCCACTGCTGAAGTTGTCGACATCGCAAAGTGAACACAAAAATTTCCTACACTGCATTAGGATAAATTAAATCCATAAAGGGGGTAAGGGCTATGAAAATGTCAAAACTATCTAAGCTAAACTTAGATATATCCAAAATTGGTTTTGGCTGTATGCGACTTCCTGTGAAAGATGAAAAAATAGATAGGGAGCATGCGGCAAGGATGATTGACTACGCCTATGAGCATGGGGTGAATTACTACGACACTGCCTATGCATATCATGGCGGCGAATCGGAGGAGTTTTTAGGCGAAGCAATGCAAAAATATCCTCGAGAAAGTTTTTACCTTGCCTCGAAACTGCCAATATGGCTTATAAATTCAAAAGAAGACATGGAAAAAGCGCTAAACTTGCAACTAAAGCGGCTACAAACCGATTGTATAGACTTTTATCTAATACACGCCATCAATAAGGAACGGTATGATAAATGTAAGGCATTAGATGTCTTTAGTTTCTTAGAGGAAAAAAGAGCCGAGGGAAAGATAAAATATATAGGCTTTTCTTTTCACGACAATAATCAGAGCTTTGAGGAAATAGTGGATGGCTATGAATGGGATTTTGCGCAAATTCAGCTAAACTATATAGATTACAAAATGATGGACGCAAAATATCTGTATGACATACTCGAAAAAAGGGACATTCCCTGCGTGGTTATGGAGCCTACAAGGGGTGGCTTTCTATCAAATTTACCCGAAGATATCGGAAAAATATTCACCGAATACGCACCGAGTAAAAGCCATACTTCCTGGGCACTTAAATGGCTTCTCCATCTTCCAAATGTAAAGATAATACTCTCGGGCATGTCCCATATGGAGCACACACTCGATAATGTATCGCTCTTTGAAGAAGAATTAAATCTCAGTAGTGAGGAAATAGCACTCGTGGAGCGTGTTTATGAAAAAATGAGCGAAATATCCACCGTACCATGTACGGAATGTGGATATTGTATGCCATGTCCATGCGATGTAGAGATACCCTCGGTATTTAAGATATATAATTTATATAAGACATTCGGGAATGACTGGCGCAGTTTTAATGAATACCATGTGTATTTTTCCAAAGAGAATAAACCACCAAATTGCATTGCTTGCCTTAAGTGTGAACAGGTCTGTCCACAGCAGATTGATGTTGTGAATAAGCTTCACAGCTGCCATGATGAGCTTGAAACACTTAAAGCAAAATTTGAAAACGACCCAAGAACCAAAACTGCTCTTTAGCATTATAATTTTTTTGCATAGCTAATCAATGTATGTAACTTATAAAGTTAAATGCACTGTATATCTAATAATCAAGACAAGTAGGAGGAAAAAAATGCAGGATAAAAATAATGAATATGTCGTGCAGATGAAAGGAATAACGAAATATTTCGGTGGATTTTGTGCACTTAACGATGTGAACTTATCTGTAAAAAAAGGTACAATACATTCGCTTTTAGGCGAAAATGGTGCAGGAAAATCCACACTTATGAACATATTGTACGGCCTTTATCAAGCAGATAAAGGCGAAATTTTGATAAATGGTAAAAATGTGCATATGAAAGGGCCAAGCTCTGCCATTTCGCATGGAATAGGAATGGTGCATCAGCATTTTATGCTCGTGGAAAATTTCACTGTTGCACAAAATATGATTTTGGGTAGTGAGATAGTTTCACCACTCGGAGTTATCGATACTAAGGAAGTAATCAGAAGAATTACCGAAATTTCAGACCAATATGGGTTGTATATTGACCCACTGCAGAAGATTGAAGATATTTCGGTTGGTATGCAGCAAAGGGTGGAGATACTTAAAGCTCTCTTTAGGGGAGTTGATATACTAATCCTCGATGAGCCCACAGCGGTACTCACCCCACAAGAGATACAAGAGCTTATCGCAATAATGCAAAAGCTTGTGGACGATGGTAAAACCATCATCATAATCACCCATAAATTAAAAGAGATTAAGCAATCAGCGGATGAATGTACAGTAATTCGCAGAGGTAGCTATATTGGCACAGTGGATGTGAGTGAAACCGATGAAACAGGACTTGCCGAAATGATGGTGGGTCGTGAGGTTGATTTGCATATAAGCAAAGAAGATGCCACTCCGGGCGATGTTATATTCTCCATTGAAGACCTCGTTGTAGAGGATTCAAGAGGTATTGAAAAGGTTAAAAACCTATCACTTGAAGTGCGCAAAGGTGAAATTTTAGGCATTGCAGGCATAGATGGAAATGGACAAACAGAGCTTGTTTCAGCTATCATGAATTTAACCAAAAGCAAAAGCGGTAAAATTGTGATGGCTGGCAAAGAAGTGCAAAACACCACTCCTTCAACAACAATAGGCAGTAAAATTTCCACTATACCAGAGGATAGGCATAAGCATGGATTAGTGCTCGACTTCACAGTAGCAGAAAACACCGCCTCCTCGAATTTTAAAGAAGAGCCTTTCTCCAAAAATGGAATTTTGAATTTAAAACATTTTGCAAGCTATGCAAGTAAGCTCATAAAAGAGTTTGACATACGCCCCGAAAATTGTGAAAACTCCAAGGCACGCTCACTTTCGGGAGGAAATCAGCAAAAGGTAATTATAGCGAGGGAAGTATCAAATAATCCTGATTTACTCATAGCTGTACAGCCAACCAGAGGGCTTGATGTTGGCGCAATAGAGTTTGTGCATCAATCACTTGTAGCACAGCGAGACAGTGGAAAAGCTGTACTGCTTGTATCACTTGAGCTCGATGAAGTAATGGATGTTTCAGATAGAATAGCAGTAATTTATGATGGACAAATTGTTGATATAATGGACGCAAAAGATGCGGATGAAAATAAAATTGGTCTGCTTATGGCAGGCGGCGGAAAAGGGGGAGAAACAAATGAGTAATACACAAAAAGTTTTGCGCAATCCCTTTACGGCAATTCTATTTTCAATTATACTCGGTTTCGGTGTAGGTGCTATTATTCTTACAGCGGCAGGATATAATGCAGGTGAAGCATATGCCGCTCTTGCAAGAGGCATATTCTCAAAGCCAAGATATTTGGTGCAGGTGCTTATTAAAAGTACTCCGATAATCCTCACAGGTTTAAGTGTGGCATTTGCATTTAAAACAGGGCTTTTTAACATTGGTGGCGAGGGTCAGTACATTATCGGATCAATAGCCGCAGTGCTTATAGGTGCATTTTTAACCCTTCCTGCACCTCTTCATTTCTTCCTAATGATTATTGTTGCAATGATAGCGGCGGCGGCTTGGGGCTCTATCTCAGGATTTTTAAAAGCAAAATTCGGTATACATGAGGTAATTACCTGTATAATGCTCAACTGGATTGCACTTTACTTAAATAACTACATGATTAATCTCCCATGGCTTAAAAAGCCGGGCTCAGAAGCATCATATGAAGTAAAGCAAACAGCTGAGTCCCTTGTTATGGGTTCGCTAAAAGCGACCGAAGAGGGAAGACAACAGCTTGCAGACGATCCATTTTTATCCGAAGTGGTACTGAGGACGGACATGAACTACGGCATTATAATTGCGATTATAGTGGCGATTATAGTTTGGTTTTTGCTCAATCGTACAACAAAAGGCTACGAGCTTCGTTCAGTTGGTTTTAACTCTGATGCTTCAAAATTTTGCGGTATCAATGTAAACAGAAACATTATAATTTCAATGGCGATTGCAGGGGCTATTACAGGTCTTGCAGGGGCACTTCAGATAGCAGGTGTTACACCTCACAGAATTACAATACTTGCCACCCATGAGGGATATGGTTTTGATGGTATCTCGGTGGCACTGATTGCAAATAGTTCACCGATTGGATGTATATTTGCAGGCCTTCTCTTCGGGGCACTTAGATACGGCAGTGCTTCAATTCAAACAGCAATAGGCGCACCAAGTGAAATAATTAATATAGTTATAGGTACTATTGTATTCTTTATAGCAATGTCACCAATATTCTCGATGATTGCTGATAAACTTGCAAAAAGAGCTAAGGAGGGTAAAGTAAATGTTAAATAGTATAGCTTTAATGCTCACAATTACCCTTATGTATTCAGCGACCCTTATTTTTGGAGCACTCGGCGGAGTGGTGTCCGAGCGTTCGGGCGTTGTTAATATCGGTATAGAGGGTATGATGGTAATAGGCGCATTTGCAGGTGCGGCGGCAGGATATTATTCCGCAAACCCATGGATTGGCTTTCTTGCAGCAGGCTTAGCAGGTGGACTTTTAGCGACGGCACATGCTGTTGCTTGTGTCACATTCAGAGCTAATCAAACTGTTTCAGGTGTAGCGATGAACTTCTTAGGCCCAGGGCTTGCACTCTTCCTATCAAGACTGCTCTTCGAGGGTGCTACAATGACAAAACCAGTGCCAGAAACCCTACCCAAAATATTCTCCTCAGCTAATTTAGCGGACAATGAACTGCTTAGAATGTTTAATTTTGATGTTACTATTTTTTTGGCACTCTTTGCCACATTTGCATTATGGTTTGTAATGTATAAAACAAAATGGGGACTAAGACTTCTCGCAGTGGGCGAACACCCCGCAGCGGCAGACACCCTCGGAATAAATGTATATCTTGTTAGATATATAGCGGTTATAATGTCCGGTGTGCTTGCAGGATTTGGCGGTGCAGCTCAAACACTTGCGGTTGTATCTGTATTTTCACCCACAGTTATATCGGGGCATGGATTTATCGCACTTGCAGCGGTAATCTTCGGCAAATGGACACCGCACGGCTCGGCACTTGCTTGTATGTTCTTCGGATTTTCACAGGCACTTGTTGTAATGTTCAGCGGATCGGACGCTTTAGTCCCATCACAGATTTTAGCAATGCTCCCATATGTGCTTACAATTATAGTGCTCATAGTATTTGTGGGACGCTCTAAAGCCCCAGCGGCAAGTGGCGTGCCATATATTAAAGGTAGCAGATAATAGAAATTCTTATCATTATTCCCCTGCCTTTGGCGGGGGAATCAGATTGCAGAGCATCTCTGCAATCTGTGGGACTTAAAAGAAAAGATGAAATACAAGGAGCCAAACTTTTAAATAAGTGAATAATACGAGGGTATATGAGCGTAATTTGAAAGTTTAAAGCGACACAGTAAGCAAAAAATCAAAGAATTTTTTGTGCTTTCGCTTTTCTCTTCAGTCTTATTCCCCTGCCTTTGGCGGGGGAATAAATAGTAAAGGGGAAAATAATGAAAAAATTTGAGTATAAAGTAATCACAGTACCCACTACTGCAGTTTTTACAAATAAGCAGTACGAACAGGCAGCCCATGAATTTGAAGCCAGACTAAACGAGCTTGGCGCAGAGGGATGGGAGCTTGTACAACGATGTGACGGCTTCTTTTTCTTTAAAAGAGAGATATAAAGAGTGCAAAAACTAATCGGAGGATATTATGCAAGAATTTAAAGCAGGAAGATACAAGCATTTTAAAGGAATGGAATATGAGCTGCTCTACACAGCAAGACATTCGGAAACTTTAGAGCAAATGGTGGTATATAAAGCACTCTACGGCGAATTTGGCATATGGGTGCGCCCAGCCTCGATGTGGAATGAAACAGTTTTGCATGAGGGTGCAGAGGTAAGTAGATTTACATACATGGGGGAAATGCCAAATGAAAAATAAAATAATCACAGTGGTAGGTGTGGGGCTATTAGGTGGAAGCTATGCTATGGGACTTAAAAAAGCAGGCAATACCGTATATGGTATCGACATTTTAAAAGAGAGCATAGACTTTGCAAAAGAGCATGGATATATAGATGATGGCTCGATTGATGACTTTGATAAATTCCTTGAAAAAAGCGATATAATAGTGCTTTGCCTCTATCCTAAAACACTGATAAACTGGGTGGAAAATCACGCACATCTCATAAACAAAAAGGCAGTGATAACAGATGTTTGTGGTGTGAAGCAGGGTGTGATAGAGAGGGTGCAGTCGCTTTTAGAGGATAGTGGGATAGAGTTTTATTCCTCGCATCCAATGAGGGGGAAAGAAACTCTCGGTGTAAAATATGCCGACTCAAATATATTCAGGGATGCAAATTTAATACTTGTCCCCACCGAGAAAAACACCGAATATGCTGAGGGAGTAATTACCGATCTCGCTCATACACTTGGATTTACTACCCTATCAAAGCTCACCCCAAAAGAGCATGATTATATGATAGGCTATCTAAGCCAGCTCACCCATGCAATAGCAGTCAGCCTTATGACGGCTAATGAAAACGAAGAGCTTGTAAAATACAGTGGGGATAGCTTTAGGGATTTAACACGAATTGCAAAAATAGACGAGCATCTATGGAGCGAGCTTTTTAGCTGGAATAAGGATATACTCTGCGAAGAAATAGATATTTTTATGGAAAACCTTGCACAGCTTAAATCTTATATACAAAATGATGATATAGAGAAGATGAAAGAGATGTTTAAGCTATCCACAAGGCGCAGAAAACTCTTCGATAAATAATGGGTGTATTTTCTTAAAATCACTCTTAATATTTGTTTGCTTTTCACAGTTTTTTATTTCGCGCTAAGTAATTATTATGAAAAACTTGAATTTTATGCCAATAGCTGATAGAGTGTACTTAATCGGTAGGATTTTTGCTCTTAGAATATAAAGATATTAAATTAATCTTACCTAAACAATCCCTAATAAATTAAATGGAGGAAGACTATGAAAGCAACAATTATTTATCATTCGGTGAGTGGCAACACAAAGAAAATGGCTGAGATTATTGCAGAGGCTATGAGTTCAGTGGAGGGAATGGAAGCAAAGGCTTTTTCTATTGACGCAGTGGACGAAGCATATGCAAAAGAAAGCAAATGCATCATTCTTGGCACACCGGTATATGCGGCAAGTACTTCTGCAGCAATGAAAACATGGATTGAAACTTCACTCTTTAAAACATGCCAAACTGCTGGGAAACTCGGTGGTGCTTTCGCAACTGTTGGATATCTTCACGGTGGTGCAGAGCTTGCAATTCGCACAATACTTGATCATCTAATGGTATATGGGATGCTTACATATTCAAGCGGTGCGGCAGAAGGTGCTCCAGTTATTCATCTTGGCCCGGTTGCTTTAGGAAGTGATATTTCTGCATCTGAAGAGCTGTTTACCATATATGGCAAACGCATGGCAAATAAAGCTGTGGAACTCTTTGCATAAAATAATAAATATTTATAGGGCTTTGACGATTATAATTTTCGTCAAGGCCCTATTTTAATTATTCACTACAATCTGCAAATTGGTCTCTGCAATTGATTTAAATAATATATTGTGTTACTATCTAAATATGGGGAGAAGTGGACGAAATGATTAAAAGAGTGTATGAAAATAAAAAAGAATTTTTAAGCTTATTACTGCTTGGAGACGAGCAGGAAAGTATGATTGATAAATATTTAGAGCGAGGGGAAATGTTTGCACTATATGCAGACGATATAGTGGTGGCAGTCTGTGTAGTGACCGACGAAGAAGAAAAAACACTCGAAATCAAAAACATTGCAGTTTCTCCCGAGTTTCAAGGTAGAGGATATGGCAAGGAGCTTATAAATTTTATCATTAATACATATAAAAATTCCCATGAAATTCTACTTGTAGGCACGGGGGATAGCACACTCACAATGCCTTTTTATAAAAAATGTGGATTTAAAGAAAGCCATAGGATAAAGAGTTTCTTTAAGGATAATTATGACCATCCGATTTATGAGGCGGGTGTAGAGCTTGTTGATATGGTTTATTTGAAAATGAATTTGTGACCCAATAGGGTGCAGTTTTCCCTCAATATTTATCCTTTTACTGCCAAAAATAATAAAAAGAAAGTGGGGAATGAAAATTGTCTTTAATAAATGTAAGTAATCTCACATTTAGCTATGAGGGTAGCTATGAAAATGTATTTGAAGATGTATCATTTCACCTGGACAGTGATTGGAAGCTCGGTTTCACAGGGAGAAATGGTAGGGGAAAAACAACATTTTTAAAGCTGCTCATGGGGGAGTATGAATACAAAGGGAGTATATCTGCCTCGGTGAATTTTCAGTATTTTCCATTTGAAATAGAGGATAAAGAGCAAAACACAATCGAAATAATAGAGTCAATTTGCCCCGAATGTGAATACTGGCAGATAAAAAGAGAATTAAGCTTTCTAAAGGTTTCAGAAGATGTCTTGTACAGAGCATTTAAAACACTCTCCAACGGCGAGCAGACAAAAGTTTTACTTGCAGCATTATTTTTAAATGAGAACAGTTTTTTGCTGATTGACGAGCCTACAAATCACCTTGATATGGAAGCGAGAAAGATTGTCAGCAAATATCTAAACTCCAAGTGTGGATTTATACTTGTTTCCCATGATAGAAATTTTTTAGATGCAACCGTTGACCATATTCTATCCATCAACAGAGCAAGTATCGAAATTTGCAAAGGTGATTTTTCCACATGGTTAAAAAATAAAGAAATGCAGGATAATTTTGAGATTTATGAAAATGAGAAGCTGAAAAAGGAAATTAAAAGGCTTGATAAAACTGCTAAAGAAAAGGCTGATTGGTCGGATAGACTTGAAGCAACTAAGATAGGCACTGGTTGCTTTGATAGGGGAAGAGTGGGGCATTTAGCGGCTAAAATGATGGCTCGCTCAAAGGCAATAGAGCACCGAAAAGAAGCAGAAATAGAGGAAAAGACTAAGCTATTAAAAAATATAGAAATTAGCGATGAGCTAAAAATTTCAAGCCTTTCCCACCATGCAAAGAAAATGGTTGTGCTTGAGGAGGTTTCAATAAATTACGGCTTGAAAATAGCATGTGCAAATATAAGCTTCTCCATTGAGCAGGGCGACAGGATTGCCTTAATAGGAAAAAATGGCTCGGGCAAGTCAAGCCTTCTTAAGCTAATTTGCGGAGAAGATATAAGTTATACGGGCAATTTAAAGAAAGTAAGCGATATTAAGATTTCCTATGTTGCTCAGGATACAAGTGGCCTTTGCGGTAATTTGTCGGATTTTGCGGCTCTAAACGAACTGGACGAAAGCCTCTTTAAGGCAATTTTGCGAAAATTAGGCTTTTCGAGAATACAGTTTGACAAAGACATACAGGATTTCAGCGGAGGGCAAAAGAAAAAAGTGCTTATTGCAAAGAGTCTTGCAGAGAAAGCACATTTATATATTTGGGATGAGCCACTTAATTTTATTGATGTAATCTCACGCATTCAAATAGAGAATTTAATCAGCAGGTTTAAGCCCACTATTTTATTCGTTGAGCACGACAGTGCATTTAGTGAAAATATTGCCACAAAAGAAGTGCATCTATAAGCAACTAATTTTTATGCTCTTACCTCTGGTTCACAGAGGTAAGAGCATAAATTATTTATAGTATTGCCACTAAAAGCTAAACTCAGTAAAGCCTACAAGCCACAAAATGATTTTCACTCACCTCTTTAAGCTCGAAATTCTTCTGCTCACATTCGGCAGTGGCATGGGCACAGCGTGGTGCAAATCGGCATCCAGGCTTTGGATTGATAGGACTTACAACTTCACCCTTTAGTATCTCACGTGGTTTGCCCCTAAAGCTAATATCCGGAATAGGAATTGCTGAGAGAAGCGCTTTTGAATAGGGATGGAGTGGGTTTGTAAAGAGCTCTTTTGCAGACACTCTCTCAACACATTGCCCCAAATACATAACTATAATTTCGTCACTTATATGCTTTACTACCGATAAATCATGGGTGATAAACATATAGGTAAGCCCCATTTGCTCTTGCAAATCCATCATTAGATTTAATACCTGTGCTTGAATTGAAACATCGAGTGCTGAAACCGGCTCATCACAGACAATGAACTTAGGATCAACGGACAGAGCCCTTGCAATACCTATTCTCTGGCGTCTGCCGCCGTCGAGCTCGTGGGGGTAGGAGTTTATAAATCTCTGTGCAAGCCCTACAACCTCCATGAGGTTTTCTACTTTTTTGGTTATTTCAGCTTTGTCTCGCATAATCTTATTAGATATAATCGGCTCGGAGATTAATTCACTTACCGACATACGAGGATTGAGCGACATATAAGGATCTTGAAATATCATCTGCATCTGAAGGCGCATCTTTTTCATCTGCGAAGGTGGATACTTGCAAATGTCTTCGCCATTGTAGAATATTTCTCCTGCAGTCGGCTCTAAAAGGCGGAGCATAAGTCTGCCGAGTGTCGATTTACCACAACCGGATTCGCCCACCACACCCAAGGTTTTGCCCTCGTCAATTGAGATGTCCACGCCGTCGACTGCATGTAAAAGGCCCCGTGAGGTTTTAAAATATTTTTTAAGTCCTTTTGTATATAAAAGGGGATTAGACATCATATGCCACCTCCTCGCTTTCCATTAAGATAGTTTCTTCACCGTCTAAATTAATACATTTTATGCGGTGACCATCATTTATCACATAATCTATTTCACCACTTTTGCATTCTTCTGTGCAATAACTGCAACGGGGGGAGAATTTGCACCCCTCGGGGAGGTTTACAGGGTCTGGCATGAGTCCAAATATCGGTTTTAATCTCGGTGCATCGTCATGGATTTTAGGGATTGAGTCAAACAAACCAAGTGTGTATGGGTGGTGCTTTTTGCTTTTATCAAATATATCCTCCACAGTACCGTGCTCCACAATTTCACCTGCATACATAACTGCTACATCGTCACAGACCTGTGCCACTATCCCTAAATCATGGGTAATCATTATCATGGCAGTGTTAAACTGCTTTTTTAAGTTTTCCATAATCTCTAAAACTTGCGCCTGTATGGTCACATCGAGTGCAGTTGTGGGTTCATCCGCAATTACAAGCTCAGGACTGCAAACAAGTGCCATAGCAATTATTACCCTCTGTTTCATTCCGCCTGAAAACTGATGTGGATAGTCATTTTTTCTTGAAGAAGGTATTCCCACGAGCTCAAGGATTTCATCCACTCGTTTTTCTATCTCTTCTTTTAATTCACCAGCGGGCTTTTTACTGCCCCTCTTTTTTTCTATATTGCTGTGCAGAAATAGCACTTCGCCTATCTGCTCGCCCACAGTGAGCACAGGATTTAGACTGCTCATAGGGTCTTGGAAAATCATTGATATTTTCTCCCCCCTAATAGCCATTATTTCATGCTCTGAAAGGGTGAGTACATTATCTCCGTTAAAATAAATTTCTCCATTTCGTATATTGCCCGTGCGCTCGGGCAAAAGCCTTAGAATGCTTTTTGCCGCAGTGGTTTTCCCAGCACCAGTTTCACCAACTATACCGAGAGTTTTCCCTTTATTTACAGAGAAAGATATTTTGTTAACCGCCCTTACAATACCATCTTCAGTATCATAGCTCACAATTAAATCTTTTATCTCAAGTAGCATATTGTTATTCATATTCTTCACCCCCACTATTGTTTTAGCTTGGGGTCAAGGGCATCTCTGATACCGTCTCCCAAGAAGTTGCAGGCGAGCACCGAAACCATTATTGTAAGCCCCGGTATAATAACCAAATGGGGATATTCCCTTAAATGCTCTTGCCCTTCGGTTAAAATTGCGCCCCATTCGGGGGTGGGTGGGCTTATTCCAAGGCCGATAAAGCTAAGTGAAGCGGCTGTGAGTATTACACCGCCCATGCTTAGTGTCGCTTGTACAAGTATCGGGCCCATTGAATTGGGCAGTATATGCCTGAGAATTATCCTTGTAGTACTCGTACCGCCAGCTCTTGCGGCTTCTATATAGTCGCTGTCTTTTATCGTGAGTACACATGAGCGAACAAGCATTGCAAAGCCTGGAATTAGTGCAATTGTAATAGCGAGGAATAAATTCATCATGCCAGGCCCTAAAACAGATACTATGCATATAGCCATCAGCATTGAGGGTATCGCCATAAACATATCCATAAACCTCATTACGATAATATCTATCTTACCTCCATAAAAGCCGGCAATAGATCCTATCATACCGCCGAATATCATTCCTCCGATAACAGTGAAAAATGCAATGGAAAGCGATATTCTCGCCCCATAAAGCAGGCGGAGGAACATATCCCTGCCATAGGCATCCGTGCCAAACCAATGTGCAGAGCTCATCCCTTGAAGACGCTCAGAATAATTGTGGCGAACAATCAAATCATAATCAACAAAAAAATGCACATATGCAGTGCCTAAAATAAAGGCTAAAAGTACAAAAAGTCCCAGCACTGCAAGCTTGTTTTTGAGAAGTTGGTGCCATATCATCTGTGCCTGAGTACGCTTTACAACAGTGTTTACTTGAGTATTTTTTCTTTGCATAGTGGCACCCTCCTAACCTTGGTACTGAGCCTTTATTCTGGGGTCAACAAAGGCATATATTACATCTATCAACAAATTGATAACCCCGAATGTCACCGCTAAAAGTAGCGTACATGACATTACCGTAGGCATATCATTATTTCTTATCGAGAATATTAAAAGACTCCCTATACCCGACATGCCGAATACGGATTCAGTGATTATAGAGCCACCGAGCATGCTGCCAAAATTTAAGCCTATTACTGTAATAAGCGGTATCATAGCATTTTTAAGACTGTGGTGGAATATTACTCTGCGCTTACCCGCTCCCTTTGCATATGCGGTGACAATATAATCCTGCCTAATTACTTCAAGCATGGTTGACCTTGTCATCCTCATAAGTGTTGCAAAGGTGGAAGCGGAGCTTGTAATACCTGGGAGAATAAAATGCACTAAGGTATCCGACCCAAAGGCTGGGAGTAAATCAAAATGTATGGAAAATCCCATTATTAGAAGAAGCCCAAGCCAAAAGGGTGGCACCGAAATAAATCCCATACTGAAGACAGTTGTTAAGCTGTCAATCCATGAGTACTGCTTGACCGCCGAGAGTATACCAAGCGGAAGCCCTATAATTATCGCAAATACTACGCTGAACATAGCGAGTGTAAATGTGGTGGGGAACCTCTCAGCAATAAGCTCGGAAACAGGTCTGCCGTTTACATATGAGGTGCCAAAATCTCCCGTGAGTACACCTGATATGTATTTACCATAGCGCACAGGGAGGGAATCGTTTAACCCCATTTCCTCCTCGAGTGCAGCAAGTGACTCTTCGGTGGCCTTCTCACCCAAGAGCATTTTAGCAGGGTTTCCCGGCATAAAGCTCAGTAGGGTAAATACGATTAGCGAGATACCGATTAAAACAGGTATCATCAAAAGAATACGCTTAAATATGTATTTATGCATAAATATCACCCATCATTTTAATTTAACAACCTATCATATACAGCTTATTAAAGCGTATTTAAGGTATTTTTAGCCCATCTCTTTCCATATATGAGGCAGGGAGATGGGGATTTTTATAAGGTGTTAAGACTTACTTAACCAAGAAAATCTATTGTGATTTGCAAAGTAGATATATCATTGAAGAAAGAAAATATATGGCAAAAGGGAAGTATTACTCCCCTTTTATCCGCTACCATTAGGCAGTATTATATATGCTTAAATAAGCTTACCAGCTAAAATCATAAATGTTGTAGAATGACCATGGATTGCATTCCACACCTTTAAGATTTGCATCAGCAGAAATGTTTTTAACTCTCCAGATTGTTGGAATCATAGGAAGGTCATTGCTCATTTCTATTAAGAGCTCGTTGTAAATGATTGCTCTT
Organism: uncultured Oscillospiraceae bacterium; assembly: GCA_964371155.1. Classification (GTDB taxonomy): domain Bacteria; phylum Bacillota; class Clostridia; order Oscillospirales; family Ruminococcaceae; genus CAYJEQ01. Next base: position 12,675 of record CAYJLI010000001.1, on the reverse strand, counting down.
TCGGATTGGTCAAGGCTCGCTCTTGCTTCTTCTAAAGTTCTATCCACAACTTCGTTTTGATAACCGCCGTAGTTGCCCTGTCCAATTTCACCGCTGTGAATCATAGTAAATACAGCTTCATCTATTGTTGGGGAGGTAAATGTGCAGTTAGAAGTTGTCATATGGAAATCGCCATCAGTCATTTTTTCAGTGTATGCCGCTCTTTCGAGTGTTTCAATCTTTAAGTTTATATCTATTTCCGCAAGTGAGTTTTGCAGTACTTGGGAAACTTTAGCGCATACAGGCTCATAGGAGGTTACCACTATTTCATCACCAGCATTAATTCCAGCTTCAGCAAATAGAGTTTTTGCCATCTCTAAATCATATGCATATTTTGTAACTTCATCTGTATAGCCCACGTATTCGGGAAGTGCTGGGGTGTCGATGATATGTCCATATCCGTCAAATGCCGCAAATAGTATAGCTTCCTTATCGGTTGCATACGCCATTGCTTCCCTTGCTTTAGGGTCTGCAAATGGGCCTGAAGCGGTGTTGAATAGGATGTAGTTATATCCAAAGGTTGTACCCTCATGTAGAGCAAGCTCGCTGTTTTCGCTAATTCTGTTGTAAGCGGTGAAAGGAGCATCAACAAGTGCATCTATATCGCCTGACTCAAGGGATAGAACCGCCGCATTGTCATCGGAAATTACTCTAAACTCAACATTTTTAATAGGAACTTCGCCCATGTGGTAGTTTTCATTAGCAACAAGCTCTACTTTTTCACCCACACTCCACTCAGAAACCACATATGGTCCTGTTGTGATAGGGGATTTCATATATTCTTCAGCGCCAAGCTCATTGTAAGCAGTTTCGCTTAAAATACCTGCGGTTGGAAGAGCCATAGCAAATAGGAATTCTGGGTATGGGCCGTCAAGAATTACCTTTACATTTGCCTCATCCACTTTTTCAACTCCAACAACCCTTGCAAATGATGGTACTGCAAGTGGCATTTCCATACCTCTTTGAAGTGAGAAAACCACATCATCCACGCTTAAATCGGTGCCGTCTGAGAATTTAATTCCCTCTTTAATTTTAAATGTGTATTCCTTACCATCCTCGGAAATGCTCCAACTTTCAGCTACACAGGGGCTTATTTCATATGTAGTATTGTGCATGCGCACGAGTGGGTCATAGATATTTAGATTAATTCTCATGCCGTTGTCGTTTAGATTGTCATGTGTATCAAAATTAGGAGTATCGCCTTTGTGTGCAATGATTAAGCTGTCCTTTACCTCTGCATCGCCACTTGATACAGGTGTCTCGGAATCATCTGCTTCGGAGGAGGCAGACTCACTGCTACATGCAGCTAATGAAAGCATTAAAGTTGCCGCTAAAAGTAATGAAAGTAGTTTTTTCATAGATTTTCTCTCCTTTAAAATAAACAAAATTTATCCAAAATTAAACCATTCTTCGGTTTGCATTGGCACAAAATACTCAGTAGTAACTGTATCGAGGTCAAAATAGTCTTGGTATGGGTCGTAGGTTTTGTATTCAGCATAAGGGCCGTCCCAGTTTTTGCGTCTGTCCTTATAAGCATGATGCCCCTCGATTGAATCGTATTCAAATATCATTACATAAACACCTGTGGGTGCGCCGTCATGGTCAGTCTTTTGATAGTATTTAGCACTAACCCATTCGGGGAAGAGTTCTTTTTTCTTTTCTACCAAATATCTAAACCATTTAGTAATTGCTTCTTCGTATTCTACAAGGTCAACCCCGTCTTTCAATTTCCATGTTTCATATTCTAAGAAATGCATAAAAATCCTCCTTAATTTGGTTATTGTACAACTTAAAAACCTTTTTTATAAATTTGTGTAGCATTTAGCAAAAAAACTCTTAGAGAAATACTGAAATAATTGGTTTAATTGCTATAAGGATATTATACACAATTATATCATATAAAAATGTAAAACATTTTACATTTTTCCTTTTATATGTAAGAAAACCAATATTACCTTATTAAATCTCTTTAATAAAAATATATCTAATACTAAGCACCATGCTACTCAGCATTAGATATATAAAGATATTTATTTAATTAAAGAAATAATCAAAATGCTATTTTAATATATTTTTAAAAACTCCGAAAGCTCCTTTGTCTTAGGATTTTCTAAGAGAGCAACCTCACCATACTCGCACACTACACCGTCTTTTAAAAATATGATATAATCGGCAAACTCCCTTAAAAAAGATATTTCATGGGTTACAAATATGAAGCCATGCCCCTCATGCTTTAGCTGGGTTACGGCTTTTAGCACTTCATCGGTCAGTATTGGGTCGAGTGCCGCCGTGGGCTCGTCTAAAAATATAAGCTGTGGGTCGGTGGCAAGTGCCCTTGCTATCGACGCTCTCTGCGCCTGTCCACCGGACACTTCATGGGGTCTTTTATCGGCTTCACCCTCTATGTGCAGCTTTTTTAGCAGTGTGTTTGCGATTGTTTCAGCCGTGTTTTTATCCACTTTTTTAATCTTGTGCAGAATAAGGGTGATATTTTCTCTTATTGTCAGATGTGGGAATAGATTATGCTTTTGAAACACCATTCCGATTTTTTCCCTGTATTCTTTTAGATTTTTAATAGGGGAAAGCCCATCTATCTCGATTTTACCTGTGTCGGGAGTTTCTATTCCGGCAAGCTGGCGGAGCAGGGTGGATTTGCCACAACCCGATTCACCTATTATGCCTATTGCCTTATGCCCTTTAATCTCAATGTTTAAGTCATGAAATACATTCTCGCCCAAATAGGACTTGGTAAGTGATGATATCTTAAAATCCATTATGCCATCCTCCTTCCAAAATACTTTGCAATTAAGGAGAGCGGGATAGTTACCACTAAATACATTATCCACATTACATAATACCCCTCGATAAATGCAAAATTCCTCGAGGAAATGGCTGTGGTAATATAGGTAATTTCCGTCACCGCTATTATGTTTAAGAGGGAAGAGCTTTTAATAACACTCGACAAATTATTTATAAGCGAGGGGATAAAAGGCTTTATCATCTGGGGAATTATTATGTAAATATACCTTTGATACCATTTAAAGCCGTATAAATCCATGACTGTATATTGATCTGCGTCAACAACTGCGGCGGTGGTCTCATATGCATTTGCCACATAGGGCGCATTATATAGAATAAGTGCCACTATGCCCAGCACAAGTTTGTTGCCGTAGTTCACAACAGGGCCAAGCACATATACAATCAAAAAAATCATAATAAGCAGTGGGGTACCCATGATAATCTCGTTTAGCACATCGGATATCGCTTTTATAAACACTATTTTAGAGCGCAACATCATAAAGAGCACAAATCCTAAAATTAGTGAGCCAATTAAAGTGACTAAGCTTATCCAAATAGTGCCCCAAAACGCTTCGAGTAGTAAATCGCTTTGGGAGAGTATCATATTATATTGTGGAGCGGCGGAAGTTGAGAAAAACAATGCATAAACCATTGCCGCCACAAACAACAAAATCACGAGAGCATATTGTGTTTTTGCAGATTTTTTCATTAGTTGTCAAATCCTTCCGGACGCATAACTATATAATCAAGCCCCACTTCTTCGCTTTGAAGATAGTCGGAGATTATTTCGTCAAATTCTTCTCTGATCTGGTCGAAAAGGCCGCCCTCTTCATACATTGTAGCGATAAATTCATTGGATTTTTCAAGCAACTCAGTGTCGCCCTTATTTACCACAAAGCAAGCTTCCATCCAGTTTCCGATGCCACTGTACAGTATGGTCGTATCAGGGTTTGCCGCATGGAAACCAAGCACTTCAGTGGAAGCTACAAGTGCAGTGGACTGACCATTTGCTACCTCTAAAATCCCAGTGCCAATTTCGGTGATTTCAACCACCTCTGCTCCAAACTGCTGAGGCACTAAAACGCCTAAAGTTCCTGCAAGGCCTATGAATTTAGAGCCTGTAAGGTGGAAAAATTCTTCCGGTGGCATGTCGTCAGTAATATTATTTGCCTCGGCAAATTCTTTATTTACAAGTGCTAAGGACTGTGTGTATCTGTATCCGTCGGAGAAATCAACCTGCTGTTCACGCTCGGCTGTTCTGGTCATATCGGGAATGAGTATGTCCACATCGCCCGTTTGCAGTGCAGGGATTAAAAGCGAAAAGTCGGTATTTACAATTTCAAGCTCCATTCCAAGATAGTCAGCAAAAGCGGCGGCTATGGTGGGTTCGAGTCCCGTAGGTTCACCGTCGTCACCAATATAAGAGTATGGGGGGAAAGTTAAATCCATACCCACACGTAATACTTCCTTTTCATCCCCAGCTTCGCTTTGTGATTCACCTTGGGATGCTGCTTCTTCTGAGGAATCTGTGGTGGAGCTACAAGCGGAAAGTGAAAATAGCATGCAAGATGCAAGCAGTAGTGATAAAATTTTCTTCATTTTTAATATCTCCTTTAAAATAATTTACTTTATTGACAATAATTGCTATATGTGATATTTTATATCTATATTGGCGTTTTGTAAAGTAAGCACTTTTTTGTGTCTTAGTTACTTACAGATACTAAAGGAGAAAATTGCAATGAATAAATTACCAGCTTGCCCCATAGAAACCACACTGACACTTATAAGCGATAAATGGAAAATACTAATTTTGCGCGATTTAGGCAGTGGCACAAAGCGCTTTGGGGAGCTTAAAAAATCAGTGGGAAATATCTCGCAAAAAGTCCTCACCTCAAATTTAAGACAGATGGAAACAAACGGGCTGATAAGCAGAAAAGTATATGCAGAAGTTCCACCGAAAGTGGAATATACACTCACGGAATTAGGGGAGAGCCTGCACCCCGTCCTCCACGCTATGGAGCTTTGGGGAAGTGAATACAAGAAGAGTATTGCAGATGAATAAAAGTATATAATTATTAGATTGAGAGGTAGAAATGCCTCTCAAATTTTTTGCAAGGACTTTCCTTCAAATGATAAATTTTAAAAATAAATTTAAAACTTGTTATATATAAGTTGTTTATGGTTCTACTCCGCCTTTTGCAGAAAGCAGAGGTCATCAATATGAATAAAATCAGCGAGTTTATACAAAATATAATAAATATAAAAGCAATATATAAATCTTCGCACAGCTAAATAGTTTAGCATTTTATCATATTTTTGCGCCAATACGCAGGAGGCATGCATGAATAAAGAAAAAAAATCAATAATTACCTCATTTCTTACAGCCGTGGAGCATATAGGAAATAAGCTCCCCCATCCGATTACACTATTTGCTCTCTTTGCACTGGCAATTATTTTAATCTCCGCCGTGGCAGATGCATATAATCTGTCGGTTGTGGGAGATATAATTGATAGAAGCACAAATGAAATAAAAAGGCAGTCCATCACCCCAAATAGCCTGCTTTCCCGTGATGGGCTTTCATTTATATTCACTTCTTCGGTCACAAATTTCACAAGCTTTGCTCCGCTTGGCACCGTGCTTGTGTCAATGCTTGGGGTTGGAGTTGCTGAGAGCAGTGGGCTTATTTCTGCAATGCTAAAAGGTGCAGTGAAAATCACTCCCAAAAAGCTTATTGCTCCCACTGTGGTCTTTTTAGGGATAATGTCAAATGTTGCCTCCGATGCAGGTTATGTGGTGCTTATACCTGTTGGTGCACTGATGTTCTCCGCTTATGGCAGGCATCCCTTAGCTGGAATTGCCGCGGCATTTGCAGGGGTATCGGGAGGGTTTTCCGCCAATCTAATAATTGGCACACTCGACCCCATGCTTGCAGGAATTACCACCGAAGCGGTGAAAATGGTAGACCCAAACTACACTGTGGAAGCTACTGCAAACTGGTATTTTATGATAGTTTCAACATTTTTGATAACAATTATCGGTTGGATTGTCACCGATTTCATCGTAGAGCCAAAGCTTAGAACTGCAAATGCATGGGAGGGAAATGCTGACACCATCGCATCCTCCCTCGAAAAAAGCGAAGTGAGGGGGCTTGTGGCGGCAGGGATTTCTATATTTGTATTTATAGGGATAATTATAGCTCTTTTATATCCACAGAGCAGTTTTTTGCGCAATTCTGAAACAGGCAGTATAATGGAAAATTCCCCCTTTATGGCGAGTATAATTCCACTGATAGCACTGTTTTTTCTAATCCCAGCCGTGACATATGGGTTTAGCAGTGGTGCGTTTAAGAGTGAGAGGGATGTTTGCAAAGCACTCGAAGAGTCGATGTCCGCAATGGGTGGATATATTGCGTTGGCGTTTGTGGCGGCACAGTTCATAGCCTATTTTGAATACACAAATCTTGGAACAATAATAGCTGTGAGTGGAGCGGAGTTTTTTGAAAATTCAGGCATTGGGGCAATTCCACTAATGCTTTTATTCGTCCTCTTTTCCGCTTTTATAAATCTGTTTATGGGCTCGGCATCGGCAAAATGGACAATACTCGCACCTGTGTTTGTGCCGATGTTCATGCTGCTCGGATATAGCCCCGAGCTCACACAGATGGCATTTAGAATAGGGGACTCCTGCACAAACATCATCACTCCGCTAATGAGCTATTTTGCCATGATAGTGGTATTTTTGAAAAAGTATGACCCCAAATGCGGCATGGGGACACTTATATCAACCATGCTGCCTTACAGCATTTCATTTTTATTAGGTTGGTTTACACTGCTCGTAATTTGGATTGCGGCAGAGCTTCCACCGGGGCCTGGGGTAGAGATATTCTTGTAAGAAAAAATATGTTAGTAGCTCCAATTTGGATGCAGCTAAAATTTCATAGAGTTCATTAAAATAGCTTGATATATATTGTAAAATCATTTACAATTATTTTGGGAGACACCCAAGAAAAATGCTATTGCCTCCCTAATTTTGACACAAAGGATATACAGTATATAGCTATGAATTTTAAAAGTTTTGTAAATCTGACACTGAGTAAAAAAATCTTTGCAATCTTTGGCATCTTTTGTTGGATATTTGGAGTAATGCCCATTTTATTTGGATACCTACACACGGGTACAGTGATTTTAAGCCTATATGGCACTGCGGTGATTTTCTATATATTTTATGGGGAAAGGCTTTCGCCCCACCTTAATAAACTATGCAAATTTTTGGTGGAAGCGGCAACAATGGCTGGAATGACCATGTTATCACTGATGCTAATAGCCTCGTATTTTACAAATTATAACGGCGAAGAACCTGCCACAGTTATTGTTTTAGGCTGTGCAGTGCATGGCGATACACCCTCGACCATGCTCAGGCACAGATTAAATGCAGGCCTTGAAGAGCTTAATAAAAACCCTGAGTCGGTGTGCATAGTGTCGGGAGGGAGGAGCGAGGGTGATGAGTACTCCGAAGCGGAAGTTATGAAAATGTATCTTACCCAGCATGGCATAGCCGAAGAAAGGATATTTACCGAGGAAAATTCTATCGACACTGAAACAAATATCAAATTTTCCGCAGAAATAATTAGCGAAAACAATCTCTCAGAGAATGTAATTATCGCCACTGATGACTTTCACCAATTCAGGGCGGCATACCATGCGAGGGAGCAGGGGCTACACCCATATGGAGCAGGCTCTTTTTCTGCGCCAAGCCTTGCACCGGGGTATTATGTAAGAGAATTTGCGGCGATATTTGAGATGATAATCCTTGAGTGAGAAAAGACTTTTTCGCATCTTATAACCTTAATTAATCAACTTATATGAGTAAGACTTACTCTCTTAGTCAAAAAGTACTTAAAAGCATGATTTAATTATCAGGACATGACGAAATTTTAATAACAAAAAATGTAGGGGTGTGCTCTGTATGTTCACCCGAAATCAGTGGTAAATCCAAGGTTTCGGATAATAACATAGGAGCACCCCTACATTTTGCTGTTTTAACATATTTTCTGATATTTGTAACACTAATAGATTGTATAAAATACATGCTTTATTTAATATAGAATGAAATGCAACTAAAATTGCCTTTAATCATCAGCTTTTGATAGCAAATCATTTATAAACTGCCTTGCTGTACGTGGAGAGCGTCCGCTTTTATATGTGGCAAATCTCTCGGCAAGTAAAAATAGCTCATTTTCCTCCATAGCTATTTTTTCATTATTACAAAGCTCTTTAACAAGTGCGAGATATGCAGGTTTGTCCAAATTGAAAAATGTTACTTCTACGCCAAATCTATCAGAAAGGGAAGAAGCACTTTGCATGGCATCCCTCACCCTCACTTCATCTCCCTCACGGTCAGAAATTTTTTCTACTACCATATTTTTGCGGTTTGAAGTGGCATATATAATCATGTTTTCAGGCTTTGCAGTAACACCACCTTCTATAAATGCCTTTAGGGAAGAGTATGTGTTATCAAGCTCTGAAAAGCTGATGTCGTCAAGAAGTACAATAAACTTAAATGGGCTTGCAGCTATATAACCATAAAGGCGTGGGAAATTTTCAATTTGGTTTAATTTCACTTCAATGATTTTAAGACCCCTATCAGCAAATTCATTTACCACAGCCTTAACAGTGGAGGATTTTCCCGTGCCCTTATCCCCATAAAGAAGCATATTATTGCAGGGTTTGCCCGATAAAAATGCCTTTGTATTTTGTATAATTACAGCCTTTTCCTTTTCATATCCCCAAAGCTCGGAAAGCGTAATTGGGTCGGAAGTTGGCGCCTTATGAGGCAGATTATCCTCGAAATAGTAAGCAGTGCCTTTTGCAAAAAAACCATATCCATTTTTGCGGTAAAACTCTATTAAATCATTATGCGAATTTACTGAAAGTTGGCTTGGTAGGGTATATTTTGGCATGGAGAGCAAAATGTCACTCCAGTCGGGGTGCTTTTTCGCCATATGACTTAAAATCTCTTCCGAAGTGACATTTAAAACCTGTGAAATAGTATTTAAATCATAATCGGTGCTCGCTTTAAGCTCATTAGGCAGACTGTGAAAAGTATTATTTCTTATATGACGACAAATTAAATTCTCATCATAATGAACAGCTTCCATTATAGAGATGTCAAGCGGTTTTTTTAGGCTACGTGCCATATAATCGCTGTAAGCAGCGCAAAATTCCTCGGCAGAGGCATTTGTTGATCTAAGCATATTAACCATTGCCTTAACAGTGGCGAAATTATTTAAATTTCTCAGTATGAAAAGCGAAGATAATTTTGCAGATAGCTGTCTGTAATGCATTTTTTTGCTCCTTTGTAAATGTTAGTATAGCACTGTTTTAATGTGCCCCTATTTTTGCAGTTGTTAGGGCTAATAGTAATTATTGTACCATAAATTTACTATTTGGACAAATAAAATTAAGCTTTGCCGTACTACATATAATACCGTATAATCCTCAATGACTCATTTATGCCCTTGCCTCCACAAAATGGGAGGCAAGGGCATAAAATCAGTAAATTTTTTAGAGTTGCCACCCAAAGGTGACAACTCCAAATTAATCTAAAAAATTATTTATGTCGCATGATAAGCATACCGCAAACACAGCTGAGTATAAATGAGGCACAGCCGAAAGCAGTAAATAAAATTGCTGTAATAGCTCTCCATGGCATATTATTCCTGTGATGTAAAGACATTTTAATCACCTCTTATAAAATCATTAAAGATATAAGTACATATCAATAAATTAACCCATTACACACACAGGCATATTAAAAACCGAATTTACACTGCTGTTTTGCGTAACTGATACAGCATTTCTAAGCCTATTTAGTTGACTTTGGAGCTCTTCGGGAAGAGAGTCACCCACTTTTTCATAGAAAGCATTAATTAACTCAACTTCTTCTTTCCAAAGCTCTCTATCAACATTTAAAAGCTCTGTAATCTGTGCAAGGGTTAAATCAAGTCCATTAGTATCTAAATCATAAATGCTTGGAATGTAGCCAATTGGAGTGGTAACAGCATTAACTCTGCCTTCACAACGCTCAAGTATCCAGTCGAGTACTCTCACATTATCCCCAAAGCCAGGCCAGATAAATTTTCCTTCATTATCGGTCTTAAACCAGTTTACATGGAAAATACGCGGTGCTTTATCTCCAAGCTTTTCGCCCATATTTAGCCAGTGGGAGAAATAATCGCCGATATTGTATCCGCAGAAAGGCTTCATAGCCATAGGGTCACGACGAACCTGACCTACTGCACCTGCGGCGGCAGCGGTGGTTTCTGAAGCCATAGAAGAGCCTACGAATACGCCGTGATTCCAGTCGAATGCTTCATAGATAAGGGGAGCAGTCTTTGCTCTGCGACCGCCGAATAAAATAGCGGAAATAGGTGCGCCCTCGCCATCTTCTTCATTAAATCTCTTGCTTACACAAGGGCAATTTTTAGCGTAGGAGGTAAAGCGACTATTTGGATGAGCGGCTTTACTGCCCGAAGCAGGATCAAAAGCTTCACCTTTCCAGTCGATAAGGTTTTTAGGCACTTCCTTGGTAAGACCCTCCCACCAAACTGTATTATCATCGGCGTTTAGCGCCACATTTGTAAATATAGTGTCCTTCATAGTTGAAGCAAGCGCATTGAAATTTGTTTTTGCATTTGTGCCGGGTGCTACGCCGAAGAAGCCATTTTCGGGGTTTACAGCCCAAAGCCCACCGTCTTCACCGATATGCATCCATGCAATATCATCGCCAACGCAGAATATTTTGTACCCACGTGTTCTATAACCCTCTGGTGGGATTAGCATTGCAAGGTTTGTTTTACCACAAGCGGAGGGGAAAGCAGCAGAGATGTATTTTGTTTCTCCACGAGAATTTTCAATCCCCAAAATTAGCATATGTTCAGCCATCCAACCCTCTTTTTTGCCGAGATAGGAAGCTATTCTAAGAGCCATGCATTTTTTGCCGAGAAGTGCATTGCCACCATAACCCGAATTCACAGAAATAACTTCGTTTTCTTCGGGGAAATGGCAGATATATCTCTTCTCTTGGCTTATTTCGCATAGGCAGTGAATACAACGAGTGAAATCATCGCTATCGCCCAGTTGTTTTAATGCTTCATCACCTGCATGGGTCATGGTGAGCATATTTATTACAACATATTTAGAATCGGTAATCTCAACTCCGACTTTTGCAAATTTAGAACCAACAGGCCCCATTACAAATGGTACAACATACATTGTTCTGCCCTTCATTGAATTTGTGTAGATGTCAGAAAGCATTTTCTTGCACTCGTCTTTATCCATCCAGTTATTTGTAGCACCTGCATCCTCTTCATTGGTGGTGCATATAAAGGTACGGTCTTCCACACGCGCAACATCGTTTGTATCAGAGCGATGCAGATAGCATCCCGGTAATTTTTCTTGATTAAGTGTAATGAGCTCGCCCTCAGCTACCGACATATCAATGAGTTCCTTGCGCTGTTTTTCGCTGCCATCCACCCAAACTACATTTGCGGGGGAAAGTTTCATAGTCATTTCAGAAATCCAATTTAGAAGATGAGTATTATGTGTCATAATCGTACCCCTTTACAATTTAAAATAAATTTATTACATCATATTTTGCTGATTTTGAATGTATATGACGAATTAGTATATCACATTTAATATTATATTCAAAATATACCATACTAATTAATGCTAATCAAGATAAAAGTAAATAATATTTCATTTTTTGGTAAGTTTTATAACTTGTTTGAAATAAAAGGAAAAGATATAGTCAAAATGCAATAAAAATTTCAAAAAGCTAAAAAATATAATAAAACAAATCAATATTTAACTATAAGTGAGTAGATTTCATTCTAAAAGTAGAAAAATTAGTTTAGATATGTTATAATGTACATTATTTGCATATCACGCATAAATAATCCTACTAATTATATAAAAGGAGTTAATTATGAAGTTTGCTTTTTTAATAATGGGTGGCTTTGACAGCAAATGCGACCGTGCAATAATAAAAGACGGTGCAGCCACTATTGTAGGTGTATACGATATAGAAGATGCCTGTATAGCTGCAAAGGAGCTATTAGCCGAGGGGATTGACTGCATTGAGCTTTGCGGCGCATTTAAAGAAGAAGGCACTAAGAGAATAATAGAAGCCACCGAAAATAAAATTCCGATAGGCTATGTAACGCATTTAAAAGAACAGGATGAAGTATATGCTAAGGCCTTTGGCATAAACAAATAGAAAGCGAAGATGGTGAAAAGCTTTATGACATTCGAAATAACCAAAATGAAAAATAAACATATAGAGCAGATAGCCGAGATTGAAGCGCAGTGTTTCACCCTCCCATGGAGTAAAGATGGGCTTGTATCCGAGCTTAATAATAATAGAGCGGTGTTTCTTGTGGCAGTAGACGGTGAAGAGGTGCTGGCATATATGGGTATGCACAATGTTTTAGGTGAGGGGTATGTCACAAATGTGGCGGTATCACCTTTATATAGGCGAAAAGGCATTGCAAGAGCGCTTATAGAAAGTCAAATAGCGTTTGCAAATGAAAATCAAATGCTGTTTATCTCGCTTGAGGTGAGGGTGTCAAATGACGCCGCAATTTCACTATATGAGGCAAAAGGCTTTAAAAGAATGGGAATTAGAAAAAATTTCTATGAAAAACCTGTCGAAGATGCAGTTATTATGACATATTATATAAATGGAGATAAAGTTTGAAAATAAATTTCAAACTCAGACTGAAGACAAAAGCGAAACCACAAAAAATCTTATGATTTTTTGCTTACTGTGTCGCT